>CAVGNZ010000017.1:0-10535 GCA_963630805.1 Bacteroidaceae bacterium
CTCAGCTGGGAGAGCGCTTGACTGGCAGTCAAGAGGTCAGGGGTTCGATCCCCCTTGTCTCCACCATCGTAAATACGCAGCCTCTGGGAAACTGGAGGCTGTTTTGTTATCGGGCTCATGGCGCAACGGTTAGCGCAGGGGACTCATAATCCCTGGGTTGCAGGTTCGAATCCTGCTGGGCCCACCAAGAATCACAGGTCACGGTGCTTGCCGTGACCTTTTTTATGACGTTGCCGTCACCGTCACAAGGTTGGTTGCCAGATGATCCTTCTTGCAGACAAAATTGAGAAGAGCTTCGGAGCGCGCTCGCTATTCAGCGGAGCCTCATTCCAGATCAACGCAGGGGAGCGTTATGCCCTTGTTGGCCCCAACGGCGCCGGCAAGACGACCATGCTCAAGATCATCATGGGCATCGACACGCCTGATGCGGGCACGATCCAGTTCTCCAAGGGGACCCAGGTGGGATACCTCGAGCAGGAAACCGACCTTGCCTGCGACTCGACCATCATCGAAGAGGTCGTTGCCTCCGCCCATGAGATCACCAGGATGGGGGAGCGCGCCCAGGAGCTTCAGCTCAAGATCGCGGAGGTCTCCGAGTCCGGAGGAGACGTCGACGCCCTGCTCGAAGAGTACGGCCACGTACAGGATCGCTTCGAACATCTGGGCGGATATGAACTGGAGAGCAACGCGAAGAAGATTCTCTCCGGCCTCGGCTTCCGTCCCGAAGACTTCGACCGTGCATGCTCTGAGTTCTCCGGCGGCTGGCAGATGCGCATCGCGCTCGCAAAGCTTTTCCTCCGCCATCCCGACCTCCTGTTGCTCGACGAGCCCACGAACCATCTGGATCTCGAAAGCGTTCAGTGGCTCCGCGGATTCATCTCGAACTATGAGGGCGCCGTGCTGATCGTCAGTCACGACCGTGCGTTCATGGACGCCTGCGTGGATCACGTTGCCGCCCTCGAGAATCGCCGCATCACGACCTACACGGGCAATTACAGCTCCTATCTCAAGCAGCGTGAGGACAATCTTGAGCAGATGCGCGCCAAGCGCGCTGCCCAGGAGCGAGACATCGCCCATATGCAGGTCTTTGTCGACAAGTTCCGCTACAAGCCCACCAAGGCCGCACAGGCCCAGGAGCGCATTCGCAAGATCGAACAGATCAAAAGCGAGCTCGTTATCCTGCCTGAGGGGCACAAGCACATCAACTTCAACTTTCCCGATCCGCCTCGCTCGGGCGATATGGTCATTTCTCTCGAAAACGTTTCCAAGTCCTATGGCGACAAGCATATCTACAGCGACATCGACCTCAAGCTCTACCGAGGCGATCACGTGGCGCTCGTTGGTCCCAACGGTGCCGGTAAGTCCACGCTCATGAAGATGATCGCAGGCATCGAGTCGCCCACTACCGGCACGCGAGACCTCGGGACAAACGTCGGCATCGCATACTATGCCCAGCATGCGCTCGAAGGCATGAACGAAAACAATTCGGTCCTGCAGGAAATCGATACCGTCACCCCCAAGTGGACGGTTCCGCAGCAGCGCAGTCTTCTTGGCGCGTTCCTCTTTAGCGACAACGACGCCATCGAAAAGAAAGTTCGTGTCCTCTCCGGCGGAGAGAAGGCTCGCCTGGCCCTGGCAAAGATGCTCGTGGCGCCTGAAGCCCTGCTTTGCCTCGACGAGCCGACCAACCACCTGGACATCGACTCGGTCGACATGCTCGAGAACGCCCTGAAGCGTTTTCCGGGCACGATCGTTCTCATCAGCCACGACGAGCATCTCGTGCGCTCGGTCGCCAATCGCGTGATCGATATCCGAGACGGCAAGATGCGCGTCTACGATGGCGACTACGATTACTACCTGTTCAAGCGCGAAGAGCTCGCCCAAAGGGAGCAGGGCATATCGCAATCCGAGCAGAAGGCGCCCGCCGCACCCGCCACCGCGAGCGAAAGCAAAACGCTCAAGCACACCCATATCTCCGCAAGTGAGAAGACCCGTGAAGGTGGCAAGAAGACCAAAGAGCAACGCCGAGCGGAGGCCGAGGCTCGTGCAGCCCTGAACAAGAAGCTCAAGAACACGAAATCGCGGCTGGCTCAAGTCGAAAAGAAACTCGAAGCCGACCGTAAACGCTATGACGAGCTTATGGAACTGATGGCCTCTGAGGAGCTTTATGCCGATCAGGAGAAATTTAACCAGGCTCTTGCGGAATACAACGGGTTAAAGCAAGAGATTCCGGCACTTGAGGACGAATGGCTCGAGCTGTCGACAAAGATCGAAGAGGAGACCGCACGTGGACTTGCATAAAGCCGGAGCCATCGCCTGCAGCGTCCTGAGCATCGTCATGCGCGTCTGCGGCATCGCGCTGTGCATCTTCACCATCATGCTCTGCTTTCCGGGGCTTATAGCACGGCTCAAGCTCGTTGACCTTGTATTTGATCTTGCGGCCGCCCTGCCCGCCGTAATCTCTGGATACGGACTGATTCCGTCTCCCATGGGCGGAGTCTTTCGCTTTGACTTCGCGCTCTGCGCCGCGTTTTTCTTCCTGATCGATTACGTGCTTCAGCGCGTCTCTCGCTCCTTGCGCTAGGAGAGCACCTTGTTGAATATCCAGCAGCTGCTGCTTGACGCGTTCGCCCTGATCGTGGGCATCGTCGTTCACGAGAGCGCCCATGCTCTCGCCGCCTATCTTCTGGGTGACAAGACCGCCCGCTCCCGCGGGCGCGTCTCCCTTAACCCCATGAACCATATCGACCCCTTCGGCACCATTCTGCTCCCCATCCTGATGCTGGCCGCAGGGGGACCCGTCTTCGCGTTCGCCAAGCCCGTCCCCGTCTACCTTGGAAACCTCAAGCATCCCAAGCGCGATGAAGTGCTCGTAGCACTTGCCGGACCGCTCTCAAATCTGCTTCTCGCGGGAGCGGGAAGCGTCGTTGCCTATGCGATCTTCTATGCCACAGCCTCGAGCATGACCTACGCGACCGCACAGCTTGTGGTCGATGCCGCCTCGCTTTTCATCGTGGTCAACCTGTCCCTTGCGTTTTTCAACCTGATTCCGCTGCCCCCGCTTGACGGTTCCTCGATCATCGTCCCGTTTCTCAAGGGCAAGGCCCTACAGGAGTACTATCGCGTCCAGCGCTACGCCATGCCCATCCTTCTGGTGGTCCTCTATCTGCTGCCCACCGTGCTGAACGTCGATCTGGTGGGATACTATTTCGATTTCACCGTGTATCCCATCGCACGCATCCTGCTCCAGTTCATCTTGAGCGCTATCTAAGGTAAACTGGACGTTTGCATAAGCAGGACAAACCGTAGGGGAGGGCACCGTGTCATATCGTGTATCGACGCAGGTATATTCCGGACCCTTTGATCTCCTGCTTCAACTCGTCAGTCGCCAGAAAGTCGACATCGGCTCCATCTCGATATCCGAGGTTGCAGACCAATATCTAGCCGAGGTCGACCGTCTTGAGGCCCTCGACCTCGATGTCGCAAGCGACTTCCTTTTGGTCGCGGCAACGCTTCTCGACATCAAGGCCGCTTCACTTGTCCCCGATGACACCGACCGGCCGAACACCGCCGACGACGAAGACGAACTTGATGAATACGCCGACCTCGACGGCGATGCGCTGCGTGAGGTCCTCATTGCGCGCCTGATCGCCTACAAACAGTTCAAGAGCGCGGCGGCGGCACTGGGAGCTCGTATGGAGGCCGAGAGCCGCATGCACCCACGCGTTGCCGGACCAGATCCTGAGTTCCTGAACCTGATGCCCGACTACCTCTCCGGTATCACCCTTCGTGGCCTGGCCGTCATCTGCGCCGACCTCGACGGGCGCCGCGAGACCTTCTTGCTCGAGGCCGAACACGTGGCCCCGCACCGTGTTCCCCTCGAGCTTACCGTCGCCTCGGTGGACCGCGTCACCATGGCCAAGCCGCACACGACGTTTCGCGAGCTCTTAGATGGGGAAGCGACCACCGAACAGCTTGTCGCAACGTTTCTTGCCATACTCGAGCTTGCTAAACGCGGATCGGTGACGCTCAGTCAAGACTCGCTGTTCGGCACCATCCAGATCGACCGCGTCGAAGGCGCACCCGAGTACCATCCCGATGAACAGACCTCATCTGACCGAGGAGCAGATAATGAGTGAACTTGAAACCCTCGAGGCGTCCTCGCTCAAGGGCGCGATCGAAGCCATGCTGCTGGTCTCGAGCGACCCGGTCAGCGCTTCCTCTTTAGCCCAGGTGCTCGAGGTGGCGCCTGGTGAGGTCGCATCGCTTTTGGCAGAGCTCCAGGTCGAGTATCAGGAGAAAAACCGCGGTATCCAGCTGCGCGAAGTCGCGGGCGGATGGCGCCTCTTCACGCACCCTGCCTATCATGACCAGGTGGAGGCGCTCGTGCTCTCTTGGGATACCCAGCGTCTCTCCCAGGCTGCTCTCGAGACCCTCGCTGTCATCGCGTACCACCAGCCCGTTACCCGAGAGACCGTCAAGGGTATCCGTGGCGTCAACTCCGACGGCGTGATCTCTTCACTCGTCGACAAGGGACTGGTGCGCGAGCTTGGACGCGACCCCCAACGCGGCCAGGCGATCATTTATGGCACGACCGCGGCCTTCCTTGAAAAATTCGGTCTCAGGAGCACGAAAGACCTGCCGGATCTCGAACAGTTCGCACCCGATGAGCAGTCCCGTCAGTTCATTCGCGAGCGTCTATCCGGCCGCTCCATCCAGTCAACGCTCGAGGAGACCGATGAGGACCTCGAGGAGGAGCGCTCCCTCATGGAGGACGAAGCTGCTGAATCCGAGTCATATACGCTGGGCAGCTCAATAAATGATTCCGAGGGCGCATAGACCATGGAAGAAACTCGCATTGTTCCGATGAGGCTCCAGCGCTTCCTGGCGCGAGCTGGTGTGGCGAGCCGTCGTGGCTCAGAGGACCTGATGACCGCCGGCCGCGTCACCGTGAACGGACTCATCGTCCGCGAACTTGGGAGCAAGGTCGATCCCAGCTCTGATGTCGTCGCCGTTGACGGCAGGGAGGTTTCCCTATCGGAAGGGGCCGCCTACATCATGCTTAACAAGCCCGCGGGCTTTGTTACCACCATGAAGGATCCGCAGGGCCGGCCCTGTGTGGCATCCCTTGTTCCGACCGACCGCTATCCGGGGCTCTTTCCCGTGGGGCGCCTGGACCGGGACACGACGGGCCTTTTGCTCTTTACGACAGACGGGGACCTGGCGCAGCACCTGCTTCATCCCTCGTTCCACGTCGACAAGACCTACTACGCGCTCGTCGACGGTTCCATGCTCGACCGCGAGCTCGAACCCCTCAGGCGCGGAATCGAACTCGATGACGGCCCGTGCCAGCCCGCGCGATGTGAAATCGTCAAGGGAGAAGAGGCCGCCTCAGTAGCCCCTCACGGCGTTCCGCACAACACGACCGCCGTACGCATAACGATCCATGAAGGCAGGAAGAACCAGGTGAAACGCATGATGGGAAAAGTCCATCACCCCGTCTTGAAGCTTCACCGTTCGACCTTCGGACCGCTCGGCCTCACCGATGTCGAGCCCGGCTCATGGCGCCTGCTTACCCCCAGCGAGCAAGCTGCACTCAAACGATAAAGGAGACCCACCCGATGATTATCGCAATCGACGGACCAGCCGGTTCCGGCAAATCGACCATCGCCAACCTCATCGCCGAGCGCTGCGGGTTCGACAAGCTTGACACAGGCGCGATGTATCGGACCGTAGCTTTTGTCTGCTTTGACGCCGGAATCGATCTTGATGACGAGGACGCGGTCGTGGCCGTTGCTCAAAAGATCGATATCGCTTTTAGGCAGGTCGACGGCGAGATGCACGTCTTTGCCGACGGGCGCGACGTCACCCGCGAGATCCGGACCCCTCAAACCGATCGAATCGTCTCCAAGGTCTCCGCATACCCCTTGGTGCGCGAGGCGATGAAGCGCTGTCAGCGCGACTTCGCCAAGGACCGCAACGTGGTCGCCGAGGGTCGCGATATCGGCACGGTCATTTTCCCACAGGCCGAGGTCAAGGTGTTCCTCACCGCCGACCCGCGCGAGCGAGCCCGCCGCCGTGTGCTTCAACGCGCCGGATCCCACGAGCTTTCTGAAGAAGAACTTGCCTCGCAGGTCGAACAAACCTTGGCCGACCTTGAGATGCGCGACAAACTGGACTCAAGTCGTGAGGTAGCCCCCCTGCGCGCAGCAGAGGACGCCCACAACATCGATTCCTCCTCCTTCACGATCGAAGAGGTCTGCGACCAGATTTGCGCACTCATCGAGTCGGAGCGCTAAGCCATGAGCAAGAACTTTTCGACACCCGAGGACTACTACGATCACGGCATGCGCGAGTATCCCGCGCCCGCACGGGCCCTTTACACCGTGGTCCTGGCCATCCTGTTCGCGTTCTCCAAGCTCATGTGGCGATGGAGCATCCGCGATGCGCAGAAGCTCGTTCCCGACCCGGAAAAGGGCTCGGTCATCATCTGCAACCACACCTCGATGGCAGAGGTCATCGCAATCGTTTCGCACCTGTGGCACGAAGGCCGACGCGTGCGGCCCATCTTCAAGTCAGAATTCAACAACGCCGGCATAGTCAAATGGGCCTTCTCACGCGCAGGCGGTATTCCTGTGGAGCGCGGCACGGCAGACATGAAATCCCTCAGGCGCGCCCAGCATGCTCTGCAACGCGGCGAGGACATTCTCATCTTCCCCGAGGGGACGCGCATCCGCACCGATGACCAGAAGGTCGAACTACACGGCGGCTTTGCGCTCATAGCCAACATGGGCAAGGCTCCGATCGTCCCCATGGCGGTTTGCGGCTTTCGAGATTTGACGCCCAAGGGCTCAAAGCTCACCCGGCCCCTTACTTGCTGGATGGCCGTAGGCGATTCGCTCTCCTTCGATGACGCCCCCTCCGGCCTCAAACGAAGGGAGAAGTCCGAATGGGTAGAAAGCCAATCCATTGAGCGCATGTACGCGCTGCGTGACGCCCTGCAGGCAGAGCACCCGGGGAGAAAATAATGAGCAAGCCCGTAATCGAGATAGCAGAGAAAGCAGGCGTGTGCTTTGGCGTGCAGCGCGCGCTCGATCTTGCCATCGCCGCGAGCTCTTCGCCCAACCAACCGGTCCATACGCTTGGAGAGCTCATCCACAATCCGATCGTCGTGCAAGACCTGGAGGATCGCGGCGTCCGCCTCGCGCACACCGTTAACGATGCCGCCACGGGCACGTTGGTAATCCGAGCCCACGGCGTGGCGCCGCACGTGACCGCAGAGGCCCAAAGGGCCGGTCTTACCGTAGTCGACGCCACGTGCCCCTTTGTAAAACGCGTGCACGATGCCGTAGACGAGCTCGTGGCCGACGGCTACCAGGTCCTCATTCTTGGAGAGCCCGGTCACCCGGAGGTAGAGGGAATCAAAGGCCATGCCGCCCCGGACGCCTTCGTTATCGCCGATTCAGACGAGCTCGCCTCGATTAACCTGCACCCTCGCGTGGGCCTCGTGGTGCAGACCACGCAGACCGAAGCGAAGCTGCAAAGCGTCGTCGAGCTGATTCTCCCACGCGTCAAGGAGCTCCGCGTGTACAACACCATCTGCGCGGCCACACGCGAGCGCCAGGAGGCCGCGGCCGAACTCGCCACCGACTGCGACGTCATGGTGGTGATAGGCGGCAAGAATTCCGGCAATACCCGCCGTCTTGCCGAGATCTGCGGCTCACTGTGCCCCGGTACGCACCACGTGCAATCGGAAGACGAGCTTGAACCGATATGGTTCGAAGGTGCGCACCATATCGGCATCACGGCAGGAGCCTCCACGCCACAGGACCATATCCAGCGCGTTTTCCAGGCAATCGAGAGACTGTCGGCCTGATCTATGGACCAGACGATTCCCGATTACGCCAAGACCGTAGCGAACTACGGCAGGTCCCGCGACCCCGAAGCCGGCATCGGCGGCCTCGTTGTCTCGGTTCGTACCGATTCCCCCGCATACGACGTGGGAATAGAGCCCGGCATGAGAATCGTCTCGGTAAACGGGAAGCCCCTGACCGACATGATCGTTTGGCTCTGGGAAGGCGACGGGGACGCCGTTGAGTTGGAGGTCTTCGACCCCCGAGACGACACGCTGACGCCCGTGGAGCTCGAACGCTTCCCCGGAGAGGACTGGGGAGTCCAATTCGATGGCCCCATCTTTGACGGCATGCGCACCTGCGTGAACGCCTGCGTGTTCTGCTTCATGACCATGTTGCCTAAAGGCGGTCGCGAGACGCTCTACATCCGCGACGACGACTACCGCCTGAGCTTCCTGCAGGGCAATTTCGTCACGCTCACCAACCTGAGCGACGAAGACGTCCAAAACGTCATCGAGCACGACATGAGCCCCATGAACGTCTCGGTGCACGCGATCTCTCCCGACGTGCGCCGCAGGCTCATGGGGAAAAACGCCGGCCGCGGCATCGAAGTGCTCGAACAGCTCATGGAAGCCGGTATCGAAATCCATGCCCAGATCGTTTTGTGCCCCGGGCTGAACGACGGCGAGGAGCTCGAAAAAACCCTGCGTTACTGCGAGGACCACGAACAGATCACGAGCCTCGGCATTGTCCCGCTGGGCTTTACGAAGCACCAGAAGCGCTTCACGACTTCGTACTCCGACGACATGGAGGCCGCACGGGACGTCATCAGGCTCGTAAGGCCGTACCAGGACCGCGCCTACGCGCGCTTTGGTCGCCACACCTTCCAGATGTCCGACGAGTTCTATCTGGATGCAAAGCTGGATCCACCCGAAGCGGATTTCTACGACGGATACCCGCAGTACTACGACGGGATCGGCATGATTCGCAGCTATCTGGACGATGCGGCGCGCCTGCTCACCGAACAGCAGGAACTTCTTGGCCGCATAGCCGAGACGCTTCGTTCCCGCGGCAAGAAGCTAGTTGCCATATCCGGAACGGCCGCTCGCGACGTGGTTGCGACGTTTGTGTCCGCAGAGCCGTTGCAAGGGGAGGTCCTCGCGATCAAGAACCGCTACTTCGGCGGAAACGTCGACGTCACCGGCCTTATCTGCGGGGGAGACCTGCTGGAGCAGACACCGCGCGACCTAGCCAACGTTATGCTCTTTATCCCCAGCGTGATGTTCAACGCCGACTCGATGACGCTGGACGAGTATCATCGTGAGCAGCTGATTGCAGAGCTAGAATCGCGGGGCGCAGAGGTGCTTGTCACCTCGACCATGCCTCAAGACCTGCTCGAAACGCTGACAAACGTACTCGGTCTCGCCTGAGACCCCGTATGCAAGGAGATAGTTTGAAACCCATCGTAGCCGTTGTCGGACGTCCCAATGTTGGAAAGTCCACCCTGGTCAACCGCATCACCCAGACCTCTGACGCCATCGTGCACGAAAGCCGCGGCGTCACGCGCGACCGCTCCTACTACGATGCCGACTGGAACGGGCGCTCCTTTACGCTCGTGGACACCGGCGGCATCGAGCCGATGAAGAGCGAGGACATCTTCTCGACCTCCATTCGCGACCAAGCGCTCTCAGCCGCAGAGGAGGCTGACGTCATCCTGTTCGTCGTCGACGGTTCCGTAGGCGTCACCGAGGAGGACGAGAGCGTCGCTCGCATGATCAAGCGTGCCAAAAAGCCGACGTTCCTCCTGGTCAACAAGCTCGATAATCCCGACCGCGAGGAAGAGCGCCTCTGGGAGTTCTACTCGCTGGGCGTGGGCGACCCCGTTGCCATCTCGGCCCTGCACGGCCACGGCACAGGCGATCTGCTTGACGAGATTCTCGCCCTGCTCCCCGATGAGGATGAGGAAGATAAGACAGATGCCGATGACGGCATTCTCTCCGTCGCCATCATCGGCCGACCCAACGCAGGCAAGTCTTCGCTCTTCAACAAGGTTATCGGCTCCGACCGCTCGATCGTCTCCAATGTCGCCGGCACCACGCGCGACGCCATCGACACCGTTATCGAACGTGACGGCAAGCAATACCGTCTGGTTGATACGGCGGGCATCCGTAAGAAGAGCACGGTGTACGAGAATATCGAGTACTACTCCATGGTGCGAGGCCTGCGCGCAATCGACCGCGCGGATGTGGCCCTGCTGGTCGTTGACTCGTCGACCGGCATGACCGAGCAGGACCAGAAGGTTGCGAACCTCGCCATCGAACGCGGCTGCGCACTCGTCGTCCTGCTGAACAAATGGGACCTGCTGCCCGACGACAACGCCCGCGAACGTATGATGGAGTCCGTCGACCGCCGTCTCGGCATGGCCCCATGGGCAAACTTCCTTCGTATTTCGGCTCTTACCGGCCGCTCGGTAGAGAAGATTTGGGCCCTGGTGGACTCAGCCGCCGAAGCGCGCGCCACGCGCATCCCCACCTCTAAGCTCAATCAGCTCCTCACCGATATGCGTGAGTTCGGCCATACCGTCGTTGACGGCAAGCGCCGCCTGCGCATGCACTATGTCACCCAGACGGGAACGAACCCGCCCGCGTTCACGTTCTTTGTCAACCACACCGACCTGGTGAC
>CAVGNZ010000018.1:0-11793 GCA_963630805.1 Bacteroidaceae bacterium
GATCCCCCTCGTCTCCACCACCACGCATTTTAAGGTCTCAACTTCGGTTGAGGCCTTTTTTGTTGCCCTGTCAGGGGATCGAACCCCGTTCGGGGCGCGGAGCTGAGGAAGCGCGTGAGCGTTTTCGATCACCGGCGTACAAATATTGCGTCCGTGCACGGTATGCATTTTGCAAAAGGGCGTTTTTTGCACATCGGGGCCTATTTAGCCGTCCCACACATCCAAATAGGCCCCTGAGCATCGTTTATCCGCCTGTCAATCGTGCATAAACGCAATATTTGCACGCCGGTCATCCGCAAACCCAAGATCCTTCATTTTCGGATGAATAAAATACCAAAATATGCGCCTTTCGACGCATAAACAAATAATGCCCGCTTGGTGGCGGGCATTTTAGCGCGCGTTCTGAAGAAAACCTACAGTGCAGCGACGACTTCGATCTCTACCAGACCGCCGGCCGGGATGGCCCCAACCTGGACGGCGCTACGAGCGGGGAACGGAGCCTCGAAGTGCTTGGCATAGACCTCGTTCACGCGCGCGAAATCGGCGATGTCTGCCAAAAAGACCGTCGTCTTGACCACGTTGGCCATGGTCGCGCCCGCCTCGGCAAGAATGTTCTCGATGTTTTTGAGAGACTGTTCGGCCTGCGCCTCAACGCCCTCGGGAAGGGTACCGGTCGCAGGATCAAGACCGAGCTGACCAGAGAGGTACAGCATATCGCCCAGTTTGACGCCCGGGGAGTACGGGCCGATGGCGGACGGAGCGTTGTTCGAGAAGATGGCTTCCTTGTTCATGGTTCTCCAATCGAGTTCAGAAGTACATGCCCGCCATCATAGCGCAAAGGCCCGCTCCCCCATTTATGCGACCGTAATATACGTGCATAAGAGCACCTCTACGAGCGCATATCGATCCTCACGCTATACTCGTTGGAGCAAAACCCGTGAACAGAAAGCGACCCATGACGCACGACTCACGCACGCACCATCTCTGCAAGCCCACCTACCCGGAGCTGCTCGCGCCGGCAGGCGGACCCGAGCCCTTCGCCGCGGCCGTGGCCGCGGGGGCCGACGCCATCTACTGTGGCATGGGAGAGTTCAACGCACGCCGCAAAGCGCGCAACTTTGACGACGAGTCCTTCGAGTCGGCCTGTCGCGCCGCGCACCTTGCGGGCACGCGCGTGTACGTGACCGTCAACATCGTTATCAAAGACGAGGAGATGCCACAGGCCCTTGAACTGATACGCCGCTGCGCCTGCCTGGGTGCCGATGCCTTCATCATCCAGGACTGGGGCCTCTTCTTCGAGGTCAAGCGTCTCATGCCGCAGCTTGAGACCCATATCTCCACGCAGGCGAACATCCACGACAAGCGAGGGGCGCAGTGGTGCCAAAGCGTCGGGGCCGACCGTGTGACCCTCTCCCGCGAGCTCTCGCTCGAAGAGATCAAGGAGATCTCGGCCGTAGACATCGATCTTGAGATCTTTAGCCATGGAGCCATCTGCTTTTGCTACTCCGGCCTGTGCGAGCTCTCGAGCTTTGCGTGCGCCGGCCGCTCGGCCAACCGCGGCATGTGTGCGCAGCCCTGCCGCCTGCCCTATGAGGTCTTGGACGAAAACGGTCGCGTGGTCGCCACCCCTGGACGCGAGCGTGCGCTCTGTCCGCGAGACAATTGCACCATCGACCTGCTCCCCGAGCTGCTAGATGCAGGCGCGGGAGCCCTCAAGCTCGAGGGCCGCATGAAGGCCCCCGACTACGTGCACTCCATCTGCCAGGCCTATCGCGGCCAGCTCGATGACGTACTTGCCGGCAGGGTCCCTTCCGCCCAGAAGAGCGATGAGCGCCACCGCACGCTCAAGCGCTGCTTCAACCGAGACTTCACCACCGCCTACCAGCACGGCGTCTCCGACGACTCCATGATGAGCTACGAGCGCTCAAACAACCGTGGCCAGATCGTGGGACGCACCGTTGCTAGCGAGCGAGTCAAGACGAGCGGTCTACACGCCGACGACCGCCGGGCCCGCGCCGCTATGACGACCATCGCGCTCGATGAGCCTGTGGGAGCAGGAGACCTGCTGGAGCTCCGCCATGATTGCGAGCCCGAGAAGTTCCTAACCGTTATCGCTCAAGAGGACGCCGCTGCGGGCACGACCGTCACCGCCAAGACCGCACGCGTCATGCCAAGGGGGTGCACGGTGAGGCTCATCCGCAGCCAAGCCGCCCTCGATGCCGCCGACGCGGCCCTCAAGCGCACGGTCCCTCGCAAGCGCGCCGTCAATGTGCGTGTTTCCTCGCGTCTTAACGAACCGTTCTCCGTGACGCTCACCTGTGCTGATGATCTGAGCTTCAGCGCAACGGCGACCGGTTTTACCGTCGAGGCCGCGCGAAGCCGCGCGGTTAGCACCGAGGACCTCATAGAGCATGTGGGCCGCATGGGCTCCTCTCCCTTCGAGCCCGCAAGCTTTGATATCGAGCTCGACGAGGGCTGCGGCATGAGCTTCTCTGCCGTACATAAGGTAAGAGCCGCCGCCTGCGAGAAGCTCGAGGAGCAGATGCTTGCCGGATACGCCGCGCGGGCTGCAGACCTCAAAGCGCTCCCCTCCTTCACCGAGACGGCGCGCCGCGCCAAGAGCACCGAACCCGATGCAAATGAAAGCGCCCTCGATGCCGAGATCTGTGCCATCGCCACCTCACTCGAGTCTGCGCAAGCCGCGCGCGGGGCAGGGGCCGATCGCATATACATGTCGGTCGACAGCCTTATAGAATCCGGCCTTAACCCCAAGACAGCTCAATCACAGGGCATCGTGCCCATCCTTGACGAGGTTTGCCGCAAGGTTGACCATACGCGTCTCGACCCCTGGGTGCTGCACGGCGCTCCCGTGGCTGTTGGCAACATCACCGAGCTCGTCTTGGCCGAGCAGATGGGCGCCGCCGCGGAGATTCGCGGATGCTTGCCCGTCCACAATGTGGCCTGCATGCGGGCAATGGAAGAACACGGCGCCCGCGGCATCTGGCTCTCCCCCGAGCTCACGCTCGCAGAGATCGAAACGATCGCGCCGCATGCGCATGTGCCATTGGGCCTTATCGTCTCCGGCCGTCCGCGCGTGATGACCAGCGAGCACTGCATTTTGCAGGTCATGGACCGCTGCATTCACGACTGTGCGCGCTGCGCTTTGCGCAAACGCGCTTTTGCGCTCAGGAATATCGACGGCAAAGTACTGCCCGTGCGCACAAGCCTCGAAGGCCGCTCGCATCTCTTTGATGCATATTCGCTCGATTTGACCCCGCAGATTCCGGCGCTCATGGCATGCGGCGTATCTCGCTTCGCCATAGACGGAACGCTCTTGGGGCCCGACGAGCTCGCGCGCCTGGTCGCTCGGAGCGTGCGCGCCGTGGCTGCAGCCAAAGCTGGGCGCAAGCCCGCCCCACGCCTGCAGGGAGCAACCTCAGGTTGCTTGTTCATTGGAATCTCGTAGCGATGAGTTCCGAAAACGCCGAGAGCTTGGTCGCACTCTACCAAGACGATTATCTCCTTGCCGTCGATAAGCCCGCCGGCATCATCGTGCACAGCGACGGAACGGGTGTCCGCACCCTTACCGGCGAGGTTCATGCCACCCTTCTTGAACGGGGTTTTGCCCGGGCCGCATGCGACCTTCAGGCCATCAACCGCCTCGATCGTGAAACCACCGGCATCGTCTTGTTTTCCCTGAACAAGGAGACCCAGCCCGCATTCGACGCGCTCATCTCGGCCCACGGGACATCCAAACGGTATCTCGCCATCGCCTGCGGCATCCCCACATGGGAGACCACTCTTATCGATAAGCCCATTGCGCGAGACCGCCACGACAGCCGCCGCATGCGTACAGACCCCGCAGGAAAGCCGGCCCAAACGCGCGTGTCCGTACTGCAAACGCGTACGCGCACATCGACCGCCCCCGACCTTGCGCTCCTCGATGTCGAGCTCCTGAGCGGCCGCAAGCATCAGATTCGCGTGCATCTCTCCTCAAGGGGGCTGCCCATACTCGGCGATACCCTCTACGGGCGACCAGTACGCACCGGATCTGGCGGCAAGCCCTACCCGCTCATGTTGCACGCATATCGAATGGAGTTTTGCCACCCGGTGACCGGAGAGCACGTCGTCATTCAAACGCCTGCACCCACCCGTTTCACAAGGCTCTTTCGCAAAATCGAGCTCGTGTAGCCCCCGCTTTCGCTCGTCACTTTCCCCCAAACAAAAAAGGCCCCGAGGCGAACCTCGGGGTCCCATTCAAGCTCAATGCCGGATGGCTTAGAACTCAGCGTTGCACTTCTTGCAGACGCGGAGCTTGTTCTTGCCGTCCTTCTTGTGGCCAACGCGCGTAGCCTGGCCGCACTTGGGGCAGACGAGCTGGACGTTGGAAGCATCGATAGCAGCCTCAACGCTGATGATGCCGCCCTGCTGGTTCTGCTGGTTGGGCTTAACGGCCTTCTTGGCGATGGCCACGCCCTCGACAACGACCTTGCCCTCAGAGGGAAGCGCGCGCAGGACGGTACCCGTCTTGCCGCGATCCTTACCGGAGAGCACCTTGACGTTATCGCCCTTCTTAATGGACATAGACATAACGGTCTCCCCTTACTACAGGGTCTCGGGTGCAAGCGAGACGATCTTCATGTACTTGCGGTCACGAAGCTCGCGAGCGACGGGCCCGAAGATACGGGTGCCGACGGGCGAACCATCGTTGTTGATGACAACGGCAGCGTTGTCATCAAAGCGGATGTAGGAACCGTCCTTACGACGGATCTCCTTCACGGTGCGAACGACGACGCAGCGAACGACGTCCTTCTTCTTGACATTAGCGCCCGGGGTGGCCTCCTGCACGGCGGCGATGATGACATCGCCAACACCGGCGTAACGGCGCTTAGAGCCACCGAGCACCTTGATGCAGCGAACCTTGCGCGCACCGGAGTTGTCGGCAACCGTGAGCATGGTTTGCATTTGAATCATGGTAGTTCCTCCGAAAGAGAGTTCGATGAGAGGTGCAGGCACCCGATGCGGGCGGCGGATAGCCGCCCGGGTGGATGCACGTCATCGAGGAAGCGTTTAACGTCGATTACGCTTACTTAGCGCGCTCGATGATCTCGACGAGGCGCCAGCGCTTCATCTTGGACATGGGGCGGCACTCCATAACGCGGACGGTATCGCCCACGCCAGCCGTGCACTCCTCGTCATGGGCGTGAAGCTTCTTGGTGCTGGTCATCATCTTGCCGTACTTGGGATGGCGCTTGCGCTCCGTAATCTGGACAACGATGGTCTTGTTGCCCGAGATGGAGACGACGACACCCGTACGGACCTTACGCGAGTTACGCGCGACAGTCTCAGTCATGCTCTACTCCTGCCTTACTCTGCGGCAGCGGACTTCTCCGCTGCGATCTGACGGGCGCGCTGCTCCGTGAGGACACGAGCGATGTCCTTCTTCACGGTCTTGACGCGAGCGGTGTTGTCCAGCTGGCTGGTGGCCATCTGGAAACGAAGGTTAAAGAGCTCGGCACGGCCCTCTTTCAGCTTCTCAGCGAGCTGGTCGTCCGAAAGCTCACGAATCTCTGCGGGCTTCATTAGTTCTCCCCCTCGGCCTCATCGGCCTCGTTCTCTGCGGTCTCGCGGACAACGATCTTGGTCTTGATGGGCAGCTTGTGCTGGGCAAGGCGAAGAGCCTCGCGAGCGATCTCGTCGCTCACACCGGCGATCTCGAACATGATGCGGCCGGGCTTGACAACGGCCACCCACTCCTCGGGGTTACCCTTACCAGAACCCATGCGGGTCTCCGCAGGCTTCTTCGTGATGGGCTTATCCGGGAAGATGGTGATGTAGACGCGGCCACCACGCTTCATGTAGCGGGTCATAGCGACACGAGCGGCCTCGATCTGACGGTTGGTGATCCAGTGGGCCTCGAGAGCCTTCAGACCATACTCGCCAAAATGCAGCTGGGTGTTACCCTTGGCCTGGCCCTTCATGGAGCCACGCTGCACCTTACGGTGAAGAACACGCTTAGGGGCAAGCACTACTGACCCCTCCTCTCGTTATTACGACGACGGGGGCGCGAGGTGCCCTCGAGAGCCATGTTGGGAACAGGCTGGCCAGGGAGCTTCTCGCCCTGGTAGATCCAGACCTTCACGCCGCAGGAACCCATGGTGGTGCGAGCGACAGCCGTGCCGTAATCGATCTTGGCACGCAGGGTGTGCAGAGGCACGCGACCCTCGCGGTACCACTCGCGGCGGCTCATCTCGGCACCGCCAAGACGACCGGAGCACTGGATACGAATACCCTTGGCGCCGGCCTTGCGGGCAGACTGGACGGCCTTGCGCATGGCGCGACGGAAGGCGACGCGGCCCTCAAGCTGCTCAGCGATGGACTGGGCAACGAGGCTGGCGTCGAGCTCGGGGCGCTTGACCTCGATGACGTCAACGGAGAGCTGACCCTTCTGGACACCGGCGACCTTCTCGAGGTCGGTGCGCAGGGTGTCGATCTCGGCACCCTTCTTGCCGATGACAACGCCGGGGCGAGCGGTGAGGATGATGACCTTCACCTTGTCGCCGGCGCGCTCGATCTCGACGCGGGAGACGGCGGCGCGGGCGAGACGCTTCTCGAGGAACTTGCGGATAGCAAGGTCGTTGCCGAGGGTGGTGGCGTAATCCTTGTCGGCGAACCAGCGGGAGCGCCAGTTCTCAGTGATGCCGAGACGGAAGCCAGTAGGATAGACTTTCTGACCCATTGCGCTTATGCCTCCTTTCGAGGAGCGACGATGACGGTGATGTGGCAGGAACGCTTGAGGATGCGGGATGCGGAACCCTTGGCGCGAGGACGGATGCGCTTAAGCGTGGGGCCCTCGTCGACATAGGTGGCGGCGACGACCAGGTCGTCGGCACGCATGCCGTTGTTGTTCTCGGCGTTCGCCACGGCGGAACGGAGAACCTTCTCGACGTCGACGGCCACGTGGCGGTCGCAGAACTGAAGGATCTCGAAAGCCTGGGCGACAGACTTGTTGCGGATCAAATCGACCACAAGGCGAGCCTTGCTGGGGGACACGCGCACGTACTTAGCCGTGGCACGGACCTCGCGGGTCTCGGTATTAGTTGCCATTTACGATGAACCCCCCTATTTGGCCTTGTGGCCACGGAACGTACGGGTCGGTGCGAACTCGCCGAGCTTGTGACCAACCATGGACTCGGTAACATACACGGGCACGTGCTTGCGACCGTCGTGGACGGCGATGGTGTGACCGACCATCTCGGGGAAGATGGTGGACGCGCGAGACCAGGTCTTCACGACGTCCTTCTTGCCGGCCTCGTTCATCGCGGTGATACGCGAGAGGAGGCGAGTCTCCACAAACGGGCCCTTTTTGAGACTTCTGCTCATAAGTGCTAACTCCTAAAAACTCGGTATCGACTACTTCTTGCGACGACGGATGATGAGGGCGTTCGAGACCTTCTTCTTCTTGCGCGTACGCAGGCCCTTGGACGGCTTGCCCCACGGAGAAACAGAAGGACGACCAGAGGTGTGGTTCTTGCCCTCGCCGCCGCCGTGCGGGTGGTCGACCGGGTTCATGACCGTACCACGGACGGTAGGACGGACGTTCATCTTGCGCTTACGGCCGGCCTTGCCGATGACGATGTTGGAGTGATCGGCGTTGCCGACCTCACCGACGGTGGCGCGGCAGGTGATGAGGATGCGGCGCATCTCGGAAGACGGCATACGCACGATGGCGTACTTGCCCTCCTTGCCCATCAGCTGGCAGGAGTTACCGGCAGAGCGGGCGATAGCGGCACCCTTGCCCGGCTGGAACTCCACGGCGTGGATAAGGGTACCCACGGGGATGTCAGCGAGCGGAAGAGCGTTGCCCGGCTTGATGTCGGAATCGGAACCGGAGGTGACGGTGTCGCCGACCTTCAGGCCCTTGGGAGCGAGGATGTAGCGCTTCTCACCGTCGACGTAGTGAAGCAGGGCGATGCGAGCGGAACGGTTGGGGTCGTACTCGATCGTGGCAACCTTGGCGGGCACGCCGTCCTTGTTGCGCTTGAAGTCGATGCGACGATACTGACGCTTGACGCCGCCACCCTGGTGACGGACGGAGATGTGACCGCTGTTGTTGCGGCCAGCCTTCTTGGGGAGCGGCTCGAGAAGCGACTTCTCGGGCTTGCTCGTGGTGATCTCGGAGAAGTCCGAGATCGTCTGCCAACGCCTACCGGCGCTGGTCGGTTTAAGGTGCTTTACAGCCATTACCTATCCCTTTCGAATCAATCCGCTAGCCATCGCAAGCGGGGATCGCGGATGCGATGACACCGGATTTACCACGGTACCGGGCGGCTCCATTTTGAGTACCCGGAAAAGTACCCTCGCCTCCCTCGCGGGAGGCTCGGACAAAACAAGACTTAGGCCTAAGCGGCGAAGATCTCGATGGACTCACCCTCGGCGACGGTCACGATGGCCTTCTTCCAGGAGCGCGTCTTGCCGGCGACGTAGCGCACGCGCTTGGTCTTGGGCTTGACGTTCAGCGTGTTCACGCTGGTAACGTGCACGTTGAAGATCTCCTCGATCGCGTCGCGAACCTGCAGCTTGGTGGCAGACTTGGCAACCTCGAACGTGTACTTGTTCTGCTCCATCATGTCGTAGGACTGCTCAGAAACGATGGGGCGGATGATGATCTCGTGTGCGGTCATTTAAGCAAGCACCTCCCCGAAGTGAGCGGCAACATCGGCGGGCATCAGCAGAGCACCGTTGTTCAGCAGGTCATAGGTGTTGGCCTCCTGCGGGGTGATGATGAACGTCTTGGGGATGTTGCGGAAGGACAGGTAAGCGTTGATGTCCTCATCGCGAACGATGATGGTCAGGCGCTTGCCCTCAAGGCCGAGAGCCTTGAGCATGGCGACAGCGGCCTTGGTGGACGGCTTCTCGAAGCCGTAGTCGTCAACGAGAACGAGCTCGTTGTCGCGCACCTTGGCAGAGAGGGCAGAACGCATAGCGAGCTTGACCTCTTTGTTGTTCATGCGCTTGGTGTAGGTGCGGGGCTTGGGTCCGAAGACGACGCCACCGTGACGCCACTGGGCAGCACGGATGGAGCCCTGACGGGCACGGCCGGTGCCCTTCTGACGCCAAGGCTTCTTGCCGCCACCGGAGACCTCGGAACGGCCCTTGGTGGACTGGGTGCCCTGACGCCAAGAGGCCTGCTGGCACTTGACGATGTGGTGCATAACGTGGATGTTCGGCTCGATGCCGTACACCGCGGGCGCGAGCTCGGTCTCGACGACCGTCTTGCCCTCGCTGTTCTTTACTTCAAACTTAGACATGTAAGTGTTCTCCTTGGTATGACTCTGGACCTGATGGGTCTGGGCCCTTAGGCCATACGGATGGCGACCAGGCCATTCTTGCCGCCCGGGACAGCGCCCTTGACAAGAATGAGGTTCTGCTCGGCATCGATGCGGACAACGGTGAGGTTCTTCACGGTCACGCGCTCATTGCCCATGTGACCGGCCATCTTAACGCCCTTGAGGACGCGCGCGGGGTAGGCGCACTGACCGATGGAGCCCGGGTGACGCTGGAAGTGGGAACCGTGGGTCATAGGACCGCGGCGCTGACCCCAGCGCTTGATACGACCCTGGAAACCCTTACCCTTGGAAGTACCGATGACGTCGACCTTAGCGACATCAGCGAAGTCTGCGACGGTGACGACGTCGCCGACCTTGTGCTCATCGGCGGAGGCGACACGGACCTCACGCAGATAGCGGACGGGCTCGACGCCGGCCTTGGCGAAGTGACCAGCCATGGGCTTGTTCACGTTCTTGGCCTTGATGTCGCCGAAACCGATCTGGACGGCGTTGTAGCCGTCGGTTGCCTCAGTTTTAACCTGCGAGACAGTGCAGGGGCCAGCCTGGATGACCGTGACGGGGACGATGTTGTCGTCCTCGTCCCAAACCTGGGTCATGCCGATCTTGCGGCCGAGAATCATGCTGATCAAAATTGATCCTAACTCCCGGTGGTCTTGGGACAACGTAAGCGCCCCTTGCGCTTACCCCCTAGAGGACCACTACGAACATTTTTGCGCCGCCAGCTTTGCATCCCGGACGCGTCCATTTTTCCTACGACAACCCATTTACGCAGGCAAAATGTCCAGCCAGAATCCTCCCCTGGTCAGGCACAGCTTGTTTAGTATACACGCGGGCGGGCGTATCCATATTTCTCTCACAATGTTTTCGCTGCTCCGGGCGGGTGTCGTGGGTTTTAGAGCCGGGCTGCGGGCAGTCCTGCTCGCACGGAAGCGCCACTGGCGCTTCCGGCTCGTGCGGAACTTGCCCGGCCCTAAAACCCACGACACCCGACACAACTGCAACTTGCTCGATGCTAGAGAGGTTGGGTGCAGGTGGTCCTGTTGCGAAGGAGCGCCTTTGGCCGCACGGAGCTGACCTAACCCTAAAAGCTATGCCCCTAATGCAACGACAACTTGCTTGCTGCTAGGAAGTTATTGTTGTTGGTCAGTCGTTGGCTGGGTCAATCACGTTCTTGAAAGAAAAGGAACCCGTACCCGGAGCGAAATCAAAAATCATGATGGCGCAGTTGGGGAGACGGCCGGGGAGCTGGTCGGGAGTGGGGTTGGTGGAGCGGATGAACTGGCGGCAGGCGCTGCCGTGGGAGACGGCTAAGAGGGTCTCGACATCGTCCGCATCCATGCGGGAGCGCAGGGCGGACACCATTCGGGCCTCAAGGGCAATATTGCCCTCTCCCCCGTACGGGACAAGCTCCTCACCGGGATCCCAAACATCGGTTGGGAGATCCGCGTGAGGGCCTCCCTCAAAGACGCCGTAGGCGCGCTCGATGATGCCGGGCTCCGGCTCCACCTCACCGGTAAAGCCGATAGACTCGGCAACGAGCCGCGCCGTTGCGCATGCGCGGCCGAGGGGCGACGTCACGATCGCGTCAAAGGACACGCCATGGCGCATCAGCCATGCGGCTGCGGTGCGGGCCTGGCTCTCCCCCGCCTCCGTCAAGGGCGAGTCGCATTGGCCTTGCACGAGCTTGGCCACGTTGTATTCCGTTTGGCCGTGACGCATAAGATAGAGCTTTTTCACAAAGCTTCTCCTTCCCTAGCAAAAAGCCCCGCTGCACAAGGCATGCGGGGCTTTCCGAGTCAAAGTGCGGGACGCAAGCTTAGAGCTTGATCTCGATGTCGACGCCTGCGGGGAGGTCGAGACGCATCAGCGAATCGACGGTGCCGCTGGTGGGGTCGAGGATGTCGATGAGGCGCTTGTGGGTGCGCATCTCGAACTGCTCGCGGGAATCCTTATCCACGTGCGGCGAGCGGATGACCGTGTACAGGTTGCGCTCGGTGGGCAGGGGGATGGGGCCGGAAACGCGGGCACCGGTCTTCTGAGCGGTGTCAACGATGAGCTTCGCGGACTGATCGACAACCTCGTGATCATAGCCCTTGAGGCGGATCCTGATCTTCTGGCTAGACAACGTATACCTCCAAATGGCTGCGAGGAAGCCCTCGCTTAGTTACTAAAGGACAGCGAGGACTTAGGCCTGGCCACCGTTCTTGCTGATGACCTCGTCCACGATGGACTTGGGCGCGGGCTCGTAAGAGTCGAACTGCATCGTGTAGGATGCGCGGCCCTGGGTCTGGGAACGAAGGTCGGTAGCGTAACCGAACATCTCGCCCAGAGGCACCTTGGCGCGGATGACCTTGGTGTTCTTGCGGTCCTCCATGCCCTCGATGTTGCCACGACGGCTGGAGATGTTGCCCATGACGTCGCCCATGTACTGCTCGGGGGTCTC
>CAVGNZ010000019.1:0-22328 GCA_963630805.1 Bacteroidaceae bacterium
GTGCAGTACGCCAAGCGTGTCGTGGGTCGTCGCATCATGGGTGGTCAGTCCACGTACCTGCCGATCAAAGTGAACACCGCGGGCGTCATCCCTATCATCTTCGCTAGTGCGCTGCTGTATTTCCCGGCCCAGATCGCCGTGTTCTTCCCGAACGTCGAGTGGATTCAGGTCTTTGCGAACGCGCTCTCCTCGGGTTGGATCAGCTGGATCCTCAACGTGGTCCTTATCGTGTTCTTCGCGTACTTCTACACCTCCATGGTGTTCAATCCGGACGATACTGCCGATAACCTGCAGAAGCAGGGCGGCTTTATCCCCGGCGTGCGCCCCGGTCGCGCTACGGCCGCCTACATCAAGAACGCGCTCTCCAAGATCACACTGCCCTCCGCGGTCTTCTTGGCTGTCATCGCCATCGTGCCCTCGATCGTGTTCAGCTTTACCGGCAACACGCTCATCCGCGCCTTTGGCGGCACCTCGATCCTGATCATGGTCGGCGTTGTGCTCGACACTATCGCCAAGGTCGAGAGCCAGATGAAGATGTACGACTACGACGGATTCTTCAAGTAAGGAAGAGGGAGTACGCACATGAACCTCGTACTTTTGGGGGCCCCGGGTGCCGGCAAGGGCACACAGGCCCAGCGCCTCGTCGCCGAGTTCGGCGTTGCACACATCTCCACGGGCGACCTGCTCCGTGCTGCCGTCAAGGGCGGTACCGAGTTGGGCGTTCAGGCCAAGAAGTATATGGATGCCGGCGAGCTTGTTCCCGATCAGCTCGTGATCGACCTGGTCAAGGAGCGCCTTGGCGCCGATGATGCCCAGAAGGGCTTCATCCTTGATGGCTTCCCGCGCAACACCGCGCAGGCCGTGACCCTCGATTCCGAGCTTGCCTCCATGGGCCGTTCGCTCGACTGCGCGCTGCTTGTTGATGTTCCCGCCGATGTGATCATCGGCCGTCTGTCTTCGCGTCGCACCTGCCGCGAGTGCGGCTACACCGGTACCGCTTCTGATACCGTGTGCCCCACCTGCGCGGGCGAGATGTACCAGCGCGATGACGACAAGCCTGAGACCATCAAGAACCGTCTCGATGTCTACGAGAAGAGCACGAGCCCGCTGGTGGAGTACTACCGCGGCCAGGATATTCTCAAAGCCGTCGATGGCAACCGCAACCCCGACGTCGTGTACGCCGAGGTTAAAGAAGTCCTCGGTCTATGATCAAGATTAAGTCTGCGGAACAAATCGAAGAGATGAAAAAGGCTGGAGCGCTATCTAAGATGGCGCTCCGCCACGTTGGGGCCATGGTTCGCCCTGGCGTCTCCACCTTCGAACTCGACCAGCTTGCCGAGCAGATCATCCGCATGCACGGCGGCATCCCCGCGTTCAAGGGATACTGCGGTTTCCCGGGAACCATCTGCGCCTCTGTGAACGATCAGGTGGTTCACGGTATTCCCAACCCCGATGTTATCCTGCGCGAGGGCGATATCATTTCTGTCGATACCGGTGCGATCGTCGATGGCTGGGTAGGGGACAACGCCTGGACGTTTTTCTGCGGTACTCCCAAACCTGAGGTCGTGGAGCTGTGCTCCATCACGCGCGACTGCCTGAAGGCCGGTATCGAGGCCGCTGTTCCCGGCAACCACATCGGTGACATCGGTTACGCCATCCAGACGCTTGCCGAGTCCCACGGTTACGGCGTGCTGCGCGATTACGTGGGTCACGGTGTGGGCCACGCCATGCACGAAGAGCCCAACGTTCCCAATTATGGTAGGCCCGGCAGGGGAGTCCTTCTGCGTGCGGGCATGGTCATAGCCATCGAGCCCATGATCACCCAGGGTTCCAACCACGTCTCCACTGGTCCGGATGGCTGGGTTGTTTCCACTAACGACCACTTGGCTGCCGCTCATTACGAGAACACGGTTGCCATTACCGAGGACGGTCCTGTTATTCTTACCGCCGACGAGCGCGGCGAGTGGTGCAATATGCAGGGCGGTGCCATGTAATCGTTCCAGTTGTGGAACGATTACGAATTTCGTGTTCTATGCACTCTGTGTTATAGAATGCTCAATTGCTGTCGTTTTCTAGAGAAAGATGATTGCTTGTGAAGAAGGAAGATGCTATCGAACTCGAGGGTACGGTTACCGAACCGCTCCCTAACGCTATGTTTCGCGTTGAGCTCGAGAACGGTCATTCGGTCCTCTGCTCCATTTCGGGCAAGATTCGTATGAACTACATCCGCATTCTCCCGGGCGACAAGGTTGTGGTGGAGCTTTCCCCGTACGACCTTACGCGCGGTCGCATCACCTATCGCTATAAATAAGATAGCGCGCATAGTGCAAGCCCCACGATCGCAGGAGTGCTCAGCCCGCGGTCGCGTTTGCATGTGTATCCAGCCTATCGTTTTTAACGCCTGCGGCTGGGCGAGTAGATATGTACGTTTGTAGTTTGAGCACTACCGAGAGGAAGAACGATGAAGGTACGTCCTTCGGTCAAGAAGATGTGCGATAAGTGCAAGATCATCCGACGCCACGGCAAGGTTCTTGTTATCTGCGAGAACCCGCGCCACAAGCAGCGTCAGGGCTAAGAGAGGAGACCAACGTTGGCCCGTATTAATGGTGTCGACCTTCCGCGCGAGAAGCGTGTTGAGATCGGTCTGACCTACATCTACGGCATCGGCCGCACTACCGCCACCAAGATCTGCAACGAGTGCAACATCAATGTTGACACCCGTGTTAAGGATCTTACGGAAGACGAAATCGATGCGATCCGTAAGTACATCGATAACGAGCACCTCATGGTTGAGGGCGATCTGCGCCGTGAGCGCAATCAGAACATCAAGCGTCTGATGGACATTGGCTGCAACCGTGGCCTCCGTCACCGCAAGGGCCTCCCTGTCCGTGGACAGCGCACCCACACCAACGCTCGCACCCGCAAGGGTCCGAAGCGTCAGATCGGTGCCAAGAAGAAGAAATAAGGGAGACTGACGCAACATGGCTACTGCTAAGAAGAACGTTCGCAGCGCCCGCATCAAGCGCTCTGATCGTAAGAACATCTCTGTTGGACAGGCGCACATCCGCTCCACGTTCAACAACACCATCGTGTCCATCACCGATGCCCAGGGTAACGTCATTGCCTGGAAGTCTGCCGGTACCGTCGGTTTCAAGGGCTCCCGTAAGTCCACGCCGTTCGCCGCTCAGATGGCTGCTGAGGCCTGCGCCAAGATCGCCATGGAGCACGGCATGCACAAGGTCGCCGTCTTCGTGAAGGGCCCCGGCTCTGGTCGCGAGACCGCCATCCGCTCCCTCCAGGCTGCTGGCCTCGAGGTCTCGAGCATCCAGGACAAGACCCCCATCCCGCACAACGGCTGCCGCCCCAAGAAGCGTCGCCGCGTGTAACTGAAAGGATCGATAAACTATGGCAATCGATAGGACTCCGGTTCTCAAGCGCTGCCGTCAGCTCGGGATCGATCCCGCTGAGCTCGGTTACAGCAGCAAGAAGGAATCTATCCGCCAGCCCAAGCGCCGTCGCAAGGAATCTGAGTACGGCATGCAGCTGCGCGAGAAGCAGAAGGTTAAGTTCATTTACGGCGTGCTGGAGAAGCAGTTCCACAGCTACTTCGTCCGCGCTCGTAAGATGAAGGGCGTCACCGGCGAGAACCTGATGATCATTCTCGAGACCCGTCTCGACAACGTCGTCTTCCGTCTGGGCTTTGCCCGCACCCGCAAAGAGGCTCGTCAGACCGTCCGTCACGGTCACTTCACCGTGAACGGCAAGCGCGTCGACATCCCCTCTTACCTCGTCAAGCCCGGCGACGTTGTCGCCGTGGGCGAGAAGTATCGTGATCTTCTCCCCATCAAGGAGGCTCTGATCTCCTCTGAGCGCTTCGAGGTCCCCGGCTGGCTCGAGGTTGATATCGAGAAGCTGTCTGGTAACGTGCTCGCTCTGCCGACGCGTGAGCAGATCAGCGGTGATATCAACGAGCAGCTCATCGTCGAGCTCTACTCTAAGTAGTCCATTTGGGCTGCTGAAGCTGGAGGTAATACATGTCAGAATTCATTAGGCCCCAGGTTCAGGTCGAGGAAATCAACGAGACGTCTGCGCGCGTGTCCGTTGAGCCTCTCGAGCGTGGTTATGGCGATACGCTGGGTAACTCCCTGCGTCGCGTCCTTCTCTCCTCGCTCGAGGGTGCCGCGGTCGAGGCCATCCAGATCGATGGCGCTCAGCACGAGTTCATGACCATCCCCAACATGGTCGAGGACGTCACCGATATCGTCTTGAACGTCAAGGGTCTGGTGTTCCGTTCGCTCGGTACCACCGATGAGGCCACCGCGACCATCTCGGTCGACGGCCCCTGCGAGGTTACCGGCGCCGACTTCTTCATTCCTTCGGAGTTCGAGCTCGTCAACCCCGAGCAGCACATCGCCACCCTCAACGAGGGTGGCCACCTCACCATGAGCATGCGCATCGGCTACGGTCGCGGTTATGTCTCCTACGAGGCTAACAAGCGCGAGAGCGATCCCATCGGCATCATTCACGTCGACTCGCTCTATTCCCCCGTGCACCGCTGCGCCAAGCTCGTCGAGGCGTGCCGCGTGGGCCAGCACACCGACTATGACCGTCTCGTTCTCGAGATCGAGACCAACGGTGCGCTTACACCCCGCGATGCTGTCGTGCAGGCCGCCAATATCATCAACCAGCATATGACGGCTTTCATGAACCTTGCCGAGGCTCCCGAGGAGGAGGAAGAGGTCTCGATCTTCGCTCCCGAGCAGACCAGCGACAACGCTGAGCTCGATAAGCAGATCGAGGATCTTGACCTTTCGGTTCGCTCCTACAACTGCCTGAAGCGCGCGAGCATCCACTCCGTGCGTCAGCTTGTGGAGTTCTCCGAGAACGACCTGCTTAACATCCGTAACTTCGGTGTTAAGTCGATCGAGGAAGTCAAGGACAAGCTTGAGTCTATGGGCCTGAGCCTCAAGGCATAGCGCCCCTTTGTTAGAGGAGAAACCAGACAATGCGTCACAACGTTAAGAAAGGCCTGAAGCTCGGCACTGACGCCAGCCACACCAAGGCCATGAAGAAGAGCCTTGCTCAGGCTCTCTTCGCCAACGATCGCATCAAGACCACCGAGACCCGCGCCAAGGCTCTGCGTTCCTATGCCGAGCCCATCATCACGTGGGCCAAGAAGGGCGACATCCACTCCCGTCGTCTCGCTATCGCCAAGCTCGGCGATAAGCAGCTCGTGGCCGAGATCTTCGATAAGGCCGCTCAGGGCATGTGGGCCGACCGCAACGGCGGTTACACCCGCATCATGAAGCTTGGCCGTCGTAAGGGCGACAACGCCGAGATGGTCATCATCGAGATCGTCTCCGAGCCTGTCGTCAAGAAGGCCTCCAAGAAGGTTGCTGCCAAGCCCGCCGCCCCCAAGAAGGTTGAGGCTAAGGTTGAGGAGGCTCCCGCCGAGGAGACCGTCGAGGCTTCCACTGAGGAGACCACTGACGCCGAGTAGCGGCGTGTCCGAATCTGATCGGATATGTTTGGAGGGGTGCGCAATCTGCGTGCCCCTCTTTTTGTGTTAAGGCCTTATGGGAGGTGAGCGATGTGCTTGAGGCTGTTGGTGCGTGTTTGACGATAGGTGAGGGCACTCGCTCTCGCGAGGTGCTGAGTGGTGTGGATCTTACGGTCCATCCGGGCGAGATCGTCTCGGTTATCGGCGAGAACGGCTGTGGTAAGTCGTCGCTCGCCTCCCTTTTGTGCGCAGGGAGGCTGTGCACATCGGGCCGAGTTTTAGTTGACGGGGTCGACCCTGCGGCGGGTGAAGCCTCCCGCCTGAACGTTCGCCGCCTGGTGGGCCTTGTACGGCAAAATCCCGTAGACCAGATCGTGTCCTCTACCGTGGCGGACGAGGTGGCTTTTGGTCCGCGCAACCTAGGGCTTTCGGGCACAGAGCTGCACGCGCGCGTTGCCGGTGCCCTTGAGGCCGTTGGGCTCGCCGGGTTTGAGAAGCGCGACACCAACGCGCTTTCTGGTGGCGAGCAGCAGCGTCTGGTCTTGGCCGGCGTCCTTGCTATGCAGCCGGTCTATCTGGTACTCGACGAGGCAACCTCGATGCTGGATCCTGCTTCACGTCGCATCCTGCGCGCGCTGATTCGCGCCTGCGCCCATGAGCGCGGCATAGGCGTGGTTCAGATCACGCACGAGCCGGTGGAGCTGTTCGAGAGCGACCGCGTGGTTGCGATGGGCGATGGGAGAATCTTGTGGTCCGGCTCGCCGCGAGATCTGCTTAGTCTCGATATGGAGCTGCCGGGCAATCCGTTTGCGAAAAATGAGCTCTGTGAGGGCGTAGGAGCCGCAATGAGGCTTGGCTATGGCGCAGAGGGTGCGGTTAGTCCCGAAGGCGCTGTTGCATGGCTTGAAGACGCTTTGGGAAGCGGTGTGGTTGACCCTGCCGACGCGCTTTCTGTTGCGCAGGCGTTTGCGGGAAAGGCTGCTCGCCGCTTGCACCCCGATGCGGAGCCTATCGGAGCCGGTCTAGCTGCGCACGGGCTGTCGTACTCCTATCGCGCGGGCGACCCCGTGCTTTGCGAGGTCGACTTTGAGGTGCGTGCGGGTTGCGTGACCCTTCTTGCGGGACGGTCGGGCTGTGGAAAGTCCACGCTGCTGACGATACTCAGCGGATTGGTGGCGCCCGATGCGGGCCAGGTGACGGTGAACGGGCGGGCCACAGCTCCCGGTGTGTGCGGCATGGCCTTTCAGCACCCCGAAAGCCAGATGTTCCTGAACAGCGTATTCGACGAGATCGCCCTCGCGCCTCGCTGCGCGGGTGCCTCCGAGCAGGAGGTTCGGTCTCGCGTTGCCCGTGCCGCAGCGTGCATCGGTCTTGATGAGGGCCTGTTAGAAAGGTACCCGTTTGAGCTTTCGGGCGGGCAGGCACGTCGCGTGGCTCTCGCTTCCATCCTTTCGCTTGATGCCATGGCATACCTGTTTGACGAGCCCACGGCGGGCCTCGATGTACGCGGAAGAGCTGATATGCACCGCCTGGTGCGAGTCCTGGCCGAGCGCGGCCTGCCCGTTGTGGTTGTGAGCCATGACCTGGCAGAGTGGCTCCCCGTTGTGGATCACGTGGCACTGATGGAGCGCGGTGCCATCGTTTGGCAGGGCGAGGCGGCGGCTGCGGAGAGCTCGCCGGATGTGTTTGCCCTGGCAGGACTGGAGCCGCCTTTGAACCTGGCGCTCGCCGTACGCCTCAACAAGGTGGGGGAGGCGGCCCATGCGCGCTAACCCTCTCGGCTCGTTCGTGTCGACCGATACGCCCCTGTCTCGACTCGATGCCCGCGTAAAGCTCCTGTTGTTGCTTACGCTCACGGTGGCGGTGTTCTCTTCAGGCAATTTGCTGGTGCTCGTCGTGTGGTATGCCTTACTCGCGCTGACGATGCGTTTGGCTCGCATGGAGGCATCGGACGTCGTGCGTTCGGTGCGCCCGGTGCTGTTCGTACTGTTCTTCACGCTCTTGGCGAATCTCCTGGTTTTGGACGGGGGAGGGGATATCACCCTCGTGGGGCCTGTGGGCATGAGTATCGCAGGCGGCCTGCGCGGGTTTTCTGCCGTGGCACGAATCGTGCTGCTGGCCGGTTTTGCGTGCACGGTCTCCGCTTCCACCACGCCCCCGGAGCTCTCGGACGCCTGCGTGCGCCTGCTAAAGCCCTTGGGGCGCCTGGGCGTGCCCGTGGCAGATATCGGGTTGGTACTCTCGCTCGCCCTGCGCTTTATCCCGATCGTGGCCGAGGAGTACCAGCGCATCCAGCTTTCGCAGCGTTCCCGCGGCGTGCGTTTCGACGAGGGCTCCTTGCTGCGGCGCGTGCGCGTGTGGGCCTCGGTTCTGACGCCGCTTTTGGTGGGGCTTTTCCGTCGCGCGGATCGTTTGGCCGAATCCATGGCGGCCCGCTGTTATGCGGACGGCTCGGCCGCGCACGTGGCGCCCCGGCGCCTTTCGAGGCGAGACGCGACGGTTTTACTGGCGGGGCTCGCTCTGGTGGCAATCATTGGCATAATGGCCTACATGTTGGGCTAGACGACAGGGGAGATGGACATGGCGGACGTTTCGTATCCGGAGCCTGAGGTGCTCGACGGCACGATTGTGCTCAAGCTCGGCTATAACGGCACGGCCTATTCGGGCTTTGCCGAGCAGCCGGGTCAGACGACGATCGCGGGCGAGATCCGTCGCGCCGTGGAGACCTTCCTGCGTCGTCCCGTCGAGCTGACATGTGCCGGACGCACCGATGCGGGCGTTCACGCGGTGAGCCAGTACGTGAGCTTTCCGGCCTATGCGGTCGAGCTGGAGATTCCTCGCATGCGCTGGATGCGCGCCCTGGTGGCGTTGCTGCCGCGCGATATCGCCGCCCGCGATGTCTTTCATGCGGCCCCGGGTTTCTCCGCACGCTTCGATGCTCGCTCGCGAACCTACACCTACCGTATCGCTACGGGCGATGCGCCCCCGCTGCTCACCCGTGATGCCGTGTGGTGGCATCGCCCCGCGCTCGACGTCCTTGCGATGGGGGACGCCGCGCAGCGCATGCTCGGAGAGCGCGACTTCAAGAGCTTCTGCAAGGCCTCTTCTGCCGAGGGCAAGCCTACGCATCGCTGTGTGCAGTACGTGGGCTTTGGGTGCGAGGTCAACATGGGCGAGGAGTGCATCACCTTCACGATCCGCGGTAACGCCTTCTTGCACTCCATGGTGCGCACCATCGTGGGGACATTGGTGGAGGTGGGCACGCATCGACGTGAGCCGGCTTGGGTAGACGAGGTCCTTGCGGCATGCGACCGCCAGGCGGCAGGCCCCACCGCCCCCGCTTGCGGCCTGTGCTTCATGGAAGTCGAGTACGACGAGGGCGCTCTGATCCTTGCCGAATAAGGCGGTATTGCTACCGCTTGCGATGTGGTTATTCTGCACACGCCCAGACGACACCAAGCGTTCATAAACGCACGTGGGGCAGGTGCTACCATCGGCTCAGACCACCTCATTAATCCGGAGGCTCAGCTCTTGGCTCATCGTCCTTCAAAGCGCCCGTTCGTCTCTGTTCTCATGGCCGTGCATAATGCCGAGGACACGCTTGTTCGCGCCGTCGAGAGCGTGCTTGGGCAGTCGTTCGACGACCTTGAGCTTGTAATCGTCGATTGCGCGTCGAGCGATCGGACCGCCTCCATGTGCGAGCGCTTTCGCGAGCATGACATTCGCGTCGAGGTTGTCTCCCTTGACTCCGACAACATCGCCGTCGGTATCCACACGGCTGTGTGCGCCGCCCGCGGGTCCTACCTGATTGCGATGCGCGACCGCGACTGGCTCGGTACGGGCTTGCTTAACGACCTCGCAAGCTTTACTCGCCAGCACGACCTGCAGCTCTGTGTTCCCGAGCAGTCCCTTGATTCGTATGTGGGCAAGAACCGTGAGCGGACCTCGAGCGTGATCTCTTTTGAGACGCAGACGTGGGGCACCGCATCGGCCTTCCATAAGGCTGTGGGCGAGCTGCTGATGCTGGGCGTTCTGGATGACCCCTATGGCATCCTGTTGGATTCTTCCCTCGCGCGGGAAGTTATCGCACGCCCCCTCGAGAAAGCTCCCATGGATGGCGTCATCGCCTGTCTGGAGCGTATCGAGCGAGCCGGCGTTATGGCGGGCCCGAGCTATCACGTGACACGCGAGGCGGCCGCCCCCGATGCATTCGACCCGGATCGCTATGCCGTGTGCGAGCAGGAGCATGCAGAGCTGGTCGACCTGTTTCGTAGCTGGGGCTATGACCTGAACGATGCCGAGATGGAGCCTCTGTACCGTCGCTATCTGCTCGATGTGATTCGCTGTATCGATAACGCGAGTATCGGCAAGAGCTCCGTTTCATCTACGGAGCGAACCCAGCGCGTGCAGGATATGCTCGATGACGAGGCCACGCAGCAGGCGCTGGCCGCCATGAGTCACGCGGCCCGCGATTTTGGCTGCATGTACAAGCCCATGACGCGCCGCAACGCCGTGGGATGCTGCATCGGTTCGCGCCTACGCGAGATCGCGCGCGTTTCGCATATCCCGCTCGCGCCGATTCTCTAGGCCCTCGGCATTCCGCGTAGCGCGTAGGCACATGCGTGCGTTTGCGGATACAGGATTGAAATATTCGCTATTTTGTTGAATAGCCCTAAAAATATGCAGCTATAATCGCCTAGGGGCCGCGGCCTAGCTCTTTTGCCGGGTGCCGTGTATTGAGACATCGGGGGAGAGTAGCGCCAGCTATGGCTAAGAAACGCAACGGGCGACAGGATTCGATTCGCGACATCGTTCGCAACAAGGACGTGCGCACGCAGCGCATGCTGGTCGATGAGCTTAAGGCCTGCGGATACGACTGCACTCAGGCTACCGTGTCGCGCGATATCGCCGACATGGGCCTGCGCAAGCTGCCTGAGGGCGTATACGTCTTGGCGGAGGATCTACATCTGCAACGCATGGTTTCCGAGCTGGTCGTAGAGGTTAAGCGCGCTGACAACCTTTTGATCATCAAGGCACAGCCCGGCACAGCAAACGGTATCGCGGCGGCTATCGACGCGGCCGAGCTTCCCGACGTTTTGGGCTCTCTTGCCGGCAACGATACGATCCTCGTCATCTCGCAGACCGTGCAGGACAGTGAGCGCCTTGAGGGCCTTATCAAGAAGTTGGGGAAGACCAAGCGCTAACCCGAACGGCTCAAGGCTTATAGGACAAAATGCGTGTCCGATTCAGGGGCATCGATGCAGGTCGGTGCCCCTTTTCGTGCTCTTAAATCGCCTTGAGCTGACCGTTTGCCATAGAAACGGTAACGCCGGTGCCGACCATGTGATCGACACCGGCGTTTTGCTGGCTGGGTACGGGGCTTGCGTGTGCCCTTACTGCGTGGTCGTGGTGGTATCACCACCGGTATCGGGCGTGGGCGTGGGCGTCGGGGTCGGAGTCGGTGTAGGCGTGGGCGTGGGCGTGGGTGTCGGCGTGGGCGTGGGCGTCACGTCGCTCGAGTCGCCGCCGGTGCCGCTGTCGGTGCCACCGCTAGCGCCGCTGTCGGTGCCGTCTCCGCCTTCAGCGGGCTCCTCCTCGGTTTCCTCGGTCTCCTCTTCCTCGGTCTCATTGCTCGTGGTGGGAACAGAAGAGTAGTTGCCGCCCACGAGCGTCCAGGTGGAGTTCTCTTTGTAGGTGGGGGTCTCGCCGGTGGGGAACTCCTCGCGCTCCACGCCCTCGAGCACCGTGTTCATGAACTTGCGGAAGATGGGCAGGGTGATCTGCGAGTTGTGCCACTGGGTGATACCGGCGTTGGAGTTGGAGCGGCCCGTCCAGATAGAGACAGCGTACTGCGGGGTGTAGCCGCAGAACCACAGGTCGGTGGTGGTGCTGGCGTCGCCCGCGGTGCCGGTCTTGCCTGCGACGGGCTGGTTGACGGAAAGCGCACCCTGCGAGCCGGTGCCGCCGGACTGCATGACGGTCTTGAGGACATCGGTCACGGCCTCGGCCTCGCCCGCGGTGAGCACCTGATCGTAGTTGTCGGTGTGCTCATAGAGCGTGGAGCCCGTGCGCGAAAGGATCTCGGTCACAGCGACGGCGTTGCGGTGCTGGCCGCCGGCCGCGAAGGTGGCGTATCCCTCGCACATCTCGATCGCGGTAAGGCCGTTGCTCATGGCGCCCAGGGTGAGCGAGAGAGCAGACTGGTCCATACCGGCGGCGTCGGTGTCGATGCCCAGGTCGCTGCACATGGAGATGATCTTCGAGTTGCCGATGGCCTTGGCCACCTGCACATAGCCCGTATTGGACGAGACCGCCGTGGCCTGCGCGAGCGTCTTGACGCCGTAGTTATAGCCGCCGTAGTTCTGCACCGTGTAGCTATCGGTGATCTTCATGGGCGATGTGCAGTTGAGCAGGATGCTGGGGTTCATGCCGGCCTTGATGGCGGCAGCAAGCGTAAAGCCCTTGAACGTGGAGCCAACGGCGCGGCGCGAAGTGGTGTGGTTGATGTGCGCATCGTTTGCGTAGTAATCGCGTCCGCCCACCATGGCCTTGATGTAGCCGGTCTTGGGGTCGATCACGATCATGCCCACGTCCAGTTCTTCGGCACCTATGTCTGTCAGCTGCTCGGTGGCGATCTGCTCGGCCGTCTGCTGGATGGTGGGATCGATGGTGGTCTTAATGGTCAGACCGCCCTTGAACAGGACATCGGTGGAGAACTGCTCCTGCAGCAGGCTCTTGACGTAGTCGACAAAGTAAGGGTAGGCGAGCGTTCCGCTCTGGGTCATCTCGGTGACGTTGAGCGTGAGCTCCTCGGCCTGCGCGGCATCATGCTCCTCCTGCGTGATGGAACCCAGGCGCAGCATGTTGTCGAGAACCTTGTTGCGACGTGCGAGCGCGCCCTCGGGGTTGCTCGTGGGGTCCAGGTAGGAGGGCGAGTTGGGCAGGCCCACGAGAAGCGCGGCCTCGGCGAGGGTGAGCTCGTTGGCGTGCTTGGAGAAGTAGGTCTGGCTCGCCGTCTCGATGCCGTAGGCGCCGTGTCCGTAGTAGATGGTGTTGAGGTACATGTCGAGGATCTCGTCTTTGGTGAAGATCTTCTCCATCTGGATGGCGATCCAGGCCTCGCGGACCTTACGCTCGATGGTGTTGTCGAACTGCTCTTCGGACAGGATGGTGTTGCGCACGAGCTGCTGGGTGATGGTGGAGGCGCCCTCGGAGCGGCCGGCGAGCTGGCTCAGCACGGCGCGGCCGATACCGATGATGTCGACGCCGTTGTGCTCATAGAAACGCTCGTCCTCGACCTCGACGGTGCCCTTGAGCACATAGTCGGAGATCTGGTCGATGGTTACGCTCTGGCGGTTCTGGATATAGAGCGAGGCGATCTCGTTGCCGTTGGAGTCGAGGATCGTCGTGGGCTCCGATGCCAGGTAGGCGTTGGCGTCTGTGTAGTCGGGCAGGTCGGAAAGCCAGCGGTTCACGTTCGCCATCATGCCGATCGCGAAGGCGATGCAGATGATGACAAAGAACCCGAAAAACGACCCCAGAACGATGGGGAGGGTATGCGTTTTAGCGCGCTGGCGCGCGTGGCGCTGGCGTGGGCCCATGAAGACCTCCTATCGGTTTCCGTGCAGACAGCTTATGCCTTTGCGGAGCATGCATTCATACATGCTGTTCAGAATAGCGCAACAGGTGCGCCGCGGGCCTCGTGTATGCTTATGGGTGCCATATTCCAGAACGATTGCATACCAGCGAAACGGTGTTTTCAACCCATGACTGACTCGCTTCCCGAACTGCTGGCGCCCGCCGGCTCGCTCGATGCGTTCCTTGCCGCCGTGGCGGCCGGGGCCGATGCCGTGTACTGCGGTTTGGGCGCGTTCAACGCCCGCGCGAGCGCAACGGATATCGACCCCGCGGTGTTCGGCCGGGCGGTTCGTCTTGCACATACGCACGGCGTGCGCGTGTACGTGACCTGCAACGTGTATCTGCGTGAGCAGGAGCGGGGGGCGGCGCTTGAGCTTGCGCGCACGGCGCTCGCCGCAGGCGCCGATGCCCTGATCGTGGCGGACGCCGGCCTTATCGACCTGCTGCATCGCGAGATCCCCGGCGTTGAGATCCATCTGTCCACGCAGACCGGTGTGATGTCTGCGGCAGGTGCGGCATATGTTGCGCGCGAGCTCGCGGTCGAGCGCGTGACCGTCTCGCGCGAGCTTTCGGTGGACGAGATTGAGGCCGTGGTCCAGACAGGGCTGCCGGTTGAGGTCTTTTGCCATGGGGCCATCTGCGTCTGCTATTCGGGCGCGTGCGCGTTTTCGGCCTTGCGGCGCGGGCGTTCTGCCAACCGGGGAGACTGCACACAGCCCTGCCGCATGACGTATGACCTGCAGGATGCGCAGGGCGTCTCGCTTGTGCCGGATGACCGGAACCGTCTGCTGTGCCCGCGCGATTACTGTAGCATCGAGCACGTGGACGAGCTTGTGGCGGCCGGCGTCTCGGCCCTCAAGATCGAGGGGCGCATGAAGAATCCCGATTACGTCTACAACGTGGTCTCGACCTACCGCGCCGCGCTCGATGCCTGTGCGGCGGGCACGTACGACGCCTCGTTCGCCCGCGCCTGCAAAAGGCGCCTCGGCATGTCGTTCAACCGCGGCTTCACCGATGCCTATCTGCGCGGTGCCTCCGGGGCGGAGCTCATGAGCTTCGAGCGCGCCTGCAACCAGGGCATGCCTGTGGGTATGCTGGTCGATCGCGGGCGCGACGAGGTCACGGTCGCACTAGATACGGACGTTTGCGCCGGGGACATGTTCGAGATTCGCTCGACGCCCGGGCCTGATGCGCCCAAGGACGTACCCAAGCGCTGGCCGCAGGTGCCCTGTCCGGTTGATGCGCCGGCGGGCGCGAACATCCTGGTGCACTGCAAACGAAAGGTCGAGGTGGGCAGCGCTGTTCACCGTATCAGCAGTGTAAGCGTGCTCGAGCGCTCGCGCGCGGCGGTCTCCCAGATGCATGCGGAACTGGACGGGTTCGAGAGCGCTGCGACCGCGGGACCGGCTGGTTGCACAACGCCGGCCTGCGCGGCGTTCGCGACGTCGCCGGCCCGTTCAGTGGCGATACCTGCGGCGAGGGAGACAGTACCCGATGCTTTGGCTCCCGAGCCGCGCCTGTCCGTGCTCGCGGGCGATGCGAAGACGGCCGCGGCGCTCTTGCACGATGCCCGGGTGGAGCGCGTCCTTGTGCGCGCGTCGACGGTGCGGGAGAACGCTGCCGGCTGGCAGGACATGCTGCCCCGTCTTACGGTCGTGCTTGATGAGCCGGCTCGCGCGTGCGACGAGAAGACGGCGCGGGGACTTATGCAAAAGGCGGCCGGCGTGGTATGCCGTAACTACGCCCATCTCGAGTGGGCACGTGCTGAGAGGGCTACCTTTGACGTCGCGGCGCCCCTATCGGTGACCAACGGGCGCAGCGCGGACTGGTTCGCAGCGGGCGGCGCGGGCTGCGTCTGGCTGCCCGATGAGCTCTCGCGCGAGGAGATCTTACCGCTCGCACGCACTGCCCGCCTCTCCGGTCCCACGCGGCTAGGCGTGCTCGCTTTTGGCATGCCTCAGCTTATGGTCTGCGAGCACTGCCTGCTTACGGCGGAGGGGTCGTGCGCGGCCGAATGCTCTACATGCAAGCGCCGCGCGAGCGTGCGAGCGCTGGTCGAGCGCGATGGGAGCCGTCTGCCTGTTCAGGTTGATGCGCTCGGGCGCACGCGCATCTTTAACGATGAGCCTCTCGACCGCCTGCCCGATCTGTCAGAACTTATCGAGGCGGGCGTTGCCGACTTCCTGGTCGATGCCCAGCTGCTCGATGAGGGCGAGCTCACCCGCACTCTCGTCTCGCTCAACAAGGCCCTGACGGCTTCATCGCACTAGAGCGTGAACTCGGCGAACGGCGCGTCGGCCGAGCCGCCCGCACCGCCGCCCGTGCTGCTCGCGGCGCTGCCCGCAATGGCGCCCTCATCGCGCAAGAGCTGTGAGATGTCCCTCTCCGGATTCTGGAACGCGATGTCCAGTAGCTCGATGAAGTCGCGAATCACCTCGCGCGGGGTGAGGTGCGTGTCGGCGCCCACGCGCCCGAACTCAATTTGCAAAAAAGCTGCGAGGCCCTCGTCGGTGATGGTGTCGGTGTATCCAAAGTAGCCGGCGTGGATCTGCCCCAGCTTCTCGATGAGCACCAGCAGCTCCTCATAGGTGAGGGGGTGCAGGCGGATGATGGGCGCCAGCATGTCGCGCATGTCCTCTCGGGCAAAGCGCCCCTGTGTCAGGCGGCTGCGCAGGGCCTCGTAGCTAAAGACGCCACGGCGGCGGTCCTCGATGGAGGTCGGCGTGCCGCCCATGATGATGCCCAGATGGTGCGCCTTACCCTGCAAGGTGTCGTTGTACATCGTGAGGATCTTCTCGTAGTTGTACTGGCGCGTGATGGCATTGGGGATCTTGTAGAGGTTCACCAGCTCATCGATAAGCACGAGCATGCCCTTGTAACCGCTCAGCACCAAGAAACGTGCGAGCAGCTTGATGTAGTCGTACCAGTCGTCATCGCCGATGATCGTCGAGCATCCCAGGTCGGCGCGGGCCTCGCTCTTGGTGCGGTACTCGCCGCGCAGCCAGCGGGTCACGCAGCTCATGGTCTCCTCGTCACCCTCGATGGAGGCCGTGCGGTAGCGCATGAGCATGCGTGAAAAGTCAAACCCGTGGACCATTTCCTCGAGGCAGGCCAGCTGCTCGCGTAGCTCCTGCTCGCCGTGCGCGTCCGAGCTCGCCTCCTGGCTGCTTGCTACCCAACGATCCAGGATGAGATTGAGCGCACCGCCCTCGGGGCGCGTTTTGGTGGAGAGGTTGCGGATGAGCTCACGGTAGGTTGCAAGGCCCTGACCCTGGCCACCCTGCAAGCGGCGCTCGGGGGAGAGATCCGCGTCCGCCACCACAAAGCCTTCGCCCATGGCATGCGTGCGGATGGTCTGCAGAAGAAAGCTCTTGCCCGCGCCGTAGCGTCCGACCAAAAACCGGAAGCTCGCTCCGCCGTCGGCGATCAGATCGAGGTCGGTGAGCAGCGCGCGGATCTCGACCTCGCGGCCCACGGTGATGTAGGGCAGGCCGATGCGCGGCACCACGCCGCCCTTGAGGGAGTTCAGGATCACGGCAGCGACGCGCTTGGGCACGCGGGGTGCCGCGGCGGGCTTCGTATCAGGCATGTTGGAGAATCCCTTCCACGTCTTCACGGTAGTCTTCTATGAGTGCGGGGCCGTCTGCGGAGTACTCGATGACGGTGTCGCCGATCGTGTCGAACAGGGCCTCGTTGACGGCATCGACCATCATATCCTCGCTTGCGGACGCGCTTGCAAGCGCTTCGGCCCTGGCGGCGTCGTCGCTGGCGACCAGCGCCCGCAGGTAGGTGAGCTGCGCCGCGGAGAGCGGGCCGTCCGGGAGCGCGTCGTGGCACAGTTCGTCCACTGATGTGGACAGCGTGGGGTCCGGTGCAGAGTCTGGCGCGGGCAACGCCTCGCGCTCGAATTCAGGCTCCGGCTCAGGCGCGGCTGCAGTTTCGGTCGTGCCCCCGGCCGCGTGCGTCCCTTCGGCCTCTACCGCCGGCTCGACCCCGCGTTCCTCGTCGGTGAGCAGCGCCTCGCGGCTGCGCGCAGCGGCATCGCGTATCCCCCGCAGGGAGGAAAGGTCGATGTGCACCTCGACGGGCTTGTGCGTCTGCGCCCAGGCAAAGCGCTCTTCTGCGGTCTTCTCTACCATCTTGAGTACATACTTGGGCGCGCCCTCTTCTTTGAGCGGGTGAGGGTAGCTCCAGGTGGTACGCATCACGCGGTCGACCGCGCGCATGATGAGCCCCAGCTGGCCGCTCTTGGCCCTGCTTCCGTAGAAGCGCTCGCAGGTCCACAGGCCTCGCTCGCAGCGGTACCGATGGATCTCGTCGAGCTCGTAGGTGCAGTCGGGGTGGTGCTCGGGGTCAAAGAACACCGCGGAGCCGAACATGGTGTAGGGCAGCGCCATCTGCTCGCCAAACAGGCTCTCGATGAGGCCGAGCTTGCGGCGTTTGGCATAGTGTTCGGCCAGTTGCAGGTAGACGCAGCAGGCCACATGGCGCAGGTCCTCGTAGTGGTCCTTGGCAAAGCGCGACTCGGCGATCCGGTATGTCGAGAGTTCGTTGATGGCGGCAAAGAGCGCCTCTTCCGTGCCCGGCGTAAGCGATGCGCCGGGTGCGGTCTTGCGCTTTCCCGTCCGCGTGCCCCGCGCGGCGCGCTCAGCGGCCACGGCGGCATCTTGCGCGCGTTTGAGCGCGGTGAGGGCGCGATCGAAGGCAACGATCTTGTTCTCACCCAAAAGCTCGGTCGGCAGGTTGTGATAGACGGCGTAATCAAGCAGCCAGGAGCGCGCATAGCGGTCGAGCTCGGGAGCAAAGGCGCGATAGGCCTGCCAGAACGATTCAATCTGGTGGTAGCCGGAGAGCGGCTCTGTGACGCCGATCCCGCAGAGCAATTCGTACAGGTACAGATAGGCGAAGGAGGTCGAGGTCTCCTCGACGTCGCCTGCGCGCACGTGCGAGCGCCAGGTGAAGTATCCGCGCAGTTGGCGGTCGCTCATCACGCTGTAGGTGGGGAAGTACGACTTGAACGAGCCGTGATAGGGGCAGTCGTCCTCAAAGTCGGCCATGGCCATGCCCTGACGGTAGAAGAGCTCGGCTTCGGAGAGCCAGCGGCCGCGGGAGCCGTTCTTGCCTTCCTGCCAGCGCGAGATGGAACGCATCTTGCGGTACTCGTCGGGCAGGTACGAGCCCATCTGTCGCCCGGTGGTGAGGATGGGCTCATCTGTATAGACGCGCTGCGAGAAATGCGAGCTCGAGCGGTAACGGTCACTCGTCACAATGCCTTTGATAATCGAGTCGATGTCCACATCGCTCACGGCGCCGCACCCCTTTCCCTCGCCTTCGCCCAACACGTCAGGTGACCAATCATCATACCATATGGGGCAAACACCTGTTTGGGATTGTGCGGCTGTGGCATTCGAAGAAACTTGCAAATCGGGGCCTGCTTTTCCTTTACGTATGGATCCTATCTGGTATCATTTGTGGGCTTGATAGAGGAAGTGCCTGAGCTGCAGTTCTTCTTGAAGGTGAATCCAGGCAAGTTGCCGTAAGGCCGATGGAGTGGAGGAGATATGAGGAAGAAGTATTTCGGAATGGTGACCGCCTCGAGCGCACTGCTCATGGCCCTCTGCGTAGCGCCGGGGGGTGCGGTTGCCGAGGCGTCTGCCCAAGAGTACGACCTCATGAACGGCAGCGTCACGGTCACGGCCAAGGCTGACGGAAAACAATACGTCACGCAGGCGGGCGGCGTTTCCGACGAGCTGCAGACCAGCGACACCCTTATCACGCAGTCGGATGCAGATATGACTGCCAACACCATCGCCCTTACGGCGGAGGACGACCAGACCGCTGAGGTCACCTTCCAGTGGGTGAACATCGACGTAAGCGAAGATGGGAAGGCTGCCGTGTCCACGAGCGGCAAGGGCGACGTGGCTATCACGCTGCTCAAGTCGAACGTGGTGAAGAGCGGCGACAACCATGCCGGCCTCGAGAAGGGCAACGCCGGTAACCTGACCGTGAAGGCCAGCAACGCGGACCAGCACCTTTACGCTACGGGCGGCGAGTACGGCGCGGGCATCGGCGGTGGACACGAATCCAAGGTAAGCGATATCACCATCGCCGGTGGCACGGTCAAGGCAACGGGCGGTTACAGGGCTGCCGGCATCGGAGCGGGCTGGGTTGCTGACGGTAGCAACGCCTGCAGCGATATCACGGTCTCTGGCGGCGTCGTTACCGCGAAGGGTGGCTGGGGCGCAGCGGGCATCGGTGGCTCCTTTGGCGGTGCAGCTTCTGATGTCAGCATCACCGGTGGCACGGTTACGGCCAGGGGCGGCGTGCACGGCGCGGGCATCGGCGGCGGATCCAACGACAGCGGCACCGGCATCAGCATCAGCGGCGGCAATGTTACGGCCGTGGGCGGTCCGTGCGCTGCGGGCATCGGCGGCGGCCTTTTGGGCAGCGGCAGCGACGTTACGGTTTCGGGCACCGCTCAGCTGAAGGTCCAGGGCGGAACTGAGTTCAGCCGTTGGGGCGCAGGCGCGGGCATCGGAAACGGCGGCTATGAAAACAGTGGCGACCGTGCCGCTGGCGCTGAGGTCGATCCCGACACCAAGGAGCTGTCTGACGGCGGCGAGATCGAGTACTTCAACCCTGGCACAGACATGACGAGCGCAAGCTCCAGCAAGACGATCTCTGAGCCGCAGCGCACGGGCGGTTTCCTGCGGAACCTGCTCGCCAAGCTTCTGGGTCGCAGCTAACGCTAGCGGCGGGCCATCGTCACAGTTCGACTCCTACGGCGGGGCGGCGCGGGAACACTGCGCCGCCCCGTTTTTTTGTCGAGCCCGCTCTCAAAATCTGACTCTGCATCGTTCTGTCGTTTTACGTTGGGAAATTCAATTAAAGTAAAAGAGCTAATGGGGCGGTGGACGCGCGTGCGTGCCAGGGCGGCGACCGTCTTGGCGCCGCGCGCTGATTGGAACTGATTTCACGGGAAGCGATTTGCATGATTACGACGAGTTTCGCCATCTGCTTAATCATCTCAATCGGACTGCTGGCCTACGTTGTGGCCAAGAACTACGAGAACATCAGCGTGTACTCGTGGACCATCCTCATCTTGATTCCCATCATCATTTTGGGCTACTGGCTTAAATCCAGAGTCACTACGCCCGAGGCCGCCTATATGGCGTTTTGCTTTATCTATCTCGACAACTCGGTTCTGCTCGTTACGGCCCTGTTCACCATGCTGCATGCCCTGGGCGTCGAGGCGAACATTCGCGCCAAGCTGGCGTTCTATGCCCTGGCCTGCGCGCACGTGTTTTTGGTCTGGGGCTCCTTTGGAACAGATCTCTATTACTCATCGATCGAGGTGGTCAAGACGCCGCTCGGCTCTGCGACCCTTGTCACGGGTGGACCGTTCAAGATCCTCCATAACGTCTACCTCGTCGTCACCGTAGCCATCATCGTGCTCACCATCGCTGCGTACTATTTCAAGAAGGGCACGTACTCCCGAATCGTGCTCTACAACTTCACGATGGTGGGATTTGCATTTGTGGCAGCCTATGCCGCGGAGCTGGTCGTCAATACCGGGTTCTCGTTCATGCCGTATATGTACGTCTTTGCAGACATCATCGTGGCCACGACATACGACCAGATGCACATGCACGATATCGCCTGCGTGCTCTCGCAGCACCAGAAGTACCACGCCAAGAAGGGCTTTGTGGCGGTGAGCTACCGGCACAACTTTATGAGTTGCAACGAGAAGGCCTACGAGTTTCTTCCGTACCTGAAAGGGCAGCGGGTCGACAAGGGGTTCTCTCAGGATCATCCGCTATTTGACGAGATGATCAATCAGTACGAAGAGGACGGCTCCGCGTTCCGGAAGGTCCAGGTGGGCGACCTTACGCTTGCTTTTGAGATCTCCGAGACGTCGATGCGCCGTGACGGCAAGAACCAGGGTTATCTCTTCGAGGTGCGCGACGTTACGGAGGACCAGGCCGTCTTGGACGCACTGAGCGTCTACAACGAGAACCTGACCGACGAGCTTGAGCTGAAGGCCTCGTATGTGATCGAGATCCAGCAGAAGATCACCATGGGTATGGCCAACATGATCGAGAACCGTGACAGTAACACGGGTGGTCACGTTAAGCGTACAAGCGACGTGATTCGCATCCTGATGGACGAGATCGTCTCGCGCGACAACGCGGGCATCAGCCTCCGCATGGCCGGCAACATCGTCCGCGCCGCGCCTCTGCACGACCTGGGCAAGATCAACATCGACAGCTCCATCCTGTGCAAACCGGGCAAGCTCACGGACGAGGAGTTCGCGATCATCAAGACGCATTCGGCCAAGAGCGGCGAGATCGTGCGCATCCTGCTGGACGGTGTGGAGGAGAAGGACTTTGTCGACACCGCGTTCAACATCGCCCGCTACCACCATGAACGTTGGGACGGTCGCGGTTATCCGGATGGCCTTGCCGGCACGCAGATTCCGGTGGAAGCGCGCATCATGGCCGTCGCGGATGTCTACGACGCGCTGGTGAGCAAGCGCTGCTACAAGGAACCTATGGACTTCGACCGGGCGACTGCGATTATGCGCGAGGGCATGGGCTCGCAGTTCGATCCGGGCCTGGAGGTCATATTCGAGGCCTGTCGCCCCAAACTGGAGGATTATTACCGCAGCAGCCGGGACGACGGCGACGAATAGGTGCGCTTGGCTTTGTAGTTGCCGCCTGCGAGGGCTTATCCCAGCAGTCGCTTAACGGATTCGATCCACGCGTCGATGTCGGCCAGGTCAGCGCCGCAGGCGCCGGCCAGCCGCTCGGCGATTTTCTCGGTGTTGCCGTTGCTCCAGGTGGAGTAGGCAACCAGCATGTTCTTCTTGGCCATGGTTAATCCTCCAGCGCGTTGTAGACGTCGTCGTCCACGGGCTCGCACCACTCGTTGGCGCAGTTCTCGCCGGGGTAGCCAAAGGCGACGTGGCTAAACCAGGAGTCGCGGCGGGCGCCGTGCCAGTGCTTGACGTTCGCCGGGATCTCCACGATGTCACCGGGCTTCAGGGCCTGGGCGGGCTTGCCCTCTTCCTGGTACCAGCCAAAGCCATCGATGCAGATAAGGACTTGACCGCCGCCCGAGGTAGCCGTGTGGATATGCCAGTTGTTGCGACAGCCCGGCTCGAAGGTCACGTTGTGGATGGGCAGGTAGT
>CAVGNZ010000020.1:0-8365 GCA_963630805.1 Bacteroidaceae bacterium
GCGATGCCGTTGAACACGTTGTTCCAACCGGCGAGCTGCGTGGCGCCCTCGGAGGTGACCCAGGTGGTCTCGCCCAGGGCGAAGTAGTGGTAGGCGCTCTCAAAGTCGGAGCAGACGGCGATCAGGATGTTGATGGCCACGATCAAAAACGGGTAGGCACGGAACCACTTGGCCTTGCCGATCTTGCCCCACTGGTACTTGATGGCGATAAAGCCCCAGCAGCCGGCCAACGCCGCGTAGACCTTGGCGTAGTGGAACCAGCTGTTCTGGTAGATGTGGGTGGGGTTGGTAAGCGCCCACTCGGCACCCTGTGCCACGCCCAGTGCGATGGCTCCGCAGTAGATGGTCATCGCTAGCGGGCAGATGCCAAAGATGATGGCCGCGCCGACTTTGGTGCGGCGGCCGATCTCGTTCGCAACGATCAGACCGATAAATACCATGGCCCAGCCGAGCCAATGGGTGAGGGTATTGGACCCCCAAACGTCGAACAGCATGTGTTCCCCTTCCTCTCTATGCGCGCGGCCCCTCACCGCGCGGCGAAAAAGCTATGATGTGCGGCCGCGGTGCACGTATTGTTCCAGGTGGAGCGTGGACGCGGTGATATCGCGGACCGTCTCGGGCGGCGTGTCCGGGTTGGTGCGGATGAACATGATCAGGCCGCTGATGAGCATGTAGAACGTTTCGTACACGTGGTCGATCTCCACCGTGTGCGCGGCGGCGAAATCCTTCACGGTGGTCTCGCAGATATAGCGCGCGCACCGGTCTGATACGCGGTGCAAAAAGCCGGTGTAGAGGGCCGCCGCACCGCTTCCAACCAGCAGTTTTGGCAACTCTGCCTCATCGAGCACCAGGTGGCAGAAGAGCTCGGAGATGCTCAGGAGCGCGCCGTCCACATCGCCGGGGGTGCGCTGGGCGTTCCAGGCCTCGAGCTTGGCCACGAACTCATCGATCGAGGTGTCGATCGCGGCGTCGATGGCGTCTTCCTTGGTGGGGAAGTAGTGGTAGAACAGCGACCGCGTCATGCCTACGCGCTTGGTGACACCCGAGACGGAAAGGCGGCTTACTCCCACCTCGGCGCACTCGTCGCGCACCGCCTGCAGGATCTCTTCGCGTCGCACGTCGTGCGTCTGCTGCTTTTGCGTCGCCACGGCAGCCGTCCTCCCCTCGAATATCCCCTGATGGCCGATTCCAGTCTTGAATAATGTTGACAAACCGTCAATATAGATTTTGACAATCTGTCAACACAATTCGATGAACGGCTGCGCGGCTTGCAGCTATGAGACGTCAGGGGGAAGCGCATGGGAGACGTGCGGGTGCTGGAGATCAAGCAGAGCGTGTTCGCGGACAACGACGCGCACGCCGAGGAGCTGCGCGGGCGCCTGCGCGAGCGCGGGACCTTCCTGCTCAATCTCATGTCGAGCCCCGGCTCGGGCAAGACCACCACGCTCACGCGCACCATCGAGGCGCTCTCCGGCGACCTTTCGCTCGCCGTGATGGAGGCCGATATCGACTCCGACGTGGACGCTCGCACCATCGCCGCGGCCGGTGCGCGCTCCATCCAGCTCCACACGGGCGGCATGTGCCACTTGGACGCCTACATGACCGAGCAGGGCCTGGAGGCGCTGTTTGCCGAGGACGAGCAGCCCGTCGACCTGGCGATCCTTGAGAACGTGGGCAACCTGGTGTGCCCGGCGGAGTTCGACACCGGCGCCTCGGCCAACGCGATGATCCTTTCGGTGCCCGAGGGCGACGACAAGCCGCTCAAGTACCCACTGATGTTCTCCATCTGCGACGTGGTGCTCATCAACAAGATCGATACGCTGCCGGTGTTCGACACGTTCTCGATGGAGCGTGCCCGCGAGAACATCCTGATGCGCAACCCCAACGCCACCATCATCCCCATCAGCGCCAAGACCGGCGAGGGGATCGACGAGTGGGCGGCGTGGCTGCGCGAGGCCGTGCAAAGCTGGAAGACGCGCTAGACCGAGCGCGAGACGATAGGGACGTCTGTTCGCGCGCCGGCCTACGCCTGGGCGGCGCTCGTATACCGTGAGAGGGGAAATCATGATCGTCAACGGACCGGGAATCTCGTTTACCGAGCCCGACATCGGCGCGGAGTTCGTGCCGGAGCTGCCCGAGAACCCGCGCCCGAGCATCGTGGCGCTCTGCAAGCACTGCACCAACCGTATGCTGGGCAAAAGCGAGCTCAAGGGCTACGAGTACTGGAGCTTTGCCGAGGCCGCTACCGACGAGCAGGCCGACATGCTGTGCAAGCTCAAGATGCGCCACCCCTACACGCTCGATGACGCCGTCAAGGCCACGGGCATCGCGGCCGAGAAGCTCCTGCCTATGCTCGACGAGCTCTCCTACACCGGCCTGCTCGAGTACAACTGGGAGAACCCCACGCGCACCAAGCAGTGGGTTCTGCCCATGCTGGTGCCCGGCTCGGCCGAGTTCCTCAACATGCGTATGAACCAGCTGGGCGAGCACCCTGTGTACGCCAAGTTCTTCGAGCAGGCCTCCAAGGGCCCGCTCTCCAAGGCCGTGCCGATGGTGCCGCCCGGAGGCGCGGGCATTGGCATGCACGTGATTCCCGTCGAGAAGGCCATCGATGCCGAGAGCACCTCGGTGCCCATCGAGCACATCGAGCACTGGCTCGACAAGTACGAGGGCAAGTACGCCGCCTCTATGTGCAGCTGCCGCGCGAGCCGCCAGACCCTCGGCGAGGGCTGCGGCGACGACCCGCACGACTGGTGCATCGCGGTGGGCGACATGGCCGATTACGTGGTGGAGACCGACCGCGGCCACTACATCACGCGCGAGGAGGTCTACGAGACCCTGCGCGCCGCCGAGGACAACGGCTTTGTGCACCAGATCACCAACATCGACGGCGAGAACAAGATCTTCGCCATCTGCAATTGCAACGTGAACGTGTGCTACGCGCTGCGCACCTCGCAGCTGTTCAACACGCCCAACCTCTCGCGTTCGGCCTACGTGGCCCGCACCGAGACGAGCAAGTGTGTGGCCTGCGGCCGCTGCGTCGAGGTGTGCCCGGCCGGTGCCGTCAAGCTGGGCCAGAAGCTCTGCAGCAAGAAGACCGGCGCCGTTCCCGAGTACCCGCGCCAGGAGCTGCCCGATGTGGTGAAGTGGGGCCCCGAGAAGTGGTCGCCCAACTACCGCAACGACAACCGTATCGAGACCTACGACACCGGCACCGCTCCCTGCAAGACGGCCTGCCCGGCGCATATCGCGGTGCAGGGCTACCTCAAGCTCGCCGCTCAGGGCCGCTATACCGAGGCGCTCGCCCTCATCAAGCGCGAGAACCCGCTGCCCGCCGTGTGCGGCCGCATCTGCAACCGCCGCTGCGAGGACGCCTGCACCCGTGGCCGTGTGGACGAGGCCATCGCCATCGACGAGGTCAAGAAGTTCATCGCCCAACGCGACCTGGACGCCGAGACCCGCTACATCCCGCCCGTGGTGACCCCCACCCGCTCCGGCGGCTTTGACCAGAAGGTCGCCATCATCGGCGCCGGCCCGGCCGGCCTCTCCTGCGCTTTCTACCTGGCCGAGAAGGGTTACAAGCCCGTGATCTTCGAGAAGCGCGACCGCCCGGGCGGCATGCTCACCTACGGCATCCCCTCGTTCAAGCTCGAGAAGGACGTCATCGAGGCCGAGGTCGAGGTTATTCGCGCCATGGGCGCCGAGATCCGCTACGGCGTTGAGGTCGGCCGCGATGTGACGCTGGCTGAGCTGCGCGAGCAGGGCTACGCCGCCTTCTACGTGGCCATCGGCTGCCAGGGCGGCCGTCTGCCGGGCATTCCCGGGCAGGACGCCTCCGGCGTGTGGACGGCCGTGGACTTCCTGGCCGCCTACACCGATCAGACCGAGGACGCCGCAGCGCCCTTTGGCCGCACCGTCGTGGTGGGCGGCGGCAACGTCGCCATCGACGCCGCACGCGTCTCCGCCCGCACCGGCGCTCCCGCCGTCGATATGCTCTGCCTGGAGTCGCGCGAGGAGATGCCCGCGAGCGACGAGGAAGTGGAAGAGGCTACCGAGGACGGCGTGAAGATCGCCTGCGGCTGGGGTCCCAAGGAGGTCCTGACCGATGAGGATGGCCGTGTGCGCGGCGTCGTCTTCAAGCGCTGCGTCCGCGTCTTTAACGACGAGGGCCGCTTTGCCCCCGAGTACGACGAGTCCGACCTGCGCACGATCGAGTGCGACCAGGTAATCTTCGCCATCGGCCAGGCCATCGAGTGGGGCGGTCTGCTCGAGGGCACCGCGGTGGAGCTGGGCCGTGGCCAGGGCGCCGTGGCCGACCCGCAGACCTACCAGACCGCCGAGCCCGACATCTTTGTGGGCGGTGACGTCTACACCGGCCCCAAGTTCGCCATCGATGCCATCGCCGCCGGTCACGAGGCCGCCGTCTCCATCCATCGCTTTGTGCAGAAGGGCACGCTCACGATCGGCCGCAACCAGCGCCGCTACGTTGAGCTCAACAAGGACGACCTTGACCTTTCTGGCTACGACACCGCTCAGCGCGAGCGTCCGCACCACGTGGTGGAGGCTGCCGCCAAGGCCGCGCCCTTCCGCGAGTACGTGCAGACGCTCACCGAGGAGCAGGTGCGCGCCGAGACCTCGCGTTGCCTTTCCTGCGGCGCCTCGGTGGTCGACCCCAACAAGTGCGTGGGCTGCGGCCTGTGCACCACCAAGTGCGCCTTTGACGCCATCCACCTGTTCCGCGAGCGCCCCGAGTGCTCCACGATGGTCGCCTTTGAGCAGAAGGTGCCCTCGCTTGCCAAGTACGCGCTCAAGCGTGAGCTCAAGATCCGCTTTGGCAAGAAGAAACAGTAGGGCGGCAGGGGAGTAACGTGCACGAGCTGGGAATCGTCTTCCATATCATCCGTACGGTCGAGGGTGCATGCCGGGACGCCGGTGTGCACCGCGTCTCGGCCGTGACTCTGCAGCTGGGCGAGGTCTCCGGCGTGGTGCCGCGCTACCTCACGGATGCGTGGGCCTGGGCTGCGGCTAAAAACCAGCTGGTAGCAGGTGCCGAGCTCAAGGTCGAGGAGATTCCCGCGCTCACGTTTTGCGAGGGCTGCGGCCAGACCTACGGCACCGTGGAGCATGGCAAGACCTGCCCGCACTGCGGCAGCGACCAGACGTACCTGCTCCAAGGCCAGGAGGTCATGGTGAAAGAGGTCGAGGCTGCCGAGGACGAGTGCGCAGGGGACGGCTCGGCTCCGACTCCCGAGCAGGCTGACACGCCCGATGCCGTGGACGCCGCCCACCCGATGCTCATCGATTAGCGAATGCCGCGCTGTCGCATCTGTGCAGCGCCGTTCTGCTAGAATGTTCAGCACGCCTCAGTAGCTCAGGGGATAGAGCACCGCTCTCCTAAAGCGGGTGTCGACGGTTCGAATCCGCCCTGGGGCACCAGAACTTCCAACAGGCCAGAGGCTCACCCCTCTGGCCTGTTCTGTTTTTGCGGCTCGGTTAACGCCTGGCTAACGGCGCGCCTTCGTCGGCGGCGCTGCCTTCTGCGCAAAAGCACGTTTCCCGCTAGGTGAAAAACGGCTACAATGAAGTCGTGCTCGCCGGGGCTCGGTCAATATATACGTGGGAGCTAGGCGAGGCACTTTGATGAATAGGGGTTCGGTTGCAAACGAGCCCCTATTTTTGTTTGCCTTGAAGTCTGCAGTCCTTACACAGCGCGCCCCTTCGTGCTAAAGTCTTTTACCGCGTGTGCGAACGAAAGCGAAGGAAAGGACCGTCTCCGTGGCGCAGAAAGTGACGCTTAAGCAGATCGCCAACGAGGTCGGACTTTCGCCTTCCTCCGTTTCGCTTGTGCTGAACAACCGACCGTGCCGCATCTCGGAGGAGAACCGCCGTCGCATCAAAGAGGTCGCGGCGCGCGAGCACTACGTTCCCAACCAGATCGCGCGCAGCCTGGTGATGCGCCAGTCCAAGACGCTGGGCTTGATCGTGCCCAACATCGAGAGCCGCTTTTTCGCCTCGCTTGCCAAGAACCTCGAGCAGCGCTGCCGCGAGAAGGGCTATGCCCTGTTCATCACCACCTCGGACGGCATTCCGGAAAACGACCTGGACCTCCTTGCCCTGCTGGTCATGCGTGGCGTCGATGGCCTGTTTTTGGTGGTAGCGGAGGAGAGCCCGGCCAACCGCGAGATCATCGACGAGCTTTCGCGTCTGCCGGTTCCGTACGTAATGGTGGACCGCGTGGTCGACGACCTTTCCTGCGACAAGGTGGCTTTCGACCACGAGCTGGGCGGCTACATGGCTACCAAGTACCTGCTGGAGTCCGGGCATCGCCGCATCGCCTGCATGGTCAACGCGGCCAAATCCGCTACCGGTAAGCGGCGCCTTGCGGGATACCGCCGCGCCCTGGAGGAGTTCGACGTGCCGTTCGACCCCTCGCTTGCTGTGGAGACCGAGTACTACATCGAGGACGCGTACCGCGCCTCGGCCGAGGTCGTGAAGACCGATGCCACGGCCGTCTTTGCCAGTTCGGACAACATCACCCTCGGCCTGCTCAAGCGCCTACACGAGGCGGGCCTGCGTGTGCCGGATGACTACTCCGTGGTGAGCTATGACAACAGCGCCGCCGACGCGCTGTTTGAGCCGGCGCTCACCTCTATCGAGCAGGACGTGACCAAGCTTGCCGAGCATGCCATCAACATGATGATTCGCAAGATCGAAAAGCCGGGCGCCCGTTCCCTCGAGCGCGTGCTCGATCCGCGCCTGGTGGTAAAGGAGAGCGTCCGCAGCCTGTCCTGATGTGTTGGGACTGTGGAGCCGGCATGAGGCCCGCCGTCGGTGCACGCGCGATTACTGTGCACGGCGAGAAAAAGATTTCTTGCAGAAAAGAGCATTTCAAGTTGGTTTCCGACAGCCGCCCGGCTGGCGACTAACGGGACTCTGGTAAAAAGCTAAAACGTTTTTTCGCAATGATAAAACGTTTTAGCTCCTATACTCCGATTCGGACGACAAACGGCTGTGCGTTCAGGAGAGAGCCGGTGCGAACAAACGCCGCATCGGGAACAAAGAGCCGTCGGTCGCCTGATTGCACGCCCCCAATGTGCAATCGGGACGCGCATCTACGGCGCGACGGCGGTCTGCGCTCTGCCCAGTGCGGCCGCCCGCCGCGCCGTTGCGCGATGCGAATACCGTACGCCGGAAGGAGAGAGCCGGCGATCGCTAGGAGGAATCATGTCTCAGCCCGTTTTTGGAACGCCGTGGAAAAAGCTCGACGCCCCTGTATCCTCGCAGGCTCTCGAGGGGGTAGAGAAATACTGGCGCTGCGCCAACTACCTTTCGGTGGGCCAGATCTACCTGCGTTCCAACCCGCTTATGCGCGCGGACTGGACCGACGAGAAAACGGGCGAGACGCGTGACTTTGGCCGCGCCGACGTCAAGCACCGCCTGGTGGGCCACTGGGGCACCACACCGGGCGTGAACTTCCTGTTCGGGCACGTTAACCGCCTGATCGCCGATCACGGGCAGAACACCGTGTTCCTCATGGGGCCGGGCCACGGCGGTCCGGCGGGCACCGCGCAGTCGCTGCTCGACGGCACCTACCGCGAGATCCGCCCCGACATCACCGATGACGAGGCGGGCCTGCAGAAGTTCTTCCGTCAGTTCTCGTACCCCGGTGGCATTCCGAGCCACTTTGCGCCCGAGACCCCTGGCTCCATCCACGAGGGCGGCGAGCTGGGCTACACGCTTTCGCACGCCTTTGGTGCGGTGCTCGACAACCCGAGCCTGCTGGCCGTGGCCGTGGTGGGCGATGGCGAGGCCGAGACGGGCCCGCTCGCCACGTCCTGGCAGTCCAACAAGCTCGTGAACCCCAAGACCGACGGCATCGTGCTGCCGATCCTTCATCTCAACGGCTACAAGATCGCGAACCCCACCATCCTCTCGCGCATCTCGGACGAGGAGCTCACCGAGTTCTTCCGCGGCATGGGCTATGAGCCGCACTTCTTTGTGGCTGGCTTTGACAACGAGCCGCACACCTCTATCCACCGTCGCTTTGCCGACCTGCTAGAAGAGGTCTTTGCCAAGATCTGCGACATCAAGGCTCGCGCCGAGGCGGGCGACGAGACGCGCCCCGTGTACCCGATGATCGTCTTCCGCACGCCCAAGGGATGGACCTGCCCCAAGCACATCGACGGCAAGAAGACCGAGGGCAGCTGGCGCGCGCACCAGGTGCCGCTGGCGTCTGCCAAGGACACGCATGAGCACTTCCGCGTGCTGCGCGGTTGGCTGCGCTCTTACGAGCCGGCAGAGCTGTTTACTCCCGAGGGCCAGATTCGCCCCGAGGTCACGGCCTTTATGCCTACAGGCGATCTGC
>CAVGNZ010000021.1:0-23699 GCA_963630805.1 Bacteroidaceae bacterium
AGGTACTTCTCGGCGTCGGCCTTCATCTTGGCGAGCGTCATGGCGCTGACCTGCTCGGCGGTATAGTCCTGGCCGTCGATAGAGACGACGGCGCGGCCGCCCTGGCCCTCCTTGACCTCGTAGGGCACGGTCTTGAGCTCAGAGGTGCACTCGGAGTACTTGCGGCCCATGAAGCGCTTGATGGAGAACACGGTGTTCTTGGGGTTGGTGACGGCCTGGTTCTTAGCGGCCTTGCCCACCACGCGATCGCCGTCGGCACGGAAGCCCACGACGGACGGGGTGGTGCGGTCGCCCTCGGCGTTCACGATGATGGTGGGGGTGCCGCCCTCGAGAACGGCCATGGCGGAGTTGGTGGTACCAAGGTCGATGCCCAGAATCTTGCTCATAAGAGATCCCTTCTTCTTTCGCATAACAGGCGCCGGCACACTGCTGCACCGGCGCGCGGTTTTTCGATCAGTTCTACTATATCCCCTTAACGCCGCGGATATACAAAATCTAAGTCATTCCATATAAGATTTTTTATTCCGCCGCGTGCAGGTTATCTAACAGCGGAGTCAAGGCGGGCGCTCCCCCATCGCACATGCGCAAGCCGAGGGGAAAGCGTGCGAGACGGTCCCCAGTTGACGCCCTCGTCCACGCTGCCGTTGAGCCCACCTTGCCATAGAGTCATCCATGGTTAACATTTTCGCAGGTAGTAAGCCTGAGCTGACTCGGCGAACGGTATGAAGATGCGGGGCGCGGGGTGTTGCAAAGGGACGAAGGCGTGCTATGTTAGGCAGCGATACGTTCCGGCGCGCATCGCCTGTCGCGCCGGGCATCAACAGAGAGGAAACTACCATGGCTCATCCCGTAATCGATGCCGACGAGTGCATCGCCTGTGGCGTCTGCGTCGACACCTGCCCCTGCGGCGTTCTGGAGCTCCAGGACGTTGCCACCGTCGTTGACGAGGATTCCTGCGCTGCCTGCGGTGCCTGCCAGGAGGCCTGCCCCGCCGGTGCCATCACCGAGATCGTTGACGAGTAGCAGCAGCGTTTAGACGGCTTCTGCCACAGTACGAGCAAGCCCGCCCCGTGCCTTCGCAGCACGGGGCGGGCTTTTTGCCATTACGGCCGCGTTTGCCCTATCGTCAAGGGGTATCTCACGCGGGCTCCAGCCGGTCCACGTCAGACGCCCTCAGCCGACAATGTGCCGATAGGGCGCGAACGGGCTGCCGGCTACGGCGGCGGCCAGCGGCGAGCGCTTAGTTGCGGCGGCGCTTTGTCACGACGCCGGCGGCGGCCAGAGCGCAACCGGCCGCGAGGGCTGCGGCTGCAGCGGCAACGGAGGCATCACCGGTTCCGGGCAGAACGTCCTTGCGGCCCTTGTCTCCCTTGCCAGAATCGCCCTTGTCAGAATCATCCTTGCCAGAATCGTCCTTACCGGGATCGTCATCGGCATCGGAGTCACCGCTGTCATCGCCGCCGCCGGAGGTCTCCTTCCAGCCGGCATAGAGCTTCAGGTCCTCGGTGACCGCGGAGTCGAAGTCGTATGCCTTGGTGCAGCCCTCGTCCTCGTACCAGCCGGTGAACTCGTAGCCCGCACGCGCGGGATCGGCAGGACGGGCGACCTTCTCACCGGTCTTGACCACATCGTAGTCGAGCATCTCACCGTTCGAGTAGTAGGTCACAAAGCAGACCTCACCGTTGCGCTCCCAGTAGGCAGTAAGGGTGGTGCTCTCGGAGAACTCCGTCTCGGCATCCACCTTCTTGCCGTCCTCAGTGTACCAGCCGGCAAAGACGTAGCCGTCGTCTGCGGAAGGTGTGCCGTAGGGGTCGGAAGACTCACGGCGCGGAACGGGAAGCACACCCACCGCGGTGCCTCGCTCAATGATGATGGCAGAGGGATCGGTCTGCTCGCCGCCGTTGGCGTCGAGCGTAATGGTCACGGTATCTGCCCACTTGGCATAGAGCGTGATGTTCTCGGTCACCGGGTCATCGAAGTTCCAAGGGTCGGTGCACTTCTCATTGGTAAACCAGCCCTTAAAGACATAGCCCGCACGGGTGGGCGCCTCGGGCTCGGTTGCGCAGTCGGCGTAGCTCAAGGTCTGCGAGGTCACGGCACTGCCTCCCTGGCTGTTAAAGGTCACCGTGCGAGACTCGGCTTCCCACTTGGGATAGAGATAGAGATCATCGGTGAGGGTCGATCCGTACTCAACGGGCTGGGTGTACTCATCGTCGGTGTACCAGCCCTCAAACGCAAAGCCCTCGCGCGTCGGGTACTGCTTGCCCTCCTTTACCTCCAGGCTCTCCTCGGTGAGCGTGTCGCCGTACTTCATCATCTTGTAGTCGGCGTCGTCGTTGTCGAGCAGGAAGACAAAGATCGTACGGCCCACCCAGTGGGACTCGAGCGTCATGTCGCTGTTCACGGTGATCTCATCATCGACCCCCGCGCCGTCCAAAAGCCAGCCGTGGAAGCGGTAGTTGTCGCGCACGGGGCGCGGCAGGTCGGCAGAGGAAAGCTTTGTGCCGGCATCGACCGTGAGCGAGTCAACCTGCTCGGCGTCCTCGGGGGTATTAAACGTGACGGTGCAGGTCTTCACCCACTTGGCATAGAGGGTGAGGTCGCTGGTCACCGGCGTATCGAAGTCGTAGGCCTCGGTGCATGCGGAGTTCTTGAACCAACCGTCAAAGCGATAGCCCTCGTTCTCGCCCGGATCCATAGAAGGTGCCTTCTCGCCATCCACGATCTTGGTCTTGGCGATGGTCGTGTCGCCGCTCTTGTACTCAACGGTGTAGCTGTTCTTCTCCCAGACGGCCTTGAGAGCGATGCTGCCGGTCACCGGGGTGTCGAAGCTGTACGCCTCGTCCACGCCGTCGAGCGTCCAGTAACGGAACGTATAGCCCGTCTTGGTGGGCGCGGTCTCAGGCGCCGTAGCCTTGCTCCCATACGTAACCGACTGCTCGCCAGGCACAGGCGCGCCGCCGTCGGCGTCGAACGTGACCGAGTACGTCTCGGGAGTCCACTTGGCGTAGAGGCACAGATCGGTGTCGGCATAGGCCACCGTGCCCTTGCCCGCACTGTTAAAGAACTCGTTACCGGCCGTGCACGCCGCATCGGTGTACCAGCCGCCAAAGATGTAGCCCTCGCGCGCGGGGTCGGTCGCCGGCTTGTCGATCTCCACCGTCGTGACCTCCCCGTCGAACACGGCAAGGTCCACATCGACGATAGAAGGATCGTCCGCGTCGTCCCCTTCCTGGGACATATAGAGCACCATGCGGTACTTGGTGGTTGCGCGCCACTTGGCAACGACCGTGGCGTCAGAGCCAAAGACGGTGGACGTGGTCACGGCCGTGTCACTCGGCTCGCCCTGCTCGTTGGCAATATACCAGCCGTCAAACGCGTAGCCCTCGCGGGTGGGAACCTCGCTGGGCAGCGATGCGAGTGTGCCGCCCGAGCGGGTGTGCAGGCTGACGGCCTTGCTGCCGTCGGCGAACGCGCCATCGCCCGTATCGAACATGACCGTGCGTACCGCGGGGTACGTGACGCTGAACGAAACGGTCATGTCGCCGGCATCGTTGGTGGCCACAGAGCACAGCTTGGAACGATATGTGACGCTGCGGTAGCTATCGGTCTGGTCCTCAACGACCTGATCGCCCAGCTCGCTGTTGTTCACCTGGGCCTGGAACGCAATGAGCTCGCTTGTGCGAGAGTACAGGTTGTCGCCCAGCAGCGACTTCTTGAGCGTGACCTCGTAGGTCACCTTCTTGCCGGTAACGGCCCCGTCCTTCGTCGTCACGTTCTCGACCTTGGCGCGCTTCACCTCCGTGCCGGAGGCAAGAGTCGCAGCATCGGTCGTGATGCTGTCGAGCTTGTCCGTGCCCGCATCCTTGACGAGCATGTAGATCTTTTCCCAGTCGCCCGGCTCCCACACGTCTGAATCGGGCACAGAGTAGGCCACGTCGCGGACGTTCGTGTAGGTGAGCGAGACAGACGCAGAACCCTCGGTCAGTTCGTCCCAGCCGGCCCCATCCACGATCTTCAGGCCTACGGCGCCGACCGGCCTGATCACGTGCGGCACGGCCGTCGCGTCGCTGCCGCGCAGCGTGAAGGTCGCGACCTGCCTTTCACCCTTGGTCTCGGGCACTACCGTGCGCGTGCCGTAGGAGTCGGTCACGGTCCAGTAGTCGATCTTGTTGTACTCGCTGCCGTAGCGGTACTCGTTCATCTCGTGGGAATAATCGTCGTCGTCTTTGTACGTCAGCCACTCGTCGGTGTAGAGCCTGATCTCGGAGCCGAACTTGGCACCCCAGCTCTTCGAATAGCAGCCAGTCTTGACGCTCACGGAGTAGCTGGGCAGGTCGCTGGAGAGGTACACGTAGCTGCCGTCGAGCGCGATGCTGAAGCTCTTGTCGTCGGACGTAAAGACGGTGCCGTAGCAGTCCTTGATGTTGGTGAGTGCGGCCTGGTTGCCCGTGACGCGGCGGCGGGTCGCGCTGCCCATCCCCGCCTCGACGCCGATGCGACTGTCTGCAGTGAGGGCGCGGTCGCCGGATGCGGAGCAGAGCTCCTGACCAGAAGACCCGCACAGGTAGAGGTTGCTGTCCAGCGTGTGCACCTTCATGGTTTCCTCGTCGAGACGCTGGGCGGTGTTTCCGGTGATCTTGACCGTCCGAGCGACCTCGAAGGCCTTGTACGAGTCGTTGGCGCAGTAGACGCCGCCGCCAAAGCCGTTCGAGTAGTTGTTCGGGTCCGTCTCGGCGCTGTTGCCCGTGATGGTTATGTTGTCCAGGTAGAGCTCGCCCTTGAACCAGATGCCGCCGCCGTTGCCGCCATGGCCGCCGTAGCCGACTTCCAGGGTGGCGTCGATCTTGGCCACGCAGCCCGAGATAACGCCCGTACCGTCTGGCGAGGTGATGGTGGTGGTGCCCGAGGAATAGATGGCGCCGCCCTCGGCCGTGGCTCCGCCGTCGCCCTCGGTCAGCGCGCTGCATTCGACGATCTTGGCATTGTTCTTCATCTCGATCTTGGTGCCGTTGTCGATAGTGTAGATGGCACCGCCGCCGGCCTCGCCAAAGCCGTCGCCATCGCAATCCTTGATGGTCGAGTTATCGAGGATGAGCGTGGTCACGTCCTCGAGATAGAAGGCGCCGCCCATCGCGGCCTTGGAGTAAGAGATGGTCGAGTCCTTGATGGTAAAGGTCGTGCCGTCGTACTTGTTGTACACCAGGCCGCCTTTTCGCTCGCTGGCCTCGTTGCCGGAAAGGGTCGTGTTCTCAAAGGTGACCGAACCCTTTTTGCCGTTGTGGTACATGGCTCCACCGTTTTTGCCGACGTAGTTGCCGCTCACGTTGGAGTCCTTAACGACCACGGTGCATTCGTTGCCGTCGATGTAGAAGCCGCCGCCGTCTGCCTCCGGGGAGTTCTCGGAGATGCCGCAGTGTGTCACCGTAAGCTTGGACTTGTTGCCGTTGATGTAGAAGCCGCCACCCTCGGCCGAGTTGCCCTTGATTTCCGCATAGGACACGTCCAACACGGCAGACGAACCACCCGAGTAGATGGCGCCGCCGTACTTCTTGGCATGGTTGCCCGAGACGGAGAGCTTGTTCTTCTCGGTACCTTTAATGGTGAGCTTGCTGTCGGAGTCGTTGAAGTAGATGCCGCCGCCCGAGGCATGGGTGACGTTGTCGTTGATCTTCACGTTCTCGATGGTCAGGTCGATCTTGCTGTCAAAGTAGATGCCGCCGCCGCCCTTGATGCCCGTGTTGTTGCAGATCTCGCTGTCGGTAAAGGCCAGGCGGCTAGGGGCCTCGCGGAAGTAGATGCCGCCGCCGTAGCCCTCGGCATGGTTATAGTCCACCTTGACGTTGTTAAGCTCGAGCGTGCAGCCCGAAGCGTGCACGGCGATACCCGCGCCGTGGCCGTAGCGGCTAGAGTCCACCTGGTCGGTGATGTTGCCGGCGATGGTGACGTTCTTAATGTACGCACGCGAGCTGCTCGAGGCGAGCGAGATGCCGCCCGCGCCGTGCCAGTCGTCGCATGCGCCGCCCGTGATCAGGCCACCCTTGATGACGGTCTTGCCCTTGCCGTCGTACTTCCAGAACTTGCCGTTGTCGTCGGTGTAGCCCGCGTGCGCAACATAGGAGTACGCGCCCGTGCCGCCATCGAGATAGAGCGTGCCGCCGTCCACGTAGATGACCTCGCCCGAGCCGTCGGCGTACCACTTCTTGTCCTTGCCGAAGTTGAGGGCGCGGTCGCGGTTGATCATGTGGCCGTTCATGTTGATGTGATAGGTGTAGCCGTTGGGTACCTTGATACGGCCGTAACTCTTGGTGTTCCAGTCGTCCATGAGCTCGATGGTGACCTCGTACTCATGCAGCTTGTTGTTGTAGGAGGAGGTCATGTCGTCCACGATGTGCATGACGTCGGCCACGCTCGTGCCATAGTAGGTGCGGCCGTACTTGGCGCCCGTCACCTTGCCGACGGCGCCGCTCGGATCTGTGCTGTAGGCATAGGCATGCTGAGGCATGGCCGCAACGCATACGAAGGACACGGCCATCGCGGCGATCGCGAGGGCCGCAGCACGCAAAGCGCGGGTGCGGGAACGAGCGGGCTTGGCATCGGGCATTATGTACTCCCTCTTGTGGGAAATTAGCTAGAGTTAGCTAATAGGATAGCGTTTTATCTGCGCTTTTCCGTGCTCGTTACCGGTATTTCTTTGTGATTGCGCGCGAGGCGGAGTGCGGATCGAGCCCTACGCGAGGCCGTCCTCGTAGGGGAGCAGCTCGGCCAGATAGCCCTTCTGGGCCAAGGCCTGCTCGATCTCGTCGAGGTCGGCTTCGGAATCGGCGGCGATGCGATGGAAGTGGTAGCCGCTCGTTACCGTCATGAGCGGAAAGCTCTTGCCGCTGGCGATATCCTGCAGGTAGCGCTCCACATCGCGGCGATTGCGGATATCCAGGTCGGCCGTGATCTTGCCGTACACGCGATGGTTCACCATCACGTTGAGCACCGCGCCGCCGCGGTCGACAATGGTCGTAAGCTCGTCGCCCAGCTCATCCACGCCGTGATGCACCTTGAGCAGGCGCGTGGGCACATTGGGCGCACCGGCGCCCTCCTGCAGCACGTAGCCGCGGCTCGTGGCCACCACGTCGTGGCCGTCGGCGCGCAAAAGCGCGATGTCCTGCACCACGACCTGCCGACTCACGCCCGCGGCACGAGCCAGCGCCGAACCCGAGATGGGCGCCTGTGAGCTACGCAGCTCGGCTATGATCTTTTTCCTGCGCTCGGCTCCCGTCATGGCTCCACCTCGCTTGCCGCCGGCCACATCTCCACTATTCGCGTTGCCCATACTACCCGAGCATCTTCAGGTGCTTGAGCGACAGGTCCAAAATCGGGGCCGAATGCGTGAGCGCGCCGGAGCTGATGTAGTCGACGCCCAGGTCGGCCAGGCTGCGGATGTTGCCCGCGTCCACGTTGCCCGAGACCTCGGTCTTGGCGCGGCCACCGATGAGCGCGATTGCCTCGGCCATCTCGGCATGGCCCATGTTGTCGAGCATGATGATGTCTGCCCCGGCCTCCACGGCCTCGCGCACCATCTGCAGGTTCTCGCACTCCACCTCGACGGTACAGGTAAACGAGGCGTGCTCGCGCGCGGCGGCCACGGCTTCGCGTACACCGCCCGCCGCATCGATGTGGTTGTCCTTGAGCATCACGGCGGTGGAGAGGTTGTAGCGGTGGTTGCGCCCGCCGCCGATGGCCACGGCCGCCTTCTCGAAGACGCGCATCCCCGGTGTTGTCTTGCGCGTGTCCACCAGCACGGTGGCGGTGCCCGCAAGGGCGCTCGCCATCTGGCGCGTGTAGGTGGCGATTCCGCTCATGCGCTGCAGGTAGTTGAGGGCCACGCGCTCGCCGGAGAGCAGCACGCGGGCATCGCCGCGCACGGTGGCCAGGTGCTGGCCGGGCTCGACGGCGTCTCCGTCGGCCACGCGCGCGTCCACGCACGTAGCGGGATCGAGCAGGGTGAAGGCGCGCTCGAACACGTCGAGGCCTGCGATCACGCCTGCTGCCTTGGCGATCAGCTGCACCTCGGCCTCACGCGGCCCGGGGCACACGGAGGCCGTGCTCACGTCCTCAAAGGTGATGTCCTCGCGCAGGGCCTGCAGAATCAGGTCGTCCGCCACGAGCTTCATGGTGATGGGATCCATGGGCTTTACGCCTCCTTGCCGATTGCGTTGATATCCACCGGTGCGTCTCCGCAGGGCACGGGCTCGTGCGCCACGGTGCCTGCACGCTCGCACAGCTCGTCGATGGCGAGCACGCGCCCCGACGCACCCTCGCCGAGCGCGCGATGGCGCCCGTCGAGCACCGGTTCGCCTGCAAGCTCCACGCCCAGTGACTCGCCCGCGCACATAACGTGAGCCGCGCGGCGGGCGAACACGAGCGACTCGAGCAGGCTGTTGCTGGCCAGACGGTTCTTGCCGTGCACGCCGTTGCAGCTGGTCTCACCCGCTGCGAACAGGTGAGGCATGGTGGTTGCCGAGTCGCGGTCGACCCACACGCCGCCCATAAAGTAGTGCTGCGTGGGCACCACGGGGATGGGCTCCTCCAGAATGTCGCGACCGTCCTCAAGGCAGCGCGCGCGGATGTTGGCGAAGTGTCCCGTCACGGTCTCGCGCGGCACGGGCGCAAAGCTCAGCCACTCGTGCGGCGTGCCGTCGGCCTTCATCTGCTCCTTGATGGCCGCGGCCACCACGTCGCGCGGCTGCAGCTCGTCACAGAAGCGCTCGCCGGCGGCGTTCAGCAGCACGGCGCCCTCGCCGCGGCAGCTCTCGGAAATCAGGAACGTGCGCCCCGGTTGCGGTGAGGAGAGCCCTGTGGGGTGGATCTGCACGTAGTCGAGATCGGCCATCTTGATGCCGTGCTCGCGTGCGATATAGCAGGCATCGCCTGTGAGCTGCGGAAAATTGGTCGAATGGTCGTACAGGCCGCCAATGCCGCCGCATGCCCACAGGGTATTCGTGGCACGGATCTCGAAGCGCTCGCCCTCCTGCGCGGAGCCGGGAACGCCCAGCTCGTCTGCCGGGTTGAGCGAGTCGTCTTCGCTCACGGGCACCGCCACCACGCCCGCGCACACCGTCTGGCCGCAGTACTCCTCGGTGAGGATATCGACCATGGCCACGTGCTCCAGAATCTGCATGTTGGGCAGACAGCGCACAGCCGCCAACAGCGTCTGCGTGATCTCCTTGCCCGTGATGTCCGCGTGGTAGCAGATGCGCGGGCGGGCATGCGCGCCCTCGCGCGTAAAGTCGAGCGAGCCGTCCGGCTTGCGCTCAAAACGCGTGCCTAGGGCAAGCAGGTCATTGATCACCGAGCGGCTCGAGCGGATCATGATGTCCACGCTCTCGCGGCGGTTCTCCCCGTGGCCCGCGTGCAGCGTGTCGGCAAAGAACGACTCGTAGTCCGCACCCTCCGGCAGCACGCAGATGCCGCCTTGCGCAAGCATCGAGTCGCACTCGTCCACCGCGCCCTTGGAGAGCATCACGATGCTCATGCTCGTCGGCAGGTTGAGGGCCGCATAGAGACCCGCCACGCCGCAGCCGGCGATCACCACGTCACACGTCATGTTGTTGCGCATCGCAGCCTCCCCGCCCTAGCGCGCCGCGTACTCGAGCATGCGGTCGAGCGTAAGCTTTGCCTGGTTCGCTGCCGCCTCGTCGACGCCGATCTGCACCTCGCCCGTGCCGTGCTCCAGGCAGCGCACGAGCTTCTCGAGCGTAATCATGTCCATGTTTACGCAGGTAGGACGCGTGGCCGGGAAATAAAAGCGCTTGTCTGTACCCTTGCAGCGGCGCTCCAGCTCAAAGAGCACGCCCGCCACCGTCACGATAATGAACTCGCTCGCGTCGGACTGCTCGGCAAACGAGATGATGCCCGCCGTGGAACCGATATAGTCGGCCTCGGCCAGCACATCAGCCTTGCACTCGGGGTGCGCGAGGACGAGCGCGTCGGGGTGCGCCTCCTCGGCGGCCTCCACCTGCTCCACCGTGATCACGTGATGGCGCGGGCAATAGCCCTGGTTGAGCAAGACGTGCTTCTCGGGCACCTGCTCGGCCACAAAGCGGCCCAGGTTCTGGTCGGGAATGAACAGCACGTGCGACTGCGGTAGCTCGCGCACGATCTTTACGGCGTTGGAACTCGTCACGCACACGTCCGACCAGCTCTTGATCTCTACCGTGGAGTTGACGTAGCAGACCACGGCCAGATCGTCACCGTACTCGGCGCGTGCGGCGTCCACCGTCTCACGGCGCACCATATGCGCCATGGGGCAGTCGGCGGCGGGCTCGGGCAGCAGCACGGTCTTATCGGGATTCAGGAGCTTGGCGCTCTCGCCCATGAATTCCACGCCGCACAGCACGATGGTCTGCTGCGGCAAGGACTTGGCGAGTTTTGCCAGGTAAAACGAGTCGCCCACGTAATCGGCCACGGCCTGCACCTCAGGCGCCACGTAGTAGTGGGCGAGCACCACCGCGTCGCGCTCGCACTTCAAGCGGTCGATTGCCTCCAGAAGCTCGATGGGCACCAGGCGTGCCCGTTCCGTAGCCGTCGTGGCCGACGCCAGCCCCTCCGCGATGTCGCGCGCCAGAGCCTCGGCGCCCATGTTGTCCCCTACAGCCATGCCGGCCCCTCTCGTTAGGCGAACCATTGAGCCGACAGTATGGCACTTGTCATGTCAGGTGACAAGACACCTGTAAAGTCAGCACGCGAGCTGCACGGATGCGGGCGGAAACGCAAGCGAGGGGCGTAGGCGGCGACGCGTACGGAGAAGGGAAATCAGGGGCAAAACTGCAAATTGAAGATCCTGTATTTCCGCTTCATCGGACAGAACGCGGAGCTTATCGCGTGTTCAGGCCCTTCGGCTAACACACTACGCAAAAAGGGCGGCTACCGTGAGTAGTCGCCCTTGAGGTCGCTATGGGTAGCGGGTCGGCGCGAGGCGCCGGCGGCGTGCTACTTGTTGCGGCGCTTGGTCACGAGGCCGGCACCAGCGGCGGAGAGGCCGGCAAGGCCGGCAGCCACGGTGGCGATCAGGGAAGCGTCGCCCGTCTTGGGCAGAGCCTTCTTGCTGGACTCGTTCTCCTTCTTGTTGGACTCGCTGTCCTTCTTGGAGTCGGACTCGTCGTTGCGGGTCCAGGAGGCCCTGACAGTAAAGGTCGCGCCTTCCTCGGTCTCGGCAGCGCCAAATTGTGTCTCGGTAAGGTCGGCATCGACCCAAGCCAGCGTACCGTCCTCATCGACCATCGCATAGATCTGCCAGCCGGCGAAGGTGTAGCCCTCGCGGGTGGGATTCTTGGGCAGGTCGTTCTTGGAGAACGTGGCGAAGTTCTGGTCGTTGGTCTTCAGCACGACGGAGTCGATAGCGGTACCGCCATTGCAGTCGAAGTTGACGACAACGTGATCGGTGATCCACTGGGCCTTGAGAGTCGTGGTGCTCTCCTCGGCCGTATCGCCAGCGGTGAAGTAATCAGGGTACTCGACGGTCTCCCACTTGCCGCCAGCCTCTTCCTGCCAGCCAACGAACCTGTAGCCCTCGCGCGTAGGAGCAGCGGGCAGGTCGGACTTATTGAGCGTAGCCAGGCCCTCATCGTCAACATCGAGCGCGACAGCCTTGACCTCAGAGCCACCGTTGGAGTCGAACTTCACCGTGTAGGTGCCATAGGTCCAAGAGGCGCGGAACATAACATAATAGTCGGTATCCTCGGTCATCTCGTCAGACGTGATGTCGAGTTCGATACCAGTGCCCTCCTCGTTGAGGTAATCAGGAAGCGGAGCGGTTCCGGTCTCTTTGCCGTCCTCGTCATATTCAACGACGAGCCAGCCAGCGAACTTATAGCCGTCACGAGAGGCAGTCTGCGCAAACTTCTTGCTGTCAAGGACGAACTTCTTGCCATCCTTCACGTCGGCTTGGGTGAAAACGAAATCCGTAGGCTCAATCTTGTCGCCGCCGCAGGTGTCATAATCGATGGTCACCGTATAGGTAACGACCTTGACGTCGTCCTTGTCGATCGGCTCGAACGGGCTGTCACCGCTATCGTCACCGCCAATGAACGCCTCGGCGTTCTTCTGGGCATCGTCGCCAGAGAAGTAGATGTTCAGCTTGGCGCCGCCATCTTTCATCGAAGCGGAGATGACGTAGGAGCTGTCCTTCTCGGCATCGATCGCAGTCTTGACCGTAAAGGTCTCGCCATCGGAAGTCTCGACCGCATAATCCTCGGGCATAAACTTGGCCGCGGCAACGAGGTTGTTCAGGTTCTCGAACGTACCACCGGTCACCGTGGTGGAGACAGACTTAACCGAGGTGTTGTCAGCGCTGCTCTGAATAATCGAGTCGGCGTTTGCACCCTCGGTCTCAATAGTGCCGCCCGAAACGGAGGCGGAAACGCCCATCTCTTTGGCAGACGGATAATTAGCAGAAGGATCAACAAAGACACCGTAGCAGCTCGAGATGATTCGAGAGTCGCCAACCTTACCGGAGACGTTGCCCGTAGTCGTGATGGAGCCACCGGTCATGTTGAGGTCGCCGCCACGCATGAGAACGCCGACACCATTCTCGATGATGAAATCGCCACCGGAAACGTTCAGCTTACCCGCCTGCGGGTGATAAACGCCGCAGGCAATGTAGCCGCCGCTCTTGATATGGCCGACGTAAGTACCACCGGTCACATTGATCGTGGTGCCGCCTCGATAAGCAGAAGAATTATCGGTGCCATTTCCGCCGATAACCGCATTGTCCTTGGCCTCAACAACGCCACCCCTTGCATTCAGGATGGCACCGCGACCCTGAGCGGAAATACCGTACTCTTGAGCCAAGACGTAGCCGCCCTCGATGTCGACCTGAGAAGCGACATCGCTCGTGTCGGCACTGCCCTTGGGATTCTCATTTCCCTTAGCGCTTACGCCGATGTACCCGGTCGACTGGACCATACCGCTCTTCAGAATGAAGTGACCACCATTCTGAGCCTTCACGGCAGTGCTGCTGTAGACAATCTTTCCGCCAACATAGCCGCTTACGGTGGCCCCGTTAACCGTCGGCTGGACAGCCGTCGAATCAATGACCGTCAGCGTGCCCTCAACAACTGCCTGGCCAGTCAGCGTCTTGCCGCCGAGGTCGAGGGTCACGGTCTTGCCGGCGGGAACGGTAATGCTCGCGGTGATGTCCGCACCGAGCTTGATCGAGCCGCCGTTGGCAACGGCGGCGGCGAGCTCCTCGGCCGTCGAAACGGTAGTGACGTCCTCCGCGTACGCGGCGGTTACGGGCACGATGGCCGGAGCGGCCACGACGCCGGTAAGCGCAACGGCAAGGCCTACGCCTACGATTCCTTTCTTCATGAAACTCTCCTTCATATCGCTAATTCAGTGATTCCCAACACCTATAGATAGGCGATATGATAACCCCCCCCCGTAAAAATTGGGAAGGTGACCTGCAATCTTTTTGATAAAAGTCGGTAAACGGAAGGGGTAGGAGCAGCGCTTAATACGGTGCCACCGCGGGCGGCAGCTGTTTGAGATAGGCCCACATGCGTTGCTTCTCGGCTTTGTCGCCAAGCGCGGCCTCAAAACCGTCGAGCGTGAGCACGCGTCGGCCCAACACATGGGCCACCAGACCCGGCTTGAGCATGGCCTCGTCAAAGTCCTCGATGACAACCAGCGCGTCGGCGTAGGCCTCGCGCATCAGGTCGGCGGCCACGGTGTCCAGCAAGATCACGGCCTCGGGGTCAAGTGCCTCCAGCGCCTCGCGAAAGAGCGCCTGCGGTAGCAACTCGCCCGCGGGCACGGCAGCGGGCTCGTCGCTCGCCTGCGCCACGGCAGAAAGCGCGCAGAAGTCCTCCGGGGCGTAGCCGATAGCGGTAAGCGAGGCGCGCAGTGCGGTGCCGTCCGCGCCGGCAAGAAGGTTGCCGCCGGCAGCCTCAGCATCGTTGAGCTGGCCTTTTACCAGCACTACGGGCGAGAAGGCGTTACCCTCCATCCACACGCCCTGCGCAGTGAGCGCGTCCAGCTCCTGGCGCGTCGCCTCCAGAATCGCCTGTTTTTTCGCTTCGGTAGAAGTCTGCATGCCCGCTCCCGTCGATCGTTTAGCGCCTATTCTAGCGCCGTGCTCGGCCCGCGCCCCGCTACTCCCCAAAACCGCCGTTTGCGTGTAACCGCTGCGGGCGGCTGGGTATAAGCACTGCGATTTACACGCACGCGGCGCGGCGCGCCGATTTTAAAGGAGCAACCCATGGCATCGATCGCAGAGGTCACCACAGACTCCCTGGCCAGCATCATCAACAGCAGCAAGCCCGTGCTCGTGGACTTCTGGGCGCCCTGGTGCGGCCCCTGCCGCGCGCTTGCCCCCGTGGTGGAGCAGGTGGCAGACGAGCTGGCCGAGAAGATCTCGGTCGCCAAGTGCAACGTGGACGACAACCAGGACATCGCCATGGAGTACGGCGTTATGTCTATCCCCACGCTCATTATCTTCAAAGATGGCGAGGAGATCGCGCGTACCGTGGGCTCAATGCCTAAGGCAAAGCTGGTCGAAGAGATCGAGCGCGCGCTGTAGCGCCCGCTTTGCAGATACTCACCAAGGCATCCGACAGGGTGCCTTTTCTTATGGCTTTATCGCCGCGTGGCAGACCGTACGACGGGTCGCGCGATACTGCCGCACATTCCAAGCCTGGAGGCATCATGGCTTTTACGCACGTGATCTTTGACATGGACGGCACCGTGCTCGACACGCTGGAAGACCTGGCGCTCGCCGGCAACCACGTGTGCACAGCCCACGGCTGGCCGACCTTTCCCGTGGGCGCGTACCGCTACAAGGTGGGAAACGGCATGCCCAAGCTGGTCGAACGCTTTATGCCAGCGGAGTTCGCGGGCGATGCGGACGCCTTTGCGGCCACCTACGCGGAGTTCTGTGCCTACTACGCTCAGCACAGCCAGGACCATACGGCGCCCTACCCCGGTACAGTCGAGATGCTCGATCGCCTGCGCACGGCCGGAGTTCGGCTCGCGGTGCTCACCAACAAGGACCATGCCGCCGCGGTGCCCCTGACGGCGCGTTACTTTGGCGAGGATGCCTTCGATGTGGTCCAGGGGCGCGTGGACGCATTTCCGCCCAAGCCGGCCGCACCTATCACGCTGCACGTTCTGGAGCAGCTCGGTGCCGCGCCAGAAACCACACTCTACGTAGGCGACTCCAATGTCGATGTGGCCTGCGGGCACAACGCCGGGCTCAAGGTCGCCGGCGTGACCTGGGGCTTCCGCGGGCGCGACGAGCTTGCCGAAGCGGGGGCAGACTACCTGATAGACACCAACGAGCAGCTCACGGAGCTAGTGCTGGGAGCATAAGGGCCGGTGCGCGGCACCAAGCAAAAGAGCAAGACGGCACGCCATCTTCCCGCGCGCCCGATACCCTTGCCGGGCGATCGCCCGCGCCCGGCAAAAAGAGGAGCGGACTCGGGTTTTTGTCTGAGCGATTCCGCAGGCCAAAGGCCGAGGACCAGCGAAGACAAAAACCCGAGCCCGCCCCCGCACAGGCCAAGCGTCACCCCAGGCAACGCCTGGTATCAAAGCGTCATGTTCGGGTCCGCGTCCACGTCGAACGCGGCAAAATCCCCTTCCGCAAACTTGCGGCGGGCGACCTCGGCGATCATGGCCGCGTTGTCCGTGCAGGCATTGAGCGGCGGCACCGTCACGCGAATGCCCTGGCGTCCCAGCTTACGGATCATCATCTCACGCAGGTGCGGATTGGCAGAGACGCCTCCGCCGATGCAGTACTCCGTGCAGCCCGTCGCGTGCAGTGCGTTTTTGGCCTTCTTGTACTGCACGTCGAACACCGCCGCCTCAAAGGAGGCAGCGAGGTCGGGCAGGTGGATGGTGTTGCCCGCCGCCGTTTCGCGCTCGATGTAGGAGACCACGGCCGTCTTTAGACCCGAGAGCGAGAAGCGGTAGTCGCCCTTGCGGTTGAGTGCGCGCGGGAAGTCGATGGCCTGCGGGTTTCCACCCTCGGCCAGGCGGGAGATGATGGGTCCGCCGGGGTATCCCAGCCCCAGCGCCTTGGCCACCTTGTCAAAGGCCTCGCCCACGGCGTCGTCGAGCGTCTCGCCCAGAACCTCGTAGTCGCCCCAGGCCTTTACGTGCACCAGCATGGTGTGCCCGCCCGAGACGAGCGTGAAGATAAACGGCGGCTCCAGGTCGGGCTGCGCGAGCAGGTTGGCGTAGAGATGGCCCTCCAGGTGGTTCACACAGATGAGCGGACAGCCCGCCGCAAAGGCGAATCCCTTGGCGAAGGCCACGCCCACCACGAGCGCGCCCACGAGGCCCGGCCCCTGCGTCACGCCCACGGCGGCAAGCTCGCAAGGCGCTATGGGGGAGGTAAGGCCCATGGAAGCTGCGGCCTCCTCGAGCGCAGCGTCCACCACGCCCACGATGACCTCCACGTGCTTGCGCGAGGCGATCTCTGGCACCACGCCGCCAAAACGCGCATGGAAGTCGATCTGCGTGGAGACCTGGTTGGCAAGCATGCGGCCCGCGTTATCGATGATGGCCACGGCCGTCTCGTCGCACGAGCTCTCGATGGCGAGAACCAGCTGCGCGTCGGCGATCTGCGCGCGCTCGTCATCGGTGCGCTGCGGCTCGGACAGCGGCCATACGCGCTGCACGGCGGCTGTGGGCTCGGGCGAGGCGGCGTCCACCGGCAGCACGAGCGGCAGCGGCGCCGTCATGACCAGGGCGTCGTTGCCCTGACCGTAGTAGTTGCGGCGGCGCCCAGCCTCCTCAAAGCCAAGGGAGCGGTAGAGCGCGATGGCGGCGGCGTTGTCGGCCTCAACTTCAAGTGAGGCCGTGGTGCAGCCGAGCATCTGCGCGTCGTAGCTCACGTGCGCGAGCAGCTTGCGGGCAATGCCCTCGTGGCGGCGCGCAGGGGTGCAGGCGACGTCCAGGATCTGCACGTCGCTTTCCACCACCATGCCGCCGGCCATGCCCAAAAGCTCACCGTCGTCGTGCGCCACCCACCAGGTGCGCGGTGCCGCCGCCGCAGGCGAGAGCTCCTCCAGGAACAGCGCCGCCGACCACGGCTCGTGGCTCGCGCCCTCAAAGCAGGTAGCCTCAAGTGCCGCTGCGGCCTCGGCGTCAGCTGCACCCATGGGGCGGAACTGCAGATGACGTCCGGCCAGCTCATCGGCCACGCCGGTCTTCTCGGTGTTTGCGCTCTCGCCCAGCCCCAGGCGACGACGCTCGTTCTCCTCGGCATCGGAGAGGCGCGTGTAGACGGGCAGCACCAGCGCCGGGTCCCCGTCGCCCGTGCCGCCGGCAAGCATCAGCCCCTCGCCCGTGGGCCACCACAGCTCGCGCTCGATCGCGCGCGCCATCTCGGCCTCGTCGAGCAGCTTGCCGTAGCGCACCAGACCGTCGCCCGTGAGCTTCATGCGGCCCCAGTCGGGACGGGCGCGCCATTCGTCAAGGGCCGCTGCGGCCTTAACCACGCGCTCGCGCTCGAACATGCGGTGCACGCCGGATTCGTCCAGCTGGTAGAGCGCCGGGTACACCTCGCCGCGCATGGCGTCTGCGGCCACGCCCAAAAGCCCGCGCTCGCCCGCTCGCCACGCCGTCCAGGCGCAGGCGTCGAGCGTCGAGGTGCCCAGCAGCGGCACGTTCGCGCCACGTGCCAGGCCTTTTGCCGTGGAGATACCGATGCGCACGCCGGTGAACGAGCCCGGGCCGCGACCGACCAAAAACGCATCCACATCGGCCATCGCCAGACCCGCCTCCGCAAGTGCCGCCTCCACGGTCTGCACCAGCTCCACGTTGGCGTGACGGCGGCACAGGTGGTCGCGCGAGACGAGCTGTGCCTCGCCCGTAGCGGGATCGGTCCACGTCACGGCACAGGCCAGCATATCGGTCGAGGTATCGATCGCCACGACCACGTTGCGGTTGTTATTCATTGCAGTCATCTTCTACAGCCTTATCGATTGCCCACATCAGCTCCTGCGCACGCTCGCCGTACGCGTCCAGAGCGATGGTGCGGTGGTTCTCGTCGTCCGCATCGCGCGCGAGCGTCACGGAGAGATACTCGTCGGTCAGCTCGTCCTGGAACTGCTCGCCCCACTCCAAAAGGCAAGCGCCCTCGTAGCCCAGCACGTCATAGATGCCCGTGTCCTCCAGCTCAAAGGCGTGTTCCAGACGGTACAGGTCAAAATGGAACAGTGGGATGCGCCCCTGGTCGTGCACGGCCATGAGGGCAAAGGTGGGGCTCGTCACGGGATGCTCGTCGCCCAGGCCGCGGCTCACGCCCTTGGTGAGATGCGTCTTGCCCACGCCCAAGCCGCCGGTGAGCACCAGCACGTCGCCATCCTGAAGCTCGCGGGAGATGAGCTCGCCCAGGTGCTCCGTGTCCTCAGCACTCGCACTCGTGTACTGCGCGAATCCTTTGCGTTCCAGCATGTCTCAATCCAATCTTTCGGCCGCGGGCCTTACGCCTCGGGCCTATCCATCCCCTGTTGCGGGTGCGCGGCCAGCCACTCGCCCAGCATGCGAAAATCCGCCTCCAGCAGCTCCTGCCACGCCGGGTTGCGCAGAGCAGCCGCCGGATGGAACGTGGGCATGACCACAAAGTGCCCCATCTGGTGAAAGCGCCCGCGCAGACGCGTGATGCCCACCTCGGTCTTGAGCACAAAGTGCGTGGCGGGATTGCCCAGTGTCACGATCACGTCCGGCCAGATGCTGCGGATCTGTTCGCGCAAGAAGGGCGAGCAGGCCAGAATCTCGTCGGCCTTGGGGTCGCGGTTGCCCGGTGGGCGGCATTTGAGCACGTTGGCGATGTAGACGTCCTCGCGCGCAAGCCCCGCCAGAGAGAGGATGCCGTTCAGGTCCTGACCGGCCGCGCCCACAAAGGGCTCGCCCTGCAGATCCTCGTTTCTGCCCGGCGCCTCGCCCACAAACATCACGCGTGCACGCGGGTTGCCCACACCAAAAACGATGTTCGTGCGCGACTGGTAGAGCTGGCACAGGCGACAGTCGCCCAGCACGGCGCGGATCTCTTCAAGCGAGACCTCGCGCGGCTTTTGGTGCGTATGGCCCGGGATGCGCATGACGCCCATGGCGCGACCCTATACGTAGATCTTCTCGAGCCGCATGCCAAAGCCGCAAGCGACCTCGTAGTTGATGGTGCCGCGCAGGCGGGCATGCTCGTCCATCGTGATCTCGGCGTCGCCGTCGCGACCGATGACGGTCATCACGTCGCCGTAGGCCGCCTCCGGATCCTGGCGCATCGAGGTCTGCGAGATGGCGACCATACACTGGTCCATGCAGATGTTGCCCACCTGCTGAATACGGCGCCCCTGGTACAGCACGTCCATGCGGTTGGAGAGCGTGCGCGCCAGGCCGTCCGCGTAGCCGAGCGGCAGCGTGCAAATCTGCACGCGCGTACGGGGCACGCGGTAGGTAAAGCCGTAGCCCACGCCCTCGCCCATAGCCGGATGCGTCACGCGCGTCACGCGGGCGCGCACGCTCATCACCGGCTCCAAGGGGAAAACGGGCCGTGTCGCCTCGCAGGGCTGCAGACCGTACAGACCGATGCCCGCACGGATCATGTCATAGTGTGTGGAGGGGTCCAGTATCGAGGCCGGCGTGTTGTCACAGTGCACGATGCCGCACTCGTAGCCGGCGTCGCGCATAGCGGCCACAGCCTCGTCAAAGCGCTTGCACTGCAGCTTGTAGTCCCAGCCGGTCTGCTCGTCTGCCGTGGCGAAGTGTGTGAACACGCCGTCGCACTCGATGCCGCGGTGAAAGTCGATCTCGCGCCTGAACTCGAGCACCTGAGTGTAGTGCACGCCCACGCGGTTCATGCCCGTCTCGATAGCCATGTGGTACTTGCCGATCTTGCCCATCTGCGAGGCGCGCTCGCCATAGGCCAGGGCGAACTCGGATGTGTAGACGGCAGGCATCAGGTTGTACTCGAGCAGCACATCGATTGCTTCCAGCGGGGGCTCGCTCAAAACCAAAATCGGCGTGCGATCGATGCCGCCTTGGCGCAGCTCCACGCCCTCGAGCACCGTGGCCACGGCGAACATGTCCGCACCGGTGGCGTGCATGACCTTGGCGCAGGCCACGGCACCGTGACCATATGCATCGGCCTTCACCACGCAGCACAGGCGCTGGCGCGGACCCAGCAGGTTCTTGAACGCCCGGGTGTTGCGTCGCAGCGCGCCCTGGTTGATCTCTGCCCACGCCCAGCGGGTGGCAGGCTGACGGTACTGCGGCACGGCTAGTCCTCCTCGGAGTCCGCAAGCCCCATGTCCTTGAGGGCTTCGTTCTCAACCATCTGCAGGGCGGGGCCGATCAGGTCCACAAGGTCGGTGGCGATGACGCTCATCTCGCCGAACTCGGCAGCGGCGGCAAACCCGGTGTAGGAGTGCACCGTGACCGCATAGGAGACAGCGAGCTCCCAGCTCTCCACCTCGCCGTGGCTTACGGCCAAGGTGCCGGCGAGAATGCCGGCGAGCACGTCTCCGGAGCCAGCGGTGGCAAGAGATGCCGGACCGGCCTGGGGAATCAGCACGCGCTCCACGCCCACCACGGCCGTGGTGGGGCCCTTGGCGGCGATGACCATGTTGTTGGAGCCGGCTGCCCATAGAATCTGCTGCGCCGCCGTGATGGCGGTGCCCAGATCGCGCACCTCGATGCCGTTGAGCAGGCGCGAAAGCTCGCCGTGGTGCGGAGTCAGGATGAGCGGGGCCTCGCGGCGGTACAGCTCGGGCGTCTGATCGATGCCGTCGATGGAGAGACGCGCGAGGCAGTTAAGGCCGTCTGCATCGAGCACCAGCGGAACGTCGAGCTCCAGCAGGCCAGAGACCACCTGCATGCAGCCGGAGGCCGTGGTGATACCGGGACCGCACAGCACGCAGTCGTATTTGGAGGCAACCTCGCAGATAATCGAGCGCGCAGCCACGCCAAAAGCGCCGCGCGAGTCGGAGGGAATCGCGATAACGGGCACGGAGGGCAGGGCCATGCGAATCAGGTTCGCGCAGGCGTCGGGAGCCGCCACGGCAACATAGCCCGCGCCGGCGCGCGCTGCGGCCTTGGCGGCCATCATCGCCGCACCGGGATAGGAGGCGGAGCCTGCCACGACGAGCACCGAGCCGCGGGTGTACTTGTTCACCGCTGCGGGCAGGGTCTGCACGCAGTCGAGAAGGTCTGCGGGCTCAACGATCTCTGCCGTGTGCTCGACATCGTTGATGACCTCATCGAGTTTGTCGTAGAGCGTGCCGCACTCGACCTCTCCGGCGTATTCAGGGCCGTCACCGCTGTACAGGCCGATCTTGGGCGCGATCATGGTCGCGGTTTTGTCGGCGCGAATGCAACAGTCGGCGACCTCGCCGGTCTCGGCGTTCAGGCCGGAGGGAATATCGGCAGCGACCACCACGGGTGAAAGCTCGTTGACCGTGGGGATCCAGATGGAAAACGGCGGGCGCACCTCACCGTGGAAACCGGTACCGAAAATGGCGTCGACCACAATGTCCGCCTGCTCGATCAGCTCCACCAGCTCATCGCGAGAAGGACCCACAACGACGTTGACATCACGCGCAGCGGTCCTGCGTGCTACGTGGCGGGCCAAAGCGCTGGGAATCTCGTTCGGGTCGACAGGCGTCGCCACGTCAACGGTCACACCCTTGTGCTGCAGGATATCTGCAGCCACCCAGCCGTCGCCGCCGTTGTTGCCAAAGCCGCACAGCACGAGCACGCGCTGCGGGCTCTCCTCGGCCACAAGCGAGGCCAAAAACTCGCCGGCATGCTCCATGAGCTCTGCTTTTGAGGTTCCCTCGCGCTCAATAACGTCTTCGAGAGCGGTAATTTCCTCAGTATTCAGAACCGGCTTCATCGCCCTGCTCCTGTTCCATATCAACCGTCTGCACACGCTCAAGCTCGTCAAGTACGCTGCGGGCGTCCCTGAACGACTGCGCGATGCGCTTCTTTTCATCTTGTTTTGATGTCTTGGGCTTAGGACGAGCATCATCCGTGATGGCCATTGCGTTGGCCACGGCAAGCTCGCCGGTCGCGGAAAGCGAGAGCGCAACCTCTACCACGCCGCGCTCCTGCGCGTACTCGAGCGCCTTGCCGGCAAGCACGGCGGTCGGACGCCCGTTCTGATCAAGGGCAACGGAAACATCCTTGCGGTGGACTCCGGAAAAACCGCAGCCCAGGGCCTTGAGCACAGCCTCACGGGCAGCAAAGCGGAGAGCGTAATGCACTGCGGGACGAGAGGTGGATTCGCAGTAGGCGCACTCCTCCTCCGTGAACACACGAGGAAAGAAGCCCGGGGTCTTGGCCTTGATGCGCTCCATACGAGCAATCTCGACCATATCGACACCAACACCGGCCTCTGCCACTTGAACCTCCTTTACCCGCTACCGAGACATCTTGTCTATTGTATCCGCTATCCCATAACGATGGAAACAACGGACAGGAATAACGGTTCAGCTGGGCAAAGTCGCGAGTAGAGCCGAGAGTAGGAAAGCTTGAGGCTAACCAACGAGAAGGGGCACGAAGCGCGAAAACGTTGAGTTTGCTATGGAAGACGATGTTTCAACGGAATGAGCATCTTCAAGCCGCTCAACCCTCCCCGCTCACGGACAAAAAGCGGGCACCACAAAGCACACACGGGCCCCGAAACGCAAAAAGGGGGCGCCGCGGGTCCCCCCGCGGCGCCCCCGCGCCGTCCCCGGTAAAAGGGAAAGCGCCGTCCACCGGTCAGCGGCGCCCTGCTCTCCCACGGTCGATACCGCAGTACCATCGGCGCTCGGCGGCTTAGCTTCCGGGTTCGGAATGGGTCCGGGCGTGCCCCGCCCGCCATGGCCGCTGACCGGTGGGCGGCGCTCAATAGCCTCCCACCCTGAGGGTGATCCTTCCGCGTGCCCTGGGGGCCGCACAGCGAGCGGGGGACCCATATCAAGGACTCTCTTCCGGAGAAGCTCCGTGCACCCACAGCGCCAGTATATATACTGGGCCCCGGTCTGCAGGAGATGCGAAGGTAAGAGCTCGGGCGATTAGTGCCGCTCGGCTGAGGGCGTCGCCGCCCTTGCACCTGCGGTCTATCGAACAGGTAGTCTACCTGTGCCCTTACCGAAAGGGGAACTGATCTCGGGAACGGCTTCCCGCTTATATGCCTTCAGCGGTTATCCGCGCCGGACGCGGCTACCCGGCCATGCCGTTGGTCGACAACCGGTTCACCGGAGGTCCGTCCACCCCGGTCCTCTCGTACTAGGGGCAGCCTCCCTCGATTCCCCTGCGCCCACGGAGGATAGGGACCGAACTGTCTCACGACGTTCTGAACCCAGCTCGCGTACCGCTTTAATTGGCGAACAGCCAAACCCTTGGGACCTGCTCCAGCCCCAGGATGCGATGAGCCGACATCGAGGTGCCAAACCTTGCCGTCGATGTGGACTCTTGGGCAAGATCAGCCTGTTATCCCCGGAGTACCTTTTATCCGTTGAGCGACGGCCCTTCCACTCGGGGCCGCCGGATCACTAGAGCCTGCTTTCGCACCTGCTCGGCTTGTGGGCCTCGCAGTCAAGCCCGCTTACGCTCTTGCACTCAAAAGGACGGTTGCCGACCGTCCCGAGCGGACCTTCGCGCGCCTCCGTTACTCTTTGGGAGGCGACCGCCCCAGTCAAACTACCCACCTGGCA
>CAVGNZ010000022.1:0-2765 GCA_963630805.1 Bacteroidaceae bacterium
CAGTGGGCCTCGATGATGGCCTTGAGCTCGTCGATACCCTGGCCGGTTTCGGACGAGGTGACGATGATCTCGTCGGCGGGCACGTTGAGCTGGCGCTTGATAGCTGCAGCTTGCTTGGCCTGCTGGTTGCGCGAGAGCTTGTCGGCCTTGGTCAGGGCCACTACGAAGGGGAACCCGCCCTCCTGCAAAAACTCGATCATCTGCAGGTCAAGCTTGCTGGGGTCGTGGCGGATGTCGACGAGCGAGACCACCAGGTTGAAGCTGCGGTCGAGGTCGAAGTAGTCGCCGATCAGCGCGGCCCAGCGGTCGCGCTCGGCCTTGGAGCGCTGGGCAAAGCCGTAGCCGGGCAGGTCGACAAAGTGCACGCCGTCGGCCTCGAAAAAGTTGACGTTGGCCGTCTTGCCTGGCGTGCTCGAGACCTTCACCAGGTTACGGCGGTTGAAGATTTTGTTCATGATGGACGACTTGCCCACGTTGGAGCGGCCCACAAAGCTCACCTCGGGGCAGGTGGGCTCGGGAATCTGCGAGGCCTTGCCGTAGGAGGCGACGAACTTCACGGTGTTGTAGTTGATCTGATCGGCCATGGTTCTCCTTGATGGTCGGGTGGTGCGGGGTCCGTGCGGGCGCGCAGGCTAGGCGCGGGCCTCGATAAAGCGGCGGACGATGCCGAGGGTGAGGTTGCTCGAGCGCTGCGCGTACTCCTCGAGGTCGAACTCGCGGGTGCACAGGGCGTCGTAGGCCTCATCGCAGTTATCGGAGATAGCGCGCATGACCAGGCAGTCGATGCCGTTCTTGGCGGCGACGTGCGCGATGGCCGCGCCCTCCATCTCGACGCAGTCGGCGTGCGTGGCCGCGATGGCCGCCTCGCGCATCTCGGTGCCCGAGACAAAGCGGTCGCCGGTGGCGATGGTGCCGCGCAGGTACTGGAGCGCATCGGCGCCGGTGGTGCCCTCGGCGGCGTTGCGGTAGCCGCGTCCCGCCAGCAGGGCCTCGGCGATCTCTACGAGCTGGGTCGTAGAGGAGTACTCCTCAAGGCAGGGTGCGGACTCCGCGATGAGCGCGGTGTCGGTGTCCAGGTAGCGCAGGCGCTCGCCGATCACGATGTCGCCCACATGCAGGGCAGGGTTCAGACCGCCCGCGATGCCGGAGAAGATGATGGCGTCGGCACGATAGGCGCTGATGAGATGTTGAGCCGCAGCGGCGGCGTTGACGGTGCCCATGCCGGCTGTGGTAGCCACGAGGCGCGCCCCGTTGTAGGTGCCGGCAAGCACGGTGAGGCCGGCCTCCTCCTTGGTGGTCGCCCCCTCGACGGCGGCAAAGACCTCGCGGGCCTCTTTCTCGAGCGCTCCGATGACGGCGATGGTTTTCATGGCGGCTTCCAATCTCGCGGTGTTTTCGCGCACCATGGTACCAAACCCGCGTCTTTTCGCCGTGCGCTCGCGCCGCGCCTGCAGGTAAACTTGCACACGAAACACGTGAATGAGGAGGCCCAGATGGCGCTTGTCCAGACTGATTTTTTCTCGACGTCGCTGATGCGCACCGTGACGATGTCCGCCGTTATTCCGGCAGACCGCGCTTATATCTCGAATGACGGCTATGCCCGTGCGGGCAGCTTGTCCGGGCAGCGCCCCTTCAAGACACTCTACCTGCTGCATGGCGTCTACGGCAACCATAGCGACTGGGTTACGCGCACGCGCATCAGGCACCTGGCCGAGGCCCACAACCTTGCCGTGATCATGCCCTCGGGCGAGAACAGCTTCTACAACGACCACGCAAGCGGTGCCCGCTACGGTGAGTTTATAGGTCAAGAGCTGGTGGAATTGACGCGCAAACTGTTCCACCTCTCCTGCAAGCGCGAGGACACCTATATCGGCGGCCTTTCCATGGGAGGCTACGGGGCCATTATGGCGGCCCTGCGCTACCCGGAGACCTTCAGCCACGTGGTCTCGCTCTCCGCCGGCCTCAACCTCAACGAGGACCGCGTGCGCAACTCTGCGTATGGCGCCCCGGGAATTTTGAGCAACCGCGGCTACTTCGAATCCGTATACGGCCCCCTCAATCAGGTCCGCGGCTCAGACAACGACTACGATGCCCTGGCCGAACGCCTGGCCGCAAGCGCCGTGCCGCGCCCGCGCATCTTCATGGCCTGCGGCGAGCAGGACGCCCTTCTTACCCCCAACCGCGCCTACCGCGACCATCTGCAGGCCTTGGGCTACGACCTCACCTACCACGAGGCTCCCGGCCAGCACAACTGGAAGTTCTGGGACACCTGGATTGAGCACGCCATCGCTTGGCTCCCCGTAGACAAGGAAAACGCCCCCATCAGTAGCGGCAACGTAAAGTAGCGCCTCGACCCAGCCCCCTTGAAGCGTAGGTCCCCGGTGCGACGCGGACGCTCTCAGCTCGAGTCCCTGCAGCCACGTCACGGCAAGGGGGCCAACCCTTTCCCCTCGCAAACAATCCGCAGCGCAGAACGCCCTTTCGCCAACGCCCGAAGGGCGAGGCAAAAGGGCGTTCTTAAGAGCGAGGACGTTTGCGAGGGGAAAGGGTTGGCCCCCGATGGAGAAAGTCAGCTACAGGTACTCGATCTGAGCCCCGTCTCGGTCGCAGGACAGTATGTGTGTGGCGCACTCGGGGAAGCGCTCCTTGAGGCGCACCTGCAGGAACTTGGCCACGATGGTGTCGTCCGTCACGGCCATGAGAGTCGAGCCCGAACCGGAGATCCACATCGTCTTGGCGCCGCCCGTAAGGCAGGTCTCGCGGAT
>CAVGNZ010000022.1:3054-48676 GCA_963630805.1 Bacteroidaceae bacterium
GCGCCCAGGATGGCGGGGGCGACGTTGTCGGGGTGGCCCTCCACGGCGGTGGCGATGGCCACGAGCTCCTCGCGGGTCACGGTATGGCCGGTGAGGGCTGCGGCGCCCATGATGCCGGCGACCACGCAGGTGGAGCTGGAGCCCAGGCCGCGCGCGACGGGCACCTCGGTGGAGATATCGATGGCGACGGGGAAGGCCTCCTCGCCCCATTCGGCAAGCGCGTTCACAAAGCTCTCGTAGACCAGGTTGTCCTCGTTTTGGAACTGCTCGGGGCAGCCGGTGATGGTGAGGGTCTCGGCGCGCTCGAACGTGAAGTGCGAGTACAACGAGACGGCCATGCCCAGCGTGTCGTAGCCGATGCCGAGATTTGCGCTGGTGGCGGGTACCGTGATGCGAATCATGGGCTCTCCCTTATGCCTCATCGCCGCACGCGGCGGCAGCGCGCTCCACGTAGGCGCCCATCTCGGGCACATCCACCACGTCGGTGAAGCGCACGGGCTTCTTCTCGAGCTCGGCCAGCTGGGCGGGAGCGGTGGTGTTGGTGTGCTCCTCCAGGACCTTCATGCAGGCAAAGTCGTCCGGCGGGCAGAAGAGGCCGAGCGCGCTCGCCACGGCCTTGGGGAACTTATAGGGGCTTGCGGTGGAGAGCAGCACGCGCGCGGCGGTGCCCTCGGAGGCGGCAAGCTGCTCGAGCGTGTGGTAGCCGCAAGCGGTGTGCGGGTCGATCACGTAGCCGTTCTCGTCCCAGCAGCGCTTGATGGCGGCGGCCACCTGGTCCTCGTCGGCCCAGCCGCAGTCAAAGACCTCGCGGATGCGCGCGAGCATGTCTGCGGGCACGGTGTAGTCGCCCTCGTTTGCGAGCTTGGCCATGAGGTCGGCCACGGCCTCGCAGTCGCCGTCGGCCAGGTAGTAGAGCATGCGCTCCAGGTTGGACGAGATGAGGATGTCCATCGAGGGCGAGGTGGTGGTGAAGAACGGGCGCTTGCGGTCGTAGGTGCCGCTGGTGAGGAAGTCGAACAGCACGTTGTTCTTGTCGCTTGCCACGATCAGCTTGGCCACCGGCAGGCCCATGCGCTTGGCGTAGTAGCCGGCGAGGATATCTCCAAAGTTGCCGGTGGGAACGCAGAACTCCACGGCGCCGCCGGGCTTGATGGAGCCGGCGCGCAGCAGCTGCGCGTAGGCGGCGAAGTAGTAGACCACCTGGGGCACCAGGCGGCCCACGTTGATGGAGTTGGCGCTCGAGAGCACGCAGCCCTGCTCGCGCAGGCGCTGTGCCAGCTCGGTGTCGGCAAAGATGCGCTTGACGGCACTCTGGGCGTCATCGAAGTTTCCGCGTACGCCGCAGACGGCGACGTTTGCGCCCTCCTGGGTGGACATCTGCAGGTTCTGCACGCGGCTCACCTTGCCCTCGGGATAGAAGACGGTGATGCCGCAGCCGGCGGCGTCGGCAAAGCCGGCAAGCGCCGCCTTGCCCGTGTCGCCCGAGGTGGCGGTGACGATCATGATGCGCTCGCCCTCGGCACCCGCGGTGCGGGCCATGAGGCGGGGGAGCATCTGCAGCGCGACGTCCTTAAAGGCGCTGGTGGGGCCACCGAAGAGCTCCATCACATAGGTGGGGCAGCCGTCGGCGTTGGGCGCGTGCTCGAGCGGCACGACGGGCGTGACCTCGGGGCTGGCGAACGTGCCGGTGTAGGCCTCGTCCACGCAGGCTGCGATCTCGTCGGCGGAGTAGTCGGGCAGAAGGGCGCCCATGACCTCGCAGGCCAGCTGGGTGTAGCTCTTGGTCGCCAGGGTGTCGATATCGATCTGGACACGGCCCAGGTCGTCGGAGACGAACAGGCCGCCGTCGGGCGCGATGCCCGTGCGGATGGCCTCCTTGCTGGTGCAGGCGGGGACCTTAGAGCGTGTGCTGTGATAGAAACCCATGTCGGCGACTCCTTGCGAGGCAGCTGGCGTACATCTTGCGCCCATGGTAGCAGAGCTATTTGCCGCGTTCGGCGCGGCGGCTTTCGTTTCTGGCGCAAACAGGCACATCACACAGGCCGTTTTTCTTTTGGAAACATATCGCTTGCACCATGCGGCGCCGGTGGGTGTTTAGTAGACTTGCACATACGATTATGGGCGCAGTCTCGCGGTCCGCCGTGTGCGGGCCGCTTTGCGCTTGGTCCAGGAAGGTTTACAGCTCGTATGATCAAGATCACGAAGTTCGGTGGTTCGTCTGTCGCGGACGCCGAGCACTTTAAGAAGATTCGCGCCATCATCGAGGCCGATTCTGCCCGCCGCTTTGTCGTCGTTTCCGCTTGCGGCCGTCGCTCCAAGGGCGACTCCAAGGTCACTGACCTTCTCTATCTGGTAAACGCGCACGTCAAGTACCACGTCTCGTGCGATGACCTGCTGGCAGATATCGGCCAGCGCTACTTTGACATCGCCGACGAGCTGGGCCTTTCCTACCCCATCCGCGAGGAGTTCGCCAAGTTCTCCGAGGCGGCGCGTGCCGGCGAGTACACCACCGAGGAGCTCGTCTCGCGTGGCGAGTACTTTACCGCCCGCCTGATGGCCGAGTACCTGGGCCTGCCGTTCCTCGACGCGGCCGACGTCATCGCCTTCCACCACGACGGCACCCTCTCGCTCAAGCGCACGGCCGAGCTGCTCGCCGAGCGTGCGCCCAAAGAGGGCTTTGTGCTGCCGGGCTTCTACGGCGCCACCCGCGAGGGGCAGATCAAACTGCTCGACCGCGGCGGCGGAGACATCTCCGGCTCCATCCTGGCCAAGTGCCTGGGCGCCGACCTCTACGAGAACTGGACGGACGTCTCTGGTTTCCTTACCGCAGACCCGCGCCTGGTGAAGAACCCGCAGCCCATTGCCCGCATCACCTATCAGGAGATGCGCGAGCTCTCGTACATGGGCGCCTCCGTGCTGCACGAGGAGGCCGTGTTCCCCGTCATGGAGGCCGGCATCCCCATCGCCATCCGCAACACCAACGCCCCCGAGGATCCGGGCACCATCATCTCGGACCGCGAGGACTACATGGATAACGAGCCCATCATCACGGGCGTCACCGGCAAGCGCGGCTTTGTGGCCGTGCACGTGATGAAGGACCATATGAGCAACGAGGTGGGCCTCATCCGCCGTGTGCTCTCCATCTTCGAGCGCTACCACGTCTCCATCGAGCACATCCCCTCGGGCATCGACTCGTTCGCCGTGGTGGTGAACGGCGCCGACGTCAAGGACTCGCTGTGGTCGATCGTGGCCGACATCAAGGCCGAGGTGAACCCCGATAACATCAAGGTCGTGGAGAACCTCGCGCTCATCTCTACCGTGGGCCGCAACATGAGCGGACGTCCCGGCGTCTCGGGCTGCCTGTTCGCGGCGCTTGGCCAGGAGGGCATCTCGATCCGCATGATCGCCCAGGGCTCCGACGAGATCAACATCATCGTCGGCGTGCGCGACGAGGACTTCGAGCGCGCGATCAGCGCCATCTACGGTGCGTTCTCCGATGGCGACCACATCTTGGAGCTCCGCGAGCTGCGCGAGGCCAAGAGCTCGTACAAGGTTGACATTCGCGACATCATCGCGGGCGGCGGCTCTGCGGAGTAGACGCACCGCCCCGGTTTCGTACACGATTCTTTAGGAGGAGACATGTCTCAATACACGGTTGCTATTCTGGGCGCGACGGGCGCCGTGGGCACGCAGATGCTGCAGTGCCTCGATGAGCAGGACTTCCCCGTCGGCAAGCTCAAGCTGCTGGCGAGCGCACGCAGCGTGGGCAAGAAGGTCGCCTTCCGCGGCCAGGAGATCGAGATCGAGGAGGCCCGTCCCGAGGCCTTTGCCGGGTGCGACATCGTGCTGGGCGCTGCGGGCGACGACATCGCCAAGGAGCTGCTGCCCGCCGCCGTCGAGGCCGGCGCTACCGTGGTGGACAACAGCCACGCGTTCCGCCTGGATAAGGACGTGCCGCTGGTTGTTCCCGAGATCAACGCCGCCGACGTCAAGTGGCACCACGGCCTGATCGCCAACCCCAACTGCGCCACCATCATCGGCCTGGTTCCCACCTGGCCGCTGCACCAGCTGGCCGGCGTGAAGCGCATGATCGTCTCCACCTATCAGGCGGCCTCCGGCGCCGGCGCTCCCGGCATGGCCGAGCTTGAGGCCCAGATCGCCGCCATGGGTCGCGGCGAGGAGATCCCCGAGCCCCGCGCGTTTGCCGCCCAGCTGGCGAGCAACCTGATCCCGCAGATCGGTGGCTTTAACGAGGAGGGCTACACCTCCGAGGAGATGAAGCTCCAAAACGAGGGCCGCAAGATCATGCACCTGCCCGAGCTGCGCGTGAACTGCACCTGCGTGCGCGTGCCCGTGCTGCGCTCCCACTCCGAGAGCATCACGCTCGAGTTCGAGCGCGAGATCACGGTCGAGGCCGCCCGCGAGGCGCTCGCCGCCGCTCCCGGCGTCAAGCTGGTCGACGACCGCGAGGCCACCGATGCGCACCTGCGCCTGCCCATGCCCATGGACACCTCCGATCAGGACCTGATCTACGTGGGCCGCATCCGCCGCGACATCTCCAACCCGGACGTTACGCGCGGCATCACCTTCTGGTGCTGCGGCGACCAGATCCGCAAGGGCGCCGCTACCAACGCCGTGCAGATCGCAAAGCTGCTCACCGAGTAGGTACCCGGCAGCCGCTTGTGTTGCACTGCAAGCCAACTGCATAGGAATAGATGAGGCCCGGAAGATTCCGGGCCTCATCTGTATACATGCCTCTGCTTGGGGTGATGCAGCCAGAGCCAGCTCTGTGGGTCGCAAGGTGCGCTTTAGCCTGATTGCCGTGCTGCTGGATGCCGATTGAGCGCTCTTTGGTGGTGCGGGCGCCTCGCTGCCTGCCGCCTTTCGCGGTCAGGCCGTCTGCCGGTTAACCTTTTGAGCGGGACGGGGCTGACAGCGTGGTTCCCGTATACTGGGGAAGCTTGCCAAAATGGCACCATAAGCGGGGAATATCGATTTCGATAAAGGAGAGACGCGTATGCAGATGGATCAACGGCGCGAAGGGGGAGCGAGCCGTCTTGCCGCAGCTCTCAGGCGCGGCGCCAAGGTGGGCGTGGTCTCCCTCATGACGCTTTCGCTCTCGGGCGTTTTCTCGGTCGCGGCCTATGCGAGCGAGGCGGACGTCCTTGGCGGTTGGGCTGAGGCCGCCGAGAACGCGACCAGCGCGGACTACCAGTCTTACACCACGCTCGATTCCGCCGAGGCCGTGGCTCTTTCGACCGATGGGGGCACCTCAACTTCTGACTTGCCCAAGGCTTATGACCTGCGCGACCAGGGTATCGTCACGCCCGTCAAAAACCAGAACCCCTGGGGCTCCTGCTGGGGCTTCTCGATCATTGCTGCATCTGAGGCGTCTATTTTGGCCAAAGCGGGCACGACCTACGCCGCGACGGGCCTCGACCTCTCTGAGCTCCAGCTTGTGAGCTCGGTCTTTCGCAACGGTGGCGCTCCGGAGACGCTGGTGGGGGCCCTGCAGGCCGGCGAGGGCTATCACAGCGCGATCTCCGATCCTAACCTGGGTATCGACGCGGGCGGCCTTTTTAGCTACGGTGTCAACGTTTTTGCCGCAGGTATCGGCCCCGTGCTCGAGTCGGATGCCGAGTACCGCAACACCGGTGTGTACACCGGCAGTTCTGCGACACACGAGGATGACCCGGTCTACCTGGTTATGGTCACCCGCAAGGTTGCGGACGACGACGCCAACGGCACGATTGTCACCAAGCAGAGCACCGACTATCTCACTCAGGAGCAGATCAAGGCACTGGATAGCGATGAGAGCGTCGTCAACTACAAGGTAAAATGCTACGCCGGCAACTACCGAGCGTCCGACGGCACGGCGGTCTACACCGATTGGACCATTGCCTCCCAAAACGGCCAGTCCGTCGACGAGGATGACCTTTCCTGGTGGAACAGCTCGATGCTCAACCTCGAGAACGGCAACGAGCTGCCCGATACACGCAATCTCAACGCGGACGGCACCTTTGCGAGCGTGAATTGGGACGCCGTGGCCACCATCAAAAACGAGCTGTACGACAGCGACGGAACGGGTGGCGACGACTCCAGCCGCGCCGTTTCCATTGCCTTTTCCGCCGATGCCGCCACTCCTGGAGACGAGGATAAGCCGTCCGTGTACATCAGCACCGAGTGGGCCCACTACACCTACGACAACGCTGAGCCCAACCATGCGGTGACCATCGTGGGCTGGGACGACGACTACGACAAGAGCAACTTCGCCGCGGGCTTCCCTGAGGCCGATGCCGCGAAGCACACCCCTGCGGGCAACGGCGCCTGGCTTGTCAAGAACAGCTGGGGCTCAGAGACCGGTGACTCCACAGACTCCGAGAGCTTCCCCAACGCCTGGGGCATCGTGGACGAGAACGGCAACCACACCGGCTATTTCTGGATTTCCTACTACGACACGTCGCTGTGCATGCCCGAGTCCTACGACTTTGACATCAACTCCTACAGCGACAACACCGAGTACATCGCCGACCAGTACGACTACCTCATATCCAACACGACGGTTGTGAACGGCTCTGCGACCCCGCTCTACTCCGCGAATGTCTTTACGGCGAGCTCCGATATGGACGTGCGCACGCTCTCTTGCGCCACCTACAAACCCAACAGCACCGTGACCTACCGCGTCTACCTGCTGGATTCAGCGAGCGCCAAGCCGGGCGACTCCGAGCACAGCGCGCTGGTCTACACGGGTAGCGAGATCTACGACTATGGCGGGTACCACCGCACCACACTGGACGAGGGCGATTGGATTCCCATGCGCGAGGGCCAGGCCTATGCCGTGGTGACATCGCAGCAGGCGCCGGATGGCCTGTACTACCAGGGCGTCGCAATCAACACCACCAACAAGCTGAGCGACGAGGAACTTGAGGAGTACGGCGAGCGCGTCAAGACGGCGCAGGTGAACTACTACACGAGCCTCTTCACGAACTACCTCAAGGAGTATTACGAGACCGACGAGGGCAAGGCGGAGCTTGCGCAGAGGGGCCTGACTCCCGAGCAGGCGCTGCCGATCGACCTTGAGAAGACCATGGAGGAAGACGGGATTTACGACACCATCGAGGCTCGCGTCAAACAGGCCAAAGAGGAGCGTCAGAGCGTCTACTTCGAGGCCAAGGTCAATGCGGGCGAGAGCCTGACCGGTGTGTCCGAGGCTTCGGATGCCGGCGACGGTGCGCTGCCTGTAGACATCGAGTGGGCCGACTGGACCAGTGTGGTGAGCGAGGTCAACAAGGAGTACAAGAAGAAGGAGGGGATCTCGGTCGCCGTGGACAACGCGCCCATCAAGGCGTTTGCCGAGATCGATGACTTTGCCGAGGTCAGCGAGCTGACGAGCCTGAAGGAGGCGGTCGCCGCGGCCAAGAAGCTGCTGGCTTCTGTGGTCGTGAGCGGCGACGGCACCGATGTGGCGACCGACAAGAAGTGGATGACGCAGGCCGACTACGATGCGCTGAAGGCCGCCATCGAGGAGGCCGAGCAGATGCTCACCACCGCAGGTGACGACTACGAGACCGTCTTGCATCTGGGTACCGCCGGCAGCGACGAGGTGAACGCCCAGAGCAAAGTCCTCGCGGGCTTCTCGGCTCAGGCCGGCACCAAGAAGGGTTCGGTCGAGCCCTCGGGCAAGACCGACGGTGAGCCTTCCGGCAAGCCCACAAACAAGGGCGGCCTGCCCACAACCGGAGACGCCGCCACCGGCACGCTGGTCGTGCTGGTGGGCTTTGCCGGCGTGGCCGGTGCGAGCGCCTATCTGGTTCGCCGTCGGTACAACAGCTAGCGCGCACCTCGCGCGATAGGGGGCTTACGCCTCGTGGACAGGGCATCGGCCATGCGGTCGATGCCCTTTCTTTTTGGGCGCCGTGCGGTCTGGGAGCTGCGTGCGTAGCGCTCCGGCGGCACGGTGCTATATGCCTTCGGACTGCTTTTGGCTCCGTGTCCACTTTGTGAAATATAGCGAACGGTATCGCCGGCTTGCGGCAAGCGCGGTAAAACACCTTACACGGTAATTAGTTTCTAGTGTAAGGAGGTTCTGGTGAAAGCAACCGCTGAGTCGGCCGAGACAACGGCGCCGACAGAGGAGCAACGTGCGCTCGCGCGGGAGCTCTTTGAGGAGTTCGCCCATCTCGGTCACGCTATCAGGCCCGACATGCGCAATATCGCCCGCGGTGAGATGGCCGTGGTTCGCACGCTGCATCTGGCCGTTGAGGCCGGCGAGCTGCCGATTACGCCGAGCGTCATCGCCGAGCGTGCACATCTCTCCACGGCCCGTACGGCCAACGTTCTGCGCTCGCTTGAGGAAAAGGGTTGGATCCGCCGTGAGCACGCTACGGACGACCGCCGCCGCGTGACCGTCGTTCTTACCGATGAGGGCGAGGCCGTGCGCGTGAGCCGCCGCGAGGAATTCGAGGGCCATGCCGCCGCGTTCCTCGCTCGCCTGGGCGAGGAGGACACGCGCGAGGCCATCCGCATCCTTAAGCGCTGCAACCAGATCGTTAAGGAGTACCACAAGGAGGAGGATGCCCGATGAGGATCCTCAAGCTCTTCCGCAACCATATCCCGGCGCTCGTGATCGCCATCGCGCTCACGATTATCAGCTGTAACGCCGACCTCACCCTGCCCACCTATATGTCCGAGATCGTGGACGTGGGTATCCAGCAAGGCGGCATCGAGAGCCCGGTGCCCGCCACCATTCGTGAGCAGTCGCTTGCAGACCTCGAGATGTTCATGAGCGATGAAGACGCGGAGACTGTCGAGGCTGCCTACTCCGCGGCCGATGCCGACGGCATCCGCACCTGCACCGCAAGTGCCGATGAACGTGCCGATGACGGCGAGCTCGCGAGCATCATGAGCCTGCCCGAGACGGTGGCGCTCTCGCTCGCGCAGGGCGTGGACGCAAGCGCGGCCGGCTCGGACACCGGCTCGAATCTTTCGGGCACCATCACGCTCGATCAGATCCGCCAGGCATACGAGATGGGCATGATCTCTAAAGACCAGCTGGTAGAGGGCGCGCAGTCCATGGCCGACGCCATGGGCGAGATGGGTGGCTCCATCGTGGAGCAGCGTGCCGTGTCCTACGTGAGCGATGAGTACGAGGCTCAGGGCCTGAGTCTCGAGGACGTTCAGAACGAGTATCTCACAGGCATGACGATCAAGATGTTCGCTCTGTGCGGCGTGAGCCTGGTGGCGACCGTTCTGCTGGGTGCCGTCGCCTCGCATACCGCCTGCACCATCGCGCGCGACCTGCGCCGTCAGACCTTCGAGCGCGTCATGCGCTTCTCGCCCGCGGAGGTGGGCAAGTTCAGCCAGGCCTCGCTCATCACGCGCTGCACCAACGACATCCAGCAGATCCAGATGGCAACGACCCTCTTTATACGCATGGTGCTCATGGCGCCCGTCATGGGAGTCGTCGCCGTGATGCGCGTGTTCGCCACCTCCACCGGCCTTGAGTGGACCATCGGTGTGGCCGTGATCGCCGTCTCGGCCGTGGTGGGTGTGCTCATGGGCCTCACCATGCCCAAGTTCAAGCGCATGCAGCGCTGCGTGGACCGCGTGAACCTGGTGGCGCGCGAGATGCTCGACGGCATCATGCCTATCCGTGCGTTTGGCCGCGAAGACCACGAGCTTGAGCGCTTCGACGACGCGAGCCGCGACCTCATGCAGACCCAGCTGTTCACCAACCGTGCCATGAGCTTCATGATGCCGCTTATGATGCTCGTGATGAACTGCGTGACGGTGCTGATCGTCTGGGCGGGCTCCCATGGCGTGAACGACGGCGTGATGCAGGTGGGCAGCATGATGGCGTTCATTTCCTACACCATGCAGATCGTTATGGCGTTCATGATCCTCACCATGGTCTCGGTCATGCTGCCGCGCGCCGAGGTCGCCTGCGAGCGCGTGGAGGACGTCCTGTCTACCGAGAGCTCCATCAAGGAGCCTGCGGCGCCCGTGCAGATTGCCGAGGACGGCCCGCGCGGTTCGCTGGAGTTCCATGACGTGGCCTTCCGCTATCCGGACGGCGAGAGCGACGTGGTCTCGGGTGTGAACTTCACGGTCGAGGCCGGGCAGATGCTCGGCATCATCGGCTCCACGGGTTCGGGCAAGTCGACGCTCGTGCAGCTCATCCCGCGTCTCTACGACGTCACGGCGGGCTCGGTCTCGCTCGACGGTGTGGACGTGCGCGAGCTTTCCCTCTCGGACCTGCGCCGTCGCGTGGGCTACATCCCGCAGCAGGGCATGCTGTTCTCGGGCACGGTGGAGAGCAACCTCAAGTTCGCCGGCGACTCGGTGAGCGACGAGGACATGCACGAGGCCGCGCGCATCGCGCAGGCGACCGAGTTCATCGAGGGCCGCGAGAACGGCTATGGCAGCGACATCGCGCAGGGCGGCGGCAACGTCTCCGGCGGTCAGCGCCAGCGCCTCTCCATCGCTCGCGCCCTGGCCAAGAAGCCCGAGGTCGTGGTGTTTGACGACTCGTTCTCGGCGCTCGACTACAAGACCGATGCCCGTCTGCGCGAGGAGCTTGCGCGCACCCAGACCGAGGCGGCGCTCGTGGTGGTGGCCCAGCGCATCGCCACGATCATGCACGCCGACAACATCGTGGTGCTGGACGAGGGCCGCGTGGTGGGCCAGGGTACGCACGAGGAGCTGCTGCACAGCTGCCCGGCGTACCTGGAGATCGCCCAGTCGCAGCTCTCGGCATCTGAGCTGGGGCTTTCTGAAGAAGAGATCGCTGCTGTGCTGAACGGTACGGCAAACGAGGGAGGTGAGCGCTAATGGCAGACGATATGAGCAAGACCGTCGTGCCCAAGCGCACGGGCGGCGCGGGCCGCGGGCCCATGGGCGGCCGCGGCGGCTTTGGCGGCGGACGCGTTGTCGAGAAGCCTCGCGACTTTAAGGGCACCATGCTCAAACTGCTGAGCTACGTGGGCCGGCATAAGGCCGCTGTCTTCGCGGCGGTGTTCTTTGCCATCTGCTCGGTGGTGTTCAACATCGTGGGACCCAAGGTGCTCGGCCAGGTGACCACTAAGCTCTACGAGGGCCTGGTGGCCAAGGTCGCGGGTACCGGCGAGGTCGACTTTGAGTGGATCGGCCGCACACTGCTGCTGCTTTTGGGCCTCTACCTTGCGAGCTCGGCCTGCAACCTCATCCAGGGCTGGCTCATGACGGGCGTGACGCAAAAGGTCTGCTACCGCATGCGCAAAGAGATCGCCGAGAAGATCTCCGTGGTGCCCATGAGCTACTTCAACGGGCACTCCAAGGGCGACGTGCTGAGCCGCATCACCAACGACGTGGACACGCTGGGTCAGTCGCTCAACCAGTCCGTGACGCAGCTCATCACCTCGGTCACGCAGATTATCGGCGTGCTGGTGATGATGCTCTCCATCAGCCTGCCGCTTACGGGCGTGGTCGTGGTGACGCTGCCCGTGGCCGCCCTGATCATGGGCGTGATGATGCACTTCTCGCAGCCGTATTTCCGCGAGCAGCAGCAGGTGCTGGGTGGGGTGAACGGCATCATCGAGGAGGATTTTGCCGGTCAGAACGTCATTCAGGTCTTCGACCGCGCCGATGCCGCCGTGGCGGAGTTCGAGGAGCAGAACAACCGTCTGTTCATCTCGGGCTGGCGTTCGCAGTTCCTTTCGGGCCTGATGATGCCGCTCATGAGCCTTATCGGTAACGCCGGCTATGTGGCCGTGGTTGTGGTGGGCGCGCGCCTGGCGCTCACCGGCAACGCGACGCCCGGCGATATCCAGAGCTTTATCCAGTATGTGCGCAACTTCACCCAGCCGGTGCAGCAGCTTGCCAACGTGAGCAACACGATGCAGTCCATGGCGGCCGCCACCGAGCGCGTCTTTGAGTTTTTGGCCGCGCCCGAGGAAGAGCAGTCCGAGAAGGCGCAGGTGCCCGCCTCGCGCGAGGGCCGCGTGGAGTTCGATCACGTGCGCTTTGGCTATACGCCGGAGCAGACCATCATCCACGACTTCAGCTGCACCGCCGAGCCCGGCCAGACCGTGGCCATCGTGGGCCCCACCGGCGCCGGCAAGACGACCCTTATCAAGCTGCTCCAGCGCTTCTACGACGTGGACGGGGGCGCTTTGCGCGTGGAGGGCGTGGACGTGCGCGACTGGGACCGTTCCGCGCTGCGCCAGGAGTTCGCCATGGTGCTGCAGGACACGTGGCTCTTTAACGGCACGATCCGCGAGAACATCCGCTACGGCCGCCCCGATGCCACCGATGAGGAGGTGGAGGCCGCTGCCCGCGCCGCGCGCTGCGACCACTTTATCCATACGCTCTCCGGCGGCTACGACTTTGTGATCAACGAGGAGGGCACCAATCTCTCCCAGGGCCAGCGGCAGCTCGTGACCATCGCGCGCGCCGTGCTGGCCGACCGCCCGGCGCTCATCTTGGACGAGGCAACCTCGAACGTGGACACGCGCACCGAGGAGCTCATTCAGCGCGCCATGGATGAGCTGATGCGCGGCCGCACGAGCTTCGTCATTGCGCACCGCCTCTCGACCATCCGCAACGCCGACGTGATCCTGGTGCTGCGCGACGGCGACATCGTGGAGTCCGGCACGCACGAAGAACTGCTTGCGCGCGGTGGCTTCTATGCGGAGCTGTATAACTCGCAATTTGAGGAAGCCGCTTAGAGACGGACCTGAGAGGGCCACGGGAGCACCCCTTGTTCCTCCTGAAAGCTGGTCGCGCGGTGCGCTCCAGACATCTTTCAGGAGGAGCAAGGGGTGCTCTGCTGCGGTTAGGGGCCGTCCCTGTGGGCTGGTCGCGTTGCGCGCTCCAGCCCCTGTCCATGTAGGTGCCCTGCTGCGAAGGGTCCGTTCTTATACGTGCCTTTGCTTGATTTTTCGGGCTGCTATTGCGCGAGGTCGTAGACGGTGACGGTGCCGACGGTCTGGGCGGTGAAGTTTTCCTGAACCCATGAGGCGATCTGGCTGGCGGTATCCGAGCCTCCTATCTGGGTGCCGCCCATGCCGCCGCTCGAGATGTAGTAGCGAATGAGCCCCTGCTCGACATAGGACTTGAACTGTTCGAGGGTGGGCGCGGGGTCGGAGCCGTTAAAGCCGCCGATGGCGATGACGGGAAGTCCGCTCGCCAGCTGGTAGGACGCGGCGTTCTGCGAGCCCGTGGTGGCCGCGGCCCAGCGGTAGCCGCTCGCGTTCTCGGTGAGGAGAGCCACAAGCTCGTCGCTGGCGTCGGTGCCGTTAAGCAGGCCTCCGCCCATGCCGCCTCCCATGTCGCCCATGGAGCCGCTGGGGCCGGCTGTGGGCATGGAGCCGGTGTGGCCGCACGACGTGGTGGCCCAGGTCCAGGTGACGGGTCCGGCCATGATGGCGATACAGGCGAGCGCGGTGAGGCCGCGAGTCGCCGTGTGCAGCCGGCGCCGTACCGAGCCATCGAGTTCCAGGTAGGCCAGGACGATGCACACGATGGCCGCAAGCAGACAGACGGCGAGGATCACCCAGGCGAGCAGACGGTAGCCGCTGTTTTGCATGACGAGCGCGAAGCACCAGATGCCCTCGATGACGATGAGGGCGGCGCCGAGGGCGCGTGCGGACGCACGGTTGCGCATGTCGCACAGCGTGTGCAGGCAGAACGCGGCCATGATGGCGACGGCGGGGGTGAGCGCCACGGTGTAGTAGGCATGGAAGATGCCCGCCATCAGGCTAAAGGTGATCCAGGTCACCACGAGCCAAGCACCCATGACGGTGAACGTGGCTGCCGCGGTGCGCTCGGCATCGCTGCGCCGGCAGTGCATGCCGGAGCGCCTGGAGGCGCGCCCAAGCTTGATGTGGGAGACAAAGAGGCCAAGTGCGATGACCGTGCCTACGAGGGCCACGGGGGCAAGCCACGAGAACTGGTCGGCAAAGTCGGAGCCGAACAGGCGCAAGAGGCCCGTCTCGCCCCACATGCCACCGTTTGCGTTGCCGCCTCCGGGCACGACGGAGCCGGTCTCATCGCCCGTCAGGCGTCCCAGCCCGTTGTAGCTAAAGGTGAGCTCCAAAAACGAATCGGTCTGCGAGCCGCCGATATAGGGGCGCGAGCCGGATGGCACGATGACGGTAAGGAGCACCCACCATCCGGCACCGAGGACCATGGACCCGAGTGCGATGACGGCATCGATCAGCCTGCGGCCGAACTTAGTGGGGGAGAGGCAGAGCATGGCGAGGCCAAAGCCGGGCACCACGAGCAGGACCTGCAATTGCTTGGTGAGAAAGCCGAGCCCGCAGCAAAGGCCTGCCGCCGCGTAAAGCACGCTGCGCCGAGTGTTCGCTCGTGTTTCCCCTGCAGGCATCGAGATCGCGCGAATAACGCAGTCGGCGGCGAGCAGGCAGAGCATTATCAGCAGCGCGTCGGGGTTGTTAAACCTGAACATCAATGCCGCGACGGGCGTGGTGATGAAGATGATGCCGGCGCAGATGCCGCAGGCGTGCCCCCAGGCGCGCCGCGCGATGCGGTAGATGAGCGCGCAGCAGGCCACGCCCATCAGCGCCTGAGGCAAAAGGATGGCAAAGGAGTTCAGACCGAGCGCGCGTACCGAGAGCGCCATGAGCCAGATGGACGCGGGCGGCTTGTCGACCGTGATGGCGCCGCCCGCATCAAGCGAACCCCATAGGAAGGCGCTCCAGCTCTGCGAGGCCGCCTGCGCGGCGGCGCTGTAGAACTCGTTGGCGTATCCGGAGGCCGTGAGGTTCCAAAAAAAGACAAAGCAGGCGGCGGCCAGGAGCAGGGCAATCCCGGCCAGCTCGGACGGTTTTTGTTTCATCGGTTGGCGGCCTGTTTCTCTAGGGGGTAGGTATAGGAGGGCTTGATGGGGTTGGTATACGTTGCCTGACCGGGCGCCTGTGCGGACGCGTCGGCGGCACAGGCGCGCGTCGGCGCGCTCTCGTTCTCATGCTTCAGGCGGTACATGCCCTGCAGGTCTTTGCGCACCGTGTCTGCGATATGCACGGTGGTGCCTGCGTCCTCGATCCATTTGACGCCAAATTCGCAGGTGGCGATACCCATGCGCTCGGCGCGCACGAGCAGTTCGGTGTCAAAGAACCACTCGTTGTCCTCAATCTGGGGGAGCAGCGCCCGTGCGGCCTCGGCGCTCACGGCCTTAAAGCCGCACTGCGCGTCGCGGAAGTTTACGCCCAGGTAGGCCTGCAGCATGCGGTTGTAGCTGCGCGAGATGAACTCGCGCTTGCGGCAGCGCGTCACCTGCGAGGTGGGCAGTAGGCGCGAGCCGAAGCACACGTCTGCCGTGCCCTCCAGGATCGGGTCGATAAGCTGCGGAATCTGCTGGATGTCGGTGGAGAGGTCCACGTCCATGTAGGCGAGGGCGCGCGCCTGCGAGCTGCCCCATACGGCCTTGAGGGCGCGTCCGCGGCCCTTGAGCGGCAGATGCACGGCGCGCACGGTGAGGGGGAAGCGCGTGGCCAGCGTACAGGCGAGGTTCCAGGTCTGGTCGGTGCTGGCGTTGTCCGCGATGACGATCTGCCAGGTGAGCTCAGGGCGGTCCTGTGAGAGCTCGGTCAAGCGGTTCTGCAGCATCAGGATCGAGGAGCCAAGTTCGGCCTGCTCGTTGTAGACGGGGATCACGATGTCGACGTCTACCTTGCGGGGCTCTCCGGCAAAGAGGGTCTGAGGGTCGGTTGCGCTCGGGGTGGATGCGCTCATGGTTGCCTCCTATCGCTAGGCGGTCTGCGTGGCGTCTACGCCGGTGGCGTTGGTGGTCGCGGTATCGCTGGAGTCGGCGTCGCCGCTCTGGCCATCGCTTGCGCCGCCGTTGGCATCGGGTGCGCCGCCTTGGCCGTCGCCCGAGCCGCTCGGGGGCTCGGGGGCGCCGTTGGAGGACTGGCCGTCAGCGGAAGCGTCGCTGCCGGAGTTGCCGTCGCTCGAGCTGGAGTCGCTGCTGCTCGAGGACGAGTCGGCGCCCTGGCCATCGCCCGGCTGGCCCATCGACTGACCGTCACCGCCCATGCCGCCGGCCTGTCCCATGGACTCTCCGGCGCCCTGACCGCTACCACTGATAGCGCTCATGATCGCGCCGCCCGCAAGGCCGCCGGCCAGACCGCAGACCACGGCGAGCAGGCAGATGAGCAGCAGCGTGGTGCCGCGGTTGGGGTCCTTGGCCGAAGGCGCGGGCGCCGGAGCCGCGGCCGGTGCGGCGGGGGCCGTGGCCGGGCTCTGCGTCTGCGCGTGCAGGCCGGCGTGGGCGGGGGCGCTGGCCGTCTGGCCGGACGCCGCGCTCTCGGTTCCCGCTGCGGGCCAGGCTGCGTTCCCGGTGCTCGTCTCCGGCGTGCTCTGCGCGGTGCGGGTGGTGTCGTTGGCTTCCATGGTGTGCTCCTATCGCTGTCGGGGCGCCGCGTGAGTCGCTGGTGCGGCGCCATGCCTTGTGGAAACGAATCGGGAGCAGCGGTGCCAGGGCGCGCTCGGCGGGGGAAGGAGAGTAAAAGACCGCTCGCGCACCTGCCGCTGCTCGAGTGAAGTTGTACCGCGCGGGCAGCGCGGATTTGAGCGCGCCGGCCAAGCTTAGGTTTGGCTAAGGTCTATCCTGCGGCAACGCGTAATGCCTGCTCAAACGTTAAGGTTCGCCTAAGGCCGGGCGTCTCGTGGGCTATCATCGATGGCAGAGACCCGGCGCCTATGCGCCCTCTACAAGACGGAGGCCCCATGAGACTTTTGCTGGCCGAGGACGAGCGCGAGCTCTCCCGCGCGCTCACGGCGATTCTTGAACATAGCGGCTACGAGGTCGATGCGGTGCTCGACGGCACCACGGCGCTCGACCACCTGCTGAACCAGGAGCTGGATGCTGCGATTCTGGACATCATGATGCCCGGCATGGACGGCATCGAGGTCCTGCGCCGCGCGCGCGAGGCCGGCCTGCGGCTTCCCGTCATCATGCTCACCGCCAAAAGCGAGGTGTCCGATAAGGTCGAGGGGCTCGACGCGGGGGCTAATGATTATCTGACCAAGCCCTTTGCGGCCAAGGAGCTCCTCGCGCGCATCCGCGCCATGACGCGCTCCGTGAGCGCCGTGGACTCCACCACGCTCGCCATGGGCAACGTGCGGCTCGACTGCCGCGCCTGCACGCTCACCGGCCCCGCGGGCGAGGAGCACCTGGCGAACCGCGAGTTTCAGCTCATGGAGTACTTCATGGCGCATCCCGGCGTGTGCACGGCCACCGAGCAGCTGCTCGCGCGCGTGTGGGGAGACGACGCCCTCGAGACCACCAACGTGGTGTGGGTCTATATCTCCTACCTGCGAAAAAAGCTCAACGCAGTGGGTGCGAACGTGGCCATTCGCGCCTCGCGCAACCAGGGGTACTCCCTTGAGGTGATCGAGGGGGCCGCGTGATGGAAAAGCGCCTGCGCCGCAAGTTCGTGCTTGTGGCCATGAGTGCCGTCACCGTGGTCCTGGCGCTCATCATGTGCACCGTCAACGTGCTCAACTACGTGAACGTCGTACGCTCGGCCGACGGCCGCCTGGAGCTCATCGCGCAAAACGGCGGGAGCTTTCCCGGCGGCGAGCAAGAGGACGGACAGGCGCCTGACCCGGGGGCATTAAACGGCGACGGTGATACCGGCGCACAGCCTGAGGAGCCCACCGGTGCGCAAAGCTCGGCAGCGCAGACCGCCGCCGCCCAGCCCGACGATGAGCCCATGCACGCCGCCTCGATCGAGCCGCCCACGGCCACGGCCGAGAAGGAGGCGCCTTTCGAGACGCGCTACTTTGCGGTCGAGCTCTCGGATGAGGGCAGCGTACTCGAGACGGACGTCTCGCATATCGCCGCGACGAGCGAGACCGAGGCTCAGTCGTATGCCAAGGCCCTGCTTGAGCAGGGCAAGACGCAGGGCTTTTACGGCGTGTACCGCTTCCTTGCCGTCGATGGCGACGCGGCCGGCTCGACCCTCTACGTGTTTGTGGACTGCTCGCGCGACCTTACGAGCTTTAGGAGCTTTTTGGCCGTGAGCGCGGGCATCAGCGTGGCCGGCCTTCTGCTTGTGCTCCTGCTGGTGATGCTGTTCTCGCGCATCGCGGTGCGCCCCATAGTGGAGGCCTACGAGAAGCAGAAGCGTTTCATCACCGATGCGAGCCACGAGATCAAGACCCCGCTTGCCGTGATCGGGGCGGCAAACGACGTGCAGGAGATCGAATCGGGCGAGAGCGAGTGGACGCGCAGCATCGCGGCGCAGGTCTCGCGTCTCTCCGCCCTTACCGAGCGCCTGGTGTTTCTGGCACGTATGGACGAAGGGACATCGAGCTTCGCGAAAGACGAGGTGGACTTCTCCGAGCTGGTCGAGCGCGCATCCGAGCCGTTCGTGTCCGTTGCCGAGTCGCGCGGGCGGCATCTTTCGCGCCGCATCGCGAGCGGTGTGCGCACGCACGGCGACGCGGCGGCGCTCTCACAGGTGGTGGAGCTGCTGCTCGACAACGCCACACGCTATTCGAGCGATGGCAGCGTGATCGAGCTGGCGCTGACGTCCGAGCGCAGCGGCTGCAAGCTGGTGCTTACCAACGCGGTCGACGAGATGCCCGCCGGCGACCTGGACCGCCTGTTCGAGCGCTTCTACCGCGCCGATACCTCGCGCAACTCCGAGACGGGCGGCTCCGGCGTGGGCCTTTCCGTTGCGCGCGCCATCGTCGAGGCGCACGGCGGCACCATTGCGGCCGCAAGCGCAGACCCCCGTACCATCTCGTTCACCGTGACGTTGTAGGCCTGTCCGCGCCCCCGGGCGCGCGGCCGCACCCGTATACTTGGTACGTTTGCGATTCGAGGGGCGCCCATGATCACCAAGACATACCGCTCGCCACTGGGCGAGATCACGCTTGCTGCCGACGCGCGGGGCCTGACCGGTCTGTGGTTTGCCGGCCAGCGTCACTTTGGGTCCACGCTCGATGAGGACGGTGTGCCTTCCGGTCTGGGCTCGGCTACGGCGGTGCTCGACTACACCTGGGGCTGGCTCGACGCGTACTTTGCCGGACACGAGCCCGCCTACACGCCGCCCCTGCATCTGCTGGGCACGCCTTTTCAGCAGGAGATCTGGCGCGAGCTGCTCCGCATTCCTTACGGCCATACGGTGACCTATGGCTACATCGCCGAGCGAGTCTGCGCCGCGCGTGCCGCCGCGGGCGATGAGCGTCCGACGAGTGCGCGCGCCGTAGGGGGCGCGGTGGGTCGCAACCCCGTCTCGATCATCGTGCCCTGCCATCGCGTGCTCGCCGCGGGAGGGGCGCTCGCGGGCTACGCAGGCGGGCTGGAGCGCAAGGAGCGCCTGCTGCGCATCGAGGGCAGCCTGCCTGCGGCCTAGTTTTCCTTTGCGTGATACGTCCTTGCGCGGTAGGCTGGGTGCGCACAATCTATCGCGCAGAGCGCAGGAAGCGATGCCCACATGGAAAACCAGCCCACGTCCATCAGCGTAGAAGAAACAGCCCTTGCCCAGGAGATGCTCGAGTTCATCGAGAGCTCGCCGAGCATGTTCCATACGGTGGCGACGATTCGCGGCTATCTTGACCGGGCGGGCTTTACCTATCTGCCCGAGGGCGAGGCCTGGGCCATGGAGCGTGGGCGCAGCTACTACACCTGCCGCAACAACTCGAGCGTCATCGCGTGGCACGTGGGCGCCGAGCTGCCCCGGGCCGATGCCGCAGCGGCCGAGGTCTACCACTTCCAGCTCACCGCTTCGCACGCCGACTCGCCCACGTTCAAGCTCAAGGCCAATCCCGAGCTTGAGGGCCCGGCGGATTATACGCGCCTCGACGTCGAAGCCTACGGCGGCATGATTGACTACACCTGGTTCGACCGCCCGCTGGGCCTGGCCGGGCGCGTGCTCGTGCGCGAGGGCTCGCGCATCGAGAGCCGCCTGGTGGCACCCGCGCGCGACGTCGCGCTCATCCCCAGTCTCGCCATCCACATGGACCGTAAGATGAACGAGGGCTTCGCGCCCAACCGTGCACGCGATCTGTGCCCTATCGTCTCGACGGGTCTTGCGGGCGCGGGCGCGATCGACAGGCTGCTGGCCGCGGAGCTGGGTGTGGAGCCCGAGCAGATTCTCGCGCGCGATCTGTTCCTGGTGAACCGCCAGGCGCCCTGCATCTGGGGCGCGGCGGGGGAGTTTGTCTCGGCGCCCAAGCTCGACGACCTCGCCTGCGCATTTACCGCGCTCAAAGGCCTGCTCGCCGCGTACAACGAGCGCGACGTCTCGGTCTACGCCTGCTTTGACAACGAGGAGGTGGGATCGGGCACCAAGCAGGGCGCGCTTTCCACCTTCCTGCGCGACACGCTGGAGCGCATCAACGCGCAGCTGGGCTTTGATGCGGAGGCCTACCATCGCGCGCTGGCGGCCTCGATGCTCGTCTCGTGCGACAACGCGCACGCGCAGCATCCCAACCGTCCCGAGCTCGCCGATGCGGCCAACTGCCCGCAGCTCAACGGCGGCCTGGTGATCAAGGAGGCGGCCAACCAGCACTACTGCACCGACGCCTTTAGCCGTGCGGCCTTCACGGCCGTGCTCGACGATGCCGGCGTGCCGCATCAGACCTTTGCCAACCGCAGCGACATGGCGGGTGGCTCGACGTTGGGCAATCTCTCCAACATGCAGGCGAGCATGCACGCCGTGGACGTGGGCCTGCCGCAGCTCGCCATGCATTCGAGCTTCGAGACGGGCGGTGTGCGCGACGTGGCGCTGGCCGTCTCTGCCATCACGGCTTTCTACAACGCCGACCTGTGCATCGACGGCGCGGACAGCGTGGAGCTCGCCTAGCGCGCGGCCCCGCGCCGTCCTTGCCCGGCAGTAAGCCTACAGTGCCACCGCGTTGCGGATGGGCTCGCCTGCGGCCAGGTGCTGCAGGTTCTCGATGGTGATATCCAGGATGTTCTCCAGCGTGACGGGCAGGTGGTACCAGCCGGACACGTGCGGCGTGATAAAGCAGCTGGGCGCGTCCCACAGCGGATCGTCTGCCGGGAGCGGCTCGGGTGAGGTCACATCGAGCGCGGCGCCGGCGATGTGGCCGGATTCCAGCGCGGCGATGAGGTCGGGCGCCACCACCAGGTCGCCGCGGCCGCCGTTGGCAAAATAGGCGCCGGGCTTGCATGCGTTGAAGAAGGCGGCGTCGGCCAGCCCGCGGGTAGAGTCACAGCTGGGCAGCACCGAGAACACGATGTCTGCGCGGCCGAGCTCCTCGTGCAAAGCGTCCATGGTGGCCATGCGCTCAAAGGGGGCATGAGCCTCAACGGCGCTGCGGCGCATGCCGCATACGTGCGCGCCCATGGCGGTGCAGAGCTGCGCGAAGTGCGTGCCGATATCTCCCGCGCCGATCACGAGCACCTGCGCGTCCACAAAGGTGGTGACCGGTCCCAGGTCGGTCCAGGTGTGCTCGCGCTGGCAGTCGCGGTAGGCCGGCAGACGCTTCATCATGGCGAGCACCATCGCGAACATGTGCTCAGAGACCGACTGCCCGTAGGCGCCCGTGGCGCAGGCCATGGTGGCCCCTGCGGGCACGATGCCTGGGGCCGCGTACTTGTCGTAGCCGGCGGAGTTGAGCTGGAACAGGCGCAGGTTGCTCGCGAGTGCCAGGCGCTCGGGCGCCAGGTTGCCGATGATGACCTCGGCCGCGGCGATCTGCTCGTCGGTGGCATCGGCGCGGTCGACAAAGACAAAGCTGTCCTCGCACGCGGCTGCGCGCAGGCGCTCCTGTTGGGCATCGTTTACGGGCAGCAGGCACAAGATGTTCATGGGGTCTCTCCTAACGTATGCGCGTGTGCGCGGAGTCTTTGGGGGCAAGGGGCTAAACGGTCGCTACCAGCTCAGCAGCTCATATCCCGTTTCGGTCACCACCAGCTGGACCTCCCATTGGGCGGAATCGGAGCCGTCTTTGGTGTGCACGACCCAGCCGGACTTCTCATCGATCCAGATGCCGGGCGCACCGGCGTTCACCATGGGCTCTATGGTGAAGCACATGCCGGGAGCCAGCAGCGTGTCGCCATCGGGCGAGCCCTCGACAAAGCCTACGAACGGGTCCTCGTGGAACTCCTTGCCGATGCCGTGGCCGCCAAACTCGCGTACTACGTTAAAGCCGGCCTCCTCCACGCACTCCTGTACGGCGCGGGCGACCTCGTCGAGCGTCACCCACGGGCGCACGGCGGCCAGGCCGCGCTGCACGCTCTCGTGCGTCACGTCCACCAGGCGCCGGCGCTCGGGCGAGACCTCGCCGATGCAGAACATGCGGCTCGAGTCAGAGAAGTAGCCGTCCAGGATCGTGGAGCAGTCCACGTTCACGATGTCGCCCTCCTGCAGCACGTCGTGCTCGTTGGGAATGCCGTGGCAGACCACGTCGTTGATGGAGGTGCAGACGCTTTTGGGGTAGCCCTCGTAGTTGAGGTCGGCCGGGATGCCACCGTGCTCGACGGTGTAGTCGTAGATCCAACGGTCGATCTCCTCGGTGGTGATGCCGGCGTGAATGTGCTCACCTACGTAGTCGAGCACGCCGATGTTGATGGCTGCGGAGCGCTTGATGCCCTCGATGTCCGCGGGCGTCTTGAGCAGACGGCGGGGGAGGGGCTCGGCACCTTGGTCATAGAGGCGCTGCAGCTTCTCGTCGAGCGCCTCGTGGCACTTCTTGTATTTTTTGCCGCTGCCGCACCAGCAGGCGTCGTTGCGGCCGGGTACGGGATCGTTGTCATACATGGGTAGCTTCCTTTCGTCCGGGGTCAGTATGACACATGGCCCTGCCCCGGGGCTCATGTCCTGCGTTTTTCACGTAACGGTCTAGCTGGTGAGGAGCTCTTGTGCGATCTCGATAAACGCTTCCGTCGCAGCCCAGCGGTAGCCGCGCGCGGGCAGGGCGAACCGGATCATGTAGCTTGCGCTCTCGCCGAGCTCATAGGCGCGCAGGCCGCGTTTTTGCGCTGGCGTGGCCGTGGCGTTCACGAGGTTTTGGGGATCGAGGCTCGCGCCGATACCGCGCAGGGAGAGGGCGAGCAGCGTTTCCATGTTGGATGAGCGGGCGCGCACGATGGGCGTGAAGCTCGACTGCTCCAGCAGCCGCAAGGCGAGCTCGCCGGTGATGTCCTCGGGTGGACCGAGCACGAACGGGCAGGCGGCAAGGGGTGTCAGGTCTCCGCGTGAGAGGGGCTCCGCGATGGCGTCGGGATCGATTCCGCAACTGCGCAGGAGCTTTTCGCTTACCAGCAGGACAACGTGCTCGCGGTAGTAGCCGCGCAGTTCCACTCCTGGAGGCGTGCGCTCAAAGGCCGCGATCGCCACGTCCAGCTCGCCGGCCGCGAGCGCCCGGTCGATACCGGCGTTGCTCGCCTCGGCAAGCTCCACGCTCACGTTGGGGTAGCGCGCGCAGAAGCGCTCGATAACGGGCGGCAGCACCACGCGTCCGCGCGTGTGGGCGATGCCGATGCGCAGGGTGCCCGTCTGCATCGTGCTGGGGGAGGATATCTCGCGCTTGAGGTCGAGCACGCCGTCTGCCAGGCGCTTGGCATGCGCGACGAACACCTCGCCCTCGTGCGTGAGCTCGAGCGGGGAGGCGCGCACGAAGAGCGGGGCGCCGAGTTCGCGCTCGAGCGCGGCCACGTGCGCGCTCAGCGTCTGCTGCGTGACGTGTAGTCGGCGCGCAGCCTTGGTAAAGCTCCCTTCTGCGGCGATGACCGGCACGTATTCCAGGCTGTTGAAGTTCATGGTTCGCCCCTTGGCACAAATTTCACTTGTGTGCAGCACCAATTCTAACAGTTTGATTTGTGGGCGCTCGCCGCCCATAGTCGTAAGCGTTCGGTTTGCCCCTAGCTTGTCGGAAAGGTGAGGCCCGTGCTCGAGCTGCTCGTCCTCTCGCTGTTCTGCGTGATCCTTATTGCCTGCGTTGCGTTCTCCCTGCCGATTGTAGGGGCGCTTGCTGCGGGCCTGCTGCTCTTTTGCCTCTACGGTCGCTATCGCGGGCACGGCTGGGGCGAACTTGCGCGCATGGGGGCCTCGGGCATCGTCACTGTGAAGGGAGTGCTCACGGCCCTTGTCCTCATTGGAGTGCTCACGGCCTTCTGGCGCGCATCGGGCACGGTGGCGGAGATCGTGATTATCGCCTCTCCGCTGGTGAGCGCGGCCGCGGCGCCCCTTGCCACGTTTGCGCTGTGCGGCGTGATGTCGTTTTTGACGGGCACCGCGTTTGGAACTGCGGCCACCATGGGTGTGGTGTGCATGACGCTCGCGAGCTCTATGGGGGCCAACCTTTTGATCTGTGGCGGAGCCGTGCTCTCGGGCTCCTATTTTGGCGACCGCTGTTCGCCGCTTTCTACCAGTGCGCTGCTGGTGCGCGTTGTGACGCACACCGAGCTGGGCGAGAACTTCCGTGCGATGGTAAAGACCGCGGCCGTTCCCTTTGCGCTCACCGTTGCGCTCTATGCGGCTCTCGGCTTTGCGTGCGCGCCGGCACAAGGCGCCTCGTCGCTGGGGGCGGTGGACGCACTCGCGCGCACCTTTGACCAAGGGTTCGTGGCGCTGGTTCCCGCCGCTTTGGTCCTGGTGCTCCCGCTCTTTCGCGTGAGCGTCAAGGGCGCCATGGGTGCGAGCATCGTCGCCGCGGCCGTTGTGTGCGTTTTCGCGCGGGGGATCGCGCCGGCAGATCTTGTGCGCTTCGCGCTCATGGGCTACTCGTCGAGCGATGCGGCAATCCAGCAGCTCATGGGCGGCGGCGGTCTCATCTCGATGATCAACGTGACCTGTATCGTGTGCCTGTCGTCGAGCTACTCGGGAATCTTCGAGGGCACGGGGCTTCTTGCCGGCGTGCGGGGCCATATCGCGGGGCTGGCCGAGCGCCTCACGCCCTTTGGGGCCGTGCTCGCCGTCTCCATCCCGGCCTCGATGATCGCCTGCAACCAGACCCTGAGCACCATGCTCACGCATCAGCTCTGCGCCCCTATCGAGCCGGATGACCGCGCGATGGCGATCGACCTCGAAGACACGGTGATCGTGATCGCGCCGCTTATTCCCTGGTCGGTTGCCTGCTCGGCCGTGTCAACCATGTGCGGCGCGCCGCACATGAGCTTCGCGCTTGCGGTCTACCTGTGGCTTATCCCCGCATGGCGCTTTGGCACCTCGCTCATCAAGCGGCGCCGTGTGGGCGCGGTACAGGTAGCTGCGGCTTAGCGCGCGGCCTGTACCTTGGCGGCTGCGTCCACAAAGGCGCGCCAGAGGTTGAAGTCGGTCTCCAGCTTTTGCCACGTGTACTCGGGGTGCCACTGAAGGCCCAGACAGAAGGGCTGGTCGGGCACCTCGATCGCCTCGGGCACGCCGTCGGTGGCGCGACCGGAGAGCACGACGCCCTGGCCGAGCCGGGCCACGCAGCAGTGGTGGGCGGAGTTCGCCTGCACCTGCGCGGCACCGCCGAGCGCTCGCTGCAGCAGCGACCCCTCCCGCACGTCGACGGGGTGTACGGGCTCGTTGAGCGCGTGCGCGTGGCGCCACTGCACCATGCCCTCGCGTGCCCCCAGACTCGGCACGTCCATGCAAAGGGTGCCGCCCAGCGCGACGTTCAGCAGCTGGGTGCCGCGGCAGGTGGTGAACAGCGGCTTGCGCGCGCGGAGCACGGCCTGCACCAGCTTGAGCTCAAAGGCGTCGCGGATCTCGCAGCAAAGCGTCGGGTCGTAGGGATCGCAGTCTCCCCAGCGCTTGGGGTTCACGTCCGGCCCGCCGGGGATGGCCACGCCGTCTGCCATCTGAACGTAGGTCTCGATGACGTCGTCGTCGCAGTTGAGCGCCATCTGCAGGGGCAGGCCGCCCGCGGCGATGATGGCGTCCACGAAGTACTGCGCGATCGACTCGTTGGGCGAGAGCTTTTCGGAGGCGCGGCCGCAATCCTCTTCCCAACGCGGAGCGAGCAGGATGAGCGGCCGCTCGCCTGCAGTGCGCTCCACGCGGGGGTTGTAGTTGTCTGTGCTGGTGCAGGAACCGATCATGAGGATGCGCTTTCAGGTCTTTGAGTTGGGGATACGGGGGCGGGGGCATGCGTGCCGCGAAGCGGCCTCGTTGCCCTAGTGGCCCTTGATGCTGTCGAGGAAGTCGCGGGCGCGCTCGGTTTGGGGATGGTCAAAGAACTCGTCGGGCGAGCCCTCCTCCACAATCTGGCCGTCGGCCATAAAGACCACGCGGTCGGCAACGCGGCGAGCGAAGTTCATCTCGTGCGTGACCACGACCATCGTCATGCCGCCGCGCGCCAGGCCGATCATGACATCGAGCACCTCGTTGATCATCTCGGGGTCAAGGGCACTCGTGGGCTCGTCAAAGAGCATCGCCTTGGGTTGCATGGCCAGGGCGCGCGCGATGGCCACGCGCTGCTGCTGGCCGCCGGAGAGCTGTGCGGGCACCTTGTCTGCCTGCTCGGCCACGCCCACGCGCTCAAGCAGGTCGAGCGCGCGTTTCTTGGCTTCGTCTTTGTTGAGACCCAGCACGTCGACGGGTGCGAGGGTGACGTTTTCGAGCACGGTCATGTGCGAGAACAGGTTGAACTGCTGAAACACCATGCCCAGCTCGGCGCGCATGGCGGTGAGCTCGCGGCCCTCCTGCGGCAGCGGCGCGCCCTCGATCAGGATCTCGCCGGAGTCGATGGTCTCCAGGCGGTTGATGGCGCGGCAGAGCGTCGACTTGCCGGAGCCGGAGGGACCGATCACCACGACCACCTCGCCCGGCGCGATGGCGAGGTTGATGTCGTTGAGCACGTGTAGCTCGCCGTAGTGCTTGTTCACATGGCGCAGCTCGATAAGCGACTGCGTGCCGGTGCTGGTGCTAGAAGCCATGGGCATATCCGTTCCTCAAACCTAGCGGATAATCGTCGTGCCCGTGCGGTGCGCGACGTATACGCTCGCCTTGTTGATGGCGTAGTTGATCAAGATGTAGATGACGGCGATCACAAAGTACGTGGACACGAGTGCATCGTAGTTGGTGATGAGCACGCGGGCGTTCTGCATAAGGTCCGGGTAGCTCACCACGTAGGCCACGGTGGTGTCCTTGACGACCACCACGAGCTGCGAGATGAGCGAAGGAATGACAAAGCGAATCGCCTGGGGCAGCACGATCTTGAACGTGGTGCGCAAGGGGGAGAGGCCGAGCGAGAGCGCCGCCTCCACCTGGCCTTTGGGCACGGCGTTCACGCCGGCGCGAAACACCTCGGCAAGCACGCCCGCCGCGGCGAGCGCCACCGGCAAGGTGAGCATCCAAAACGCTGGCATCTTGATGCCGTACTGCGGCACTACCAAAAAGAAGAAGTAGATGAGCAGAAGGCTCGGCACACCGCGGAAGAAGTCGGTGAGGACACGGCAGGCGGCCGAGAGCACACGCAGGTGCGAGATACGGCCCAGCATGAGCGCTATGCCCAGCACGAGCGCGATGGCTCCTGCGCATGCGGCCACGCGTACCGTCCCTGCAAAACCCTGGAGCAAAAAGCGCCACGTGGACCACCTGGTGAAAAAGGTCCAATAGCGCGGGGCGAACTGCCCGGTCACGTAGAAACGGTGCCCGACCAGTGCCAGCAGCGCGACCACGATCACCAGCGAGACTGCGGTGCCGATTCGCACGCGCCGGCGGGTGCGCGGACCGGGCTGTTCGTAGAGGGCGTCGCGGATGCTGCGCGGACGCGTGGACACTCGAGCGCTCATCGCAGGACCCTCACCTTCCGGTCGATGCGGTTACCGATAAACCCGATCACCAGTGCGGTGCCGGCATAGCCCACGGCCGAGATGAGGAACGCAAGGATGCCTCCGGTGGCGCGCGTGTTCACGTACGAGACGACGCCCGTGAGCTCGGTGGGGTTGAGCGGCACCTGGCTGCCCAGCGCCGTGGTGAGCATGACGGCGATCAGCAGGTTGGTCATGGGCAGCACGCAGGAGCGCAGCGCCTGCGGAATCACGATGCGCTGCAGGATGCGCGTGAAGGAGAGGCCGAGCGCACGCGCCGCCTCGATTTGGCCCACGCTCACGGTGTTGATGCCGCTCATAAAGTTCTCGGATCCAAAAGCCGAGCCCAGAAGCACCGTGGTCACGATCACGCAGACGCGGTAATCGAGCACCACGCGCAGGCTCGGCAGCGCATAGACCACGATGATGAGCAGCGATACGCCGGGGATGTTGCGAAACACCTGCACGTAGAGGTCGCCCAGCAGGCGCAACGGCTTGAAGGGGCACACGCGCATGACGGTCACGCCGATGGCGATGAGCATCACCAGCACAAACGACTCGGCCGTCATCGTCCAGGTGGCAAGAAGAGCCTGGGCGTAGTTCTGGCCGTATGTGGAGAGCAGCTCTCCGAGACCCATCCCGGCCTCCTTCGATAGATAACAGATGGGGCCCTCCCCGTATGCAGGTGGAAGGCCCCATCGAGCGAACCGTTTAGTTGCAGTCTAGCAAAAGCGCCCGCCGGCTGTGTTTCCGGTCGGTTGCGAGGGGGTCGGTTTTAGGCCTCGATCGCAGGCGGCTCGGGCGCGTCCTCGATACCGGCGCGGTCGCCGATGCAGATCTTCCAGAGCTCGTCCCAGGTGCCGTCCTCCTCGATCACAGTGAGGAAGCCGTTCACGAACTGCACGCCGTCGGAGTCCTTGGGCAGACCGATGCCGTAGCTGTCGAGCGGGCCGAACGGGTCGCCGGCCAGGCGGTACTTGCCGGGCTGGCGCACCATGGAGCCCATCTGCATGGTGGTGTCGATAACGTATGCGTCCACGCGTCCCTGCTCGAGGGCCTGGCGGGCCTCCTCATCGGTTTTGAACTCCTGCAGGGTCGCGTCGGGCGCGAGCTCGGCCACGATCTCGGGGCCGGTGGAGCCGGACTGCACGGCGACGTTCTTGCCGGCCAGGTCGTCCACGCTGCTGATCGAGGTGTCGTCGGCCATAGTGAGGATGGACTGCTGCGTGGTGAAGTAGGGGCCTGCGAACGAGATGACCTTCTTGCGGTCATCGGTGATGGAGTAGGTCGCGAACACGGCGTCTACCTGGTCGTTCTGCAGGACGGACTCGCGCGTGTCAGAGGTGACCTGCGTGAGCTCGTACTTGCTCTCGTCGCCCAGGACATAGCGGGCGAGCAGCTGGGAGAGGCCCGCGTCAAAGCCGCGCAGCTGGTTGTCGGTCTCATCGAGGAGGCTGAACAGCAGCGAGGTCTGCACGCCGCCGATGCGCAGGGTGCCTGCGTCCTTCACGGCCGTGGCCCACTCGCTGGCAGAGACGGTGGCGTCGTCGGCCACGGCGCCCGCGCCGATCAGGCTTGCGTAGGCGGCGGTGTCGATCGCGGCGGCGGTGTCTTCCTCGGTGTCGCTTGCCGCGGAGCCGGAGTCGGTGCTGCCCGAGGTGGAGGCGGCCTCATCGCTGCAGCCGGCAAGGCCCAGGCCCGCGACGGTGGCGAATGCCGTGGCGCCGGTGGCCACAAAGCCGCGGCGGCTGACGGTGATCTTCTCGGAGAGGTTGCTCATGAGTATCGATCCTTTCCCTGTATTGAATATCTTCTGGTGGATGCCCATGCAGTGCATAAACGCCTTATCTATACCCATTTAGTAGGTATTTGTTGCAGCAGATTATGCCGTGCACAGTGACTCCTGGCAAGACCAGCGCTGTTTTCTGACACCCGACCTGCACCGGCCTGCACCGCGCCCGTACCGTGCGCACGTGCCGCTCGGTATGTAACGGTTTGGTATGGAAGGGTATCGGCCGTATGCGGGATGGATATAGTAGAGCGCAGCAAACCGCCGGCGGCCCCGCACGTGGGGCTGCCAAGGCCGTCGCAACCGAGAGGGGACGCCCGAACGCATGCGCGTCTTTGACTTCGACAACACCATCTACGACGGTGAGAGCCCGTACGACTTCTACGCGTTCTCGCTGCGCTACAACCCGTCTGCTATCCGCTTCATCCCGCCGCTCGCCTACTACGGCCTGCGCTACTCCAAGGAAAAGAGCACGCTCGACGAGCTTGAGCATGCCGTAAGCCGCTATCTCAAGCGCTATCTCGCCTCGTTCGACGACCTCGACGGCATGGTGAACGCCTTTTGGGACGCGCATATGCACAAGATCAAGCACTGGTACAAGCCGCAGCCTGACGACGTGATCATCACCGGCTCGTTCGACTACACCATGCGCGAGGTGCAGCGGCGCCTGGGGGTAAAGACGCTGATCTGCTCCACGATAAACCGCGAGACCTATGAGCTGGAGCATCTCAACTTTGGCACGAACAAGGTCAAGGTGTTTCGCGAGATGTTCGGTCCTGACGCGGTGCCCGACGAGTTCTATACCGACAACATGCTCGACCTGCCCATGATGCAGCTCGCCCGCCGTGCCTACCTGGTGCGCGGCAACCATATCAAGCAGGTAGAAGTCTAGCTAGAACCCAACCATAGGGGAGGAACCATAATGGAATCGTATGCCTATTTCGCGCCGACGCGCGTTTTGTTTGGACCGGGAAAGCTCGCCGAGCTGGGAGACCAGAAGCTCCCTGGCACCCGCGCCCTGTTGGTGACCACGGGCGGCACCTCCGTCAAGGCCAACGGCTACCTGGCGCGCGTGGAGGCCGAGCTCGACCGTGCGGGCGTGGAGCACGTGCTGTTCGACCGCATCGAGCCCAACCCGCTGCGCGAGACGGTAAATGCTGGCGGCTGGCTGGCGCGCACGAGCGGCTGCGACTTTGTGCTGGCACTCGGCGGCGGCTCGGTCATGGACGGCTGCAAGGGCATCTGCGTGATGGCGGCAAATCCCGCGCACGATGAGTCCGGCGCGGAGGCTCCGGGCGACATCTGGGATTACATGAAGGGCGGCACGGCGCTCGGCCTGCCCATTCCTGCCGACCCGCTGCCGCTCGTGTGCGTGACCACCACGGCCGGCACCGGCTCTGAGGTGGACGCCGGCGGCATCATCTCTTGCGAGGAGACCGACGAGAAGCTGCGCCTGGGCGATCCGCGCCTGTTCCCGCGCCTCGCCGTGGTGGACCCCGAGCTTATGCTTACCGTGCCGCCGCGCCTCACGGCTTTCCAGGGCTTCGATGCCCTCTTCCACTCCATGGAGTGCTACATCAACGGCGCGCACCACCCCATGGGCGACATGATCTGCCGCGAGGGCATCCGCAACGCCGCCGCGGCGCTCACTGCCTGCGTGACCGACGGACAGAACCTGGCCGCGCGCACGCAGCTCGCCTTTGCGAGCACGCTCGGCGGCTATGCCATGGCCTGCACGGGTTGCGCGGGCTGCCACGGCACCGAGCACGCCATGAGCGCGCACCATCACGAGCTGCCTCACGGCGCGGGCCTCATCATGATCTGCGTGGCCTACCACCAGCACATGGTCGATGTGCACGCCTGCGATGAGCGCTATGTCGACATGGCACGCCTGATGGGCAACGCCTCGGCCACCCGTCCTGCGGACTGCATCACCGAGCTGCGCCGCCTCATCGCGGAGTGCGGCATGGACTCCCTCAAGATGAGCGAGTGGGGCATCACGCCCGACGAGTTTGACGCCATGGCGACAAATGCCCTTTCCACCAACGATGCCCTCTTTGCGCACGACCCGGTGGCGCTTTCGCACGACGACGTGGTGGGCATCCTTAAGGCCTCGTGGACGGAGTAGTACCGCGGCTCCGTGCACGTGCGCTTCTGCTACACTCGAGAGCTGGAAAAACGAGGACGAAAGGCCGGTTGTGACCACCAGGCGCACCAAGAAAGACCCTGCTCTGCTCATGAGCCTGCGCAACGACGACGGCGCGTTTGACTGGCGGCGTCTGGGGACGTTCGACTTCTGGCGCAACGCCGCCGTGCACTTCTCGGTCTGCAGCGTGGTGGGCCGTTGGCTCGAGATTCCCTGGTGTCTTTTCTGCCTGCATGCCTTTGGCATCTACGACCCCAACTCGCTCGTGTGGGGCGACCCGTTCTACCCGTTTTGCGTCTACGGCGTGGGCGCGCTCGTGTGTGGCGTCTTTCTGACACCTATGATGGACCGCCTGCTCAGTCGCCGAAAGACAGCGCTGGGCGCGGTAGCCGAGTTCTATCTGGTGTGCGTGTTCGTGTGTATGGTCATGGAGATCGGCATGGGGCTTTTGCTCAACCAGCCTGATGCCGCCGGCAACTACCCGCTGTGGGACAACGCCCGTCTGCCCCTGAACGTGCTCGAGCAGGCGTGGATCCCCAACGATCTTGCCCTCGGCGCGGCGGCGCTCGTCTACACGTGGGTCTTCTACCCGCTGGTAGAGATCATCATGGGGGCGGTTCCGCGGCGCGTCATGAACGTCGCTGCGCTCGTGATCGTGGCCGGGTTCGTTGCCCTGTGCATCTGGGAGTTCGGATTCGTGCATCCCGCGTAGCGCGTGCACGTTGCCATAAAATAAAAGACCCCCGCCTGTGCGGGGTCTAGAACAGAAACGGAAGGTATCGTGGCAAAGAAGGAAAAGGATTTCAGCAATCCTAAAAAGCTCGGCATCATGCGCCTGCTGGAGGTCTATTGGATTCTCGGCCTCGCCATGGTGTTCGTTATCGCTATGGTGGCGACCAAAGAGGCGATTCCCGTCGAGTCGTTCAGCGGCTTCACCATGTTCTTGAGCATCGTGCTCGACTCCGTCTCGGTGTGGCTGCTCATGACGCGCAAGCGCTTTTTGCGCACGTGGTCGGTTATCTGCATCGCCATCATGGCCGTGGTGGGCTCCATTGCCGCGTTCTACTTTGAGGGCTCGGGCGTGAGCGGTGCTGCCAACTACTGCCTCGCGTACGCGGTCATCGCCGTCTACATGCACTTCTCGCGCCGCGCCAAGGGCGTGCTCGTGCAGCCGTTCAACAGCAAAACGCGCTCGGAGTACCTGGAGCGGGGCCGCTCGTTCTTCCAGCCCAAGACCTGGGTGTTCTGGCGCAATCTCATCATGTACTTCTGCGTCTTCTCGGTCGTGGGCCACTGGATGGAGGCCGGTTACTGCCTGTTCATCAAGTGGGGCTTCCTGCCCGGCAAATACGATCCGGCCTCGCAGATCTGGAGCGACTGGTTCTACCCGTTTTGCGTCTACGGCGTGGGCGCTGTCTGCTGCGTGCTTTTGTTCTATCCCGTCAAGATGTTCCTGCAGCACAAGATCAAGCTGAACTTCGTGCCGCTGCTTTTGAGCTTTGCGTGGAACGCCCTGGTGTGCACCGGCATCGAGCTGGCGATGGGCCTCATGCTCAACCAGCCGGTGAACGGCGTGTACCCGCTGTGGGACTACAGCAACATGTTCTGCAACTTCATGGGCCAGGTTTGCCTGCAAAACGCGGTGGCCTTTGGCTTTGTGGCCACGCTTATGACTTGGGTCATCTACCCGGCGCTGGAGCGCCTGCTGGCCAAGCTCCCCGAGGACGGCGCACAGGGCCTGTTCATCGGCATCGTCGCCGTGTTCGTGATCCTCTTCGCGCTCTACTGCATCCAGGGCTTCATCTCGGTTCAGTGATGGAGGCCGTCGCCACGGTCCGCGCTTTTTGCTAGGCTCGCGCTCCTGTTCGGAGTGCGAGCCTTTTTCTATGGGCACCTACGCGTGCTTACGGGCGCCTATGGGCGCGGCTTGGCCGAGAGCTTGAGCGTCAGCACCACGAGCGCGCAGGCCACCACCGAGAGGACGGCGCCCACCAGGCCCACGTGCGCGATCCCCGCGGTGGCCACCACGGCTCCGCCAACGGCCGTGCCGAACGAGATGCCGATGTTGAACGCCATGGGCTCAAGCGAACTCGCCAGAGTGAGCGCCTTAGGATGGCGCTTGTTCGCGATGCGCATGAACAGCGAGATGCACGACACCGAGGCCAGATACATCAGCAGGCCGACCGCGAAGATGAGGATGAGTGCCGCGGGCATGGCGGCGCCCGCGACCCACAGGCAGGCGAGTGCCGCGGCCTGAAGCGCGAAGGTGAGTACGAGCGCGCGCATGCCGAAGCGCGCGTCGATCCAGCCGCCCAGGATATTCGAGACGAGCGTAAAGCCACCGTATGCCATGAGCGTGGTGCTCGCCTGCATGGTGTCAAAGCCCAGAATCTGCTGCAGATAGGGAGTCACGTACCCGTAGAAGGTGTAGACCGAGCCCACGCCGAACACAAAGATGAACATGCCGCAGATGATGGCGGGCTCGGTGAGCAACAGGGCCTGCTCGCCAAAGGTGGCGGGCTCGTCGGTGGCGCCGCTGCGCGGCATGAAGATCGCAAGGGCCGCGCAGGTGAGAACCGCGAGCACGAGCGTGCCGTCCATGGCCACGTGCCAGCCCACCGTGTCGGCCAGGATCTTTCCTACCGAGGTGGCGATGACCATGGCCACCGAGAACGCCGCATAGACGATCGAGATGATGATGGGCATGCGCTTGGGGTCGGTGAGCTCGGGGATATAGGTGACGCCCACGGCGAGCAGCGCGCCCGAGACGGCGCCGATCAGGACGCGCGCGGCCAACAGCACCTCGAAGCTCTGGGCGATCGCGGAGACGAGGTTTCCCAGGCAGAAGAGCACCGAGTAGGCGAGCAGCAGCTGGTAGCGCTTGAAGCGCCCCGTGCTGAGCGCGAGCAGCGGCGTCATGATGGCGTAGGGCAGCGCGAACAGGCTGATGAGCTGGCCCACGGTGGAAAGCGAGACGTTGAACTCGGTCGCGAGTTCGGACTCGATGCCGATAACGATGAACTCGGAGCAGCCGAGTGAGAATCCCAGGATTACAAGCAGGATGATGCAGAGGCGCGCACGTGCGACAGAGATCGAAGGGGCAGACGAGACGTCGTTCACAAACACTCCTATTCGACGAAACGACCGAATTCGGACAGCGGGACTCAGGCTAGCAACCCACTGGGCGCCGTTCCACCCGGTCGGGCCCGACAGGGCGAGTTCTCCATATCTTTTCGCTTCGCGGCCCTGTGCGCGCGGCAGGCGGGCATAATGGGTAGCGCTTTGTAAGGATTCCGACCCGCACGGAGGCATCAGGGGATGAAAGATCGAGAGACCGCGCGCGGCGCGTTTCGTATCGATGACCCCGAGCGCTACGTGCGATGCGTGGCGGCACAGCTCGAGGAGCAGGGAAGACTCGGCATGACGCGCGAGTTTATCCAGCACGGCGACGTGACCGTCTATGCGCATGTACTCTCTGTGGCGCAGGCGAGCGCCCGGATGGCGCGCGCCTTAGGGTGCGCGGGGATCCCGGTCGATGCCCATGCCCTCGTGCGCGGAGCGCTCCTGCACGATTACTTTCTCTACGACTGGCACGATCCCGATCCGAGTCATCGGCTTCACGGCTTTACGCACCCCGCGTGCGCCTGCCGCCGTGCCCAAGAGGACTTCGAGCTCACCGATCTTGAGCGCAATATCATCGAGCGCCACATGTTCCCGCTGGTGCCGGTGCCGCCCACCTGCCGCGAGGCCTGGATCGTGTGCCTGGCCGACAAGGCCTGCGCTCTCAAGGAGACCGTGGAGGGGCGCCTGCCAGGGCGTCTGCGCGCGCGTGCGCAGGGTCGCGCATGAGGGGACTGTGCGTCGTGACCGCCTCGGCCGTGCTGGCCGTGGCTGCCGCTGCCTGGTGCCCGGTCACCATCGCCGCGGCCCCCGTCTCCGCACTGGTGGTCTCGTTTGCCGCCTACGGCTTTGTCGGGTGGCTGTGGGAGTCGACCGTCTGCGCCGTGCTCAACCACGGGTCGTTTTCTAACAGCGGCTTTTTGCTGGGACCGTGCTGTCCCATCTACGGAGTGGGGGCGCTCGTCTGCTGGTTTTTCCTGCGCGGTATCGAGGACCCGCTCACGCTCTTCCTGTCCGCGGGCGTTCTGTGCTGCACCGTGGAGTACCTGGTGGGCGTGGCGCTCGAGCTCACGACCCACGCGCGCTTCTGGGACTATACCGACATGCCGCTCAATATCCAGGGACGCGTGTGCCTCTACGGCTTTCTGATGTTCGGGGCGGCGTGCGTCGTTATCTGCCAGTGGCTCCAGCCGGCGCTCCTCGCCCTGTGCGCTGCGGTGCCCGTATGGCTCTTGCGCCTGGTGGCGCTCGCGATCGTCACGCTTGTCGCCGTGGACGCGGCCTTCTCCATGGCGAGCTTCCGCAGGCTCTCCGAATCGCTCGAGGAGCTGCGCGGCGACCTTGCCGACCGCATCAACGACTCGCTCAGGGACACCTCGGACTCCCTGATGGAGCGCATTCCCGCCGAGGCGCTCGACTCCGCGCAGCAGGTGCACGTGCGCGGCCGCGCCATCAACGGCTGGCTGGTCGAGATCTCCGACGCCGTGATGGACGCGCTGCGCGACCGCGTGGAGATCCCCTCCTTTATCGCCGACGGTGCCCGCGGCCTGCGCACGGCGGCGCGCCGCGTCTCCATTTCGCGCCGCGACCTGCGCTTCTTCGATGCCTTCCCGCATCTGCGCATGATGCCCTACGAGGGCGTCATTCGCGCGACGCATCTCAAGGAGCGCGCGCTCGAGCTCTTCCGCCGCGACCGCTCCTAGTCGCTCGCTGCCGCACCTGTGTATCTGGGCACGAGTTTCCCAATACTAACGTTTGCCTGCGGAAACTATGAAGAGTTGCCGCCGATGCCCGACTATTGAACGCTGTTTATTGACTGATGTTCAACCCGGCGTATAGTCAAAGGCGTACAGAGGGGTTTGTACACACCGCGCGCCATCCTCGGTGGCGCATAAGGCAGAAAGGAGGCATCGCATGGCGGGCACGCGTACGGTCAAAGCTCCGGACGAGCGCAAGCAGGAGCTGCTCGACACCGCGATGCGCCTTTTTGTCGAGCGGGGCTTCTCGGCCACCTCGATGCGCGACATCGCCAGCGCCGCGCACGTGACGCCGGGCCTTGCCTACCACTACTTTGACTCCAAGCAGACGCTTTTCGCCGAGGTCCTCGAGGCCTACGCGCAGCAGTGCGTGGCCGGCGGCATCTGCGCGCTTGACGCTGTGGACATGGACTTCGACCAGAAGATCGACGCCCTGCTCGATGCGCTCGCACAGGAAGAGCGCATGCCCTACCACGAGTTCTTCCACAAGGCGGGCAACCGCTCGTTCCATGACGAGCTATCGGTGCGCATGTGCGACCTTTTGGTGCCGCACCTGACCGGCGCCCTTACGGCTGAGGCCCATCGTCTGGGCCGCACGCTCGCGGCGCCCCAGACACTCGCGGACTTTATCGCTCACGGGCTCATCAACCTGCTTTCAGACCCGGATGCACCCGATGCGCAGGTGGCCGACCGCGTACGCGACTACATTCGCGCGCTCGTCGCGTCCCAGATGGTCGAGGAAGGGTAGGGAGCCGCCGCTCATCTCATAGGCAAGACGCTCACGGCGCGAGCCGTGGGCTTTCTTTAGCAAGAATTATTGAACAACGTTTAATAACAGCGTTACGGGAAGGAAGGGACGAGGTCACGATGGTCAAGATGCTTGACGCCGACCTGCAGGCTTTAAAGAAGCAGGACTCGATTCGCACCTTTGCGGGGCAGGCCGGTAAATACGATGAGGCGCTGTGCGGCGAGCACGCGCGCGGGCTGTACCCGCACGTGCTCCGTGCGGTGGGGGATGCCTATCGCGCATACGTGAAGCGCGAGGCTGCGGCCGGCCGCATGGAGGACGGTCTGCCCATCCGTCCGTTCCGCGTGCTTGACGTGGGATGCGGCACCGGTGCCCTGGCAGGGTTCGTGCTCGATTCTTTGCCGAGCGTGCGCCTTACGGGGGTCGATATCTCTCCCGAGATGCTCGTCTGCGCGCGCCGGCGGCTGATGGGGCACGCCACCTTTGTGGTGGGCGATGCCGAGAAGCTGCCCTTTGGTGACGGCCTGTACAACGCCGTGATCATGAACGATGTTTTCCACCACTGTCCCGATCCGCGCCGCGCGGCCTTTGAGGCTTGGCGCGTGCTCGCCTACGACGGCGTGTTGGTGCTGGGCGAGGAGTGGGCGCAGGGGCCGGTCCGCACGGTGCGCAACCTCATGCTGCCCGTCTACGGCGAGGGCGATATCCGCGTGTACTCCGAGGACGAGCTGTGTGAGCTTTTGGGCCTGTGGTTCGACACGGTGGAGTGGCGCTCGGTTGACTCCAAGAGCTGCCTGGCGCTTGCGCGCAAGTAGGGTTCGACTCGTCGGGCCTGGTTCATCCTCGCAACCCACGGCAATCCGTCTGCGCAGCCTGACCGCCCTGTGGCCCGTACGGGGCTGCGGGGCGGTATTCGTTTGTGCAACAATCGGCGTATGAGTTTGCCCGATGGAGGACCGCGCCATGATCAAGCTGTTTGCCAGCGACCTCGATGGAACGCTGCTGAACCTGTTCCATACCACCGATGAGGCCATTCTGTCCGCCATCCGCGAGGCGATCGCGGCGGGCGCGCACGTTGCGGCGGCCACGGGGCGCACCAGCGTTTGGTACGGCGAGGACGGCTTTGAGGAGAACACCATCGAGGCGGTGTGCGCCAACGGCTCCATCATCCGCGGCCGCGACGGGGAGGTCCTCAAACTCTATGCTGTGGACCCTGCGTTTCTCGAGGAGCTGATTCCGGCATTTCCGGGCATCTGCTTCGACTGCGTGACCTGCGACGGCATTCTTTCGAGCGGCTCGCGCGAACTGCGCGAGGCCGGCTTCAGGACGGATTCCCCGTGGCGGCGCGTCCTTATGCGCGGCATGCGCGCAAAGGCGACGTTTCTCACCGAGCACGTCTACGACCAGCCCTTGAGTGAGATTTTGAAGCACGAGGTCTGCAAGGTGAACTGCCGCGTGCCCGATGCCGATCTCAACCGCGAGCTGCATGCCTTTTTGGCTGACCATGCCGACACGGTGGTGAACGCGCCCTTCAACCCGGCGCTCTTCGAGATCACCGACCACGCTTGCAACAAGGGCGAGTCGGTGGCATGGCTCGGGCGCTATCTGGGCATCTCCGAGGACGAGATCGCGGTCTACGGAGACGGCGGCAACGATATCGAGATGCTCAAGCGCTTTAGGCATTCCTTCGCCACGTCCAACGCCATCGGCGAGGCCAAGAACGCCGCAAGCGAGGTCATCGGCAACTGTGCCCTCCACGCCGTCCCCCACCACATCCAAAAGTGCGTCCGCACAGGCAAATAGGCTATGGAGACAATGCGTAATCAGGCGGGCTGCTAGCTGTCCTTGCGTTCAGGTTCTACACAGCGTGTGCAATAATGCTCGGAGTGTGTAATAACGCTTCGAAGGAGGCACATGCCGCAAACCGATAAGTGCGACCGACGCTCGCTGCGCTCCCAGACGGCGCTGCGCGAAGCGCTGGTACACGAGCTTGCCTGCGGGGAGGACATCGCCCGGCTGAACGTAGCCACCCTTACCGACCGTGCAGGCCTCACGCGCCGCACCTTCTATTCGCACTACCGCGACATCCCGGACTTCATCAACCAGATAGAAGAGGGCGTGCTCGACCAGATTCGTCAGCGCCTGCGCAACATCAGCGCCACCACGCTGCCCGAGCTCTACCAGGGCATCGAGCAGCTCGAGCCGGCGCCCGGCTCGGTCGAGCTTTTGCGTTACCTGGCCGACAACCGCGAGCTCATCGGCTCACTGCTGGGCCCGGGCGGAGACCCTGCTTTTATCAAGAAATTGGTCGACCTTGCGCGCGACGAGGTATCAGAGCGCATGCAGGTGGGTATCTTCGGCCTGGTCCAGGGCGCTTTTTTCGATTACTACCTGGCTTCCGTCGTGGCCGCCGAGGTGGGCGTGGTGCAGCGCTGGTTCGAGAACGACCTCGCCGAGCCCCCCGAGACCATGGCGCGCATCATGACGGTCATCGCCTTTGTGCGTCCGGGCGACCTGTACGGCCAACCGATCGACATCAATGTGCCCGCCTACGGCACGAAGCTTATGAACCTGCAGCTCGAAGACACCGTCGAGCAGAACTAGCAAAAGGGGAGAGACATGCTGAACGAGGATGCGAACGCAACCGCAGAGACCCAGCCGCGCGTGCCCGAGGGCGCGCTGTGGAACCCCGAGGCCGCGCACGGCCCACTCCATCTGGGCATCGACGTGGGCTCCACCACGGTGAAGCTTGCCGTCCTGAACGATGAGAACCAGATCGTCTACGCCAAGTACCAGCGCCACCATACCGATGTGCGCGCCTGCGCACGCGACCTGTTCGTGGGCGCGGCGGGCCTTATGCCCGAGGCCCAGATGACCTGCGCCATCACCGGCTCGGGCGGCCTTTTGCTCAGCCAGTGGCTGGGCCTGGAGTTCGTTCAGGAGGTCATCGCCAGCAAGCGCGCCGTGGAGACCCTCATCCCCGCCACCGACGTGGCCATCGAGCTGGGCGGCGAGGACGCCAAGATCATCTACTTCGATAACGGCATCGAGCAGCGCATGAACGGCACCTGCGCCGGCGGCACGGGCGCGTTCATCGACCAGATGGCGACCCTGCTCCACACCGACGCGAGCGGCCTGAACGAGCTCGCGCGCAAGGCGACCACCATCTATCCCATCGCCTCGCGCTGCGGTGTGTTTGCCAAGACCGACGTACAACCCCTGTTGAACGAGGGCGCCGCCCAGGAGGACGTTGCCGCCTCGATCTTCCAGGCCGTGGTCACGCAGACCATCTCGGGTCTGGCGTGCGGCCGCCCCATCCGCGGCAACGTCGCGTTCCTCGGCGGCCCGCTCCAGTATCTCTCCGAGCTGCGCCGTCGCTTCTACATCACGCTCGATTTGGACGAGGATCACCGCATCGTCCCCGAGAACGCGCACCTGTTTGTGGCCTCCGGTGCCGCCATGGCGCACGAGTCCAACAGGCTCTCCACGTTCCCGCAGCTCATCGAGGCGATTGACGCGCTGGGCGATACCCAGGGCTCCGAGGTCGCGCGCTTGGAGCCGCTCTTTGCCACCGAGGACGACTACAACGAGTTCCGCGCCCGCCACGACAAGGAGGTCGTGCCCCGCGGCGACCTCGCGAACTACACCGGCCGCGTGTTCATCGGCATCGATGCCGGCTCCACCACCATGAAGGCCGCGATCGTGGGTGAGGACGGCCAGCTGCTCCATACCTGGTACGGCAACAACAACGGCGACATCCTGGGCACGGCCAAAGTCATCATGGCCGACTTCTACGAGCATATCCCTGCAGGCTGCACCATCGGCCACGTGACCACCACCGGCTACGGCGAGGCCCTGCTGATCGAGGCCCTGAAGGCCGACTCCGGCGAGATCGAGACCGTGGCGCACCTGCGCGGATCCAAGGCGTTTTTACCCGGCGTCGAGTTCATCTTGGACATCGGCGGCCAGGACATGAAGTGCCTGCGCGTAAAGGACGGCGTGATCGAGCACATCATGCTCAACGAGGCCTGCTCCTCGGGCTGCGGCAGCTTTATCGAGAGCTTCGCCGTCTCGATGGACATGGACGTGCGCGCCTTCGCCGCCGCCGCCGTGTCTGCCAAAAACCCGGTCGACCTGGGCAGCCGCTGCACCGTCTTCATGAACTCCCGCGTGAAGCAGGCGCAGAAGGAAGGCGCCACGGTGGGCGACATCGCGGCCGGCCTGTCCTACTCCGTGATCAAGAACGCCCTGTTCAAGGTCATCAAGCTGCGTGACTCCAAAGAGATCGGCAGCCAGGCGATCGTGCAGGGCGGCACCTTTATGTCCGACGCCACGCTGCGCGCCTTCGAGCAGCTCACCGGTGTGAACGCTGTGCGCCCCGACATCGCGGGCTGCATGGGCGCCTACGGTGCGGCCCTGCTCGCACGCGATCGCGCCGGCGCCGACGGCGTCTCCACCATCCTCTCGGCCGAGGAGGTGGCGGGCCTTACCGCTACGCAGAAGCACGCGCGCTGCGGCCGCTGCTCCAACAACTGCCAGCTCACCATCAACGATTTTGGCGGCGGCAGGCGTTTTATCACCGGCAACCGCTGCGAGCGCGGCGCTGGCCACAAGAAAAAGAAGACCGAGGCCCCCAATCTCTTCAAGCGCAAAAACGAGCTGCTCTTCGATCGCGAGTGCCTGGCGCCCGAGGACGCTCCGCGCGGCACCGTGGGCATTCCGCGCGCGCTCAACATGTACGAGAACTACCCGTTCTGGCACCGCTTCTTTACCGAGCTGGGCTTTGCCGTGGTGCTCTCGGACCAGTCGAGCAAGAAGACCTACGAGTCGGGCATCGAGTCCATGCCGTCCGAGAGCGTGTGCTACCCGGCCAAGCTCAGCCACGGCCACGTGATGAACCTGCTGACCAAGGATCCCGACTTTATCTGGATGCCGTGCGTGCGCTGGGAGCGCAAGGAGGACCCCACGGCGGGCAACTGCTACAACTGCCCGATCGTGATGAGCTACCCCACCGCGCTCGGTCTCAACATCGATGAGCTCTCCGAGCAGCACGTCGAGTTCATGTATCCCTTTGTGCCCTATCACGACAAGGTGGAGCTCAAGCGCCGCCTGTACCAGCTGCTGGCCGTCGACCGTGTGGCCGACGCCGAGGCGGGTCGCGGCCGCGTGCGCGGGCCCAAACTCACCCGCTCCGAGATCGACGCCGCCGTGAACGCCGCCTACGAGGAGGACGCGCGCTTCCACGAGGAGATCCAGACCGCAGGCGAAGAGGCCGTGAGGTGGATCGAGGAGCACGGCGGCCACGGCATCGTGCTTGCCGGGCGCCCCTACCATAACGACCCCGAGATCAACCACTCGCTGCCCGAGCTCATCAGCTCCTTTGGCTTTGCGGTGCTCACCGAGGACTCCGTGGCGCATCTCATCAAGCCCGAGCGCCCCATCCGCGTGGTGGACCAGTGGATGTACCACTCGCGTCTCTACGCCGCGGCGCGCTTCGTGACCATGCGCAACGACCTGGACCTCATCCAGCTCAACTCCTTTGGCTGCGGCCTTGACGCCCTCACCACCGACCAGGTGCAGGAGATCATGGAGGCCTCCGGCAAGATCTACACCGTGCTCAAGATCGACGAGGTGAGCAATCTCGGCGCTGCGCGCATCCGTGTGCGCTCGCTCATGGCGGCGCTCAAGGACCAGGAGGCCGAGCGCCGTGCGCGTGCCGAGGCGGCCGGCGAGACCTACCAGCTGGGCGACGGCGCGCCCGTTGGCCCCTCCGAGGAAGCGCCCGTCTTTTCGACGCACAAGTACGACATCCGTCCGCAGCGCGCGGTCAGCAGCGCGGCTTGGGAAAAGGTGCCCTTCACCGAGCAGATGCGCGAGGAGGGCTACACCATCCTGTGCCCGCAGATGGCGCCCATCCACTTTGACCTGGTCAAAGAGGTGTTCCGCCAGAACGGTTACAACCTGGAGCTTCTGCCCTCCACCGACCGCGGTGCCGTCGAGGCGGGCCTGCGCTACGTGAACAACGACATCTGCTACCCGTCCATCCTGGTGACGGGCCAGATCATGGAGGCCATCGAGAGCGGTAAGTACGACCTGACGAAGACTGCCGTTCTGATCAGCCAGACGGGCGGCGGCTGCCGTGCCACCAACTACATCGCGCTGATCCGCAAGGCCCTGCGCGAGTCCGGTCATCCCGAGATTCCCGTCATCTCGCTTTCTGCCGTCAAGCTCGACGAGAAGAACCCCGGCTTCAAGCTCAGCGCGGGCATGCTCAAGGCTGCCGTGTACTGCATCCTGTTTGGCGACGTCATGATGCAGATGCTCTACCGCTGCCGCCCCTACGAGGCCGAGCCCGGCGCGGCCAACGCCCTGTACGAGAAGTTCATGGCGCGCGCCCGCGAGCTTGCACCCAAGTTCAGTCGCCGCAGCTACACGCGCCTGGCGGCCGAGGCCATCGAGGCTTTCGACACCATGCCGCTTGTGGGCGAGGGCACCAAGCCGCGCGTGGGCGTGGTGGGCGAGATCCTCGTGAAGTTCCACCCCACGGCCAACAACCATGTGGTCGAGGTCATCGAGGCCGAGGGCTGCGAGGCCGTGGTGCCTGGCCTGCTCGACTTCTTCCTGTACTCCATGAGCAACTCCGGTCTGCAGAAAGATGAGCTGGGAAGCTCTGCCGTGACGCGTGCCAGCATGGATGCGCTCATCGGCATGGTCGACTGGATGCGCAAGCCCGTCGAGGACCTGCTGGAGAAGTCTTGCCGCTTCGAGGCGCCCGAGCGCATCGGCGCCATGGCGGCCAAGGCCTCCAAGGTGCTGTCGCTGTGCAACAACATGGGTGAGGGCTGGCTGCTCACCGCCGAGATGCTCGACCTGATCGATCACGGCGCGCCCAATATCATCTGCACGCAGCCGTTTGCCTGCCTGCCCAACCACGTGGTGGGCAAGGCCGTAATCAAGGAGCTGCGCCGCCAGCACCCCGAGAGCAACATCGTGGCCGTCGATTACGACCCGGGCGCCTCCGAGGTCAACCAGCTCAACCGCATCAAGCTCATGATCAGCGTGGCCAAAGAGAATCTGCGTGCCGGCAAGGGCTTCACTATGGAGCACATCGCCCCGCTCGAGATGGACGCCGTGGACAGCAAGTTCCGCCCGCATCACCCTGAGGATGAGGGCTGCAGCAGTACCTGTGGTGCCGTGAGTGAGGAGTCTGTTGCCGCCGTGGCCGAGCGCCTAGGCCGCAACGTGAAGTAGCCTAGCTGTTCGGGCGTGCGAGCCGCCGGGCCGGGTTTTGACTGCTATACCCCGCGAACGCTAACAACCTCCCATTTTCTGGAGACAGGAAATGGGAGGTTGTCTATGTGTATCGACCTGCGGGCGAAGCATGATGTCGAGGGTGAGCGCTTGACGGCGATATGGATAATTCCTCCGCGGTGTCTGCTGCCCGGCGATTATACTGTGTTTTCTGGAGAATAAAGGACACCCTGGCGCGACCGGCTTCGCCGGACGCGCTGGGCGCGTTTCCGCAGGCGGCGCTCGCCGGGTTTCCGCCGGGTGCGCCGCACAGACCGAACAAGGAGTTCGCCATGCCAAAAGACAAGACCGCCAAAAGGTCCAGCTGGGCACCCAACGAGGCACCAACTGGGCGCTGGGTCGGGTTCTTCTTCGCCGGCCTTGTGGCCCTGTCCTTTGCCCAGTGGATATTCCAGAGCGTTGTTGAGCTCTGGACGATGGACGGGGTCTGGAGCTGGCTTCCCGGGACGCTCTGCCCGCTTCTGGGTTTCGTTCTGACGTTCGTTCTGCTGGCGGTCCTGTCGAAAAAGATCTGCAGGACATCGGTTCGCGACCTCGTCCTGGGCGCGGGCAAGCCCTTCGACAAGCGGCTGTGCGTCAAGATGGTCGCCGCCATCGTGGTCGGTTTTGCGCTGCAGACGGCCGTCGTCAGCGTGTTGTTCCCGGATCCGACCGCGGAGATGCAGCTGAACAGCATCGGGCCCGTGCCCATCGCCGTGAACCTCGTGCTCTGCCTCGGCCTGCTTTGGATGCAGACCACCTCTGAAGAGATCCTGTTCCGCTGCCCGTTCCTGCGCGCCGGCGGTGGCGACGAGCTGGAGCCCTCCGCGAAGCTCGCCGTCTGGGGTGTTGCCAGCTGCGCCGTGTTCATGCTGATGCACGCTAGCAACCCTGAGGTGATGGCGCAGGGCGACGCGCTGATGGTCGTGGCCATGCTCGCGTGCTACTTGATTCCCGCTTCGATGATGTACACGGCCGATGTCGTCTACCGAAACCCCCTCGCCGGCTGCGCCATCCACTGGGCCAACAACTTCGTGCTCCTGGCCTT
>CAVGNZ010000022.1:48921-52271 GCA_963630805.1 Bacteroidaceae bacterium
CAAAACGGCCAAAAGGCTGGAGGTAACAACAAGGGGATAAGGACCTATCTCCTGTGCGGACTCGTGTCCACCTGGGCTCTGAGCGAACTTTTGACCATGGTCGTGGGCGGGGTCTTCGGGGCGCTTCTCTCGGTCCCTCTTTCGGCTGTAAACCAAAGCTTGTTCGGGCCGTTCCTAGGAGCCGACGGCGTTAAGCTGCTGAACGAGTACGCGATATTCACGGGCGTCATGCTGGGCTTTTTGCTGGCTTTGCTGGCCGTGAAGCCGTGGCGCCCCTACCTGAGGGCGTTCGGGACGAAGCCCTCGGGCAACCGCGTGGGGATGCTGTTGGCCGGCCTACTCGTCGGCTTCGCGATGAACTCGGTGTGCGTCCTGGGTGCCGTCCTGGCCGGGAACATCCGCATCGAGTTCTCGCAGTTCTCGGTCGTGGGGCTACTGGCCTTTCTCGTGTTCGTCTTCATACAGTCGTCGACCGAGGAACTGATCTGCCGCGGGTTTGCGTACCAGCGCCTTAACCGCACGTACGGAACGGCCGTGGCCGTTGTGGGCTCGGCGGCCATCTTCTCGTTCGGCCATGCTCTCAACGATGGCGTGACGCCCTTGGCTCTGCTCGATATTTTTCTCATAGGCGTGCTCTTTGCGCTGATGGTGCGCTACTTCGACAGCATCTGGATGGCCATGGGCGCGCATGCCGCGTGGAACTTCACGCAAAATATCCTGTTCGGCCTGCCCAACAGCGGTGCGGTGTCGAGCTACTCGTTCTTTACCTTGTCGGGGGCCCAGTCGAACGGCTTTGCTTACGATGCGGCGTTCGGTGTCGAGGGAGCGCTGCTCGCCGTTGTGCTGAACGTTGTCTGCATCGTCGCGCTGTGCCTATGGGGGCGCTCGCACGGCAGGAAGAAAGCCTACGATATCTGGCAGGAGCCCGTGCGCGGGGCACCGCATGCAGGCACCGACGCAAGTGAGAGTACGAGCGCAGAAGTAGCCGTCGAAGCTCCTTCGGTGGCTGCCGCACCGAAGGCCGACACGTCGAAGAGGGGTTGGTTCTACTAAGACCCCAGCGGTCAAGATGGCCGAGCGTGAGCGACTGCTCATGGGTCCCGTTTGGCGTGGGATTCTCTTTACAGGAGGGGTCAATGCCCAAAATCGACGGAAAACGTTAGGTAAATTGCTGCGGGCCGAGTAGAGACGCTTTTTAGGCAACGTTTTTGCAGGATTTTACCGTCCGAAAGTTCTCTCTATTTAGCCAATCCGAATTTACCTGACGTTTTCCGTCGATTTTGGGCGGCGCAGGGGCGCAGGCGCCTGGTTGTTGCGAGTTGGTTCGCCTTCGCGTCCCCGCCGCTGCGGGGACGGTGGCGCGCCATCCGCCGAAAGCCCCCGCGTGGCAGGTCGTTTTCCCATTTAATGGTGCGCATACGTATGCACTTCGGCGAAGGGACGGACCATGAGCTATAAGAACGTTGTTGTGGCCGGTGGCGGCGTGCTGGGAAGCCAGATCGCCTTTCAGGCGGCCTACTGCGGATTCGATGTGACCATCTGGTTGCGCAGCGAGGGCTCTATCGGGCGCACGCAGCCCAAGATCGACCACGTGCGCAAGGAGTACATCGCGGCCATCGAGGGCATGGCTGACGGCACGGGGGACTGGTGCCCGGGCATTGCCGATTCCGACAAGCCGTTCGACAAAGAAGCGGCCCTCTCTGCCGTCGAGCGTGCCTACGCGGGTCTCAAGCTCGAGCTCGATCTGGCCGCTGCCGTGGCCGATGCCGACCTGGTGATCGAGTCCATGGCAGAGGATACCCAGGCCAAGATCGAGTTCTACCAAAAGCTCGCACCCGTCCTGCCGCAAAAGACCGTGGTGGTCACCAATTCGTCCACCCTGCTGCCGAGCACATTTGCCAAGTACACCGGCCGCCCCGAAAAATATCTCTCGCTGCATTTTGCCAACAGCATCTGGAAGAACAACATGACTGAGGTCATGGCGCAGGCACAGACCGAGCAGCGCTACTTTGACGAGCTGATCGAGTTTGCAAACGAGATTCGCATGCTGGCGCTACCCGTCAACAAGGAGAAGAGCGGCTACCTGCTCAACTCAATGCTGGTGCCGTGGCTGCTTTCGGGCCTCGACCTGTACGTCTCGGGCGTCTCGGACCCCAAGAGCATCGACCTCGCTTGGATGCGCGGCACCGGTGCGCCCAAGGGCCCCTTCCGCGTGTTCGACACGGTGGGCATCCAGACGGCCTACAACATCGTGCTGCAGTACCAAAAGGTTCCGGGTCTCTTGAGCCCGTTGCTGAAAAAGATGATGATGCCCTACAACTTCAAGGCCATGGCGGCCGTTCTCAAGAAGATGATCGACGAGGGCAAGCTCGGCGAGTCTTCCGGCGAGGGTTTCTTCAAGTACGAGTAGCCTCGCCTTGCAAGGCTGGCAAAAACGGGAGGGACGTGGGCCAAAATCCTGCGTCCCTCCCGTTGCTGTTCCGGGGAAGTCATATCTACAACGGAAACGGGCTTTCCAGGTGCGTCAGGTTGACAAGAAAAGGGGCAAGCATTGACCTGAGGGTCATGCTTGCCCCTTTGAATGGCAAGATGGCGTGCCTGGAAAGTCCGCTCTGGTTGAGCGGACTTTAAAAGTCGGCGTTGCCGACGGTGCGCGGATGCGGGACGACGTCGCGGATGTTGCCCACGCCGGTGAGGTACATCACCAGGCGCTCGAAGCCCATGCCGTAGCCCGCGTGCTTGCAGGAGCCGTAACGGCGCAGGTCGAGGTAGTACTTGTACTGCTCGGGCTTCATGCCGAGCTCGGTGATGCGGCGCTCGAGCACATCGAGGCGCTCCTCACGCTGAGAGCCGCCGATGATCTCGCCGATGCCGGGCACCAGGCAGTCAGCGGCGGCGACGGTCTTGCCGTCGTCGTTAGCGCGCATGTAGAAGGCCTTGATCTCGGCGGGGTAGTCGGTCACAAACGTCGGACGGCGGAAGTGCTCCTCGGTGAGATAACGCTCGTGCTCGGTCTGCAGGTCGATGCCCCAGCTCACGGGGTACTCGAACTTGTGGCCGGCGGTCACGGCGGCCTCCAGGATCTCGACGGCCTCGGTGTAGGAGACGCGCGCGAAGTCGGAGCCCGCCACGTGCTCGAGGCGCTCGAGCAGGCCCTTGTCCACAAACTTGTTGAGCATCGCGAGCTCGTCGGGGCAGCGCTCCATCACGGCGCGGATAACGTATTTGAGCATGGCCTCAGCGTTGTCCATGTAGTCGGTGAGGTCGGCAAACGCCATCTCGGGCTCCATCATCCAGAACTCGGCGGCGTGGCGCGTGGTGTTGGAGTTCTCGGCGCGGAAGGTGGGGCC
>CAVGNZ010000023.1:0-20080 GCA_963630805.1 Bacteroidaceae bacterium
CATGATCGGCGACTCGGTCTCCATCGGCCTCACCGATCTCTTCCACGAGGCCTACCCCGGAGGCCTGATCGATGCGTGCGGCAACCGCCAGATCGCCATGGGCCAAACCGTCTACGACTACTATCGCGACCGCGGCGAGGTGGGCTCCAACGTGATCATCGCGCTGGGCACCAACGGCTCGTTCGACTCCGACCAGCTCGAGGCCCTGGTGGCAGATATCGGCGAGGACCGCACCATCTGGATCATCACCAACCGAGTGCCGGCCTCGTGGCAGCGCACCACCAACCAGACCATCAACGAGGTGGCCGCCAAGCACGACAACGTGAACGTCATCGACTGGGAGGCCTACAGCTCCGGCCACGACGACTGGGTGGGCGGAGACGGCATCCATCTCACGCAGGACGGCCGCCGCGCCTACATGCAGATGATCCAGGAGGCCATCGGCTCGAACAAGAAGATCGAGGCCGCCACCAAGAAGGCCAACGAGGAAGCCGGTGGCGCCTGGACGGCGCCCACCGACGGCAGCGTGAGCCAGGAGATGCACGATGCCCTGATGCTGGGCATGACGCCCGCCGCGCGCATCAGCCGCGAGACCACGGGCGAGGCCGCGCCCTAAGACCTCTTGCGGGCAACGGCCGCAGCGGCTGCTGCGGCAAGGCAGATAGACGAGCCCGCGAACGCCGCGAGGACCGTGCTTGCCGAGCCGTCACCGGTTTGGGGCAGAGCCGTGGCGTCTTTGTTCGAGGCGTTCCCGCCGGCGTCCGCGCTACCGTCCGCACTACCGTCCGTGCCGCCGTCAGGTTTCGGCGCAGGCTTAGGCTCCGGTTCGGGCTCCGGATCGGGCTCGGGGTCAGGTTCCGGTGTCGGGTCGCCCTTGGCATACGATGCGCTCAGCGCCCAGTGCTGATGCAGGTTCTCGTCCGAGGTGTCGGGCGTCTCGCCCTCGTCTGCCCCAACAGAAAGCCAGCGGCTGCCCAGCCACATGCCGCGCGCGGGCCCCTGCACGCTGTAGCGGGAGACTCCGGTGCCCTCCGGCCCGACAAGCGTGACCTGGCCCTCGTGGCCCACGCCGCCCTGTGCCTCGGCGTTCTTGACATATGCGGTCCATGCCACGGCACCGTCATCGGAGACCTTGAGGTTCACCGCGGGAGATGCACCCGTGAGGTCAATCTTGGTCGAACGCTGCAGGGTGCCCGCGAGGTCATAGGCGCGCAGCTCGTAAACGTAATCCCATGCCTGGGTGCGCTCCGCGTCCTCGCAGGCAACAAATACCTGGCCGCCGGACTCTTCCACGTCGAGTACGCGGTTGTTGCCTGCAACGGAAAGCATGGAGGCGGCCTCGGCACTCCCCTGCTTCCCCGCAGCGGCAAGCACGTCACCAATCTTGTAGAGCGCAACCAGGGCGGTACCGTCGCTGCTCGAGGCACCGTTTTGCGCCACGTATACGTACGCAGAGCCCGCCGTGCCGGACGCGCCGACAGACGAGACGCCGTTCGGCAGGTCTAGCTTGGCCTCGGCCGAAGTCACCGCAGAGCCCGAGCGCGCAAGGACGGTCATGTGCACGCCCTCCCCCGCCACAGACGAGATATAGGCAGCCTGGCCGTCGGCCGCAAAGTACGAGACCGCGTCCTCGCCCTGCGCGGGCTCACGGCGGGCCAGCAGCTCGCCGGTCTTTGTATCGACCCACAGCTCCACGCCGGAGGCCTTGGTCTCATCGAACGCCTCTTTAGGCGTCAACTTCACAAACGCCGTGTCACAGCCCAGGTCGACCAGCTGGATATCCATGCCGCCGGCACCCCAGTAGTCCTCGCCAAACGCTACGGTCACAGGCGTCGCCGTGGCAGCGTCCGCGCTCAGGCGGAAAAGCTGCAAATTGGTCTTGTCGCCATCGGTCGAGGCCTGCGCAAAATAGGCGGCGCCGTCCGCATCTTGCACCATGTCGCTCCATGCCCAAAGGCCGGTACGCGCCACGCCCGTGTTCTCATAGGTGCCTGAGGACTCGATCTGCACCAGATCGGCCACGTTGAGCGCCATGCGCAGCTCGTCCGACGTCACGGTCGCGCCCGTCGCATCCGTACCGAGCTTAAAGAAGCCCGCATCGACCACCAGCTCGAGCTTGTCGGTCGAGCGCAGCTCTCCGGGGTTGAAGAACGTGGTGATCGAGAGCATCCCCAGCGAGGCGTTGTAGCCCGAGAGGATCCCGCACTCCTTGCCGTTGCGCTCAAGGTGCACGCCTTCGTACGCGCTCATGGTGGCTGGCGCCGCCCAGCCCACAGAAAAGGCCAGCGTGCTGTAGCCGCTCACTGAGGGGAACAGACCGTCGACCGGCGTGAGCGAAACCTCGCGCCCTCGCTCTCGTCTGAGTGGTAGATCTTCACGCGCGCCGAGGTCTCGCCCTCGTCCACCACCTCGAACGCGATGCCCGTACGCCCCGCGACCGGGTCTTTGTTGATGTTGGTCGAAGGCGAGGTGACCGGCGAGACGACCGTCCCCGCATGCATGAAGGAGCCATACTCGGCGGCCACGCCCCCGCTCGCCGGGCTCAACACCTCGTAGAGCATATTGCCGCTGCTGCTGCGCGTGTTGTTCTTGGCAAAGTCGCTCTGTTCCTCGTTCAGCCCCGCCTGCACGCAAAACGCGCGGACGCCGTGTCCCAAAAGTGCTCCCGAGCTGTCACGCACCGTCTGGTTGCCCGCCGGCCGATCGAACTGCAGCAAGAAGAACGTGCAGAACAGGTTGCCGGAAAGGATCGTCTCGTCTGCCGAGACGGCCACAAAGCCGCCTGTGGTACCGGTCGTATCGCTCGCGTAGGCGGTCAGGTCGAGCCCTGCGGCATCGTCGTAGTGCACGGTCTCGCTCAAGCCCTGGCGCACGTCCACGCCGCTCTCGGAGACGTAGACATAGGTGATGTCTTCTGCCGTGACCCAACCCAGCAGCCAGCGGAACAGGCCGTTTTGCTCGCCGGTGTTGTCGTCCATCATGTCAAAGGTGCCGGTACCGGGGCTGCTCTCGGTGTAGGAGTACAGGTCGGGCAGGCCGAGCACGTGGCCGGTCTCGTGGACCATCGTCTGACGAAAGCGCTGCGCGGTCTCACCGCTACCGGCACGTGTGGAAAGCAGGACGGCGGCATGGGCATGCTTGCCATCGAAGGTCGCCCCCTCGTCGCCCGTCCACTCGCCGATCGTGAACTCCTTGGGCCACCATGTGGAGAGCCACTTGCCGCGCGGACCGGCAAACTGCAGATAGACGGCGTCGATGTAGCCGTCGTTGTTGGCGTCGCATTGCGCGAAGTCCACCTGGTCGTCCACACCGGCGAGCACCTCTTGGAAGAACTCCTCGGTCTTCTTGATGCTGTCTTCCTCGTAATAGGAGCGCGGGTGCTGCGCCGTGTAGCTCACCACGGTGGTCACCTGATAGTCGAGCTTTCCGAGCGAAGAGCGCTCGTAGTAGGCATGCACGCTCTCGTAGGGGTAGTAGGAGCTCGACGAGTCGGCGGCGCCGTTAAAGGCGGCAAGCAGCTCGGCATCCGTCTCGTCGGCAGGGATGGTCTGGGCCTCCTCGCTGCCATCGGCACTTGCCGGAAAGCTCACACGAATCACCACGGCGCGCGCCCTGCCCGTGGTGGAAAGGCCCAGGGTCTTGCCCTGAGGAAAAAGCGAGCCGGACGCATCGGAGAGATCCGAGGCAAGCGAGGTGCCCGCCTGGTCTGCCAGCCGTTCCTGCGCCTGCGCAATCAGGGCCGAAGAGACGCTCTCCTGGCTCCCGCACGCCACATCAGAAGCGGCATTAGATGTCTGGGCCTGTGCCGCAGCCGGAACAAAGGTCAGCACCGCCGCCAATGCAGCAGCCCACCAGTACGCATGTATCCGCCGCATCGTATCCATCAGCAACCCCTTTCCCTATCCGCAAAAGGATACCGCAGCGGGCACAGAGGCGATCCAGGCGGATTTCCTAGCGGCTATTCTTGCGTCGGAAGTGCAGATAGACGGCCGCGCACATGAGGCCAGAGCCAGCCGCCGTGATCACGGCGATGCCAACGCCGCCCGTCACGGGTAGATCGTAGAGCACCTTGTTGCGCACCGTGACGGTATAGGCAACGTTCGAGCTGGTGGAGGCATTGGTATAGGCGACAAAGCCTGATTCGGCGTCTGCGTCAAAATCGCCATCATTGAAGGCAAACGAGGTCACGCCCGTCTCCTCGTCGGTCTCGACCGAGAAGGTGAGCTCCACGTCGTCTACGGCCTCGTAGCCCGCCGGCGCCTTGGACTCAGTGAGGGTATAGGTTCCGTGATCGAGACCGGTAAAGCTCAGCACGCCGTTGGCGGAGGTCTTGAGTACCTGCGGCTCTGCCCACTCCCCCGTGCCGTCCGTCTTTATGAGCGTGAACTCGGCACCCGAGATGCCGCCTGTGGCGTCGATGGCATCACCACTGCCGATCTTGCGAACGTTGAGGGCCGCGCCGAACTTGTTGTAGACCGAGGTCACCGAGGTCTGGCTCGCATCGCCCACCTTGGTGATGGTCGGCGTGCCGTTGGAGACAACCGCCTGGTAGACGCATCCGGCGTCGTAGGAGTAGCCAGCCGGGGCCGAGATCTCCTTGAAGTAGTAGGTGCCCGCTGAGCGCTTGGAGAACGCCACCAGGCCGTCCGCGCCGGAGGTCTGGGTCTCGATCTCCTTGGTGCAATCGGCATCGGAATAGAGCTTGAACGTGGCGCCCGCAAGCGGCTTGCCCTCAAGACCGGCGCGGTCCTTCTTGGTGAACGAGATGACACCGCGCACGTCGGCGTTGTTGATCATGAGCAGCACGTGGCTCGCGTAGGTCACAGAGCCGTCGCTCTCCCACGTGGATGCCCCGTGCGGATAGAGATTGCGCAGGATGTCGCCAGAACACGACTTGGCATCCGGCATGTCGCCGTCCGCATAGCGCGCATCCTCGGTGGTCACGGCGTAGTTTGCGTAACCGTCCTCGGGGTCGGCGTCGGCATCGTAGGCAACAGAATCGCTGCTCGACGGATCGCCGATCCAGGTCTCGCGTAGATGATACGTAACGCTTTGGTTGTTGATGAACAGCGGCAGCTCGCCCCAGCTAAAGGTCCAGGAGTTCGACGCGCTCAGCTGCACCTCGTTGGAGCACTCGTTGCCGTCGACATCGACCAGCACCGGCTTGCCGTCTGCGCCCTTAGCGGGCACCGGCTCGTCCACGTCACCGTACTTGCGCCAGAGTTGCACCGTCACGGGCTTGGCATCGGTTGTGCCCTCGGCCCAGCGCTTCTTGGCCGTAACCGAGGTGTAGGCGAACGATTTGTTGTAGATGTTCAGGATGAACTGGTTGGTGCCGGCCTTGGCCCACGTGACCGTAGAGGACCCGCCCGTGGTCTCCACCTTGCCGTCCGCGATGCCGTCGTCGTAGGTCATCTTGAACGTGATGGTATCGGGCCCGTCATAGCCAACCACCGTGCTCTTGTCTTCCTTAAGCTCGTAGGTGGCGCTCACGTCCGGGGAGGCGGGCGCAGCGAGCGAGAGATAGAACACGCCGGCTGCATCGGTCCGAGCCTTGCCGTCCTCCACCTTGGTGTAGGCATCGGGATCTTTGCTATAGACGGTCGCGTCGGTGGTGTACTCGTTGGTTCCCGTCTTCTGATACAGCGCGTTTGCAGCGCCGGCGTCGGTCTGTTTGACCGCAAACGCGACGTTTGCCATGGCAGCGCCGGTGGTGTAATCGTTCTTGAACACGGCAAGGGTGCCCTTGTGCACGTACACGTTGCGGAAGCCGATGGTCTGCCAGGCTGAGGACGGCACATCGGTGGGATACGCTGCAGACAGGACCTTTACCGAGGCGCCCGTCTTGATGTCGTACTCCGTCCATCCGTCAGTGTTGTAGACGGAGTTTGAGTTGTGGACCTCGTACCAGGTGAGGTTGTTCCAGCTGTCGGTGTCCTCGAGATAGTAGTTCTTTTCCTTTACCGTGTAGAGCCTGCTCTGGCGCGCCTCGATCTCCCAGGTATAGGTATTCGTGTCGGGGTCGTAGCTGGTGTAGCCGTAGTGGCGATCGGCGGTGTCGGTGTGGTCCAGGTCCGAATCCGGGATAAGGAGCAGCTGGTAGTCGGTCACATCGCTCGTGGTGCTGTCGATCGTGGCCTCGTGCGTCACGTCGATGTGGAAGCCCACGCTCTCTTTGTACTCGCCCAGCGAGCTGTAGCCATGGTTTTCCGCAAATTCCGCAAGCGCGTCTGCCTCGCCCTCGAAGGTCTTGCTCACCACCAGGCGCGCTTTCTTGGCCACGAGCACGCCATCGATGTGCCAGCCGTCGGTGGTGTCGTACTTCACCACGTACCAGCGCACGGTGAAGTTCGAAGAGGTGAGGTTCTCGGTGGAGATGACCTCATCGTCGATCTTGATCTGGCTGCCCAGGTTGCGGACCTGCTGCAAGACCTCCTCATCGGTGGGAAAGCGCTCAAAGGTAACGCCGTCCTGGGTGTAGCTCGTCCAGCTCGAGGGCGGCTTGATGGGCGTGCCCGAGCTCGTCGCGTTGCGAATCTTCTTGTCCACGTCATAGGCCGAAGTCGAACTCTCCGAGCTCAGCAGCGTAAAGTCGCCCGCACCGAAGGTGTCCGTGCCCGAGATGCGCGTGGAATAGATCGACTCGGTGTAGGAGTCCGCGCCGGCCGAGCTGGAACTGCCGTCCACGTCCAGGATCTCGCAGTTGAGATTGAGATAGAAGTTGACGCTGCGGATATGCGGGCTCGAGGTGTTGGTGTCGGCACCCGACCAGACGGACTTGAAGGTCACGTTGCCCGTATCGCGGGCGAGCGCCTTGAGCGTGCGGTAGGGCACCTCGTCACCGGCCTGATAGAGCGTGTTCGAGCTATCGCCCACGATCCTCCACCCCATGAAGGTGTAGATGAACTTACGGGTGGAGCGCTGTGTCCAGTAGACGGTCGCGATGTCGGAGTTGGGGGCGAGAAGCGTGTAGGTGTCCTGCCCCGCAGCATCCACGGGAACCGTCAGCGTGTCGGCCTCGTCCTCGCCGATGGTGGTGTTCGAGGTGATGACCTGGTCACCAGCTGCGACGTTACCGAGCTGCGTGCGGTCACCGTTCTCCATCTTGGCCTGGTAGACGATGTCGAACTTGTTGGCATCGTAGTCGACGGCCGTAAAAGTCACAGGACCGGTGACGCCAGCGAGCGTGTAGGTGAGGGTGCCGTCGCCGTTGTCGGCAACGCTCTCGACTGCAGCCGTACAGCCATCGGCCGCCACGACGTTCCACCTATGGGCGTCATCCGTCGGCTTCTTAACGGTAAAGGTCCGCTTGGTCGAGCCCGCATTGGTGTTCACGTAGCCGGAGGGGCGAGCCTCGTCCGCTCCGTAGATGCGGTTGTCCGCATCGCTCACCGTCACGCTGTAGAAGCTGTTGTCAGCGATGAGCTGAGTATCGGTCTTGCTGCGGCTCCCCTCGATGAAGAAGGAGCTGGGCGTGTCGAACGCACCGTCGTTGCGGTTGGCGGGCAGGTAGAAGACATCAAGGCTCTTGTCGTCCGTGTCCTCGTGAATCCACGCGCGGCCCTTGGTGAACACGTACCAGGAGCTCGTACCGTCGTCGCCGGTCACCAGCTGCGGAGAGACATCGTTGTAGATCGTCGCGGTATCGGAATCGCAGTAGCCAAAGACAAAGTTGCCCCAGTCAACGGAACCGGTGGTGTAGTCCTGATCGGCGCGCTTGAGCTCGGAATCGACTGAGAAGCCGAACTGCGTGAGCGCCCCCTCGAGCACCGACGCCGGGATGATGGCACGGTTGCCGCCGGCGCGTTTGGCCTGTTTAGTCACCGTTATGGCCTCGTAGCCCGAATCGGTATTGGAGTCGTAGAGGTTGCCGTCCTTGCCGACGTACTTCCATGCACCGTCGACGAGTACGCGCAGATAGACCGTGACGGGGTCGATATCTTCGCCGTAGGAATCGGAGTCCGTGTCGACGTCTGCGACGGCAGAACCTTCGTCCTCGGACTGGGACACAACGTCCGCGGCATCTGCATCGGCGGCAGAAGAGTCGTTGTCGGCGGCCATATCGGCGTTCGAGTCCGCAGGGTCGCCGTCCGTCACGGTAGCGTCCTCAACGGCTGCATCAGTGCCTGCAGCGTCCGTTCCCGCCGTGCCGAGGGCGCCTGCGACGGAGAACCCAAAGGCGAGCACCGCAAGCAGGCACACGACGACGCCGACGAGGCTCGCCGGCACGCCAAAAACCTTGTTGTCTGTGCGTTTAGCCACGGCGCCCCACCTGCTCTCCGCACCTGCGGCGCAGCATGATCGCGAGACCGACCAGCAGAGCGCCCAAGCCGGTTACGAAGATCGCGCCCGCAACCGTGAGCTGCCCATCGCCGGTCTGCACCAGACCCCAGCGCTCCGCCCAGCTCTGCTCGCGCTCGGTATCGCCCGATGCGTCCTTGCCGGAGTCCTTGCCGGAATCGGAATCGTCGTCGCGCCCGGTCTCGGTCATCGAGACCTTGCAGTCGCTCGTGACGCCATACTCCCAAGCAGCAGAATCGCCCGCACCGGGCAGCGCCACCAGATAGGTCGAGGCGGTATAGGTGCGGCTATCGGACTTGAGCGGGGCGGCCTGCAGCAGATAGACTCCGCACGTAAGATCGGCAAACAGTGCCTCACCGTCCGATCCGGTCGCAGACTCGGCGTCTGCGGCGAGCGCGTGCTCCTTTGCGAAGAAGGCGAGCTCTGTCGCAGCCGCATCCCAATCCGCAGCATCCGTGAGGCCGTTCAGCTCCACACCGGCATCCACGTAGGCGCCCGCAAGCGCATAGCGCCCCTGCTCGTCCACCTCGGCCACACGGCGCACGGTAAACTCCATGCCCGCAAGCGCCTGCTTGTCGTATTCGGCCCGCACGGTAAGCGAGCAGGCGCGGTCGGGATCGATGCGCTCCTGCGCCAGAGCCTCTCGCGGCCCCACGGCGCACAGGAGGGCGGATACAACCATCAAGAAAACAGCCGTGGCAAAAACCTGAACCGAGAGGCGGCGCGCACACGTGCGCGCACACGATATGTTAGCGAGCATGCTTGCCACCCCTCCCCGATTCGCGTTTATCACGCTGCGTCATTAATCTCACAACTACGGCCACAATCAAAAGCGCCGCAAGCGTAATCGCAATTTTACCCCTGAGGCCTAAGCTGCGCGAGAGCTGGGCGGCCGAGTTCACGCGAGCGGTATTATCTACCCCCTCCACGCGGTGCCCGCGCACCAGCAGGCGCTGTGTGTTCACGCCGTAGGGCGTGCACGTAAGCAAGGTGGCAAAGTCGCCGTCGGTCTGGGGGCGCAAAGACGAGACCTCGTCTGGTTCCACCACCTGGATCTGATCGACCTCGTAGGTAAGCGTGCGGCCAAGCACGTGGAAGTTGAACGTGTCACCCTGCGCCAGCTGGTCGAGATTCGTAAGCAGCAGCGCCGAGGGCAAACCGCGATGGCCCGAGACCACACAGTGCGTGCCGGTGCCGCCCACGGGCAGCGACGTTCCGCCCAGGTGTCCCAGCCCGTGCTCGAGCACCGCGGCGGAGGTGCCGTGGTAGAGCGGCAGGCGCACGTCGATGGAGGGAATCTCCACGTAGCCCATCACGCCCGTGCCGGCCACGTCGAGCAGCTGCCAGTACTCGTCATCGCTAGGCAAGTCCTCACCGGTAAAGGCATCGGAGAACTGCGGGTCGAGCGCCGCGTTGTAAGCGACGGCGGCGCCCCACAGGGCATCGAGCTCATCGTCAGAAAGCGTGGCCACGGCCTCGTCGTAGGCGTCCATCAGGTTGTTCTCGCGCAGCTGGTTCCATATGTCGCTCACACACGGATAGAGCATGACGGCTAGGCCCGCAACAAAGATCACGGCAGGCAGTACGGTACCGAGCAGGCGCTTTTTGACCGTGGCGCTCATCGTGACCCGCCTTGTCCGTCGCGGTGCGAACGCCGCCACATCGCCGCCGTGAACGCCGCGACCACGGCAAGCCCCGCCATGGCCCACAAACCGTACTGCGTAAAGATCGAGGCTCGGGCTTGCGCGCCCTCGGCCCGCTCGACCTCCGCGTCGTACTCCACGCGATGCCCGCGCACAAGCAGACGGCGGGTGTTCACGCCGTAGGGTGTGCAGGTCACAAGCGTGCAGAGGTCCTTATCATCATCGACCGCCAGACTGCGGGTCTCATCGGGCTCGACCTCCTCGATTCGGTCTATCTCATAGGCGAGCTTCTCGCCCAGCACCGTGAGGTAGAAGTGGTCGCCGATCTGCACCTGATCGAGATCGGTGAACATGGTCGCGCTCGGCAGCCCGCGGTGCGCGCTGATCACGCAATGCGTGCCCATGCCGCCCACGGGCAGCGCCGAGCCCTGTAGATGGCCCGCGCCCTTGGCGAGCACATCGGTGCCGGTGCCGTGGTAGATGGGCAGGTTCACCTTGATACGTGGAATGGAGATGCTCCCCATCATGCCGTCTGCACGAAACGCGAGCTCGCTTGCGTACTCCGAGTTCTCCTCGGCGGAGTGGATGGCAAACGCGTCGGGGATGCCATGGCCCGCCAGCGCCTGGTTGTAGGCGCGAGCGCGCTCAAGCCAGCTTTGCGTGTCCGCTTGGGAGAGCCCTTCTGTCTGCTCTGTATAGTCGCCGATCAGCGCTGCGGAGCGCCACTCGTTCCACCGGCTCGAGACCAGCGGGTAAAGCAGCAGCGAGAGGCCGGCCAAAAAGACAAGCGCCAGCGCGATACTGGATATGGGAATGCGTTTAGGGTTCTTCATCATCTTGATGCGCCAAGCGGCTGCCCGCTCGATGCAGGCAGCCGCTCATGGACGCGAATCGCTTGGGATCAAGCGCGCGGCTAGGCGTTGTTGCGGCGACGTACAACGATAAACGTGCCCGCGGCCGCAACCATCAGCACCACGCCGACCACCGTAAAGATCACGGTGCCCGCACCACCCGTGGTGGGCAGCGACGGCGTGTTTGAGTTCTTGATCACGATGTCGAACTGGTTGGGGTGGTCGTTATCGACGTTGCCCGAAACGAGGTTCTTGTCGGCCTCGTTCGTATAGGTCACGAGCGACTCGCTGGAGAGGCCGCCCGAGTGCTCGGTGTTGTCGTCGGCGCTCTTCGCGGAGTCAAGATCGAGCTTGAATACGCCGGCCGGGGCGTAGTAGCCCTTAGGCGTCGTGGTCTCTTTGATGTAGTAGTCCTTGTAGGGGTCGAGACCCTTGATGAGCAGATAGGCGCCCTCGCCGTCGGCCTTGATCTCGGTGACGGTATTCGCCGCGGTGCTGGACGGGCGGTAATACCAGGAGTCGACACTGGTGTTTACCAGCTCGAACGCAATTGCCTGGGTGCAGGCCTCGTCCTCATAGACGGTGAAGGCCGAGCCCTGGAGCAGCTTGGTGTCCACGGTCTGCTTGACGAGCCTGGCTGCGTAGGTAAAGAGCGTGGTCGTGCTGGTCGTCGTGTCGGAGTATGAGGCCTGGCTGGTGCTGTAGTGCAGGTAGGCGCTGTTGGTCGCCTTCATATCACCCGTGTTCTCCGTGCCGGTGATGTCACCCATGACCTTGGTCGTATAGGTGATGTAGTACGTCTGGCCACCGGAGAGCTTGCTGTAGTCTATCGTGAACGTAAGGTCCTGAGCGCCGCTGGCGCCGTAGGTTCCGATAGTGGTCTCGGTGACGGCGCCGTCAATCGAGCCCGTGGGGTTGTAGCTCGTGCCCTCGTCACCGATCCCCGAGTACAGGGCAACGGAGCCGGAGACGTACTGCTGGTTTGCCAGCGTGTCCACAAGCTCAAGCCTCGGGGAGGTGGAGGCGTCCCAGTTGGGGATGGTCAGCGCGATGCGGTAGGTAATCGTCTCGCCCACCGCCACGGTCTTGGTCTTCTTCCAGGTGGAGTCCATGTCCGTACCGTTGGCACGGCGCACGCGCTGGTCGATGGTGGGACCGTCCTCGCTCTTCATGGCCACCTCGACCGTCGCCTCGCTCGAGGCCTGGTCCATGCCGCCGGCAAGAATGGTCGAGGTGTCGCCGTTCATCTTCACGAACGCGGAGAACGGCTTGTAGATCCTGGACTTGTCGCCCGTGGTCTTGATGGAGATCAGGTAATAGCCGGGTTCGAGAGAAAGCGTGGCCTCCGAGCCGGAAACCGCGGTCTCAGTGGGCGTCGGCAGAGCGTACGTCGCCGTGCCGTAAAGGTAGGTTGCCAGGAAGCTCGAAAGGTCGCTACCCGAAAGACCGGAAAGATAGGCTTCTTTGCTCTTGCCCGCGGCTGTCGCGGCGTTCCCAAGATAGGTGTCGAAGCTCGTCTTGCCGTCCGTAGACGTCGTGTCGAACTCATAGGTGTTGTAGTCGGCGCCATAGCCCATAAGCTGGAACACCTGCACAGTCTCGCCGTCTGCAAGACCCGTGAGCTTGAGGTTCTTGGCGTATGCCGAAGCGTCGGCGTACGCCGGCGACCCCACGCCGAACACGGACGCCACCACGGCTACCGCGCATGTCGCGAACAGCGCGACCTTAGCTGCAAAGGAACGCATATAGCTCCCCTCCCCCGGCCACCTCACGCAGTCGCCTTAACTGCGCGGTAGGCATTCATTTAAATGAGGGGCCAGGCCGCGCGAGTATCCCCAGTACGGCCGAGACCCCAGTACCGCCGTATGTTACCGCTGTTTGCTGTTTTATAGGCGGGGGCTGATATTTTTTCGGCGCTCGGCAATCAGGCGGTACATGATCGCCCCGAGGCAACAAGCTGCTCGTTACCAAAGATCTTATCGATGGCGGCACGATACTCATCCACGCGGCGGGCCTTGCGCACGGCGCGGTGCACGACCTCCGGGTTCGTAAAGGAGGCCTTGGCGTAAGACCACCACTCCTTCATGCGGTAAACGGCGTTGTTGCCGATGTCCTGCTCGTACGCGGCGAACAGCACATCGTGAAAGACGCGGAGCTCCGGCATCGTCAGGTCCGGGCCACCAGCCAGCATCCGCGGCAGGGCCGGGTTGGCAAGCACGCCGCGCCCGAGCATCACATGACGGGTCGCCGGGTAGTCGCGCATCAGGCTCTCAAGGTCGGCCGGAGTAAAAACGTCCCCGTTGTAGGCCACGGGAAACGGGGCACGTTCCAGCGTCTCGCCGTAGAGCGCGCGGCGCGGCGTCCCCTCATAGCCGTCCTTCTGCACGCGCGGGTGCACGATCAGCTCCGCGAGCGGCAGACGGCAGTACAGATCCAAGACCTGCTGGTACTCGGCATCGTCCGCAAGCCCGAGCCGTGTCTTGACAGAGACGGGCAGCGGCGAGCGTTCGCAGATGTCGCTCAAAAACGCCTCGAGCTCATCGAGGCGACGCAGGAAACCCGAGCCCTTGCCCTTGGAGACCACGGTCCCCGAGGGGCATCCCAGGTTCAGGTCGACCTCGGTGTAGCCGCGATCGGCCAGCAACTGCGCCGCCCACACGAACTCGTCGGCGTTCTTGGACATAAGCTGCGGCACCACGTTGAGACCGCGGTTGTTCTCCGGATCGACCTCTCTGCTCGCGCGGCCGGCAAAGTCGTGGCCCACACGCGGCGGCGGCATAAAGGGCGTGTAGTAGCGATCGAGCGCGCCGAAGTGCTCGGCATGCACGCGCCGAAAGACGTGCCCGGTGTTTCCCTCCATGGGGGCTAGCGATAAAATCGGCAGGCGTTCACTCACGTTATGTCCCTTTCGTCCATATTCTGCGCAGGCATTGTAGGTTCGCCTTCGTGTACCCGTCAACCTGCGGAGACGTTGCCACGGACGTATCCAGATCACAAGGAGTCCCATGTTCAACATCGTGCTGTTCGAGCCGGAGATCCCCGCCAACACGGGAAATATCGGGCGCACGTGCGTCGTCACGGGCTCAAGGCTGCATCTCATCGAGCCACTGGGCTTCTCACTCGATAACGAGATGCTGCGCCGCGCGGGTCTGGGTTACTGGCACAGCTTGGACGTTACGACCTACGCAAACTGGAAAGACTTCCTCGCGCAGAACGGGCTTGCCGAGGCCGACCCGCGCCTCCACCTGCTCACTAAGAAGGCACGGCGCACCTATACGGAGGCGCGTTATAGGGACGGCGACTTTATCGTCTTTGGCAAGGAGTCAGCGGGGCTGCCCGAAGAGCTGCTCGTCCGCGTGCCCGAGCGCTGCGAGCGCATCCCCATGCTCCCCGACCGCACAAGCATCCACGATGCCGAGGCATGGGGCGAGCGCGCCGGCGCCGAACAGAACCACGCTGCCCTGCGCCAGGATGTCTGTGGCAACTTTATCGACCCGGACGACTACCGCATCAGCGCGCTCAATCTCTCGAACTCCGCAGCCATCGTGCTCTACGAGGCCCTGCGCCAGACGGCCTTCGCCGGAATGTAAACGGTGTGGGAACCATAACCAACGCCTGAGGCGCTGGTGTACAATCCCCTTCATCAATGAGTGGCCCCGTGTGGCGTAAGTCCAATTGACGGGCCGCTCGATTACACACTCCTTTCGGGTGGCCGAACCTGTTGCCGTCCGAAAGGAAACCCCATGGCTCACGCCCCATCCCCGCACAAACCAAAACTCTGGACGCGAGACCTCGTACTCATCATCCTTGTGAACCTCTGCGTGTTCACAAACCACATCATGAGTCTCTCGACCTTTCCGTTCTATATCCAACAGCTCGGCGGCACCGAGGCCGTCTCGGGCATCTGTGCCGCGCTCTTCTCTCTCGTCGCCGTCCTTGTACGCCCGTTTGTAGGTTGGTGGCTCGATAACGGCGTCCGTCGCGTTGTCCTCATCATCGGCCTGCTCGGGTTGGCGCTCGCTCCGGCAGGCTACGTCGCGGTGCCAATGCTCTCGGTAGCGCTCGCGTTCCGCATGGTCCACGGCGCGGCCCTCAGCTTCTCGAACTCCACTACGGCGACCGTCGCCTCCGACGTGATCTGCAAGCCCCGCTTTGCTGAGGGCATGGGTTTCTTTGGTATGGCGACGGCCCTTGCCTCGGCAATCGCGCCCGCACTCGGGCTCGAGCTCATGGGGCTCGGCTTCAACGTGCTCTACGGGGCGGCAGCAGCTATCTCGATTCTGGCGCTCGTCCTGTTCCTGTTCATACGAGCTCCAAAGCCGCAGGTAGAAAGGCGTCCGCTCTCGTGGCGCGCGCTCGTGAACCGCGACTCCCTGCCTGCCACAATTACCATGCTCGTCTTCATGTTTACGTTCGGCGCGCTCGAGAACTTCGTCGCGCTCTACGCCAGTGCGAACAACCTGCCCTCGGCATCCGTCTTCTTCTTGATCATGGCCATCATGCTGCTTCTTGTCCGCGTGTTTCTGGGCCGCCTGGTCGACGAGAAGGGCGAGGCGTTCTTTGTCTATACGGGCAACGCCGCGATGCTCGCAGCGCTTCTGCTGCTCGCTTTTGCTCCGAGTGCCGTGACCTTCTATCTCGCCGCAGCCCTTGCCGGTTACGGCTTTGGCGGACTCGAGCCGGCGCTGCAGTCTATGGCTGTGCACACCGCCAGCAACGAGTCTCGAGGCTCGGCAAACTCGACGTTCCTGTGCGGCTACGACATCGGCTACGGCTTGGGCGGAGGCGTCGCCGGGGCGCTAATCACATCCGTCGGCTATGCGCACACCTGGGCCATCGTCTCCCTCGCGTGCGTGGCATCGATCGCCATCTACTTTTTCTGGGCGCGCCACAGCGATACGAGTTTCTCGAAGCATCTCGCATCCTAGCGAGACACTGCTGCGCAGGTAGGGGCTGTCACATAGGCAGTGATACAATCAGCGCAACCGGAGGTGAAGACCATGATGTATCCCTACCTGACGTTTGGAGACGAAACCGAAGTCACCCATTTCGAGCGGCCCAGTGAGAACGGTTTCGATTCCGCCCGATGCGAACTCCCGTCATATACGTGGACGACGTGGGAGGGGCATTTTTCCGATGAAGAGCTAGCGGCCTTCGAGTCGTTCCTCCAGGACAATGCCCATCTCATCTTCCGCTACGCCGCTACAGGGGGCGTCCAGGTTGCCTAGCCTCTTCATCATCGGTGGCTACCGAGTATTCTTCTGGTCAAACAGCACTCGCTCATATGCGACAAGTGGCGCGCCTTCTACCTTGTAGATAGCATCTCGTTTTACTGCTGAAAACGGCGCCTGGGCCGCAGACCGAGCCTCGTTGTCCGAGCACCTTCTTGTACCCAAAGAGGTCTATACTGCGGGTTGATATGTAAGCCTCATCTAACTCATAGGGGGCACGATGCGCTTCTCGACCTTGGGCAACCCCGGCTCGCCGGCGGTCCTCTTCCTCCACGCCATGGGCGTTACCGGAGCGAGCAGCGAACGAGTCGCACAGCATCTCACAGACCGCTACTTCCTCATCATGCCCACGTCAACCGTGTACTGCGAAGGCCAGACCTATAGAAGCAAGGCAGATGAGGTCAGACAGGTCGAGGAGTTCCTCGCAGGCGCCGAAATCAAGCGTCTCGAGCTCGTGGTCTCGTCCTCTATCGGAGCAGATCTCGCCTGCGCGTTTCTCACAAACACAAAGCTACCGGTAGAGCACGCCTTCTTTGACGGTGGGCAGTTCGCACAGATAGCCCCGGGCACGCGCCGCATCATGACGCCATTTCTCTACCTGGCCATCAAAAGCCTATGGTGGAGCCGCGGCAGTACGCTCAAGCACATCCTCTGGTGCGATGACGAGACCATCAAGCCGTACTTCATGGAGGCGGGTCGGTACCTCACCTACGGCAACCTGCGCCGCCAGCTTGCCGACAGCCTTGAGAACAAGCCGTTCCCCGAACTCCCCGAGAGCCTGCAGGAGCGCTCCTTCTGGGAGTTCGGCAGCAAGGAGGACCACTTCAAGTACCGCGATGCCGTCATGGCGGCCTATCCTCACGGGCACTTCCCCGTCTTCGAGGATCATGACCACATGCAGTACCAGATTCGCGACCCCAAGGGCTTCGCCGCGATGCTCGCTTCCATCATGGAGAACGGCGAGCTCCCTCGCCTACCGTTCGTGCGTTAGATCCCATGCGCCCCTACCGGCTGCCGGCGACGCAGCGGGCGACGGTGGATATCATCAGCTTGGCATCGATGGGCTTGGCGAGATGCTCGGTCATGCCGGCTTCTTTGGCCGCGATGCGGTCCTCGGCAAAGGCGCTCGCGGTCATCGCGATAATCGGAATCGCCGCCGCGTCGGGACGGTCCATCTGGCGAATCAGACGCGTCGCCTCGTAGCCGCCCACGCGCGGCATCATCACGTCCATGAGGATTGCATCGATGGAACCGGGCTCGCTTTGCTCAAAAAGCTCCACCGCCTCCTGGCCATCGTTTGCAACGACCACGTTGACGCCTTCTGCCTCCAGCAGAAACCGAGCGATTTCCATGTTCAGATCATTGTCCTCTGCCAAAAGGACGGTCAGCCCAGAGATGGACTCCGCAACCGCCGGCTGGTCAAGCGGGCCGGCCTCGTTGCCGGGGGCAATCTCGAACGGCAGGTGCACGTCGAATGTCGTGCCCTCGCCCTTCACGCTCTTAACCGTGATGGTACCGCCCAGCCTGTCCACCAGGCTCTTGGTAATCGACATGCCCAGACCCGTGCCGCCGTACTCGGAACGCGCCGTCTCGTACTCCTGCTCAAACGGTTCAAAGACGCGATCGAGGAACTCCGGATCCATGCCGATTCCGGTGTCTCGGCACTTGAACTCGATCAGCGCCGTAGCGTCTTCGCAAAACACTTCCTGGCAGGTGATGTAGATCTTTCCGCCCGGCCGGTTGTACTTGATCGCGTTGCTCAGGATATTGGTCATGATCCGCTTGAAATGAACGGGACTGCCCACCAGGCAAGCGTGCGGAACGCAGCAGTTCGCCTGCACGATCTGAATGTCGCGCGCCTCGGCCTGTTTGACAACCACGTTGTACACAGACCGCGAGACCTCGCGGATATCAAACGGCACGTGCTCAAGCACGATCTTGCCCGACTCGAGCTTGCTCATGTCGAGCACCTCGTTGATAAGTTCCAGCAGCAGCTGCGCGGAGTCCTTGATCTTACGACGGCAGTCGTCGCGCTTCCCCAGGTCGTCGCCACAGCGCTCCGCGATTTCGAGCATGCCCATGATGCCGTTGAGCGGCGTACGGATGTCATGGCTCATACGCAGCAGGAAGTCGGTCTTGGCGCGGTTCGCGCGCTCGGCGTCCTGCTTGGCCTCGATCAGCTTGCGCTGATAGGCCTCCTCCTTCTCGCGCTGGATCTTCTCTTGGGCTAGGTGCTCCTCGATGATGTTGTCGATAAACTGGAACGTCACGAGCACGTTACCGTCATCGTCCATCTTGATCACGAGGAACCGGTAATGGTGCATCTCGCTTTCATCGAAGCTGCGATAGGTTCCCGTGTACTCGCTTTGCCCCGATTTGAGCACCTTGCGGATGTTCTCCGTGCTCAGCTGGTGGCGCATCCGCTCTTTGTCCTCGTCGTGCACGCGGACATCGACCCAGTGGCTCAGCACGGCCTCATAGGGGAACACCTTGTTCTTGAGCGCAACGATCTCGGGCACGTCGTAATCATCGGCGACCTTCATGATCTTGGCGGAGCCGGTGTTCATGTTGGCCAGATAGACGTTGCGATAGCTGCGCGAAAGAGCCTCGAAGACACTCAGCAGCTCATCGCGCTGCCCCTGTTCGGGATCTTGACTCAAGGTATCCATGCGCACTTCCAGACTCCTGCAACCGCAGGGCGCTCACGAGCAGAGACGGGCATAACTTAGCTGGCATTCTACCCGTCCCGCGGGTGTTCGTCCCGCGGGACCGTGCGAACTCAGCGCGGATCGCTACTCTTCCAGGTCGAAGAGCGTCTTCATGTCGGTCTCTTTCATGGGGGCGCCAGCGGAAGGCAGATTCGTCGCGCAGAACTTCTCGGCCGGCGCCTCGCCGCCCAAAAACTCCTCCGCCGTGCCTACCGACGTCACCACGCGACCCTTCTTAGCCGTAAAGGCCTGCACACCCTGGGTGTTGTTGGTGGTCTTGGTCTTGAGCAGCTCGGTGTTGAAGTTCATCAGGCGACGATCGCTCGAGACGAGCGCGATGTCGCGATTCTCCTTGAGCACGGTGGCGAACAGCAGCCTGGAGCCGCCGTAGATAGCGTTCTTGAGCTTCTTGCGGTTGGTCTTGGTGGCGTAACCGGAGAGTGCCACGCGCGCCACGCGGCCGTTCTCGAACACGAACAGCACGTCGGCCTTGTAGTCCTCCGGGTCGATGACCCAGATCACGTTCTCGTCCGCGGCCATCTCGAGATCGGTCGCCAAGAACGAGCCCAGCTGGGCGGACTTGGTGTCCTCGAACTGGGAGACCTTGCACTTGTAGACCTGGCACTGGTCGGTAAAGACCAGCAGGTCGTGTGTGTTGCTCGACGCGAACTCGATGAACGGCTCGTCGCCGTCTTTGTACTTGAGCGCCGTGGCGCGCGAGAGCACGCGGTCGGTCATCTTCTTGAGATAGCCGTGACGCGAGACCATGATGGTCACCGGGTACTCCTCCACCTCGGGCTCGAGACTCACCTCCACGACCTCGGAAGGCGAGACCAAGCCGGTCTTGCGCGGCGTCACGTACTTCTTGTTGACTGCCGCGAGCTCGCCGCGGATGACGTCCTTGATCTTCTGCTCGCTCGCGAGCGTGGCCTTGAGCTCGGCGATCTCTTCCTCGAGCTTGGCGATGTCCTTGGTGCGATTGAGGATGTACTCCTCGTTGATGTTGCGCAACTTGATCTCGGCCACGAACTCGGCCTGGGTCTGATCGATACCAAAGCCGGACATGAGGTTGGGCACGACCTCCACCTCGAGCTTGGTGTTGCGGATGATCGCGATGGCCTTGTCGATATCGAGCAAAATGGCCTCAAGACCGTGCAGCAGGTGCAGGCGGTCGCTCTTCTTCTTCAGATCGAAGGTGATGCGGCGGCGCGTGGAGTCCATGCGCCATGCCACCCACTCGGTCAGGATCTGGCGCACGCCCATCACGCGCGGGTAGCCATCAACCAGCACGTTGAAGTTGCACGAGAACGTGTCCTGCAGCGTGGTGGACTTGAAGAGCTTGGCCA
>CAVGNZ010000024.1:0-4541 GCA_963630805.1 Bacteroidaceae bacterium
ACGCACCAAACTTCTCCCGAATGACGAGAAGTTGGCGCGCACGCCCCCCGGATGAGGATAAGCCAGATGCAAAATGAAACGGCCCCCGTCGCGAAGACGAGGGCCGCGAGGTGTTCTCTACACCGGGAGCCGCTGCAAGATGCCGGTATCCTGTTTGGAGTCGGCGTCGCTCATGCGGCCCAGCAGGATAGCCGTCACGGGGCGCAGGTCCTCGGGCACTGTGACCTTGAGGTTGTCGCGCGGGCTGTCCACGCACAGCACGCGGCCGCCGATGCGCTCCACCAGCGACGAATCGTCCGTGCCCACAAAGCCGTCGGCCAGAGCCCGCTCATGGGCGCGGCGCATCACGTCGAGCGAGAAGATCTGCGGGGTCTGCGCGGCCCAGTAGCGGCTGCGCGGCGGGGTCTCCACAATGCGGTTGCCGTCCACCAGCTTGAGCGTGTCGATGGCGGCCTGGCCGCACACCACGCCGTCGGCAGCATGCTCGCAGCGCAGCGAGCAGATCGCGCGATCGATCACCTCGGTGGTGATGAGCGGGCGCGCGGCATCGTGGATGGCCACGTACTCGTGGCCCGCGGGCACCGCCATCACGCCGGCGCGCGTAGAGTCCTGGCGCGTGGCGCCGGCCTCGGCAAAGGTGATGGGCGTGGTAAAGCCATACGGGTCGATGGCCTGACGGCGCATCTCGGCCATCTTCTCGGCCGGGCACACCAAGACGATGTGGTCTACAAAGGCCGAGCGGTCAAACGCCCGCACCGACCACGACATCAGCGGGCGGCCCGCCACGTTCACCAGCTGCTTGCCGCCGGGATTTCCAAATCGCACACCGCAGCCGCCGGCCACGATCACCGCGCATACCGCTCCCATGGCCTACGCCTCCCGCTTGCCGCGCATGCGCACGAGCGAATCGGCCAGAATGGCAGGGTTGTTCACGCCAAAGTCGCCCAGGCGCTCGGGGTCCTCTTTGATGTCGCCCATGAGCTCCTGCAGCGAGCCGTACTCGTCCACGATCTTCTCGGCCACGCCGTCGCGCACCACCGAGACGCGCGAAAGCGTGCGCAGGCCGAGCGGCGTCATGACGGAGTCCTCGTCCAGATCGTCGAAGCCCAGGGCCTCGGCCACGCGCTTGGGGTTGGAAAGATCCTGCGCAGACATCTCGGCGAAGCGCTCGCGGATCACGCGCGCGTTCTCCTCCGAGGACTCGGAAGCGTAGTCGCGGATCATCAGGTCGTACTCGTTGTCCATGGTCTCGCCGGCCAGCTGCTCAAGCTGCATGCGCACGAGCTTGCCGCGGGTGCCGAGCTTCTCGATGCAGCCCTCAAGCTCCTGCTTGGCCTGCTGCAGAATCTCGAAGCTCGAGAAGATGTCCGTGATGTCGGCGAGCGTGACGTAGTTGTCCAGCTCGAGGGCCGTCAGGCGCAAAAGGGCGCGGTCGAGCGAGGTGCGCGTGGCCTGCAGGGTGCCCACCAGCTGGTTCACCGAGCTCATGATATCGGTGATGGGCTGAATCTGGTAAGACTTGCCGTGCACGTACACGTTCACCACGGCGCGGCGCTCGGAGACCGAGATCACGATGGCGTCGGTGAGGATCGACATGCGGGCGGCGGTGCGGTGACGCATGCCCGTCTCGCTCGTAGCGAGCGACGGATCGGGGTTCAGGTGGAAGTTCGCGCGCAGGATCTGCGTCAGGTCTCCGTCCAAGACGATGGCGCCGTCCATCTTGGAGAGCTCGAACAGGCGGTTAGAAGTGAACGAGATGTTGAGCGGGAAGCCGTCGTTGCCCGAGGCCAAGACGGTATCGGTGTCTCCCACGCAGATGAGCGCGCCCAGATGGGCGGCGATAATCATATCCAGCGCCGTGCGCAGCGGCTGCCCCGGTGCGGTCAGGCGAATAGCATCTTTCAACGTCGGTTTCGCGGTCGTGTTTTCCAAAACGGCGCCTCCGTTTCCCCACACGTCGTGCAGTCTCGAGATACATAAAGCTGCCGGCCTGTGCCGACAGACGCATTTATTGTTTCACGAATCCAAGCGCTCTATCGCGCAAAAGCGAAACACCACGGTTTCTTTTTTCATGGGGAGCGCCGGTAGGGGCAACGTCGGCGCCCGCAAACGGTATGAACTCATACGTGAACGGCATTCGTATATGTGTACACGCGAAGTATGCTATACCGTGACCCATTGTGCCCGTACTTGTTTCCGCTCACGATGCGAAAAACCCAACACAGGAGAGCCCATGCCCACGACCGATGCCCTGACGCGCGACATCTCAGACCGCAGCTTCCATCGCTCCACCGCACGCGCCCTCGTGGTCATCGACCTGCTCTCACGTGCCGAGGACGGGCTTTCCCTCGCAGAGCTGAGCCGCGAGATAGGCGCACCGAAAAGCAGTCTCGCCCCCATCCTCCATACCATCCAGGAGATGGGCTACGCAGACCTCGACCCCAGCTCGCAGCGCTACAGCGTGGGCATCAAGACCTACATCGCAGGCAAGGCCTACAGCAAAAAGAACGGCCTGGTAGAAAGCTTCACCGCGCGCATGCGCAAGATTGTGGAGGCCGTGGACGAGACCTGCCAGATGGGCGTGAACGATCACGGCAACACCCTCTACATCGCCAAGGTCGACAGCAGTCAGACCGTACGCATCTTCTCCGACGTGGGCGCCGTGTTCCCGCTGTACTGCACGGCTATCGGCAAATGCCTGGTGAGCGACATGACCAAGGCTGAGTTGGAGGAGTACTTTAGCGAGCCGTTTGAGCGCTTTACGCCTGCAACCCGCAAAGACGTCGACGAGCTGTGGACAGACATCGAGGAGCTGCACCGTACCGGCGTGGCGCGCGACCGCGCAGAGATTACCGAGTCGCTCGACTGCTTTGCCGTGCCCGTGCGCGAAGGCGGCAAGGTCGCGTACGGCCTGAGTGTCTCGGTGCCGAGTTATCGCCTGAGCGATGCGAAGGCCGAGCAGGTCGCCTCCGAGCTCCTTGCCGCCAAGGCAGATCTGGAGCGCATGCTGTCGTAGGACGCAAGCACGAGCCGTCGCCGGCAGGCGTGCCCGGCGGCAAGGCGAGCAGGTGGGACGGCAAGAGCTGCTGCCGACAGGCACAACCTAGGGCCGCGACCGCCCGGACTAGCAGCCTACGCCCCTCAGCCGGAGTCAAGAAGCCCAATCGCCATCCGCCCGCACTCGACGCCGCGTAGCCTCATCGAGACCTCGTAACGAGCGTTTCCAGCCATAAAAGGGGCCTCCCATTTCTCATGTCCAAGAAATGGGAGGCGATTCAAATCTGCGTGAGGCCGTGCGCCTAATGTGCGCCGGAACCGGATTGCATCATGCCGCCGGAGCCGGAACCAAGGCCGGCACCCGCAGAGGCGTAGCCGCTATGCGGCGCGGCCTCGACAGCAGAACCCAGTGCGTCCTTGGAGCGCGGCGCGGGAATCTCGCCCGTGCCGTGGGTGAAGACGAACTTGTCGTCCACGATGTCGCACTGCACGGTGTCGCCATCGCCCCATTCCCCTGCCAGGAGCTCCTCGGAAAGCGGGTCCTCGATGAGGCGCTGAATCGCGCGGCGCAGCGGACGGGCGCCGTTGGTGAGGTCGGTGCCCTCGGCCACGATCTTGGCCACGGCCGCGTCGGACAGGACGATGTTCATGTTGTTGGCGATCAGGCGCTGGCGCAGGTCGTCGATCAAAAGCTCGGCGATGCGCGTCAGGTTCTCGCTCGTAAGCTTCTGGAACACCACGATGTCATCGATACGGTTCAGGAACTCGGGGCGGAACAGGCGCTTGAGCTCACCCATCGCGCGGCCGCGAATCTCGCCCGCGCTGAGGCCCGCCTCGCCGGTAGTGCCAAAGCCCACGGTCGCGTCCTGCGCGATCTCGCGCGCGCCCACGTTGGACGTCATGATGATCACGGTGTTGCGGAAGTCGACCGTCTTGCCCTGGCTGTCCGTCAGGCGGCCCTCCTCGAGCACCTGCAGCAGGATGTTGAAGATGTCGGGGTGCGCCTTCTCGACCTCGTCGAACAGCACCACCGAGTACGGATGGCGGCGCACGGCCTTGGTGAGCTGGCCGCCCTCGTCGTGACCCACGTAGCCCGGGGGCGAACCGATGAGCTTGGAGACCTCGTACTCGCTGGCGAACTCGGACATGTCAAAGCTGATGAGCGCGTCCTTGCTGCCAAACAGGTACTCGGCGAGCGTCTTGGCGAGCTCGGTCTTGCCCGTGCCCGTGGGGCCCAGGAAGATAAACGAGCCGCCGGGTCGGCGCGGGTCCTTGAGCGGAGAGCGCGAGCGACGGATGGCCTTGGCCACGGCGTCGACGGCCTCGTCCTGGCCGATAATGCGGGTCTTGAGCACGCTCTCGCACTGCAGCAGGCGGCGCGACTCGTCCTCGGTAAGCGAGGAGACGGGCACGCCCGAGGTGACGGAGACGATGTCGGCGATCTGCGCCACATCGATGGTGAGCGGGTCGGCCTCCATCTGGCTGCTCCAGGCAGCGCGCTCCTCGCCCAGGGCGATCTCGGCGGCCTGCTGCTCCTGTTTGAG
>CAVGNZ010000025.1:0-11907 GCA_963630805.1 Bacteroidaceae bacterium
TCTCCGCCGTGACCATCGGCGAGATCCGCGTGCAGCAGCACAAGAACGTGGTCGATGCAGCCATCGCCGCCGGCGTGCAGCATCTCACCTACACCTCGTTCCTCGGCGCCTCCGACCCGCGCTATGCACACGTCTACGTGACGCCCGACCACACCGCCACCGAGGCCTATATCCGCAAGCGCGCGGAGGAGACCGGCATCAAGTACAACTTCATGCAGGACAACCTCTACCTCGAGAACTACCTCACCACCTCGGTGATGCTCGCCCTCATGAGCGGCAACAAGTGGTACACCACCGCCGGCGAGGGCAAGGCCACCTACGTACCCAAGGACGACGTGGCCCGCATGGCAGCGGCGCTGCTTCTGGGCCGCGGTGAGGACAACCGCACGTACAAGGCCTGCGGCTGCGAGAGCCTCTCCCAGCGCGACCTGGCCGCGATGATCTCCGACCTTTCTGGCCGCGACATCGAGTACTGCCCGGTCAGCCACGAGGAGTTCTTCGAGTACCTGGACTCCATGCACATCCCGCGCACCGCGACCGAGGACTTCTCGCAGGCGCCCGTGCCCTGGTGCGGCAACGACATGGTCACCAACGAGGGCTCGATCGCCGAGGGCCTGATGGACGTGCCGTCGACCGACATCGAGGACGTTACCGGTCAGAAGCCCAAGACCGCACGCGAGCTCGCTCAGGGCTACTCCTACATCTGGGAGAACAACGTCCGTCACTGGCGCGACATCAAGTAATCCCCGCGGATACGGACGGCTGCGCACCCATAGGCACCTGCAGTGGCACCTTCCTTCAACAAAGTCGCAGCCCTTTCTATACATAAGCCCCGATGGCAACGCGCCGCAAGCGCTGACACCATCGGGGCTTCTCTTTTGCCGCTTGCGTTCCGCCTATGCCAACCGGTACTTACGGTCCCTGCTCGTCTTCGAGGCGGTAGCGACAACAACCCCGGAAGAGAGTAAACCCCTCATTCGATAGCGCGCCTGAGATACGGTAAGTCCGAGCGCCTCCGCGATCTCGCGCATAGACAGCTCACCTCGTTCTTTCAGAGCGCCGAGGATCTCCTCTTCGCCTTTTGGAGCATCGCCTCCCAACGACCGGCCTTCATAAGAAGGGCGGCCGAAGACAATCTTGAAGCTATCAAGCGCGGGCCTGAACTCAGGTTCCGGTATCCCCCGTTGCTTGCATTCGCGAATCATCATGGGCACGCCCGAGCCGTTTCCCTCTGCGGGGGAACCGGCCGCGGCCGGCAGGGGCACAAGCGACATGAGCTTCATGAGCGTTGCGTTCCTGCAGCACGAAAGACCGTCCGCAAGGTTCTCGCGCGTCTTGCTTCCGTAGAGGCCACCGGGATTCACGATTTCGATGCGGTCGTCAAAAATGTCGACGGATACGGCCTGACCGTCGTAACGCGGGCTGTAATCGCGGTGGATAAGGGCGTTGGCGACGGCTTCTCGAATAACCTCTTCAGGAATCTCAAGCTCGTCCACCCTTCCAGCTCCCATCACTACGGAGCGACGCTTTAGATTCTTGGCAACAGCTCCCACGGCATCGGCGACCATCTCGCCCAAAGTGCCCTCGCACACCGTCCGGTCTAGAAAGCGCGGTGCACCGGGAGTGCCCTTCTCCAGGCCACCATGAACAGCAACGTCCACCACGAGTCTCGGGAAGAACTGTTGCGGGTAGGAACCTGCAGCAAGTAGGCCGGCCTTTGTGACCTCGCCAGTTTCATCGATGAAGTTCAGGCGCTGGAGCTTGTCCCAATCATTCTTGACACCTTTCAATGCACGAGGGGAAAGGTCGTAAGCCCGCTCAAAGGTGCGTCCGACAAGCGTCTTATCAAAATCAGCAGTCGTGGCGCCCTCCACAGGCCTTCTATCAAAATTGTCGACCCTGCTAGCCGTAGAGACAGAGAAAAGCTCGTTGGAGGAAAGCAGGACATCTTTATCGTCCACTCGCTTATAGCTTCCCCTTGCTGGACCACGGTCGAAAACATAGCAGGGTTTCGAAGCCGGATCGAGTTCAAAAATCTCGATAACGAGAACGGGAAGAGAATCGACCAGCGCACGCTCGATCTTGTACCTGGGCGGGTTAACGAGCTTGGACGGCGAGCCGCCATCACCCATGCCGGCAACGAATTGGTCCCTCGTGCGGTCGGGGTCAAAGCCTTCAACAGGAGTGAATCCGGCGCGCTCGCTCAACCCGAGAAGAATCAGACCACCTGCCGTGTTGGCAAATGCGCTCACGGTCTCCCAGATATCGCCGGACAGCTTGCGAACGCATTCCTTTACCTCAATGTCCCCATCGTCAGTGCCCTGCTGCCTAAGGCGCTCAACGATTGCGAGCAATTTCTCCTGGTCCATCTATTTCACTCCTCACTTACACTATCAGTTACAAATTAATTGATTATATACCTGATAGTGTAAGTGACATCACAGAGTCGTTCAATGGTTTTGATTTGCTTTCCTTGGCATTTACCTGCATTTTTTGGATGCTAGTTCAGTCTTCAGCTACAACATCACTTACAGTATCAGTTGCAAACATAGAGTCACTTTGTAACTGATGAGGGTTCGGAGCTGCACGTCGCGCGACTGGCCGGCCACATCCCGCAAAAAGGGCACCCCATGCATGGGGCGCCCTTGGTGACAGAAGCCTTGGACGTGTCGTTCGTCCCAGAGCTACGGGATGTCGACCTCGTAGGTGGCGATGTCCTCGTAAGTGGAGGCATCGTAGGCCAGAAGCTCGGCACGCACGTTGACCAGGTTGTCGATGGAGTCGATCTCCTGGAAGTCGCAGAACGCCTCCGTAGTCTCCCCCGCCGCCGCGCTCGCATAGAAGTAGCTGTCGCGGGCGGTGCCGTCGACCGTGCTGGTGCCGTCGCTGACCATCAAACCGATCTCGCGGTCGGTCTTGTTGGTGATCGAGAAGACAATGCCCACCTGGTCGTACTCGTCCATGGCGCGGGCGGTCGCGGTGATGGTCAGGTTGTCGTCGTCTGCGATGGTGAGCGCCGGGTCGATGGCCTCGCTCACGGCTTCGGCGTCACTGCCCTCAGCAGAAGTCTCCTGCGCCTTGCGGTCTTCGGCGATCTTGTCAGCCAGGCCGTCGTCGCCCTTCTTGAACTTGAGGGCATCCTCGCCCACGCTGTAGCTCAGGGTGTCGCCAGAAAGCTTGAGGTCGCCGGTCTCGCCGTCATAGGTCATCGTGGCCTTGTTGGCATCCCATGTTGCGTCCTCCACCGCACCAAAAAGATCGATGGTCGCCGTACCGTCTTCGCCCAGGTAGAGGATGAAGTTCACTCCGAGGTCGGCCATGCTCTTGACGTCGTCCTCGGTAAGCTCCTCGCCTCCGGCCTCGCCGCTCACAAGCTCCCAGTACCCGACCAGATTCGACGCCTTGGTGCCCGGGCCGCCCGAACCGGAGCACCCCACAAGGGCGAGGCCCACCGCAAACACGCACAAGGCGCAGGTGATAAGGGATACGAATCTCTTTTTCATGATGGGCTCCTTTCGCCACGAACTTCGCTAGGTGTCGAGCGGGGCGAGTTGGAGATGAGGCCGTCCGCCCCGCAACGAACATGAGGTTCGACCCTGCAGAAACTGGCCATGCAGCTATCTTTACCTGCGGGTCTTCCTTCTGCCTCGATTGTGCGGGAGCATGGGTGTGCACGGAATGACCGCACGGCCCCAAGAAGCGGAAAGGCTGAGCCGCAAGTCCCATTTTTGGATGGTGAAAAGCGGCTGATCGCCCGGTAAAACCCGCTAACCCCCTATACTCCTCATAACGCAAAACGGCGCCGGGTGGCCGCTCGGCACCGCTCCACAAGGAGGCCGCATGCCCTATATCGAATTCGCCGACGTTGTCCGCAGCTACGGAGACGGCACCGCAAAGATCAACGCCCTCGACGGCGCAAGCTTTAGCGTGGAGAAGGGCGAGCTCGCCGTGATCTTGGGACAGTCCGGCGCCGGCAAGACCACCGCGCTGAATATCCTGGGCGGCATGGACCGTGCCACGAGCGGGCGCGTGGTCGTGGGCGGGCGCGACATCAGCGGCGCCAGCGAGAACGACCTCGTACTCTACCGCCGCGCCGACGTGGGCTTCGTGTTCCAGTTCTACAACCTGGTGCCCAACCTCACGGCGCTCGAAAACGTCGAGCTCGCGGCCCAGATCTGCCCCGACTCGCTCGATGCGCAAGAGACACTGGAAAAGGTGGGGCTCGCACAGCGCCTGGGCAACTTTCCCGCGCAGCTCTCCGGCGGCGAGCAGCAGCGCGTCTCCATCGCGCGCGCCCTGGCCAAGAACCCCAAGCTGCTGCTCTGCGACGAGCCCACGGGCGCACTCGACTACCAGACGGGCAAGCAGATCCTGCAGCTGCTCCAAGACACCTGCCGCCGCGACGGCATCACCGTGGTGATCGTCACGCACAACGCGGCGCTGGCCGCCATGGCCGACCGCCTGATCCGCTTCAAGAGCGGACGCGTCACCGAGATGACGGTAAACGAGAACCCGCTGCCCATCGCGAAGATCGAGTGGTAGCAGATGGCGCGAAAGACCTCCAACAAGGCCTTTAACCTGGGAACCGTTCGCACGGTGCGCGGAACGCTCAAGCGCTTCGTGGCGCTCGCGGTCATCTGCATGCTCGGCGCCACGATGCTCGTGGGTCTGCGCGCCTCGTGCCAGGACCTGCGCCGCTCTGCCGACGAGTACTTCGATGCGCAGCATCTCTTTGACATCCGCGTGCAGTCGACCCTCGGCCTGACCGACGAGGACGTGGAGGCGCTGGCGGAGATCGAGGGCGTCTCCGTCGCAGAGGGCGGCTGGAGCGAGACGGTGTACACCAGCGTGGGCTCCAGCTCGTCCAAGGCGGAGGTTCGCGCGCTTTCGCACGAAGGGCTTAACGAGCCGCTTGTTCTGGAGGGCTCGCTGCCCGAGGGAGACAACGAGATCGCCGTGACCCGCCGTTATGCCCAGGAGTCCGGCCTGGGCATCGGCGACACCGTGAGCTTTCACAGCGAGGCAGATGCTACAGACAACGATGCCGAAGTCGCTGCCGGCGACGACGACTCATCCGATGTGGATTTGGATCTCGACGCCAGCTCGACCGACACGGTCGTCTTTGCCCGCAAGGAGTACCAGATCTCGGCCATCGTGCTCGACCCACAGGACGTGAACGCCGGCGAGGGCACGATGTCGTTCCGCTCGAGCGGCGGGGCGCAATACACCTTCTTCGTCACCGACTCCAACGTGGAGACCGATGCCTATACCGTGGTCTACCTTGCCGTTTCCGGTGCCGAGGCGCCGCTTTGCTACTCGGACAAGTACGAGCAGACAGTAGACGCCGTCAAGCAGCGCGTGGAGGGTGCGCGCGAGGAGCGCCAGGCCGCCCGCACGCAAAGCGTGCGAGACGACGCCAGCGCCAGCATCGACGACGCCGAGGCGACCGCCAACGAAAAGATCGCCGACGGTCAGGCCGAGATCGACGAGGTCCAGGCGGAGCTCGACGACGGTGCGCGCCAGCTTGCCGAGGGCGAGCAGGAGCTCACCAAGCAGGAGGCCTCCGCCGCCTCGCAGATGGCCGCGGCGCAGCGGCAGATCGACGACGGCTGGGCGCAGATCAAGTCCGGACGAGCCGAGCTCGACTCCAACGAGGCGCAGCTCACCGCAGGGGTCGCGCAGCTGCAATCCGGGATCGAACAGGCCCGCGGGGCGCGTGACGGCCAGATTGCGGCAGCCAAGCAGCAGGTAGAGGATGCCGTGTCCCAGCAGTTCGCAGAAAGCCGCGCGCAGCTCGAGGCGGCCATCACCGCACTCGACCCCGCGGCCGACGGCTACACCGAACAGCGCGCCGCCCTGGAGGCACAGCTCGCCCAGCTCTCCGACGAGGCCGAATCCGCAGCCCAAGAGCAGGCGTGGGCCGCACAGGCCGAGAGCGCAACTGAGCAGGTCGATGAGGGCATCGCGCAGACTGTCTCCCAGCTCGAGACGCAGCTCGCAGACCTCACCGCCAAGCAGGAGCAGATCGCGGCGGCCCGCCAGAAGCTCAACGACTCCGCCTCCCAGCTCGAAGCCGCCCAGGCGGCCCTCAACGAGAACCGCGAGACGGCAGCCGCCCAGATCGCCAGCGCGCGCAAGGCCATCCAGGAGAGCAGGGCCGAGCTGGAAAATGGCACACAACAGCTAGCCGACGCGCAGACCGAGCTCGACACAAAGAGCGCCGAGGCCGCCGAGAAGATTGCCGATGCCCGTGCCCAGGTGGCCGATATCGAGGAAGCCACCTGGTATGTTCAGGACCGCGGCGACCTCGCGAGCTACGCCTCCATCGAGTCCGATGCCTCCTGCATCGAGGTACTCGGCACGGTGTTGCCCATCGTCTTCTTTGTGGTGGCCGTGCTCATCAGCCTCACCACCATGACCCGCATGGTGGAGGAAGAGCGCGGGCTTATCGGCCTGTACAAGGCGCTCGGCTACTCGCGCGGGCGCATCCTCTCCAAGTACGCGAGCTACGCCGGGGCGGCCTGCCTGGTCGGCGGGATTATGGGAGACTTCGCGGGCTTCGTGATCCTGCCCGCCATCATCTTCACCATCTTCTCGACCATGTACGCGCTTCCGGCGTTCACCTACCACCTCGATGTGGCCTACGCCGTGCTCGCCATCGCGCTGTTCGCCGCGGGCATCGTGGGCGCGACCATCGCGACCTGCATGGACGAGCTGCGCGAATCGCCCGCCGCGCTCATGCGCCCTAAGGCGCCCAAGGCCGGAAGCCGCATCCTTCTCGAGCGCATCCGCCCCGTCTGGAGCCGCCTGGGCTTTTTAAACAAGGTGACCGCGCGCAACATCTTCCGTTACAAGCGCCGCTTCTTCATGACGGTCATCGGCATCGCGGGATGCGTTGCCCTGCTCATCTGCGGCTTTGGCATCCGCGACACCGTGATCTCGCTTTCCGAGCGCCAGTACGGCGAGGCGGGCGTGCTGCGCTACGACCTCATGGTCGTGACGAACGCGGACGACCTCGACGCCGTGGCCGCGGACCTGAGCGGCGACTCACGTGTGGGCGAGCTACAGCGTATACGTATCGACAGTCTGACCGCAAGCTTTGGCGGCTCATCGGAGTCGGTGACCCTCTATGTGGTGCCCGACGGCTGCGATCTCTCCGCCTACGTGGGTCTGAAAAGCGATTCCGGCGAGGCCCTTGCCGTCGGCCGGACCGGTTGCATCATCACCAAGAACGCCGAGCAGGTCCTGGGCTTCTCTGCGGGCGACACCGTTCACGTGCAGGACGCCACCCTTGCCGAGGCGGACGTGCAGGTCGCGGGCATCGCCATGAACTACCTGGGCAACTCCATCTACATGAGCGAGTCGGCCTATCGTGCGAGCTTTGGCCAGGCGGCCGAGCAAAACGGCCTGCTCGCCACCCTCTCCGGCGACGATGCCGCCCAGATTGAGTTCTGCGACACGCTCTCGGACGATGCACGTCTGCTCTCCGTCACCTCGACGGCCAAGCTCGTGCGCGACTTCTCGACGTCCTTCACGCTTATCAACACGGTGGTCTACGTGGTCATCGTCCTTGCGGCCGCGTTGGCGTTCACCGTCGTGTTCACGCTCTCGAACACCAACATCTCCGAGCGCGAGCGCGAGCTTGCCACCATCAAGGTGCTGGGCTTTTTGCCGCGCGAGGTGCACGTGTACATCAACAAGGAGACGCTCATCCTCACCGGTATCGGCATCCTTGCCGGCCTGCCGAGCGGATACGCGCTCACGCGCAGCCTGACCTACGTGCTCAAGATGCCGTCGCTCTACTTTGACACGCTCGTCAACTGGCCCACCTACCTCATCGCCGCGGCGCTCGCCTTCGCCTTCACGCTCATGGTGAACACCATGACCAACCGCGGCCTCGACCGCATCGACATGGTGGGCGCGCTCAAGTCAGCGGAGTAGCCACACGCACAGCGCGGCCCGGCTGAGGACCTCATGTCCACCAGCCGGGCCGCGTCATTCGTACGCCATGCAGTAGCTGCAGGCCGTATAGCCCCTACAGGTTGGGGATGATGCCGAGCACCAAGGCAACGACGGCTACAAAGAGGCCGAGCACGGCACAGAAGACGCGCACGCCGGTGCTCATGGGCTTGTCCTCGCCCAGGTCCTTGTTGCGGGCCGCGGCCAGGATGAGCACCAGACCAAACAGAATCCACGAGCCGTGGTTCAGCAGCACGTACGGCGAGACCTCGCGGTCAATCACGCCGGCAAGATCGAGCACAGCGGTCACGGCCGGGCTAAGAAGCGAAAGGATCCACAGCCAGAACAGCGGATCCTTCGCGGCGCGGCCGGTCCAGTCGGAAAAAGACTCATCAGACATTGGAAACTCCCTTTCGAGTGCATATACAACGCATCCGAGTATAGGTCACGCAGGTGACACGCGGGGTTATTTAATTGTTAAATAATGACTTTTCCCGCAGGGTCCTCCAATGAGAGCGCAGGTATTCAGGGCGCATCAGAGGCGTTCGTACTTAGTTGCGCGGCCGGCACCGCGCTTCGTTATCGCACGCCTACCAAGGAGCGATTCCAGTGCCGCTAGCACCTGGGCTCGACTGAGGCCCGTACTCGCCTCGAGTTCAGCACGGGAGAAGATCGCTCCTCTCGAAAGGGCCTTGAGTATGAGAAGCTCCTCGCCCGATCCGGCAAACACGTCGGTAACGGGAAGCAAAACGCAAACAGCATCGCCCCGAACGTCAAAAATCGGCTGTGAGCTGCGGGTGGCGAACGATGCGAGCGAAGGCATCGGTGCCGATGAAGCCCTCGCCGATCTTCTCGTGACGGTCCTTGTGCGCTCCCAGTTGCGCTACCCCTCGTGAGAATTCTTGTATGCGGCGCGAATCTCAGGCGGCAGGCCGTCGGGAATCAGAGCACGCACGCCGTCCTCGTTGCCGTCGGCGATGGCCTGCTCGTAGTACCAGCTCTTAAAGGCAAGCATGTCGAGCGCGCGCTGCAGGCTGGCCTGCTCCTCCTCCACGCGAGCCCGGGTGCGCTCGATCAGCTCTTTGCGCTGCCGATAGGTGGAAGGGCCTTGCGCCACCCACTCCATAAACTGGCGAATCTCACGAATCTCCAGGCCAGAGCGCTTGAGGCATTCAATGAGCTTCAGGGCCTCGAGCTCGCTGTCGCCAAAACGGCGGATGCCCGAAGTACGCTCCATGTGGGGGAACAGCCCCTGCTTGTCGTAGTAGCGTAAGGTGGAGACGGGGATACCGAACATCTCCGAGACCTGGCCGATCGTATACATGAGCGGCTCCTTCCGCGCGTAGTAAAAGGCAAGCCTTGTCAGGTTGAGACCGCGCCGGTCGTGAACCGCCCGACAGGCCGAACCTGGCATACAGTCAAGGAGCAAACGGCGGACAGCCTCCGTCTCGAAAGCGCCTTTCCGTCGACTTCGAAATTTATCCTTGACCTAAAGTTAGGTTTAGGTTTTATCGTCCTCACCAGAATATCATTCAGGCAACAGAAGGGAAGCCTATGTATCTCGAGAAGATCGAATCCCCGGCAGATGTGCGCGCCATCCCCGTAGACGAACTGCCCGCCTTGGCCAGCGAGATTCGCGGCGCCCTTATCGACAAGCTGGCGGTCCACGGCGGCCACGCAGGCCCCAACCTGGGCATTGTCGAGACGACCATCGCCCTGCACCGCGTGTTCGACTCCCCCACCGACAAGCTCGTCTTTGACGTGTCGCACCAGACCTACGTGCACAAGATGCTCACCGGCCGCGCCTGGGGCTTCACCGACCCGGCGCGTTACGACGACATCTCGGGCTATTCGGATCCCAGCGAATCCGCGCACGACCACTTTGTCATCGGCCACACCTCGACCTCGGTGAGCCTCGCCTGCGGCCTTGCCAAGGGGCGCGACCTTGTGGGCGACACGTACAACGTGGTGGCCGTGATCGGCGACGGCTCGCTTTCTGGCGGCGAGGCCTTTGAGGGCCTGGACTGGGCAGCCGAGCTGGAAGGCAACCTCATCGTCATCGTGAACGACAACGAGATGTCCATCGCCGAGAACCACGGCGGCCTGTACGAGAGCCTGGCCGAGCTGCGCGCCACGGGCGGCACGAGTCCCAACAACTACTTCCGCACGTTGGGACTTGACTACCGCTACGTTGAGGAGGGCAACGACGAGCAGGTGGTCGAGGCGGCGCTGGCCGGGGTGCGCGACATCGACCACCCCGTCGTTGTGCATATTCACACCGAGAAGGGCCACGGCTTCGCACCCGCCGTCGCGAGCAAGGAGCGTTTCCACTGGGAGGGCTGGTTCGACAAGCAGACCGGCGAGAGCCTTTTACCTACAGCCGGCGAGCCCGACTACAGCGAGCTTACCTACCAGGCGCTTTCTGCCGCTATCGAGGCGGACCCGCGTGTGGTTGTGATCTCGAGCGCCACACCGGGCGTCATAGGCTTCACTCCCGAGCGCCGCGCCGCGGCCGGCAAACAGTTCGTGGACGTCGGCATCGCCGAGGAGCACGCCGTGGCGCTCGCCAGCGGCATCTCGGCGGCCGGCGGCATACCGGTCTACGGCTTCTACGGTACCTTTATCCAGCGCGGATTCGACCAGCTTATGCAGGACCTCTGCGTGAACGGCAACCCGGCCGTGCTCCTTTCCTTCTGCGACTCGGCGCGCAGCATGAACGATGTCACCCACCTGGGCATCTTTGATATCCCCGAGTTCAGCGCCATCCCCGGCCTCACCTACCTGGCGCCCACCTGCAAGGAGGAGTACCTCGCCATGCTGCAGTGGGCCCTCAGCCGTCGCGAGGCGCCGGTGGCCATCCGCGTACCGGCCGCGGGCGTTGTGAGCCGCGCAGACGTGGCGCTGGGCAGCAAGGAGACCTGGCCGCTTGGGCCCGAGGTCGTGACCCACGGCGCCGACGTGGCGCTGCTCGGCCTGGGCTGCGCATTCCCCATCGCGCAGGAGGCAGCCGCCGCACTCGAGGCCGAAGGCGTGGGCGTCACCCTGGTCAACCCGCGTGTGGCATCCGGCCTGGAGGCAGGCTTTGTGGAGGAGCTCGCCCGCACGCACAAGGCCATCGTCACCGTGGAAGACGGCCAGCTTGAGGGCGGGTTTGGCGAGAAGGTCGCCCGCCAGGCAGGACCCACCGGCACCCGCGTGCGTTGTCTGGGCATCCCTCGCGGTTACTACGACCGCTACAACCCTGTCGAGCTCATGGCAACCTGCAGCCTCACGCCAGAAGGCGTAGCCGCAGCCGCCAAAAAGCTGCTGGACTAGAAGGCAGGCACACTCCAACAGGCCCGTACGCAAACGCGCCCAGCAGGTCTTCGTCAGAAGCCTGCCGGGCGTTTTCCATCGCAGCGAGTCAGCGTCCAGACTCATGCGGAGAAGGGCACCGGCCTGCGCGAGACCATGCCGTGTAGATACAAGAAAATGTCCGCAGTCCCGAAAAGATCTCTCGCTCAGCTTTGTGTACGAGAGTCGGACGCAACTAGCATGTTTCGTCCAGCAACAGGCGATACAAGGAAAGCTGCCAAACCTCCATGGCTTACTCCGCCAAACCCCGCAGCAGGGCAATCTCGGCGGCGTAGCCGTCCAGTTCGTTGGGGGTCTCGAGGATGAAGGGCAAGTCACGGAGCTGCGGGTGGCGAACGATGCGAGCGAAGGCATCGGTGCCGATGAAGCCCTCGCCGATCTTCTCGTGACGGTCCTTGTGCGCGCCGCACGGGTTCTTGGAGTCGTTGAGATGCACGGCACGCAGGCGGTCGATGCCCACTACCTGGTCGAACTCGGAAAGGACCCCGTCCAAGTCGCCCACGATGTCGTAGCCGCCGTCGTGCACATGGCAGGTATCGAGGCACACGCCCAGGTGGTCGCGCAGGTCGACGCGCTCGATGATGGCCGCCAGCT
>CAVGNZ010000026.1:0-22424 GCA_963630805.1 Bacteroidaceae bacterium
AACCCGGAAAACCTCGATCGAAAATGTCGGAAAACCTCGAACGCGCTGTTAAAACGGCACATACGCCCGCGAGGTGGGCGAGCGCGAATACGTGATTCCGATTCGCTGCCCGGGAGCCTGATCGACGGCGCATAGAACTGACAAGCGGCGGCCGCCGGGTGACGGTCGCCGCTTTTTGCTGAAGGGAATGGTAGGGGCGGTGGGACTCGAACCCACAATCCTTGCGGCCGAAGATTTTAAGTCTCCTGCGTATGCCAATTCCGCCACGCCCCCGCGCGCTGGTTAGTCTAGCACGAATGGTAAAAGCGCCGCGTTGCGGCTACCCGATTCAAATGAGCCGCGCTGCAGGCCGCATGATTTTGGCCCTCCCCCGCCGGCCAAGGCCAGGCACCACCGCGCCGCTAATGCGAAAGCTGCGGGGTCCAACCGATAACGGGAGACTGACCAACCAAAGTCTCGAACATCGTGGCTGCCATGCCGGCAAGCAGGCTGTTCTCGCTCACGGTAAGCTCACGGTAGCCGCCCGCCCGCATAAGCTCACGGATGATGACGGCGCCGCCCAAAAGCACCGGTGCGCGTTTGGCCTGAACGCCGGGTAGCCGCGCGATCCGCTCGGCCGTAAGACCGGTCATCGCATCGATGCATTCCTGCACGTCGGCAAGCGCCAAGGCATGCAGGTGCACGCGCGAAGAGTCGTAGACGGCCATGCGCTCTGCCATGGCGACGAGCGTGGTCACGGTCCCGCCCACGGCCACAAGGCGCTCGGGACGCTCGCCGGCCTCACCCCAGTAGGCGTCGAACTGCTCGGCAGCCCATGCGGCGGCTGCCTCGATCTCACCTGCCACCGGAGGCAGTGCCGAAAAGAAGCGGTCCGTCACGCGACGGCAGCCGATGTTCAGCGAGCGAACGTCCGCAAGGTCGAGCGGGCAGCCCGGCACGTAGGCGCCCATAGCGAGCTCGGTCGACCCGCCGCCAGAATCCGCCACGGCGATTCGCTCGCCGCAAAAGTCGTGCGCCACGCCGTAGAAGGTCAGCGCGGCCTCGATCTCTCCGGGAATCACCTGCGGGCACAGGCCCAGCTCACGCAGGCCGTCCATGAGCACGGCGCCGTTTTCCGCATCACGAGCGGCGCTGGTCAGCGTGGTGCACACGGCGTCGGGGCGCGCGTCGGCAAGCTCGCCCACAAAGCCGGCGCAGGCCGCCAGCACGCGCTCGATCGCTGCCGGCGCCAGGCGGCCGGTCGCGTCCACGCCCTCGCCCAGGTCGGTGATCACCGTGTGCTTAGAGGACTCGACAATCGCCCCGTCGGCCACCGTGGCGACCAGCAGGCGCGAGGACACCGTACCCAGGTCGATAGAAGCAATGCGCTTTTCAATCCCGCACCGGTCAGACATGCGGCCCCCTACGATGAGGCGCCGGTCGAGGTGACCGCCTGACCCGTAGTGCCGTTGAAGAAAAACAGCACGTCAAGTGCCTTGATGTACCACGGGGCATCGTTCACGGCGTCGGCCTCGAGCTTTTCCAGCTCGTCGGCAGACATCGTAGTCGAGCTGGACGAGTCGCTATCAGACGAGTCGCTATCCAGGCCCTTGACCGTCAGCGTCGACTCGCCGGGCATCACCAGGCCAAGACGCGTACGGGCGGCGTCCTCGATGCCCTCGCGCGAGAGCAGCGTGTCGACCTCGCTCTGGATGGACTTGTTGTACGACTCGCGCAGGGCGATCTGCTTGGTAAGCACCTCGCTCGCACGGTGCGCCACGTAGCAGTCGCGCACGGGCCCGTACATGCTCGCGAGCACGGCGAGCACCACCAGGGCAATAAAGAGCGGCTTGTAGCGCCCCGTCGTGAACTCGTAGATCGCATGCACCGCGCGATTGTCGGCCGCGTACTTCATAAAGTTGGTCCTGCGGTGCGGCATGCGGGCAGCGGAGTCCTCCCCCGCGCTCTCCGCAGCAGTGGCGGCGCCCACGGCAGAGGCGCGCCTACGAGAAGCAGCGCCCGAGCTCAGCGGCACGGAGCGCCCCCGCGTGAACGGATAAGGAGAGGCCGCAGCCTCGGCAGAAATGTCAGAGTATCGATCCATGTGCGCCTTGTGCGATTGAGGTGTATGTGCGCTTGAATGCTATCTAGTTATACCACGCCGACGCGCCCGAATCGCGCCCACGCCAATAAACCGAAAACAAATGACCCGAACGGCCCGGACAACCCTATGCCTCGTACAGAGCGAGCGAGAGAAGATTCAAAAACTCCTCGTAAAGCTGGGTATGCGAACGCAGAGAGTCAAAGGTCACGCGCCAGATGAGGCGCGCAAGCTCGTGATGGCTCAGGTTCTCGCTGGCGCGCGTGCCGATCCGCTTGTCGCGCGCGATAGCGGCATCGATGCTCTCGTACACGGTATGCAGGCACTTGTCCTCATCACGGCGGACGAGCGCCAAGGTCGCCTCGTCGAGCATGGATATCTCGCGCAGCCAGTTGGTCTTAAAGCCTGCAAGAAAACGCTCCATGCTCGATCCGAGACGGCGGCAGTAGTCGATCACGGATTCGTCGGTGCCCGCGGGCTCCAAGACGCATGCCTCAACCGCCTTGCGCCAGAACTTGAGAACGATAGAAGAGACGAGCGACGCTTTATCCGGGAAGTAGTTATAGAGGGTCCCGACGGCGACGCCGCACTCGCGCGCAACGGAGCGGATACTCAAAGAGGCCAGGCCGTCCTGCTGCGCCCGCGCGTACGCGACATCGAGAATCTCGTCTTTACTGATTGCCGGTTTACCTGCCATACGCTCCCCTTCTGCCATCATGCTGCAAGTTAGCGCTGCCGGTCTCGATGGTAGCCAAGGAAGCAGCACGCACGAGACGCGAAAGGTGCAGAAATGGGGTAAGCGCCGGGCATTTTTCGGTAAAAAACGGCGCCGGCCAAAAGACCGACGCCGTCCTTTTCGGCTTGCGGGCACGGCTCCGAGTCGAGCTTCCGCACCCTATGCCAGGCCCTACCTAGCGAATGTTGTAGAACGCGGCGCGGCCAGCGTACTTGGAGCTCTCGCCCAGCTGGTCCTCGATGCGGATGAGCTGGTTGTACTTGGCGATACGATCGGAGCGGCAGGGAGCGCCGGACTTGATCTGGCCAGCGTTCACGCCCACCACGAGGTCGGCGATGGTGGAGTCCTCGGTCTCACCGGAGCGATGCGAGACGATGCAGGCGTAGCCCGCCTCCTTGGCGGTCTCGATGGCCTCGAGAGACTCAGTGAGGGTACCGATCTGGTTCACCTTGACGAGAATGGCGTTGGCGGCGCCCAGCTCGATGCCCTTCTTGAGGCGCTCGGTGTTGGTGACGAACAGGTCGTCGCCGACAAGCTGGACCTTGTTGCCGATACGGCGGGTGAGCTCGACCCAGCCATCCCAGTCCTCCTCGGCCATGCCGTCCTCGATGGAGATGATGGGATAGGTGTTAACGAGCTTCTCCCAGTAGTCGACCATCTGCTCGGAGGTGTACTCCACGCCCTCACCCTTGAGCTCGTACATGCCGGTCTCGGCGTTGTAGAACTCGGTGCTCGCGGGGTCCATGGCGTACATGAAGTCCTCGCCCGGCTTGAAGCCGGCCTTCTCGACGGCCTTGGTGATGTACTCGAACGGCTCGGCGTTGGTCTTGAGGTTGGGGGCGAAACCACCCTCGTCGCCCACGCCGCCGCCAAGGCCGGCCTCGTGCAGGACGCCCTTGAGGGTGTGGTAGACCTCGGCGCACCAGCGCAGGCCCTCGGTGAAGGAGGGGGCGCCCACGGGCATGATCATGAACTCCTGGAAGTCCACGTTGTTGTCGGCATGCACGCCGCCGTTGAGGATGTTCATCATCGGGGTGGGCAGCAGGTGGCCGTTCACGCCGCCCAGGTACTGGTAGAGCTCCACACCGGTGGACTCAGAGGCAGCGCGGGCCACGGCGAGCGAAACGCCCAGGATGGCGTTGGCGCCGAGGTTGGTCTTGTTGGGGGTGCCGTCGGCAGCGATGAGGGCCGCGTCGACGCCGCGCTGGTCGAGAGCGTCCAGACCGATGACGGCCTCGGCGCACTCCTTGTTCACGTGGTCGACGGCCTGGCTCACGCCCTTGCCCAGGTAGCGGCTCTTGTCACCGTCGCGCAGCTCACAGGCCTCAAAGGCGCCCGTGGAGGCACCGGACGGCACCATGGCGCGGCCAAAGCTGCCATCGTCCAGCACGACCTCCACCTCGACGGTGGGGTTGCCACGCGAGTCGAGCACCTCACGGCCGTAGACGTCGATAATCTCACTCATACTTGTCCCTCTCTCTCATTTGGGAACGCGATTGCTCCGCGGCCAACACACAAGTTAGCCGCAACACACTTTCACAGTATGCCCGAGAGTTAGCGGGATATAACTATCGATTGTACGGTCTACGCGGAGAACACAAACGATACTCGAACGCCAAGCGCCGCTACTCCCCCTCGCCCTCTTTGGCGGCAGTCCAGAGGTCGTTGAGGGCGGCGGTGGAGAGGGACTCGAGCGGCTCGCCGGCGGCGCGGGCGGCATCTTCCATGGCGGCCCAGCGGCGGCGGAACTTCATCGTGCTCGCGCGCAGGGCGCTTTCGGCATCGATGCCCTCCTTGCGCGCCACGTTCACCAGCGCGAAGAGCAGATCGCCGAACTCCATCTCGCGCGCCTCGCTGCCCGGCTCCTCGGCCTCGAACTCAGCGCGCTCCTCGGCCACCTTGGCCCATACGTCGTCCACCGTCTCCCACTCAAAGCCCACGGCGGCGGCCTTCTTGGAGACCTTCTGCGCCTGCATGAGGGCGGGCAGAGAGCGCGGCACGGCGTCGAGCAGGCCGGCCGGCTTCGCGTCCGACTCGACGGCCTGAGCATCGGCCGCGGCCTTCTCGGCCAGCTTGACCGAGTCCCAGATAGCGAGCACGTCCTCGGCGTCCTCTGCCGCGGCCTCGCCAAAAACGTGCGGGTGGCGGCGGATCAGCTTCTCGTCCACGCCGCGCGCCACGTCAGCGATGGTAAACTCGCCCGCGTCGGCGGCGATCTGCGCATGCAGCACCACCTGCATAAGCACGTCGCCCAGCTCCTCGCAGAGATGCGCGGGGTCGTCCGCCTCGATGCAGTCCACGGCCTCGTAGGCCTCCTCCACCATGTTCTTAGCAATGGATGCATGCGTCTGCTTGCGGTCCCACGGACAGCCGTCGGGCTGGCGCAGGCGCCAGATGGTGTTGACGAACGACTGCAGCTCCTCGCGCGCGTCGACGAGCGTCTCCGGGTTGCGATCGGCCTCGGCCATGGGCTACTCCTCTTCCATGATCACGTGACGGAACGCGCCGTCCTCGTAGACGCCGTAGCTGTGCGAACCGTCCTTGGGGATGGAAACGCTGCCGGGGTTGAAAAGCGTGATGCCCGGGTGCGACGCGCTCTCCTCGTTGACCTTGATGTGCGTGTGGCCGTAGACGAGCGCGGAGCCTGTGGGCAGCGCAGGCAGGTTGTCCACGCTGTTGTGCATGCCAGCACCGAACACGTGCCCGTGCGTGCAGAAGAGCTCACGTCCCGCCTCGTCCATAACGACGGCGCTATCGGCCATGCAGGGAAAGTCGAGCACCATCTGGTCGACCTCGGCCTCGCAGTTGCCGCGCACAGCGATAACGCGGCCGGTAGCGGCAAGGTCGTTCAGCATCGGGATGACGCGCTTGGGGGCGTAGTCGCGCGGCAGGTCGTTGCGCGGCCCGTGATAGAGCAGGTCGCCCAGCAGGATGACGCGGTCGGGCGCCTGAAGCTCGATGGCCTCCATCAGACGCTCAGCCCAGTAGGCAGAGCCGTGGATATCGGACGCGATCAGGAACTTCACTGCTGCTGCTCCTTGTAGATCTTCGTTAGGAAGTTGGTGATGGCGACCACGATGAGCGCGTTGATGATGACAGAGATCGCCGCCGTGCCGCCGCTCATGATGGAGAGCACCACGTCGGCCGCGCTTACCAGCAGGGCTATCAACAGGATAGGCAGCGCGTTCTTGGCGCGCGAGGGCCGGTTGGCCACGCTGATGCCCTGGCCGCCCAGCAGCAGTGCGAACAAGGCCGCGAGCCCCATAACGATGGACTGCAAGAGCTCGGGCGCGTAATCTTGCCCCTGCAGAACAAACAGGGTAATTGCCAGGTCGACACCGCCGACGATGGCCAGGAAGCTCAGAATCTTGAGCGTTTTGCGCGTGGATGACAACGTGGTCTCCTTTTCTGCCGGGATGCACCGGGAACCCCGGTGCCATACATCTTGGCATTGTACCGCGCAGCGCGAAAAAACCGTGGGAACCGGCAGGCTACGTGCCCGACACTGCTTTTGTTTGCTACGGTTAACCGAGCAAGCAGCCCGGATACCAGCACCGGAGGTTCCATGTTCGAGAAGCGCCTCTTCTCCCTCGTTCCCCAAGCGACCCCCTACATCGTTGTGAGCGTCGTGTTCAAATGGGTCGCACTCGCCTGCAACATCGCCGTGATGTGGATCCTCGCGGGGCTCGTCGAGGGTATCTTTGTCGGCAGCCTTGGTACGGCGGGCGCCGTCATCGCGCTGAGCGACGCCCTGCCCGCGCTCGGCGCCGCCATCGTCCTGCGCGCGGCGAGCATCTACCTTGCGCAGCGCGCGGGCGACAAGGCGGCCTTTGCCGCCGTGAGCCGCGTGCGCGCGCTCGTGTACGACAAGCTCTGCGCGCTCGGCCCGGCGTACGCCGAGACCGTCTCTACCGCCGAGGCCGTGCAGACGAGCGTGGAGGGCGCCTCGCAGCTCCAGGTCTACTTTGGCGGCTACCTGCTGCAGCTCTTCTTTGCCGGCTTGGCACCGATCACCCTGTTCGTCCTGCTCGTGGGACAGGCCGGCCTTGCCGCCGCGCTGCTGCTTATCTGCGTGCCCGTCATCCCCGTCTCCATCATGATGGTGATGCGCAACGCAAAGAAGATTGGCGCGGAGTACTGGGGCAGCTACGTCGACCTGGGCGGCATGTTCCTCGAGGCCATGCAGGGCCTCACCACGCTCAAGATCTACCGCGCGGACGAGCGCTGGCACAAGCGCATCGATGCTGAGTCCGAGCGGTTCCGCAGCGCCACTATGCGCCTGCTCGTGATGCAGCTGCGCTCCATCTGCGTCATGGACCTAGTGGTCTACATGGGCGCGGCACTCGGCATCATCGTCGCCGCCTGCCAGTTTGCAAGCGGCGCCATCAGCCTTTCCGCAGCCTTCCTCACTGTATTCCTTTCGCAGGAGTTCTTCCTGCCTATGCGCCGGCTGGGATCGCTGTTCCACACGGCCATGAACGGCATGGCGGCCTCGCGCCGCATGTTCGACATCCTGGACGCGCCGGAGCCCGAACGCGGCGCATGCGAGCTTGCGGGCACGGGCGCCATCGAGCTTGTGGGCGTGGGCTACGCTTACGGCGATACCACGGTGCTGCAGCAGGTGAGCGCGCGCATCGAGCCCGGCCAGCTGGTGGCGCTCGTGGGCGAGTCCGGTAGCGGCAAGTCGACGCTCGCGGGCATCCTGAGCGGCCGCAAGGCAGCCTATACGGGCAGCGTGCGCATAGGCGGCACCGAGCTGCGCGACGCCACGGCGGACTCGCTCATGCAGGCCGTGACGCTCGTGCCCACCAACGGGCATCTCTTTGCGGGCACCTTGCGCGAGAACCTGTTGCTCGCCCGCCCCGACGCAAGCGATGCCGATCTCATGGCTGCGCTCGAGCGCACGCGCATCGCGCCCTTTGTGCGCGCGAACGGCGGGCTCGATATGCACATCGCCGAGGCCGGCGGTAACCTCTCCGGCGGGCAGCGCCAACGCGTCTGCATGGCGCGGGCGCTTTTGCACGACTCGCCCATCTACGTGTTTGACGAGGCCACAAGCAACGTCGATGCCGCAAGCGAGGCCGCCATCGGCGAGGTCATCGCCTCGCTTGCGGGCGACCACACGGTGCTGGTGGTCGCGCACCGGCTCGCCACCGTCGCCGGGGCAGACACCATCTTGGTGATGGAGCGCGGGAAGCTGGCCGAGCAGGGCACGCATGGCGAGCTGCTCGAGGCGGGCGGCATCTACGCGCGCATGTGGGAGAGCCAGGAGTCGCTCGCGGCCTTTGCGGTAGAGGGGCCCGCTGAGGACAAGGCGCCGGACGAGGACGAGCCGGCAGTGAGCGCGACCCCCAGCGGCACCGCTGCCGCTGCCGCGCAGGAACCCGCGCCTACCATGGGCACTCAGCGCAGCGCCTTTGCCGTCATGGCCCGCATGATGAAGCTCGTCTCGCCGCTCGCGGGATGGCTGCTGCTCGCCGTGGTGCTCGGCAGCATCGGCATGCTCACGGCGACCTTCGTGCCGGCCTTTGGCGCATTCGCCCTCATGAGCGGCACGGGCGCCGGCGCGCTCGGCATGCCGCTCGTCGCGGCCTGCGCGCTCTGTGCGATCTGCGGCATCGCGCGCGGGCCGCTCCACTACGGCGAGCAGCTCTGCAACCACTACATCGCCTTCCGCCTGCTGGCGCACGTGCGCACGCTGGTCTTTGCCGCCCTGCGCCGCCTGGCCCCGGCCAAGCTCGAGGGGCGCGGTAAGGGCGACCTGGTGAGCCTCGTCACAAGCGACATCGAGCTGCTTGAGGTCTTCTACGCGCACACCATCTCGCCCATCGCCATCGCGATCGTCTGCACCGTCGTGATGGAGGCGTTCCTGGCGGGCATCTCCGGCGAGCTCGCGCTGACGGCACTTGCCGCCTACGCCGTGCTGGGCATCTGTCTGCCCTACATCTCCTCCAAGGCGTGCGGCGGCGCGGGCCGGGCAAGCCGCGAGCAGACGGGACGTTTGAGCTCGTTTGTGCTCGACAGCCTGCGCGGCGTCTCAGAGACCATCCAGTACGCGGGTACCGCCGGCCGCGCCGAGCGCCTGCGCCACATGACCTGCAAGTTGGGAGACGTTGACGCGCGCCTGCAGCGCCGCCAGGCCGCCAGCGAGGCTGCGGCCGATGCGCTCGTGCTCATAGTGTGCCTGAGCATGTTCGGCCGCGCGTTGAGCCTTGCTGCCAGCGGGGCCATCGAGGCGCCGGCTGCCTTTGTGGCGACCTTCGCGTTCTTCTCCTCCTTTGGCCCCGTCATCGCCGTGAGCCGTCTGGGCGCATCTCTGCAGGCCACCCTGGCCTCGGGCGAGCGCGTGCTCAATCTGCTCGATGAGGAGCCCGAGTGCGCCGACGTCACGGACGGCGTGGACATCACCTTTGCGGGGGCCGAGGCGGAGCACGTCTCCTTTGCCTACGGCGCCGACAGTGCGGTCGGCAACGCGGACGAGACGCCCCGCGCGCTCATCCTCGACGACGTGAGCTGCACCTTCCCCGTGGGCACCATGACCTGCATCGCGGGCCGCTCCGGCTCGGGCAAGTCCACGCTGCTCAAGCTCCTCATGCGCTTTTGGGACACCACCGCGGGCAGCGTGCGTATCTCGGGCACCGATGTGCGCCGCATCAATACGGAGAGCCTGCGCGCGCAGCAGGCCTATATGACGCAGGACACCCACCTGTTTGTGGGCACGCTGCGCGAAAACCTGCTTGTCGCGCGCGCCGATGCCAGCGAGGAGCAGCTCGAGGCGGCCTGCCGCGCCGCCGCGCTCACCCCGCTCGTCGAGCGCCTGTCGCAGGGGCTCGACACGCCCGTCGCCGAACTGGGCGACTCGCTCTCGGGCGGTGAGCGCCAGCGCATCGGGCTCGCCCGCGTCTTCTTGAGCGACGCGCCGTTCATCCTGCTCGATGAGCCCACGAGCGCGCTCGACGCCTTAAACGAGGCCGCCGTGATGCAGGCAGTGGCCGAGCTGCGCCGCCGCGGCAAGACCATCGTGCTGGTGAGCCACCGCGCGAGCACCTGCTCGTTTGCCGACGCGCGCATCTCCGTCGAGCATGGGAGGCTGAGCTAGATGGCACGGACGCCCGACACGCCGCAGATCGCCGCCAAGCGCGCAGACGAGACGCGCATGGTCTCGCAGATGATCGCCCTCTGGTGCCGCGGACATCATGCCGCGGTGGCGCACGGGGCCGACGCCCCCGCCGTACGGCTTGGCCTCAGGACCGTGCAGCTCTGCCCCGAGTGCGCCGAACTGCACGCCTACGCCTGTGCGCGCATCAAGGCGTGCCCGCACATGGGTACCAAGACGTTCTGCTCAGCGTGCCCTACGCACTGCTACCGCCCTGCCATGCGCGAGCAGATCCGACAGGTCATGCGCTGGGCCGGGCCACGCATGATCATCTACCGCCCCGTCGCCGCCATAAAGCACGCCGTGGTGACGGTGCAAAGCAAGAGGGCGCGCTAGAATCCCCGGCGGTAACGCGCGCGTTGCGAGTACCATGGTCAAAACCCGTGCCGCGCCACTGCAAAGGAGACGCCATGGCCACCTGCCCCATCGTCGACTGCCCCATCGTCGACTGCCACACGCACACCGCCTACTCGGACGGCAAGGCCTCCTTTGAGGATAACGTCCGCGCCGCGGCCGCCGCGGGCTGCCGCGTAATGGTCTCCACCGACCATCTCACCTTGCCTGCAAGCATGGACGCTGCCGGCGAGGTGCAGGTCACAGAGGCCGATCTCCCCGCCCACCGTGCCGAGTTCGAGGCCGCCCGCGACCTTGCACGCACGCTCGCGCCCGAGCTCGAATATCTCTACGGCTTTGAATGCGACTGGTACGAGGGCTGCGAGCCCTATGTTGAGCGCTGGACGGCGGGCGCTCAGGTACGCCTGGGTTCCGTGCATTGGCTCGGCGATCCCGGCGATATCGCTGCCGGCGCCGCCCTCGCGCCCGGAGCCGCAGGCGTCAGCCCGGCAGACCCGGACGGTTCGGGTACCGGCTGGATCGATGACGGCTCAAACCTGCACGTATGGCGCGAGCTGGGCGTGCACGAGGTATGGCGCCGCTACGCAGACACCTGGTGCCGTGCGTGCGAGAGCCCGCTGAACTTTGACATCATGGCTCACCCCGACCTTGCCATGCGCTTTGTGAATGAGGGCTTTGCGCCTGACTTCGACCTCGCGCCCTTCTGGGACCAGATGGCCGAATGCGCGCACGACACGGGCCGCCGCATCGAGGTCTCCACGGCCGGTCTGCGCAAAACCGTGGGTGACTACTACCCCACGCGCGGCCTGCTCGAGCGCTTCGCACGCGCCGGCGTGCCCATCGCCTTTGGCTCCGATGCCCACCGCGCCTGCGACATCTGCTGGGGCATCCGCGATGCCCAGGCCTACGCCCACGAGTGCGGCTACCGCACATTTGATATCCCCCACGAAGACGGCAGCTGGGAGACAGCGGAGCTGTAAGAAAGCCTTCCGCGTAACCAAAAACCGTCTCAAAACCGGAATCCATTCCGGATTTGAGACGGTTTTCTGCTTTTCATTCCGGATTTGAGACGTTTTTCCGCTGTCCGCTCCAGATTTGAGACGGTTTACATCCAAGCGCTACGGAGGCGAGGGTCTTCCCTACAGCAAAGCCTCTTCCCAAGCGGGTTCTTTGAAGCCGATGAGCACGGTGGCATCGGTGACCACGAGGGGACGCTTGACGAGCATGCCGTCGGTGGCGAGCAGGGCGAAGGCCTCATCGTCGGTCATGCCGGCGTCGAGCTTCTCCTTCACGCCCAACTCGCGGTACTTCATGCCGCTCGTGTTGAAGAAGCGGCGCAGCGGCAACCCCGAAAGTTGCTGCCAGGAAGCCAGCTCCTCGGCCGTGGGATTGTCCTCCACGATGTGGCGGTCAACATGCTCCACACCGTGCGCATCCAGCCACGCCTTGGCCTTCTTGCAGGTAGAGCACTTGGGGTACTCCAAAAACAGCACTGCCATGGCTACTTCATCCTCGCGTTGAGCTCGCCGGCCAGCTCATCGAGCGTGATGCCGTAGCGCTCGAGGGTCACCAACAGGTGGTAGACCAGGTCGCCCGCCTCGTAGCGAATGTGATCGTGGTCGTTATCCTTGGCGGCCATGATCACCTCGCTCGCCTCCTCGGCAAGCTTCTTGAGCAGCTCGTCCTCCACATCGGTAAGCAGGCGAGCCGTATAGCTCTCCTTAGGCGAGGCCTCGCGGCGCGCGTGAATGGTGGCGGCAAGACCCGTCAGCGTCTCGCCGATGTTGCCGTCTTGAACGTTAGCGGTGCGAACACCCATGATCGGTCTCCTTGGTCTCGGCTGCGCCTAGGCGAGCCGGTTGAAAAAACAGGTTCGGTTGCCCGTGTGGCACGCGGGGCCGGGGCTGTCCACGCGGACGAGCAGCGTGTCGTTGTCGCAATCGGACCACAGTTCGCGCACCTGCTGCATGTTACCGCTGGTAGCGCCCTTGTTCCAGAGCTCCTGGCGGCTGCGGCTCCAAAACCAGGTGGTGCCCGTCTTAAGGGTGAGCCCCACGGACTCCTCGTTCATCCACGCCACCATGAGCACCTCGCCGGTGTCCCACTGCTGCACCACGCACGGAATGAGCCCGCGCTCGTCGTAGGTGAGCTCGGCCGGCGTCACGTTAGTTTTAAGTTCTGACATATTGTCCTACCTATAAAAAATCGACCCAACCAAAGCGAGAGAATCCCAAGTCTCCCACCCAGGTCGGCGAGGGTTGTCCAGGTGCCGCAGGTTGCCCCGAAAGAGGAGCGCCGCGTACTTAAGGTACGCAAGCGACGGTTTGAGGGGCAAGATGCGGTGCCTGGGCAAGCCGCAGCGTTAAAAGTCCAACCTGACCGGGATACCCTGCGAAGCCATGTATTCTTTGACTTCGCGCACCGAGAACGTGCCGAAGTGGAACACGCTGGCGGCGAGTACGGCGTCGGCCTCGCCCTCGATCACGCCCTCGGCAAAGTGCTCGAGCGTACCCACGCCGCCCGAGGCGATAACGGGGATAGAAACGGCGCGGGCCACCGCGCGCGTGAGCGCTAGGTCGAAGCCCTCCTTGGTGCCGTCGCGGTCCATGCTGGTGAGCAGGATCTCGCCGGCGCCGCGGCGCGCGGCCTCCTCGGCCCACTCGACGGCGTCGATACCCGTGGCATTGCGACCGCCGGCCGTGTAGACCTCCCATTTATCTGCCCCCGGCTGACCGGGCTTGCCTACGCGTTTGGCATCGATGGCGCATACGACGGCCTGGCTGCCAAACGCGGCTGCTGCCTGCGTAATCAGGGACGGGTCCTTGACGGCAGCAGAGTTGAGCGAGACCTTGTCGGCACCGGCGGCGACCATCTGGCGCATGCCGGCCAGGTCGCGAAAGCCGCCCCCTACCGTATAGGGGATGGAAAGCTCCTCGGCGGCGTGCGCGGCCATGTCGATCGTGGTGGCGCGGTTGTCGCTCGTGGCCGTGATGTCCAGGAACACCACCTCGTCGGCACCTTCGCGGTCATAGGCGGCGGCGAGTTCCACCGGGTCGCCGGCGTCGCGCAGCGAGACGAAGTTCACGCCCTTCACCACGCGGCCGCACTTCACGTCCAGGCACGGAATGATGCGCTTGGTCAGCATGTGGACTCCTTTGCAGCGTCAGCGGCGGCAAGCGCCTCGGCAAGTGAGAAATTGCTCTCGTACAGGGCGCGGCCGGTGATGCAGCCCTCGATCACACCGGGGTCCGCGGCGGCCAGGGCGCGGATGTCGTCGAGCGTCGAGATGCCGCCCGAGGCGACCACGGGAAAGCCCGCGCACGCGGCCACGCGGCGGTAGGCCTCGACGTCGATACCCGTCTGCATGCCGTCGCGCGCGATGTCGGTGAACACCAGATGGCGGAAGCCCTGCTCGGCGAGCTGGCCCACCACGGCCTCAAGCGAGGCGCCCACGCCGTCGCGCCAGCCGTTCACCTTGACCTGGCCATCGCGCGCAGCGACGTCTGCCACCAGAAGGTCGCCAAAGCCGCGCGCCGCGACCTCGGCAAAGCCAGGCTCGGTTACCAGCACGGTACCGAGCGCGATGCGCCGGGCGCCAAAGCCCGCCAGCTCGTCGATGCGCGCAAGCGAGCGCACGCCGCCGCCCACGTCGATGGAGAGGCCGGCCACCTGGCAGATCGCGCGAATCGCCTCGGTGTTCGCGGCACGAGCGTCCTCGTCCTCCTCGAAGGCGGCCGAGAGGTCCACCACGTGCAGCCAGCTCGCGCCCTGCTCCACAAAGGACTCGGCCACGGCCACGGGGTCCTCGGAGTACACCTTGCAGCGCGAGCGGTCGCCGCGCTCCAGGCGCACCACGCGCCCGGCGATCAGGTCGATAGCGGGAAAGACGATCATGCTGTCACCTCCGCGTCCGCGACGACGCGCACAAAGTTCTTGAGGATCTTAAGGCCGCGCGCCGAGGACTTCTCGGGATGGAACTGACAGCCAAAGACCAGCCCGCGCTGCGCCATGCAGGCAAAGCTGCGGGTGTAGTGTGTGCGGCCCAAAACGTCCTCCGGGGCCGCATCGATGTCGGCGGCGTAAGAGTGCGTGAAGTACATGTTGGCGCCCTCGGGGAAACCCGCGAGCAGCGCGCTCTTCTCGCCCACCTCGGTCACGTGCACCTGGTCCCAGCCCACATGGGGGACCTTCAGGCGGCTTGACTCGAGCTTGGTGCACGAGCCGCGCATGAGACCCAGACCGCGCACCCAGCGCACGCCGTCTGCCTCGAAGACCTCGCCGGGAGCGAGGCCCGCGCCGTACGCGTCGCCGGCGGCAGCTAGGGGCGCCGTCTCGGGCACGCCCTCGTCTCCGCGGTCGAACATCAGCTGAAGGCCTAAGCAGATACCCAGAACCGGCGTGCCCGCGGCGGCCGCGTCCAGCACGGCCGAAGCAAGGCCGGACTCGGCCATGTACGTGATGGCATCATAGAACGAGCCGACGCCCGGGATGACCACGCCGTCGGCCGCGCGCACCTGCGCAGGGTCGTCGGAGGCCACGGCCTGCGCCCCCGCGCGCACAAGCCCGCGCACGACGCTCGAGAGATTGCCCTTGTGGTAGTCGACCACGACGATGTTCGGCGCGCCCATCTACAGGCTCCCCTTGGTAGAAGGCACGCCCACCACGCGCGAATCGCGCTCGCAGGCGTAGCGCATCGCGCGGCCCGCGGCCTTGAAGGCGGCCTCGATAATGTGGTGCGAATTGCCGCCGACCAGCTCGCGCACATGCAGGGTGACCTTGGCGTCGCGCGCGAAAGCGTAAAAGAACTCCACGGCCAGCTCGGTATCGAAGCTGCCCACACGCTCGGTGGGAACGGGCAGGTCGCAATAGGCCTGGCCGCGACCGGAGATGTCCACCGCAGCCATCACGAGCGTCTCGTCCATGGGGATCGCCACGTCGGCAAAGCGCGTAATGCCCGCCTTGTCGCCGAGCGCCCGGCAAAACGCCTCGCCCAACACGATGCCCGTGTCCTCCACGGTGTGGTGCGCGTCGACCTCCACGTCGCCCGTCGCGTGAACCGTCAGGTCAAACAGGCCGTGACGCCCGAACGCATTGAGCATGTGGTCGAAAAACGGCACACCCGTCTGGATGTCGCATGCGCCGGTGCCGTCCAGGTCAAGCTCCACCGTGATATCCGTCTCGCCCGTCGTGCGCGAGACCGTAGCCGTACGTGCCATGTCTACTCCTCCTCAAGCAGGGCCGCCAGGGCGGCGAGCACCGCGTTGTTCTCGTCGGGCGTACCGATCGTGATGCGCAGGCAGTCCGCCAGGCCCGGCGCGTAGCTAAAGTCGCGTACCAGGATCGAGTGCTCGTCGCGCAGGCGCTCGCGAATGTGGCTCGCACCCTCTATGCGCGCCAGCACGAAGTTACCCTCGCTCGGCCACACGCGGATGCGCCCGCCCGCGATGCGCGGGAGCTCGGCGAGCATGCGGTCGCGCTCCAGGCAGACCTGATCCACCACCGGGCGGAACTCCGCACGTGCGCGCACGGCGGCGAGAGCTGCGGCCTGCGTGAGCACGTTCACGGAGTAAATCTGACGGATGGCGGCGAAGACCTCGATGATGTCCGACGCGGCGATCACGTAGCCGCAGCGGATGCCCGCCTCGCCAAAGGCCTTGGAGAGCGTGTGCAGGATCACCAGGTTGGGGCAGCGCTTAAGCAGCGCGATGGACGAAGCACCCATCTGCGCGAACTCGCCGTACGCCTCGTCGACCATAACGATGCCCGGGCAGGCGGCGCACAGGCGCTCGATGAACTCCAGGCTCAAGACGTCGCCCGTGGGGTTGTTGGGCGAGGTCACGATCACCATGTTGGCCTGCGGCGCGGCGGCAAGCACCGCCTCCTCGTCCAACAGGTAGGTCTCCGGATCGCGCCAGACGTCTACGACCTCGGTCTGCGCGAGCGAGGCGAAAAACGCGTATTCCGAAAAGCACGGCGGGCAGTTGAGAAGCGTGCGCCCCTGCCCGCCAAAAGCGAGCAGGAAGTTGTAGAGCAGCTCGTCGCCGCCGTTGCCCACGCAGATGTTCTCGCGCGCCACGCCGTGCCAGGCGGCCAGCTCGTCGCGCAGCTCGTTGGACATGGGATCGGGGTAGCGGTTGAGGGGGGTCTGTGCCAGCGCGGCGTCGATCTTCTCGCGCACGCCCGCGGGCAGCGGGTAGGTGTTCTCGTTGGCCGAGAGATTGATGCGCGTGGGTGTGAAGTTGGGGTCGTAGGGCTCGATGCCCGCCAGGTACGGCTGAACCAGACCCCGCATGCGTTCGGAAAGCTGCGCCATGCTACTCCCCCTTCGCGCCGGTAGCGATGGTCGCCACGTCGTCTTCCGGCCAGGCCACGGCGGTGAGGTCGGCAGCGGAGAGCGACTCGTAGCTCACCGACTCCTCGCCCTGTTCCAGCACGCGGCGGCGCAGCGCGGCAGAAAGCGAGTGCGCCCAGAGGCCCTCGGCGTGTCCCAGGCGCTGGGTGGCCGGAGCGTCTGCCAGCAGGCCCTGCGGCGTGTAGCAGATAACGGAGGAGCGCTTGACGAACTCCTCCACAGAGAGCGGGTTGGAGAACACGGCGGTGCCACCCGTGGGCAGCGTGTGGTTGGGGCCGGCCACGTAGTCACCCAGCGGCTCGGAGCTCCAGGCGCCCACAAAGATGGCGCCCGCGTTGCGGATGCCACCGAGCAGCCCCAGGGCGTCCGCGCAGTGCAGCTCCAGGTGCTCGGGCGCCACAGTGTTCACGGCCTCCACAGCTGCAGCCATGTCGCCCGCGACCACGATGGTGCCCTGGTTGTCGAGCGAGGCACGGGTAATCTCCTCGCGCGGGGACTGGCGCACAAGCACCTCGACGCCGCGCTCCACCTCGGCGGCAAACTGAGCATCGCAGGTGACCAGATAGCAGGCGGCCAGCGGGTCGTGCTCGGCCTGAGCCATAAGGTCGGCCGCGACCACCATGGGCTTTGCCGTGGCGTCTGCCAGCACGCAGACCTCGGAGGGGCCGGCCACCATGTCGATGCCCACGTCACCGGAGACGACCTGCTTGGCCGCGGCGACAAAGGCGTTGCCCGGGCCGGTGATCTTATCGACCTTGGGGATGGTCTCGGTGCCGTAAGCGAGTGCGGCCACGGCCTGCGCACCGCCCACCAGGTAGACCTCATCCACGCCGCCGAGTTTGGCCGCGGCGAGCGTATAGGGGCTGATCAGGCCGTCTTTTTGCGGAGGCGTCACCATCACCACGCGCTCAACGCCGGCCACCTTAGCGGGGATGGCGTTCATGAGCACGGTGGAGGGGTACTGCGCGCGACCGCCCGGCACGTAGATGCCGGCCGCGGCGAGCGGGGTCACCTTCACGCCGAGCATGGTGCCGTCGGCGCGCGTGGTGAACCAGGACTGCTGCACCTCGCGCTCGTGGAACTCGCGGATCTGCGCCGCGGCACGCTCGAGGGCGGCCACAAAGCCGGGGTCGAGGCCCTCAAGCGCCGCATCGATCTGTTCTTGCGGCAGGCGGAACTGCTCAAGGTCAACGCCGTCGAAGCGTGCACTGTACTCCCGCACGGCCGCATCGCCGCGCTCGCGCACGGTGGCCACGATCTCCTTGGCCGACTCCACAATCTCTGCCGGCAGCACGCCTTTGCGGCTCAGCTGGTCCACTACCAGGCGCTCGCCCGGAGCAAGCACGATCTTCTTCATATCCCTATCCCCTATCGCTCGGCGCGGGCCGTGCCCGCGCTCAGATGCTCTGTCGTCTTGATGTTCTGGTAAAAGTCTAACGGCGCCCGCGGCGCGCACCCCTATTGAGAGGCGCCCGCAACGGGCTCGAAATGGAGATGCTCCGCCGCCGCGGCCAAGCGCTCGCCCAAAACGCGCACGCGCGGGTCGAGCCGCGCCGCACCCGGGTTCACAAAGAAGCGTGCGGTGCACTCCATGATCGTGCCGGTGACCACCAGGTCGTTCTCACGCAGGGTGGCGCCCGTGGCCGTGATGTCCACGATGCGGTCGGTCATGCCCACGATGGGCCCCAGCTCGATGTTGCCATGGAGCGTGACGATGTCTGCGTTCACGCCGCGGCTCGCGTACCAGGCGCTCGCGATGCGCGGGTACTTGGTGGCCACGCGCAGCGAGCCCAGGCGCGCGTAGTTGCGCTCGGCCTGGCCCGCGCGGGCGGCGGGCTCGGCCTCGATGAACGTGCAGGCGCCAAAGCCCAGGTCAACAAGCTGGAGCAGGTTGAGATCGGCCTCGATGAGCGAGTCTCGTCCGCAGATACCGCAGTCGGCGCCACCGCAGCTCACAAAGGCCGGGGCGTCGCTGGGACGCACGATGACAAACTCGATCTCGCCGATGGAGTCCGCGCCGCAACGCGTGTCCGCGCCCTTCACGATCAGGTGGCGACCCGGGTCGCGCAGCTCGGAGACATCGATGCCCGCCTCTTCCAGCACGGCCAGGGTATCGGCCTTGAGCGACCCCTTGGGCACGGCGATACGCAGGGGCGCCTCCGCCGCATGCGCCACGGCATGGTCGCCGTTTGCGGCAGCAGACGGATGCGGCGCGGCGTCAGCCTCGGTACGTGCGGCCTCCAGGCGCTCGAGCGAGAACGCAAAGCCCGCGGCGGGCACCTCGGCCGCATCCGAGAACGTGCCGGTGAAGATCGAGTCGTAGCGGCCGCCGGAGCCCACCGGGTCGGGCAGGCCGCCCGCGTAGACCTTGAACACCAGGCCGGTGTAGTAGTCAAAGGAGTTCATGATGGAGAAATCGAACGAGACGCGCGCCGCGTCCGCCTCGTCGAGCCCGGCCACCAGGGCGCGCAGCTCGGCGGTCATGTTGCCCGCAACGCCGGCCTCGGCAAGCAGGGCATCGGCGCGGTCGAGCGCATCCACGCCGCCGGCCAGGCGCGGCAGTTCGCGGATAGCGGCGCGCACAGGCTCAGGTGCATCGCTTGTCGCCACGCGATCGTCCAGGTCGATAAAGTCGTTCGCGTGCACGAGCGCCAGGGCGTCAGCGGCCAGCGCGCGGTCCTCGCAGCGGGCGAGCAGCTCCTTGAACGGACGCACGCTGCCGCAAACGATACGCACGCCGTCCAGGCCGAGCGCCGTCACGGCCTCGGCCACCAGCGAGACGATCTCCACGTCGCCTGCGGTGTCACCGGCACCGATGAGCTCAAAGCCCAGCTGGGTGAACTGGCGCGAGCCGGCGGCGCCGCGGCGGTTCTCGCGCACCACGGGCGCCTCGTAGCGCAGGCGCAGCGGCAGATCCTGCGTACCCATGCGGCTCGAGACCAGGCGCACGATGGGCAGGGTGTTGTCGGGGCGCACCACCAGCAGGCGTCCGTCGTCGTCAAAAAGCTTGAAGGGTGTGTCCGCGATGCGGCCGCCCTCCTCGAGCGCGGCCTTGTCCTCCAGAATGGGAGTCTCCACCGGCAGGTAGCCATGTGAGCGGAAGCAGCTCTTCACCGTCAGCGCAATCTCCTCGCGCGCCTGAGCTTCCTCGGGCAGAATGTCCCGAAATCCCCACGGTGTGGCCGTCATCTGCTTGCACAACCTTTCTTAGATCCCCTATGTGTTAGCGACAGCCACTTTAGCATACTAGAGTGCTTTCTGCGAGTATTTCACAGGCGATGTTGGGATGAGTTGCGGCTAAATTTGCGAAAGGCTCGACGAGGCGCCATTTTACAGACCATCTACCTGCGGCTTTGCTAGCTTGGGGCGAATCTATCGATACGTTGAGGCCATTTAGATGCAACGTATCAATGGGTTGGGAATCAGGAGGCAGGACGCGCGGTCAGCAGCCAGTTGATACCGCGGGCACAGCGAAGGTCCGGTTCGGAGAAGTGATTGCCGGGGTTGAGCTCAAAGGCGCACGCGACGTCTCGCTCGTGCAGCAGCTGCTCGACCTCGCCGGTGGCATCCAGCACGCTGCGCATCATGCGGTTGGGGGTCTTGTGCTCCTTTTTGCCGAGCGACAGGTACGCGGCGTATAGCTCGTCTGAAAGCAGGTGCTCGCGAAGGTAGGCGGTAAGCCCGGGAAACCACAGCGAGCCGGATACACTCGCCACGCGCGAGAACGCATCGCATCTCGTTGCAGCCCACAGCGCAAAGAGGCCCGCAAGCGAGTAGCCAACAAGCCCGCGCCACACCGGCTGCAGCCCAAGCTCCTCCTCAACGCGCGGAACGATCGATCCGGCCAGCTCGCCCAAGAACGCCTCGGCACCCCCGCCAAACGGCTCGCTGTCGCGCGTGATGGCATCGCACCCCCAGGGCGAAAGCTCCCGGTTCCAATCCAGCCCGCCAATCGCCACCAGCGTAACGTCGGGGCACCCCAGCCCTTCGCAGCACCGAAGCACCTCGCCCCCGTCGCCCTCGACAACCGGCATATAGATCACAGGGGCAACAGGCGAGGCCGCTTCAAAGACGCAAACGCGCTTCCCACCGATCTCAAAAACAGCCATACCAGCTCCTCGCCCGCACCGAACCCAGCATCCCAATAATAAAACGCGCCCCGCCAACCAGCAGAGCGCGCAATTCAAAGCGATAGGCCAATCTCAGCCAAGGCAACCCGAAAGGTTTTCCAGGTGCCGCAGATCGGCGCGAAAGAGGAGCGCCGCGTATTTAAATACGCAAGCGACGGTTTGAAGGTGAAGATGCGGTGCCTGGGAAAGCCGCCTCATTCATTGTCCCCCGCGGTGAGTTGAGTCGCAGACAGCTCCCCCTCCATGGCGGCCGCTGCCTCGGGCCACACCCAGTCGGTGAACTCGGGCACATCGTAGCCCTCGTCCACGGCGAACTGGAAGGCATCCTGGCGGAACTGCTCCCAAGTCTCGATCTGCTCGGCCCACCTCTCGGCATCCACCAGGCGCAGCGCATCGGCCGCAAGCGCCCAGCGGTCCATGTTGTTCAGGCGCAGCATGTCGAACGGCGTGGTCGTGGAGCCCTTCTCCTCGTAGCCGCGCACATGCCAGGCGTCGTGGCCGGGGCGGTCCCACACCAGGCGGCGGATCGTGCCCGCATAGGCATGGAAGCAGAAGAGCACCGGCTTCTCGCCCGTGCCAAAGAGCTCGACAAAGCGCTCGTCGGAGACGGCACGGTCGTTCTCGCTAGCATTCTGAATCTTAAGCAGGTCGACCACGTTCACAAACGTCGCCTTCACGCCCAAGCCCTTGAGCATGTCGAGTGCCGCCAGCGCCTCGAGCGTGGGCACGTCGCCACAGGTAGCGATTACCAGGTCGGCCTCATCAAGCGATGCGGCGCTGCTCGCCCAGCCCCACTCGGCCATGCCCTCGGCGAGCTCGGCGCGCGCCTCATCCACGGTCAGGAAGGTGGGAGCGGGCTGCTTGCCGCAGAAGATCGCGTTCACGCAGTTGGTTGACTGGTAAGCACGCTCGGCCACGGCGAGCGCCATGTTGGCGTCGCAGGGGTAGTAGGCGTTCACCACGTGCGTATCGTTCGCCTTGTTGAGCAGCAGGTCAATAAAACCGGGATCCTGATGCGAGAAGCCGTTATGGTCCTGACGCCACACGTGACTCGAGAGCAAGATGTTCAGACCGGCGATGGGGGCGCGCCACGGAATCTCGCGCACGGTAGCCTCAAGCCACTTGCAGTGCTGGTTGACCATGGAGTCCACAACATGGATGAACGACTCGTAGGAGCTCCAGACGCCATGGCGGCCAGTGAGCACGTAGGCCTCCAGAAAACCCTCGCACTGATGCTCGGAGAGCTGCTCGATCACGCGGCCTGAGGGGGCTAGCAAATCATCGTTGTCAGCATCGGCGTAGCTTCCGCCCTCCCACTGCTTGCGGGTCACGCGGTAGGCGTCCTGCAGGCGGTTGGAGGCTGTCTCGTCCGGGCCAAAGATGCGGAAGTCGTCGTTGAGCTCCATCACATCGGCGGTATAGGCGCCAAAGACGCGGGCCGCCTCGGTGGCGCCCCAGCCGTGGCCGCGCTCGGCCACCGGCACCTCGTGTGCATGGATATCGGGCAGCGTGAGCTCGCGGCGCACCGTGCCGCCGTTCGCGTTGGGGTTCGCACCCAGGCGCAGATCGCCTGTAGGCATAAAGGCCGTGACCTCGGGGCGAATCTGGCCCTCGGG
>CAVGNZ010000027.1:0-11599 GCA_963630805.1 Bacteroidaceae bacterium
CGCTTCTTAATTTAGAAAACGCCCGAAACTGAATTAAGGGGCTTAATCGGGCCCGTCTAGATTTAGATAAGAGCGAAAACTGAATTAAGTCCGCACGCGATGGCCGCATATGCGAACCGCTTGCTAGGCTCTTATTCCGATTCGGAATTCGCCCTCAATAATCAGTGAACAGCGGCGTCTGGGGCAGGGTGTTCAGATAAACTGTTCAATCGATTGACCATGCTGCGGGCATACGCCTCGTTACGAGGATGTTTGCTCGTTTGAAACGTATCTTGATAGCAAGATCGCCCGGCCGCGAAAAAGTGGCTGGGGGGGGATAGTTTATGGGGTATCACCGCACGTCTGCTGCACGCGCGGCCACCACGGGGGCGCCCGGCACGCAACGCCGTGACATTGATGCGATTTCGGGCACCATGGCTGCACACTCCGAGGGCCGCATGCTCAGCCGTCGCGGCTTTGTGGCCGGCGCCATCGCCGCCGCGGGTGCGGCCGCCTTTGCGCTCACCGGCTGCAGCACCTCTTCTGACGAGGACAGCACTCTTGCCACCATCATCGTGGGAAGTGATATCTACCCGCCTGCCAACTATCTTGACGAGAACGGCGACCCCGCCGGTTTTGACGTGGACATCACTACCGAGGCCTTCCGCCGTATGGGCTATAAACCGCAGTTCGAGGTTATCAACTGGGAAGACAAGGACGACCTGCTCGCGGCCGGTGCGATCGACTGCGCAGCGGGCTGCTTTTCTATGACGGGGCGTGAGGACGAGTACCGCTGGGCGGGTCCCTACATGCGTAGTCGTCAGGTGGTGGCCGTGAACCCCTCGAGCGATATCTACACTTTGGCCGACCTGGAGGATAAGGTCGTGGCGGTGCAGACCACCACCAAACCCGAGTCCATCATCCTGAATCGTCTCAAAGAGGGCCTGCCGCAGGTGCGTAAGGTCTACTCGTTCGCGGATCGCTCACTGCTGTACCCGGCGCTCAGCAAGGGCTACGTTGACGCGCTCGCCGCGCACGAGGAGTCCATCTTGCAATACGAGGCGGACTACTCCATCGAGTACCGCATCTTGGACGAGGGCCTGCTCGAGGTGGGCCTGGGTGTGGCCTTCTACAAGGATGACGAGCGCGGCATCGCCGAAAAGATGGATTCCGTCCTCGAGGAGATGCTGGCCGACGGCACCATGGAGCAGATCGTCTCCAACTACTACGAGAACGCCTCTGAGTATGTGGAGGTGGACGGCCTTGTCAGCGAGTAACAAGAAGGACGGGCGCACCTCGGCGTGGGACGCGACTGCCGAGGACGTCGAGCTTGCCGCGCTTAACGAAGAGATCGAGAAGCCGCACATCCTGCGCTTGGGCAGAGACTCCGCTAGGAAGCTTTGGACGTTTTCGGCTGTGGGCCTGGCGATCCTTGTTGTGGCCGTGGGCCTTGTCGTCTTCAATCGTGCGACCGCTAGCGTAGCCAGTCGCTCGAGCAATATGATCTCCTACATTCGCGCACAGACGCTTACCTACGAGTCGTACAACGCGGCGAACACGGCCAAGAACATGGTGCGCTCGGTAGAAAACGCCACGCAGCTCGAGCACCAGCTCTCTGACGGCGAGTCCGTGCCCTCCAAGGAAGACCTTGAGAGCTGTATCGAGGAACTGCGTCTCACGGCTGCCATCGTACTTGACGCCAAGGGAGACCTCGTGGTGGAGTACGCTGAGGACGGCGTGGGCTACGAGCAGCTAAAGACCGAGCTTGCCAAGGACGCCGTGCTCGACGTGGCGCAGAACCCCGACAAGGTCTATGCCACGTGCGTCACGCTCGAGGACGGCTCGACTGTCGATATCGGCGCCGCTTGCCGCACGAACGGCAAGGGCATCTTTGTGACGCTCTACCATACGAGCGCCGAGTACGCCGGCCGCTACACACTCACTATTCAGAGCCTGCTTGACGGCTACAGCAAGGACGACAACGGCACCATCGTGGTAGAGCGCGACGGCAAGTTCACCGCCTCCAACGACGAGGCGCTTATCGGTCAGGCCGAAGACGCGGACAACGACATCGTCACGCTCATCAAGGAGAAGGCCCATGGCGGTAGCACGAAGCTGATCGCGTCTAGCCAAGGTCTCTATTTTGGAACCATGGGCAAGGCGCGCGACAGCTACGTGTACGTCTACTGCCCGGTAACCGGCGTTGTCGCGAGCGTGCTCGGAGCCGAGTTCCTGACTATTTGCGCCTACGCGATCATCGCGGGGGTGTTCGCTTACACGCGCCGCGTCAGCGAGCGCGAGTATCTGGCGCAGCGTCTCGCCACGGAGCGCGACTTTAACGAGCTTTTGGGTTCTGCTCGCGACGAGGCCGAGAGCGCGAACCGCGCCAAGACCGAGTTCCTCCAGCGCATGAGCCATGATATCCGCACGCCCATCAACGGCATCATCGGCATGGTCGAGATCGGTGACGCCTGCGCCGACGACCTGTCCAAGCAGGCCGAGTGCCGCAGGAAAATCAAGGACGCCTCGAGTCTGCTGCTCGACCTGGTGAACGAGATCCTCGATATGAGCAAGCTCGAGAGCGGCAAGGTGAGCCTGAGCCACGAGCCGCTCAGCTTGCTCGACACGCTCGAGTCTTCCTTCTCCGTGGTGGAGCACCTGGCGGACGAGCAGGGCGTGGAGCTTTCGCTGGACACGTCCGAGATGGAGCATCCCTGGGTGGTGGGCAGCCCCACCACGGTGCGCCGCCTGATCCTGAACATCGTCACCAACGGCGTGAAGTACAACCGCCGCGGCGGGAGGCTTGACGTGAGCGTGCGCGAGACCGGCTTTGACGGCACGCGTGCGGTCTACACCTTCACTTTTGCTGACACGGGTATCGGCATGAGTGAGGAGTTCCAGAAGCACCTCTTTGAGCCGTTCGCGCAGGAGGGCGTTGCCAAACGCACGAGCTTTGGCGGCACCGGCCTGGGCATGTCCATCACCAAACGCTTAGTCGAGGTTATGGGCGGACTCATAACCTTCACCAGTAAAAAGGACGTCGGCACCACCTTTGTGATCGAGCTGCCGTTCGAGATCTGCGAGGACGAGGTCTTCGAGGAGCACGAGACGGCCGAGGCGCCCTCGCTCGAGGGCGTGCGCGTGCTCTTGGCCGAGGACAACGAGCTCAACGCCGAGATCGCCGAATTCGTTCTCGAGCGCGCGGGCATCGAGATGGAGCTCGCCGTCAACGGCCGCGAAGCGCTCGAGATGTTCGAGGAGAGTGAGCCGGGTCATTACGATGCGATTCTCATGGACGTGATGATGCCGATCATGGACGGCTACACCGCCGCGCGCCGTATCCGCGCGACCAACCGTGAGGATTCTGACCTGCCCATCATCGCCATGACGGCCAACGCTTTTGCGGAAGACCGCGTCAAGGCGGCGAATGCCGGCATGAACGACCACCTGTCCAAGCCGCTGGACTCGGAGAAACTCGTGCGCACGATAGCCCGCCTTCTGCGCCGGCGATAGGTGAGGTGGGCTGCGCGCATCGGAGCCTCTGGTATCGGGGCGTTTGTAAAACAAAGGCCGCCCTCGTGACGGGGGTTTGCGGGCGCGCCTCGCGGCGTTACGATAATGAGCACACGACTTGTGGCTGACTGTTGCTGCAGATGCGTGTCGAATATTTGATTACGGGGGTGCTCGATGGCTGACAGGGCTACGGAAAGCAAAGCCGACGCGAACGCGCAAGATGAGGCCGCGGCCCCATTGCATGAGCCTGTGAAGTGCGATGCCTGCCGCGGGGAGACTTCTGGCGCAGATGCCGATATCGAGGCTACGGCTGAGAACGAGGGCGGCGACACCGTTGTGAACATGACGTTGCGCGAGGCCGAAGAGGAGCTCAACCGCTGTCGCAACCTGTATCCCGTGGTGCGCATGCTCGACCGGACTGCTCTTGAGAACGAGTCGTTCTGCTTGCTCTACGGCACGGAGTGTCCCTGCATGCGCATGGTGTGCGAGGAGGTGCTTCAGACCCATCGCGACGTCACCAAGACGCTGTGCATGGGCGACGAGCACCATATGGCCACGGCGCGCTATGTTGAGGTCGAGGGCGATCCACGCGTCATCCTCTACGCCGAGCCGTTTGATCTCCCCGCGGGCGAGGCCGACGACCGCGACCTGATCTATCGCGATGCCCTGACCGGCGCCTACAACCGTCGCTACTACGAGGACAAACTGCGCCGAGAGCACATCGACGCAGGCGTCGCCATGATCGACCTCGATGACTTTAAGCTGGTAAACGATACCCACGGGCACCATGTGGGAGATGCGGCCCTGCGCGCCGCGGTCGATTCGATGCAGGCCTCGGTACGCGATAGCGACATCATCGTGCGCCTGGGCGGCGACGAGTTCCTGCTCGTCATGCCGGGCGCCACTTCCGAGGTGCTGGGCACGCGCCTGCGCGAGATGGCATCCAAGGTCTCGGAGACCGTCGTGCCCGGTTGCACGCAGATGCGCCTGACCGTCAGCGTGGGCGGCACCATGACCGACGGCCATAGCGTCGAGACGGCCGTTCGCAAGGCCGACCACCTGATGTACGAAGCCAAGAACAGACGCGGGTGCGTTATCACCGATGCCGAGCAGGGCACCATCACCGCGCACAAAAAGCCGCTGGTGCTGATTGTGGACGACTCGTCCTCCAACCGCTGGAGCCTCTCCCAGATGCTCGAAGACGAGTACGAGATCATCGAGGCCGAGGACGGTGAGCAGGGCATCGAGCAGCTGCGCCTGTACGGAGACGACATCGCTGCGGTACTGCTCGACATCGTGATGCCGGGCATGAGCGGTTTTGACGTGCTTCAGCACATGAGCGAGCAGGGCTGGATCGAGGACGTTCCCGTCGTCATGATCTCGGCCGAGAAGAGCGAGGACACGGTGCTGCGCTCGTTCGAGATGGGCGCGAGCGACTATATCCCGCGCCCGTTCGACATGCGCGTGGTGCGCCATCGCGTGGGCAACACGATTCGCCTTTACGCGCGTCAGCGCCGTCTGACCGCGCTGCTCTCGCAGCAGTACGAGGAGCGCGAGAAGGATTCGCGCATGCTGATCGACCTCATGGCCGGTGCCATGGAATTGCGCAACGGCGAGAGCGGTACGCACGTGCGGCACCTGGGCATCATCACCGAGATGCTGCTTGAGCGCCTGGTGCAGAAGACCGACAAGTACGAGCTGAATGCGCGCCGCCGCCGCATGATCTCGATGGCGAGCGCCCTGCACGATATCGGCAAGATGGCCATCCCCGATGACATCCTCAACAAACCCGGTGCGCTTACCCCAGAGGAGTACGAGGTCATGAAGACCCACACCACTCTGGGGGCCGACATGCTCGACGCGATGGACCAGTACAACGACGACGCCATGATTCGTACCGCGCGTATCGTGTGCCGTTGGCATCACGAGCGTTGGGACGGTGGCGGCTATCCCGACGGCCTGGTGGGGGACAATATTCCCATCGAGGCACAGGTGGTGAGCCTAGCGGACGTGTACGACGCTTTGACGAGTGAGCGTGTCTACAAGAAGGCCTACACGCACGAGGAGACCATCCGTATGATCATGAGCGGCGAGTGCGGCGCGTTCAATCCGCTGCTGCTCGAATGCCTGCATGATGTTGAGGGGCGGATCCGCACAGCTGTTAGTTCCGAGATCAACCCCCCCCCTCTTCCGAGACAGGCATAAACGAGATTAGCTTCTTCGCGCACGCCGACGATGCGCGATGATGCCACTGAGTTGAGTGAAGGATGTGCACGATGACCACTTTGCGCGAGGCCTACCAGAAGGTGGGCGCAGACTACGATGACGTCCTCGGCCGCCTGATGGGCAGCGAGGACATGGTTGCCCGCTTTGCCGGCCGCTTTGCAGGCGACCCGAGCTTTTCCCAGCTCACTGAGGCCCTTTCTGCAAACGATGCCGAGGCTGCCTTCCGCGCGGCCCATACGCTCAAGGGCGTCGCGCAGAACTTGGGCCTGGTGAACCTCTACGAGCCCGCCTCGGCCTTGACCGAGTCGCTGCGCGGCGGCTCGCTTGAGGGCGCCGAGGAGTTGGCGGTGCCCGTGCGCGAGCAGTACGAGGCCACGGTGGCCGCCCTTGCGGAGGCTCTGGGCTAGGAGGCCCTGGGTTGGACATGCGTTTTATTGCCCCCGGTGCTACCGGGGGCTTTTGCTAAAGCGACCCTCCCTCGATGCGGTGCACGCCGCGGGTGTAAACGGCACGTTACGTGCGGGCGTTCTGCGCGTGGCGGGTCTATACTTTCTCGGGCTACGACGACGAAGGCCGCCGCAACCGTCTGACAGGACTGCCGGCAACAAGGAAGGACCTTCTCGTTTTGAAACCCCTGCTCGTGACCAAGGAAGAGGAAAGCGCCGTTGATTGGAGCCATTCGGCGCTGCGCTACGGCATCTACGCGGTAGGCCTGTTCTGTATCTCTTTGGGTACGGTGCTGCAGACGGCGTCCGGTCTGGGCGTTTCTTCCCTCACGTGCTTCGCGACGTTTGCCGCGCGTGTGGGCGGCACGTCGCTCGGCTTTATGATCTCGGCCACCTACGCTCTCTACATCGTGGCGCAAGCGCTCATTTTGCGCCGGCGCTTCCAGCCGAGGATCTTGCTCGAGATGCTCGTCGCCTCGGCGATGGGGGCGCTGGTCGATTTGCTCTCGCTGGTGGTCACGGTGAACCCGCAGGGCTTTCCCGCGCAGGTTACGTGCATGCTCTGCTCGATCTGCGTGACGGCTCTGGGGGCATCACTCATGGTCGACATGGAGATCGTGCCCAACGCGCCCGATGGGCTGGTTCAGGTTGCCAGCGAGGCGCTGCATGCTCCGTTTGGGCGCATCAAGGTCATCTTCGACGTGAGCCACGTGGTCGTATCGATTCTGGGATCGCTGCTGATTTTCGGCGATATCTCGGGCTTCGGTCTCACTACCGTTGCCTCGGCGCTTTTGCTGGGCCGCGCCATCAACGTCATCATGAACACCGTCGGCCAGCGCGCACAAGACGTCGTCTGGGCCTAAGCGCCGCCGGTTTCTCGTTTGCATTGCCAGCTGCCCGGCTGTAACACTGCGCTGACTTAGAAAATCTTATACGTTGACACTTAGATTTGTGTATAGCGCGGGCACGGTCGGGCAATAATACCTCTTGAACATTCGAACGCCGCCCCGTAGGGCGGCCGCTGCGCTGTGCTGCGGCGCAGCAACACCCAAGAGAGGTGATTTTCATGAGGATCGATAAGTTGGCCATGACGGCGCGCGAGGCGCTGCAGACGGCCATGGGCATCGCGTCGGATGCGCAGGCGGGAAACGTCGAGCCTATCCACCTGCTTTCCGCCTTGCTGGCGGCATCCGAGCGCAACATCGGCGTGATCATCGAGCGCATCGGGGCCGATCCCTCGCAGCTTGCCGCCACCGTTCAGCGCGCCGTGGAGTCGGCGCCCAAGGTCACCGGCGATGCGGGGCAGATCGGGCTTTCCAACGACCTGGTTCGCGTGCTCAACGCTGCTGAGAAGAAGGCCTCCAAGATGGAGGACAGCTTTGTGACCACCGAGCACCTGCTCATGGCGCTCGCCGAGGGCCGAGGGGACGCCGCCCGCATCCTGAACGACGCGGGCGTCACCAAGGACCGCATCGAGGAGGTCTACCAGGAGCTGCGCGGGGACGACCGCGTGACCTCCGCCGAGGGCAAGCCGCAGTTCGAGGCGCTCGAGCAGTACGGCCGCAACATCTGCGACCTGGCACGCGCCGGCAAGCTCGACCCGGTGATCGGCCGTACCGACGAGATCCGCCGCACCATCCAGGTGCTTTCGCGCCGCACCAAGAACAACCCCGTGCTCATCGGCGAGCCGGGTGTGGGCAAGACCGCCATCGTGGAGGGCATCGCCCAGCGCATCGTGGCGGGCGACGTGCCCAGCACGCTGCGCGACCGCGACCTGATCGAGCTCGACATGAGCGCTCTGGTTGCCGGCGCCAAGTATCGCGGTGAGTTCGAGGACCGCCTGAAGGCGGTGCTCAAGGAGGTCGAGAAGGCCGACGGCAAGGTCATCCTGTTCATCGACGAGCTGCACACCATCGTGGGCGCGGGCGCCACCGAGGGCTCCATGGACGCCGGCAACATCCTGAAGCCGGCGCTCGCCCGCGGCGAGCTGCACGCCATCGGCGCCACCACGCTCGACGAGTACCGCAAGTACATCGAGAAGGATGCCGCCTTGGCCCGCCGTTTCCAGACGGTGATGGTGAGCGAGCCCACGGTGGAGGACACCGTCTCCATCCTGCGCGGACTCAAGGAAAAATACGAGATCTTCCACGGCGTGCACATCACCGACGGCGCGCTGGTGGCCGCTGCCGACCTTTCGGACCGCTACATCGCCGATCGCTTCTTGCCCGATAAGGCTATCGACCTGGTGGACGAGGCCGCGAGCCGCCTGCGCATGGAGCTCGACTCCATGCCGGTCGAGATCGATGCCACCACGCGTCAGCTCACGCAGCTGCAGATCGAGGAGCAGGCGCTCATGAAGGAGACCGACGACGCCTCGAAGGAGCGCTTGGAGGCGCTGCGCCAAGAGATCGCCGAGGTCCAGGAGAAACTCAACGTGCAGAAGGCCGGCTGGCTCAACCAGAAAAACGCCATCGACCACGTGCAGGAGCTCAAGAGCCAGCTCGACGATGCTAAGAGCGAGGAGGAGCGCGCCACGCGCGATGGCGACCTGGCCCGTGCCTCCGAGCTGCGCTTCAGCGTGATTCCGAGCTTGACTCAGGAGATCGAGTCTGCTGAGGCATCGCTTGAAGAGCAGAAAGGCGGGGAGAACGCGCTGAACGAGCAGGTGACCTCCGACGAGATCGCCGAGGTCGTCTCTGCGTGGACCGGCGTGCCCGTCTCCAAGATGATGCAGGGCGAGCTTGAGAAGCTGCAGGGCCTTGAGGGCGTGCTGCACGAGCGCGTGATCGGCCAGGACGAGGCCGTGGCCGCCGTGGCCGCAGCCGTGCGCCGCAGCCGTGCGGGCCTTTCCGACCCGGACAAGCCGCTCGGCAGCTTCTTCTTCCTGGGCCCCACCGGCGTGGGCAAGACCGAGCTTGCAAAGACGCTGGCAGACTGCCTGTTCGACGACGAGCGCGCGCTGGTGCGCATCGATATGTCCGAGTACATGGAGAAGTTCAGCGTCCAGCGCCTGATCGGTGCGCCCCCGGGATACGTGGGCTACGAGGAGGGCGGCCAGCTCACCGAGGCCGTGCGCCGTCGCCCGTACTCCGTCATCCTGCTCGACGAGATGGAGAAGGCGCACCCGGACGTGTTCAACGTGCTGCTGCAGGTGCTCGACGACGGCCGTCTGACCGATGGTCAGGGCCGCCAGGTGAGCTTCAAGAACACGATCATCATCATGACGAGCAACGTGGGCTCAAGCGCCATCGCCGAGCTTTCAGGCAAGGACGACGAGGAGATGCGCCGCCAGGTGAACGATGCGATGCGCCAGACCTTCCGTCCGGAGTTCCTGAACCGCATCGATGACATCGTGGTCTTCCATCCGCTGGGCATGGAGCAGATCCAGAAGATCGTCGACATCCAGCTCGCCGAGGTGCGCGAGCGCCTGGCCGCCGAGCGCATGACGCTCGAGATCACCCCTGCCGCCAAGCAGATGCTCGCGGTGGGCGGCCTCGACCCGGTCTACGGCGCGCGTCCGCTCAAGCGCCTGGTGCAGCGCGAGGTGGTAGACGCCATCGCGGGTGCCATCATCGATGGGCGCGTGCGCGAGGGAGATTGCGTATGCGTTGATGTGGATGCGGACGGCGGGTTCTGCGTGGCCGCCGCATAGCAGGTGAGTCTTGCCTGGCGGAGACCACGGCCTTTCCCTCGCAGACGTCCTCGCGCTGAGAGCCCCTGTTTGCCTTGCCCTACGGGCGTTGGCAAACAGGGGCTCTGCGCTGCGGATTGTCTGCGAGGGAAAGGCCGTGTTCTCCTTGCGGGCACGCGCTCCCTGCGTGCTTTGGGAGATGGGAAAAAGTTTGCGCGGCCTTCGGCCGCTTTTATTTATCGAGCTCCTTGCGGACCTTGGTGTCGAGGATGGCGGCGATGAGGGCCACCACTACTGCGACGACGGGGGTGACGGGGATGCCGTGGCCATCGAAGGAGACAGGGCAGGAGACGATGCCTACGAGCATGGCGAGGACGGCCACGAGACGGTGGCTGCCCAGAGCGCTCGGGCGGTTGGCGCCGTGGATGCCCATGACGGCGTCGGCGATGCTCAAAAAGCCGAGGATGGCGAAGAGAACCTTGTCGAGCCAGAGCAGGACAATCTTGGCTACGGAGGCTCCCGCGTCGGGGGCGGAGGTGCCGGCGGCGGCGATGCCGGCGAGGGCGAATACGGCGATCGCCACGATGAACTGGATAAAGCTGACGATTTTGAGCCATTTGCGGTTTGCTGACATACATGCCTCCAACGGGGAAATTGGGCTTCTATTGCTAACAGTATTAAAGCATGTGCGCGCTCGTCGTGTCCGCTCAGCCGGTTCGTACAGCTATCGGTTAACGCCCGCTGCCGGCTCGCCTACAATGGGCGCGTGCATGCGCGTGAGAAAGGATGGACCATGCCCGAAGAGGAATCGGTAAAGAAGCCTGCCGTGTCGGCCGAGGCCCTGGCTGCGGCTCGCCTGCGTGCGAGGAAGCGTCAGGAAGAGCCGCGCGACCCGTGCATTCGGGCAGAGAACGAGGACGATGACGGCTACGATCCGTATTCCGACCGCCGTCCCGAGCGCGAGCCGTTGTTCGCAGAAGACCCGTGGCGCTAGGCCGCAGAAGCGCTGCGCCGCAAAGCTGTAAAGGAGCACCCATGGCAAAGATTCAAAGGTTCGGTTCGGTTTCACGCGTGACGGACGAGGAGGCCGGCCGCAAGTACGCCGAGTTCCATGCCAACCCGTTTGACGGCGTGAACGAGATGATTAAGGCCTGCAACCTGCAGAACTACTCCATCTACTATCTTGACGGCTACCTGTTCTCGTACTTTGAGTACACGGGCGACGACTACGAGGCCGATATGGCCAAGATGGCTGCCGACCCGCGCACGCAGGCCTGGTGGGCGGCCGTGGATCCGCTCATGAAGCCGCTCTCCGATGGCGACCGCCCCTGGACGGACATGACCGAGGTCTATCACCTGGACTAGCCGAGACGGACTAGCTGTTAAAAAGGGACCCCGTGCTGCACCTGCAGATGCAACACGGGGTCCTTGCCATGCGGAGCCAGAGCCCGCAAGAGCGTGCGCGGCAAGCGCGCTAAACGTTAGGCCTGGTGAGCGTAGTCCAGCTCGCCGCGGCGGGCGGTAGCCTGCTCCCAGTCCTTGGTGCCCTCAAAGACGTCCTGCTTGTAGGGGTTGCGGCCGAGCTTCTTGGCGCGGTAGGCGATGTAGATGATCGCCGCGATGTTGGCCACGAGCGCGAGCACGGAGACGGCAGTGGCGGCCTCAGGGCTCAGGTTGGAGTGCGTCACGAAGATCGACTCCTCCTGGAAGTACGGGAACACCTGCGCGAACATGCACCAGATGGCCAGCGTGAAGGCGCGGTTCTGGATCCAGCCGCCCTTGTTCCAGAAGAAGTTGGCCACGG
>CAVGNZ010000028.1:0-7816 GCA_963630805.1 Bacteroidaceae bacterium
GGCGAAGGCCGCGCTCGAGAGTGCGAAGATCAGTACCGACGGCTCCGATGTCGACCCGTCCGACACCTGGATGACGCAGGCCGACCACGATGCGCTCGCTGCGGCTATCGACACGGCGGCCGCCAAGCTCGCGCTCGCGGGCGACTACAAGAACGCGCTCGCGAACACCACGCCCACCAGCGACGACGTGACGGAGGCGACTGCGGCCCTGGCCGTGAATGCCAAGTCCGGAACCAAGAAGGACTCCGGCTCCGGTGACCGTGACGACGACAAGGACGACAAGGGCGACAAGAAGGGCGACTCCGACAAGGGCGATAAGGACGGCGAGGACAGCAAGGACGGAAAGGGCGGCAGGAAGACCGAAGGCGACCTGCCCAGCACCGGTGACAACGACGCGCTCACCATCGCCGCCGTGATCACCGTCTCCGTCGCGGCCGGCTTTGTCTCCGTCGGTACGCGTCGGCGCGCATAGGCCCTAAAGACATATCAGGTTCGAGGGGCTGCTCTTTTGGGTGGCCCCTCTTTATGAGGAAAGAGGACGCAATGGAAAACAAGGAGTATATGGACATGGCCATCGCCGAGGCGCGCGAGGGAATACATGCGGGCGACGGCGGTCCCTTTGGCACCGTAATCGTGAAGGACGGTAAGGTCATCGGGCGCGGGCACAACCGCGTTGTCGCCGAGAACGACCCCACGCGTCACGGCGAGATGGTGGCCATCGGGCGGGCGGGCCACGCCATCGAGAGCTTCGATCTCTCCGGCTCGGTGCTCTACACCACCGGCGAGCCCTGCCCTATGTGTCTGGCTGCCTGCAAGTGGGCAAACATCAAGACGGTGTATTACGGTTGCACCATTGCGGACAACGAGCGCATCGGGTTTCGGGACAAAAAACTCGACGAGATGTTCGGCGGCCGCGAGGCCTTTTCCGATTATCTCGTCGAGTGCGAACGCGAGGCGTGCCTCGATCTGTTTGACGAGTACAACGGGCTGGACGCCACGAAGTACTAGCCGGGCCGTGAGACGCTAGTCGATCAGGCCAAAGTGGCGCAGGGCGTTGGCGATGCCGTCCTCGTCGATGTCCGAGGTGATGTAGTCTGCCGCGGCCTTGGCGTCGGGCGTGCCGTTGCCCATGACCACGCCGATCTTTACGAACTCGAGCATGGTGATGTCGTTCTCGGAGTCGCCGAAGGCCATGGTCTCGCTCTGGTCGATACCCTCGGCCTTGATGTACTTAGCGATGCCCGTGGCCTTGCCGCCGCCCTTGGGCATGATGTCGATGCCGGTGGCGCTCCACGAGGTGATCTTGCACTCGTCGAGGATCTCGTCGAGCAGAGCGCGCTGGTCGTCGCTCACGAAGGCGCAGAGCTGGAAGATCGGCTCGCCGGAAGACTGGTAGTCCTCGGGCGTGGGCAGGAAGGCCTCGCCCTTGTCGACAGCCTCCTGTGCCAGGCTGTCGATGACGTTCATGTAGCGCTTGTCCTCGGTGATGATGAGGAAGGGGATCTTTTTGGCCTTGAACGCCATGGTGAGGATCTCTGCCTCGGAGCTCTTGATGGGCGTGCCCGAGATGAGATGCATGGAGTCGTCCAGGATCATCTGGCCGTTGAGCGCCAGGTAGCCGTCGAAGTTGAGGTCGGCGGTGGGGAGCTTCTTGAGGTCGATCTTGTGGCGGCCGGTAGCGATGACGGTCTTGATGCCGTTGGCGCGCACCGCGTCCAGTGCATCGCGCGCACTTTGCGGGATGGCCTTTTGCGAGTGGGAATACAGCGTTCCGTCAACGTCGAAGAAGATGGCTTTGATTCCATACGGGTTGTTGCTCATGGATGCCTCCCGATTGCGCGTTGGTACTGCCGAACAAGATTAGCAGAAACAGCGTTGCGAGCGGCGCATTTTGCCGTCTTTGGTCAAACGTAACGAAGGTTTTGCAGCACGTGCTGACCGCTGCGGCTGGAGCGCTGTCGGAGCTTTAGCACGGCGCTTCTGGTAACGATTCGGCCATTTACGGCGTTGCCGTTTGCCGCGCAACAGAGGGATATTATTAGGGGCAACGTATTGAAGGCGCAAGTGACGCGCCGGAGAGGGAGCCGCATGGACGAGGACCAGGGGCTGGAACAGCCTCAAGAGCAAGAGCAAGAGCAAGAGCAAGAGCAGGAGCAAGACTGCGAGTCGCTGGAGGAGCAGGAGCTCGCAGCGATGACCGGGCAGGAGCCCGAGGGCGAGGAGCCGTCCGTGTCCGCACGCCCCCGCTCGCGCCGATGGCTCGTCGCGGCCGTGGCAGCTGTGGTCGTTATCGCCGTCGTGGCCGGCCTCGCCGCGCTCGGCTCCGCGCATGACGCGGCAGAAGACGTTGCGGAGCACTGGGCCGAGGTCGCCGAGGAGCAACTGAGCGACGACGGCACCGGGGCCGTTTCCGCCGAATCCGACTCCGACTCCGACGAGGCGCAGGAGAGCTCTGCTGCCGCAACCGACGCCTCCTCGCTGCCGGAGAGCTACGACCTGCGCGACCCCAACGGCGACGGGGACCGCTCCGACAGCGTGGTGACCCCGGTGAAGAGCCAGGGCACCTGGGGCACCTGCTGGGGCTTTGCCTCCATCGCGGCGTGCGAGACGAGCATCCTTTCCGAGACGGGGCTGACCGCGGAGGAGAGCGGCCTTGATCTCTCCGAGCTGCAGCTTGCCGTCTCGGCCGCCAAGGCCGTTCCCGATGAGGACGACAGCCAGGCGGGCGAGGGCTACCACAATGACTCGAGCGATCCCAACGCGGCTTTGCTCTCAGGCGGCGTGTACGGCTACACTTCCGCGACCTTTGCCGCCGGCATCGGCCCGCTGCTCGAGTCCGACGCCCCCTACCAGAACAAGGAAGGCATCAAGCTTTGCGGCGTGGCCAACCCCGGCGATGACCCCGAGGCGGGTGGCGACCTTCAGTACCTGAACGACGAGCAAATCGAGACGCTCCGCGCGAGCGGCGCCGAGGTCTCGGTGTACTCCTATGCCGGCAACTACCAAGACGATGAGGGCGCCACGCACTACACCGACTGGAGCGTGGACGACAGCCTGTGGAACCAGACGGTGGCCGAGCTGGAGAACGCCAACATCCTGCCCGATGTGGTGGTGAGAAACGAGGACGGCTCCTACAAGGAGACGGACTTCGACGCCGTCAACAACATCAAGGACGAGATCTTCACCTACGGCCGTGCGGTCGCCGTCGCCTTCTGCGCCGACACGTCCTTGGCCGACCAGGACTCCGGTGACGCCAAGTACATCAACAGCAGCTGGGCGCACTTCACCTACGAGGACACCACCGAGAACGAGGACGCTGTCGCGAACCATGGCGTGACCATCGTGGGCTGGGACGACAGCTATTCGCGCGAGAACTTCTCCAACGCGGAGAACAGGTTGCCCGAGGGCGATGGCGCATGGCTCGTCAAGAACAGCTGGGGCGCCGAGACGGAGGACTTCCCTAACAGCGGCTCCTGGGGCATCGTCGAGGACGGACAGCACACGGGCTATTTCTGGCTTTCCTACTACGACCGCTCCATCTCGATGATCGAGTCGTTCGACTTTGACCTGACCGACTACAGCGGCACCGACGAGGACACGGCCGAGTACTACATCGGCCAGTACGACTACCTGCCGCAGATGGGCTGCCTGGTGAGTGCCACCGAAAACAAGGTGAGCTCTGCCAACATCTTCACCGCCGAGGCCGACGAGACCATCCGAACGCTCTCCTGCGCAACCTACGTGCCCGACACCACGGTGACCTACTCGGTCTACCTGCTGGACGACGAGGCCACCACACCTACCGACCCGGACCACTCCGAGTGGGTGCTGACCGTTCAGGAGGCCTACCGGTACGCCGGCTACCACCGCAGCACGGTGGAGAAGGAGGACTGGGTCGCGGTGAGCGAGGGCCAGCGCTACGCCGTGGTGACCACGCAGCAGGGATCTGATGGCCTGTATTACCAGGGCGTCTCCATCAATCAGGGCAAGAAGGGCAAGAAGGCCATAAAGACCTATACGGAGACCGTGACCAAGGAGCGCCACGACTACTACTACGGCCTTGCCTACGACGCGTTCTACGCGGGTTTCATCTCCGAGGGCATGTCCGAGAGCGACGCCGAGTCCGAGTCCGAGGCTCTCGCCGAGGAGGCGGTCTCCGAGGGCGGCTCGTTCTACGACCAGATGATGCAGGAGATCAACGAGAAGGTTGAGGTGTACGAGAACACCTACTACGAATCGGTGGTGAATGCCGGCGAGAGCTGGACGACCGATCCCGAGGTCGATAGCGACCCGGAGAGTGCGGAATGGGTCGACTGGACCGTGCTCAAAGACGCCGTCGAGTCCCAGGAGTGGGACGGCGTGAGCGTGGTGGCCGACAACGCGGCTATCAAGGCGATCTCTGAGAAGCGGGCGTAAGGCTACGCGCTTTCGCTTTTGCTGACGCTACCTGCGGCCGCGATTGGCACCCTGCCGCCCCTGTGCGGCCCGGTTCCTCGCGGCCGTATTCTGTGCGCGGCTCATGCCGTGGGAGGCGCCGCCACCGGTGCGGGGGCCGGTCTTGCTGCCACCCTTGCCTGCTTTGCTGCCGCCGCCCTTGCCGCCTTTGCCGCCCTTGCCGGCTTTGCCCGTTGCCGAGCCTCCGGTCTCGCCCGGGCGGGGCGGCACGGGGCGGATCAGGCATTTGGGGCCGTAGCCGATTAGGTCGCGGCGCCCGGCGCGCTCCAGCGCCTCGCGCACGAGCTTGTAGTTCTCGGGCTTGCGGTATTGGATGAGCGCGCGCTGCATGGCCTTCTCGTGCGGGTCGTGCGCCACGTAGATGGGTTTCATGGTGCGCGGGTCCACGCCGGTGTAGTACATACAGGTGCTCATGGTGCTCGGCGTGGGGTAGAAGTCCTGCACCTGCTCGGGCATGTAGCCCATGTCGCGCACGGCCTCTGCCAGTTCGATGGCCTCCTTCATGGTGGAGCCGGGATGGCTCGAGATAAGATAGGGCACCACAAACTGATTGAGGTTGTACGTGCGGTTGATCTCGTCAAAGCGCCGGCAGAAGGCGTCGTAGACGGCTCGGCTCGGCTTGCCCATCACGGAGAGCACGGCGTCGCTCACGTGCTCGGGGGCCACGCGCAGCTGGCCCGAGACGTGGTAGCGCAAAAGCTCCAGCAAGAACTCGTCCGAGGCATCGGCCATGGTGTAGTCAAAGCGGATGCCGCTGCGCACAAAGACCTTCTTTACGCCGGGTAGTGCCCGCAGGTCGCGCAGGAGCTGCGTATAGCCGCTCTCGTCCACTACCATGTTGCGGCAGACGCTTGGCCATAGGCATCGCTTGTTCTTGCAGACGCCGTGGGTGAGCTGCTTATCGCATGCCGGACGGCTGAAGTTTGCCGTGGGACCGCCCACGTCGTTGATGTAGCCCTTGAAGTCCGGGTCGTGCGTGAGCAGCTCGGCCTCGCGCATGATGGAGTCGTGGCTGCGCATCTGCAGCACGCGCCCCTGGTGGAAGGTGAGCGCGCAGAAGGAGCACTCGCCAAAACAGCCGCGATTCGAGCTGATGGAGAACTTGACCTCCGAGAAGGCCGGAACGCCGCCTGCCGCGTCGTAGTCGGGGTGCCAGGCGCGCGCATAGGGGAGCTCTGCCACCTGGTCCATCTCGTGGGTGGTGAGGGTGGCGCTCGGCGGGTTCTGCACCACGTAGACGCCGTTGGGGTAGGGCTCCACCAGGCGACGCCCCGTGATGGGGTCCATGTTCTGCTGCTGCACGTTGAAGCTGCGGGCATAGGCGAGGCGGTCGGCCGCGAGCTCGTCCCAGCTGGGCAACAGGTCGTAGTCGTAGACCGTATCGAGCGCGCCCTCGCCGCTCGTGCGGTAGACCGTGCCGTCCACGTAGGTGATGTCGCGCACGGAAAGCCCGCCTGCCAGCGCATCGGCGATCTGCACGATGGCGTGCTCGCCCATGCCGTAGATGAGCAGGTCGGCGCCCGAATCGAGCAGCACCGAGCGCTTGAGCCTGTCCTGCCAGTAGTCGTAGTGCGCCAGGCGCCGCAGGCTCGCCTCGATGCCGCCGATGATGATAGGGGAGTCCTTGTACACGCTGCGGATCAGGTTGCCGTAGACCGTGACGGCGCGGTTGGGGCGCCGGCCCGCCTCGCCGCCGGGGGTATAGGCGTCGGTATGGCGGCGGTGTTTGGTGACGGAGTAATGGTTCACCATGGAGTCCATGTTGCCCGCGCTCACCAGAAAGCCCAAGCGCGGCTCGCCCAGGACCTGGATGCTCGCGGGGTCTGTCCAGTCCGGCTGGCAGATGATGCCCACGCGGTACCCGTGGGCCTCGAGCACGCGGCCGATGATCGCCATGCCAAAGGAAGGGTGGTCGACGTAGGCGTCGCCGCACACGTAGACAAAGTCGCACGCGTCCCAGCCGCGAGCATCCATGTCTGCGCGCGAGACGGGCAAAAACGCCTCGCGGCCGGGGCGCGCGGGCGCCGCCTTGGCGGGGGCGGGGGCGTTCGGCTTGCCGCCTTGGCGCCGTTTGCCCGCCGTGGCCTTCTGGGCGGGTTTGCCGCCCGCCCTCTTGCGCTTCTTGTTCTCGCCGCTGCGTGCCTGCGATTCGGCCATGGAGCCTCCGTCTCGTCTTTTCTGACACCCGATTGTACCAATTGCGTTGCCGATGGCGTCGCGCGTGCCCGGACCTGCGCCCATGCGGTAGGATGGGGCGCGATGTTGTGGCGTGTCCTTTGGGCGCGTGGCGGTGAAAGAGAGGCACGCGGTCCGTGGAGCGCGCAAAGCAGATTTCCGAATCCATCGAGCTCGGTGCCGTGCTGGCGCTCGCCGGCGGCTTTATGGACGCCTACTCCTATATCGGCCGCGGAGGCGTGTTCGCCAACGCGCAGACCGGCAACATCCTGTTGGTGGGCATCAACCTTTCTCAAGGTGACCTGGCACAGGCGCTGCGGTTCTTCTTTCCGGTGGTGGCGTTCGGCGCGGGAATCATGCTCGCCGACCTCATCCACGAGCGCTTCGCGAGCGTGTTCCATTGGCGCCAGGTGACGGTTTTCTTCGAGGCGACCATCCTGCTTATCGTGAGCTTTATCGCGGCGGACGCGAACCTTCTGGCGAACTGCCTGACCTCGTTTGCCTGCGGTATGCAGGTGGAGAGCTTCCGTAAGATACACGGCAAGGGTTTCGCCACCACCATGTGCATCGGCAACCTGCGCAGCGCCTTGCAGAACGTGGACGACTACATCATCACGCACAACCGCGGCTTTTTGGAAAACGGCCTGCTCTACCTGGGCGTCATTCTCTGCTTCGTGATGGGGGCGGTACTCGGAAACTGGTGCATCGACCGCCTGGGCCTGCATGCCATCTCCGTGGCAGCGGGACTTTTGGTCGTGGCCTTTGTGATCATGTTCATCGACCGCGAGCATCCGCGTGAGCGCCATCTGATGGGAAAGCGCAGCTAGGGCCCGCGCGGGTTTTGCCCCTGCCTGCCTTCCGCAAGAGGCTCGGATGCTGCCGTTGGGCGAAGTTCTTATATACGAACGTACGCATGAAAATGCGAACGCCTTGCCTTGCGGCCGCCTACCCTGCGAAAACGCTTTTTCACCACCGCTTTCTATCGAATCTCCCCGTGACCGCTGCTCAATCCGGCGGTATCTCATCCTTGACATAGGGGTATAGTCGATTCGTTGGCGGATGGCACGAGAGAGGAAATGCGCCATCCGGATTCTCGTATCAAGGAGAAAGCACATGGCTAACCGCTTCGTCCTCAACACCATCAGCTACCACGGCAAGGGCGCCATCAAGGAGATCCCCGGCGAGC
>CAVGNZ010000029.1:0-54286 GCA_963630805.1 Bacteroidaceae bacterium
GGCTCCAACCCTCCTTGCGTACCTAAGTACGCGGCGTCGGGCTTGTCGCTCCGAATCTCGGGCACCTGGAAAACCCGTCACGGCTTTCCCAGCTACCGCACCTCGACGCTCAAACCGTCGCTTGCGTACCTAAGTACGCGGCGCTCCTCTTTCGCGCCGATCTGCGGCACCTGGAAAAGCCTTTGGGTTATCGTGGCTGAATCGCTGGGCACCCCACCTTGGCCCTCAGCCTGCTGCTTGCGTATCCTCGTACGCGGCGCCTTGCCTTTGGCACAATCTGGGGTTAGATGATTTTGGACGTCTGCCTTCGGTATCGAGGGCAGGCGTTCGTGTTTTGGGGTATAAGCTGGGTCGTTGATTTTGAACTGAAGGAGCATCTATGACGGACACGCCCGTGAGCGATGAGGAGCTGTTTCCCAATCCGGAGGACCAGACGGCCTATGAGGAATTCTGCGCCACACAGGAGCGGGAGACGGAGTTTCAGCTCGACAAGCCTGCCCTGGTGTGCCGCTGGCGCATGGCCAAGCGCGCCGTGCCCATGCTCAATCGCCATATCCGCGCCCTGTCCCAGCGCCGCGTGAGCGGCGAGCCGCTCTCCACCAACATGCTCAGCTGGGCCAAGCAGCACGTGGAGTGGTCACTCGATGCCGGTGTCTACGACGACCCCAACGGCGTCCTTATGCTCGTGATAGACGTGAACGGCAACGCCGCCATGACGGTGGGCAACTACGAGCCGCTGCCTGACACCGCTTTGGAGTCCCTGCTTGCCCGCGCCGAGACGGCTCGCACCGAGCAGACGGAGACCGGCGTGGCCCCTGAGGTCCTCTGCCGCATCGAAAACGGCACCCTCTACGTGGGCGCTTCTGTCGAGGAGAACCTCTGCGGCGCCATGACCTTGATCGAGCAGCTCGCCGAGGTCCGCGCTCACCAGGTAGAGCGCGAGACCACCCCGGCCGAGATAGCGTCCCACCCCGGCACGCACTTCCTGGTCTCCGACGAGCACGGCGTAGTACTAGAGGAGGTCGCTGCCCCAACTCCGGATACCGAAGCGGCGAACTTCCTGGCAACAGGTCTGTCCAAGCTCTATAAGTAAGATCGTCGGCCCAAGGTGAGGGCTTCGACTCCCAAGTGAGGACCTGAACTTCAGGGTAAGAGTGCTGACTCTCAAATGGGGTCCAGCCGCCCTCGACCCAATCCTAAAGCGAGGTCTTCAACCCCAAAGTAAGCGCCCCGACCCGCCCCACCCCGCGGGAGTAAGCAGTAAGAGCGTCGTCCCCGGGTCTGAATTTCCACGGCGAACATTCCGCAGCGCAGAGGCCCCCGTTTGCCAACGCCCAAAGGGCGAGGCAAACGGGGGCCTCTTAGCGCGAGGACGTTCGACGGGGAAATTCAGACCCGGGGACGCCAGGAGCCCTTACCTACTTAACGACCAAAATGTCGCACTCCGTGTTCCTCAGCAGGAACGTCGAGATGGAGCCGAGCAGCGCGTACTTGATGGAGGACAGACCGCGGGCGCCGCAGAGCACCAGGTCGGGCTGAACCACATCGAGCATCTCGTCCTTGAGCGTCTCGCGGATGCGGCCGGCGCGAACGAGCATCTCGACCTCGGGGATCTCGGGCGTGGCCTTGGCCTCCTCGACCTGCTTGGCGATCGACTCGCGGAAGGCATCCTCAAGGCCGTCGATTAGATCGACCGGATAGGAGCCTGCCGCCTCGAGCGCCGTGGAGTCGACCACGTGGCCGATAATCAGCTTGGCGCCGTTGTTGGCAGCGACCTTGATGGCGCGGGCGAGGACAAAATCCTGCTGCTCGGTGCCGTCGAGTGCGACAAATACCTTGGAATAACCTTCGTTCATGAGTGCCTCCCTTAAAGTGACGGACGTGCCTGACGCGGCGTCCGGTGGGCGCTTTGCCTTGATGCAGTTATACCCTAATGCACCAGGCGCCGTCTCAATAGCCCCTCATTATTTTGTGAATGAAGGGGAGTTTTTTCGCGCCTGCATCCACGTGCGATAATGAGACCTCGGGTCCGCAGGCGGGCCCGTGTTGCTGTATGTTCGCACCAACCGAAAGGTGTCTTTTGGATATCATCGAGCTCCTTAAATCCGCGTTCCTCGGCCTGGTCGAGGGCATCACGGAGTGGCTGCCCATCTCCTCGACCGGCCACATGATCCTGGTCGATGAGTTTATCCAGCTCAACGTCTCGCAGACCTTCCTGAACATGTTCCTCGTGGTCATCCAGCTGGGCGCCATCCTGGCCGTCTGCGTGCTGTTTTTCCATGAGCTCAACCCCTTCTCGCCCTCCAAGGGCCGTGAGGGCCGCAAAGATACGTGGAAGCTCTGGGGCAAGATCGTGCTCGGTTGCGTTCCCGCCGCCGCCATCGGCCTGCCGCTGAACGACTGGATGGAGGAGCACTTCTACAACGCTCCCGTCGTGGCCATCGCCCTGATCGTCTACGGCGTCGCGTTCATCGTTATCGAGACGCGCCGTGCCCGTAAGCGCGAGACCATGGATGTTTTGCCCGGCGGCCGTCCCGCGGGCAGCCACTACGCCGCCCCTGCCGTCGCAGACGGCGAGGAAGACCTGGATTTTGGCGAGATCACGACCCTCGACGACCTTTCGTGGAAGACGGCCCTCGGCATCGGATGCTTCCAGGTGCTCTCGCTCGTGCCCGGCACCTCGCGCTCCGGCTCCACCATCATCGGCGGCCTGCTTCTGGGCTGCACGCGCTCGGTAGCCTCCAAGTTCACATTCTTCCTGGCCATTCCCGTCATGTTTGGCGCGAGCGCGCTCAAGCTCGTGAAGTTCTTCCTCAAGGGCGGTACCTTCGGCATGAACGAGGCCGCCATCCTGGGCGTCGGTTGCCTGGTGGCCTTTGTGGTCTCGCTTGTGGCCATCAAGTGGCTCATGGGTTTTGTGCGCCGCCACGACTTCAAGGCCTTTGGCGTCTACCGCATCGTGCTCGGCGCCGTCGTGCTGCTGTACTTCCTCGTGCTGGTGCCCGTGCTGGGGCTGTAGCTTCAGGCCTTCGTTGCTGCCCAACCGTTTGCAGATTGGCACTCCGCCTCAACGCGGGGTGCCTTTTTGTATGCGCTACCATAATGAACGGCGTGCGCAGATTGCATCGCCATGCAAGAGACGGACCTTGCGAGAACGGGACGATTAATGGGTGAAGACGATAAGCGCGGTGCACGCGCCGATTTCTTTTCGGAGCTTCAAAACCACCAGATCACGACCCGCGAGTTCTTCAATCACGATCTGCTCGACATCCTCTATCGCTGCTTTGGGTGGAAAAACACCGTCATCTACTACTTTGACACGACGGGCGAGTTCCTCTCGTCGCGCACGCTCGAGAGCCTCGAGCTGGCCGGCCCCGATCACCCGTACGGCAACTTTGTTTCCAACGACGTGGTGCGCCATGCCATCCACCGCGATGCGCGCCGCGATCATCTGACCTACTTCAACACCTCGCCGCGTCTGTACCGCTCGACCGATATCGCGAACTGCGTGGCCTATGACACCTCGGCCTACGTGCGCTTTTACGAGGGCGCCATGCAGGCCCACTACACCCTTACGCTGGCCTTTGGCGTCAACGCCTATATCGAGCTGATGTTTTGGCGCACGGCCGAGGAGGGCGACTTCACCGATGAGGAACAGGAGGAGTTCGAGCAGCTCTATGCCTATATCGCCAGCTCTTATAAGACCTTTAAGAAGTACGAGCAGGCGCGTATTGTAGCCGAGTTGCAGGGCGGCATCGTGGCCTCGGGTGAAAAGGCATTTTTGGTGACCGACGACGCCATGCACGTCCTGAGCTACAACAAGGTCACCGAGGACTATCTGGAGGACCTGCTGGGGGCATCGGTAATCGAGCAGCTGGCGAGCGAAAATAGCTGTACATGGTTGCAGTTCCTGCTGGGAACGGCCCCCGAGATCACGCCTGAGCACCCGCATGAACAGGTAATCAAGGATTACACCTTCACCATCCATCGCTACGACCGCACGTATTCGAACCGCATCGTGGACCGCTATAACTGGATCACCATCAGAAAGAACGGCGATGCCGTCGAGCCGGTGCCGGTGCCTGCGTCTTCGTGCGCGCCCCTGGCAGGCGAGCAGCCTCCGGCACATCGCGACATAACCGAGATCCTCACGCGCTCCGAATGCCGTGTGGCCGAGCTCATGCGCGAGGGGCTCACCTATCAGGAGATCGCGGAGCAGCTGGTGATCAGTTTCCACACCGTCAAGAAGCACGTGCAGAACATCTACAGCAAGTGCGGCATCAACAACCGCTTTCAGCTGTACAAGTGGATGGAAGAACACGAGTGAGGGCGGAGGTCCGCCTTGCGTGATGATTCCACGCGGGCGTGAGGCGCTTGCCGCGAGAGCCCGCCGTTATGGGGAATACGGGCGCGGTGCGGTCGTGAATCAAGGTCAAACGAAAGCGCCTCGCACCGAATGCATTTCGGTGCGAGGCGCTTTGTGTTGCGGAGCTGCTGCAGGCTACCCGCCGATGGATTTTCTTGTTGCCGGCCTTTCTAGCAGATGCCTGCTGTGGCGAAGAGGGTGATGAGGATCGAGTTCACCACCGGAAAGCACGCGCCCAAGATGAACTCATGGTAGTAGGCGTTGCGGTACGTGAGATGGCAGAAGTTGAGACGGTTGATGGCGTTGCCGTTGTAGGGCATGGTGTCCAGGCCGTAACACGAGACGTTGACCACGCGGTGGATGATGTCGGGCGAGACCCCCATGGCCAAAAAGCGCGGCGAAAGGGCGCGCAGGGCGATGCCCTCTCCGCCCGCGGCCGAACCGCAGATGCCCGCGAGCAGGTTGGCCGAGATGCAGAGCTGCATGAGCGGCGGGCCCGGCAGGTGCGTGAGCGCCTCTACCAGGTAGCTAAAGCCGGGCGTGAGCTCGACCGCGGCACCAAAGCCCACAACCACGGCCACGCTCATGAGTGAGCTCGTGGCCGACTTGACGCCGTCCTTAAGCGTCGAGGACAGGTTGGTGAACTTTCGGGCATAGAGCGCCAGGCAAACCAGGCAGCCCATGACGAGCGCGAGCCAGGGGTCAAAGCCCAAGGCGTTCATGCAGGCCAGCAGGGTCACGGTCGGTGCCAGTGCGCGCAGGAGCTGCGGCACCGAGCAGGTTGCGGTGAGGATGCTGTCGTCCAAGGTGTCGGCATGCTCTTCCATGGGTGCGCCCGTCTCCATGTAGCCCTCGCCGCGCCGTTCGGTCTTGCGCACGGCGTAGAAGATATAGACGGCGCCGAACACGATGCAGTTGATCGTGGCCAGGATGGCAAGTGCCGGTGCGGCCATGGGCGTGGTGTCGAGATATTTGGTGGGGATGAGGTTCTCGATGCAGGGGGAGCCCGGCAGCGTGGCCGTCCACATGCAACCGCCGTAGACGATGATGGGGATCACGAAATGCCAGGGGATATCGAGTTTCTTGAAAATCTGGCGGCAGATGGGCGCGATGGTGAACACCACCACAGCGCCGCTTACCCCGCCGAGAGAAAGCAGGGCTGTCACGAGTGACAGGCCCATGACAACCAGGTACTTAACATGCTTGCCGCCGATTTTCTCGGCCGCGTTGCCAAAGAAGACGGCGATGTCGCGCGCCGCGCCGCAGTCGCTGAGCATGGTGCCCATGATGCATGCGGGCAAAAAGAGGGTGAAGTTGGATGAGATGAACCCACCGAGCTCGGTGGAGAAGGTGCCCTCGAGGGTCGATATGATATCGAGGCCCGAGAAGGCCAGCACGATTACCGAGACGATGGGGGAGAGAACGAGGATCGGCAAGCCCCTCATGACGCCCGCGACGAGCGTGATGAAGGCAAGCAGGATGCCGATCAGACTAAGGGTCGCTGCACTCATTGGTGTTCCTTGCTTAACAAAATGGAAAGGTGCCGTCCCGTGCGGGGCGGCACCTTGTCGCTACATGCTAGTCGATTTGCGGCTCAAGTGAGAGCAGGCGACCGTTGGTGCGTTCGTTGAGCTTGGCGATCTCTTCGACGATGATGCCGAGCGTGGGGCAGACGGTGACGCCTGCGGCCTCGAGCGCGGCCACCTTGGACTTGACGGTGCCCATGCCGCCGCTCACGATGGCGCCGGCGTGTCCCATCTTCTTGCCCTCGGGGGCGTACATGCCCGCGATGTAGGCAAACACCGGCTTGGTGCAGCCGATCTCGCGAATCTTGGCCGCGGCCAGCTCCTCGGAGGCGCCGCCGATCTCGCCGATGAGCACGATGGCGTCGGTCTCGTCGTCGGTGGCCATGAGTTCGAGCGCCTCGGCGTGGTTAGTGCCGATGACGGGGTCGCCGCCGATACCGATGCAGGTGGAGAGGCCGTAGCCCTTGAAGGTGAGATTCGAGGCGGTCTCGTGGGTGAGCGTGCCGCTGCGCGACACGATGCCGATGTGGCCGGCGCCGTAGATGTAGTCGGGCATGATGCCGATCTTCGACTTGCCCGGTGAGATGATGCCGATGGTGTTGGGGCCGATCACGCGCGCTCCCTGGCGCTCAGCCTCGCGCACGATGGCGAGCGTGTCGTGCGCGGGCACGAACTCGGTGATCATCACCAGAAGTTTGATGCCCTCCTGCAGCGCCTGGATGGCGGCGCCGCGCACGAACTTGGGCGGGATGAGGAGCATGGCCGACTCGACCTCGGGGTGCTCGACGCGGGCCGCGGCCACCGTCTCGTATACGGGAACGCCCTCGACCTCCTGGCCGCCCTTGCCGGGGGCCACGCCGCATACCAGCTTGGTGCCGCTCTCAAGGGTGCGCTTGGTGTGGATGCGCCCCTGCTTGCCCGTGATGCCGATGATCATCATGGGCGTGTTGGCGTCGATAAGGATGCTCATCGCCTACGCCTCCTTTGCGTTCTTGATCGCCATCAGCGCTTTGACGGCCTCGTCGGTGGTGCCGAACTTGGTCTGAGCAAAGCCCAGGCGCTCGTAGATCTCCCAGCCCTGCTCCTGGTTGAAGCCGCGGCTCTTCACGCATACGACCTTGTCGCCGCCGAACTCCTTGTAGGCGCGCTCGATGCCCTCGGCCATGTCGGCGCAGTTGTTGATGCCGCCGAACACGTTGACCAACACGTAGTTGGTCTCGGGGTTCTGCAGCAGGATGCGCATGGCGTGGTAGGTCTTCTCGGCGGTGACGCCGCCGCCCAGGTCGCAGAAGTTGTTGGGGCGCCCGCCGTAGTGGCGGATGGTGTCCATGGTAGCCATGCCGATGCCGGCGCCGCCTGCCATGGTACCGATATCGCCCTCCGGATCGAGCTCGACATAGGTGAGGTCGTGCGCGGCGGCGTCCTCTTCTTGCGGGGAGCGCTCGGTCGCGGTGCGCGGGAGCATGAGGTAGTCGTCCTGGCGATAGACGGCGTTGTCGTCGATGACGAGCTTGCAGTCGAGCGCCAGCAGGCTTCCGTCGCCCAGCACGACGAGCGGGTTGATCTCGATCGTGGTGGCGTCAAGCTCGAACGCGGCCTGCGTGAGCTTCTGCGCGATCTCGATCACGTCGGCAACGCGGGTCTCGCCCAGCTCGAAGTGCGCGGCGCCGGCGCGGAACGCCTCGGCGTCAAAGCCCTCGGTGCAGTCGAGATACAGGAGCTTCTCGGGCTCGTTTGAGGCGAGGTCCTCGATCTCGGTGCCGCCGTACGGCGTGAAGATCATCACGAGGGCGCGCTTCTTGGTATCGAGCGTGAGGCCCAGGTAGTACTCCTCGGCGATGTCGGCCATGCCGGTGACGGCGATGCCCTCCATCACGTGCCCGTTGATGCGGATCTGCTCGATCTCGGGGATGGCGGCCTCGAGCTCCTCGCGGCTCTTGACCACGCGTACGGCGCCGTGGTGACCGCGGTGGCCGGCCATGATCTGGCCCTTGACCACGCACGGATACGTAAGGGCGCCCAGGTCGGTCTGGTCGGTGACGAGCTGCGGCTCATCGGTGGGGATGCCAAAGCGCTTGAGCTGCGCCTTGCCCTCTATCTCAAGGTAATCCATGACGGTTCTCCTTTGTGCGTGCGAACTATTTCCAGGCCAGCTCGGGATCGGGGAGATACGACTCGTCCAGCGGGTAGCCCACGCGGGTGATGTTCATCAGGTTCTTGTGGCTGAAGTTGCCGGAGAAACTGTTGTTGCCCCACGAGCCGCAGCCGAGCGTGGTGGTGGGGGTGAAGCCGTTGGTGGGGCTGCCGCCGCCCGTGCTGCCGGCCGGCTGGTTGACCACGACGCGAGAGACGGAGCACTGGATGCCCACGAGCTCGACATGCTCGGGCGTATTGGAGTGCACGGCGACGCTGTGGCCCTTGCCCTCGAACTCGAGGTTCTCGACCATCATGGCCACGCCCGCCTCAAAGGTGTCGTAGGCGTGCACGGCGATGACGGGGCAGAGCTTCTCGCGGCAAAGGTCCTCTGCCTCGCCGATGGCGTCGACCTTGACGGCGATGCAGCGCGCGTCCTCGGGAACGTCGAGGCCGAGCTGCGAGCCGATCTCGTGTGCGCTCTGGCCAACGACGGTACGGCTGATGGGGCCGCCCTCGGGGAAGAGGCCCTCGCGGACCTTGGTGACCTCGGCGGGATCGTCCACGTAGTAGGCGCCGTGCGCGGTGAGCGCGGCGGTGAAGGCGTCAAAGCTCTGCTTGGGGACAAAAGCGGTCTGCTCGCCCAGGCAGATCAGACCGTTATCGAAGCTGCGGCCGGCGATGATCTTCTCGGCGGCGTCCTCGATGTCCACATCGGTGTCGACGATGGCCTGCACGTTGCCCTGGCCCACGCCGAGGGACGGCTTGCCGCTGGAGTAAGCGGCCTTGACCATGGCGGGGCCGCCCGTGGCCACCACGACGTCGGCGGCAGACATGAGCGCCGCGGAACCCTCGAGCGAGACCTGTTCGAGCGTGAGCACCAGATCGGCGGGCAGGCCCTGCTTTTCGAGCTCGGCCTGGAAGAGCGCCACGAGTTTCTTGGAGCACTGGATGCCGCGCGGGTGCGGGGCGAACACGATGGAGTTGCGGGTCTTGAGCGCGAAGGCGGCGTTGCACATGGGGGTCACCACGGGGTTGGTGGAGGGGATGACGGCCGCGACGACGCCCATGGGCTTGGCCACGTCGAGCATGCGCGTGTCCTCGTGACGCTTGATGATGCCCACGGTCTTGGCGTCCTTGATGCTCTCCCAGATAAGCGAGCTCTTCATGCGGCACTTGGTGATCTTGTCGGTCACGTTGCCCATACGGCTCTCTTCGGCAGCAAGACGGCCCAGCTCTTCGGCGTTGTCGTACACGACCTTGCAGATGACGCGCGCGGCGGCGTCTGCCTGCTCCTGGGTGGCGAACTCAATCTGCTTTTGCGCGGCATGGCTGCGTGCGACGAGTTCTTGTACAGCGGCTACGGGATCGAGTTCGGTCATGGCGGTTTCCTTTCCGTTAGACGGCGTCGCCGATTCGGCGCCGATTGGTGGACTTGTGGGGGGGTACAGCGTGCAGGGTCGGCGGGCATTTTGGGTATGCAGGGCCGCCTGCAGGTGCGAGCTGCGGGAATGTGAGATGGAAAGCTTGGTTTGGGGTGTGTGCGCCGAGGCGCCTGGGTCGCGGTTAAGCGCGCCTACATGACGCTGAATCCGGGCCAGAAGAGCATGCTCAGGTAGCCCACGCCTACGGCGCAGATGAGCTTGATGACAAGCACCACGGTGCCGCGTTTGAGCATCGTGCCCGCGTCGACGCCGTAGGAGATGGGGATGGACATGACGCTGATGGGCAGAAGGAACTGTCCGTTGTAGGCCATGACGAGTGCGAGCCAATAGGGGATAGGGTTGAGTCCCATCTGCGTGGTGAACGAGAGCAGGATGGGAACCACCACGGCGGCCGAGACGGTGGAGCTCGTGACCTCCGAGAAGAAGATGGCGATGATCGCGAACATGAGGATGGTGGTGAAACCGCCATCAAACGAAAGACCGCTCACGATGCCGGCGATGGCGGTGGTGGCGCCCGACAGGTTGATGATCTTGCCCAGGGCGAGGCCGCCGCCAAAGAGCAGCATCATGCCCCACATGGTGGCGTCTTGCGCCTGCTTCCAGGTAATCATGGGCTCGCCGTTGCTGCGGGTGATAAAGAACATCACGATGCCCAGCCCCACCAGAACGTAGGCGGGGGCGAGAGCGGGCAGGACGCTCGCATAGAGCGGACGTGCAAAGGCTCCGATAAGGCCCACCAGGAACATGCCACCGGCGATGGCCTCATCGCGCGAGATGGGGCCAAGCGCGCGGTACTGCTCGGCAAAGTAGCCCTTGGTGCCCTCGATGTTGGGCACGTTTTTATGCATGAGCACGATGATGGCGACGCTCGCCAGGGTGACGAGGACCACGTACGGGGCGATACGTACCACGTAATCGATGTACATGATCTCGCGACCCAGATGCTCCTGCAAAAGGCTGATAGCGGTGACGTTCATGGCGCCGCCGAGCGGCGTGCCCGCGCCGCCGAGGCCCGCGCCCCAGCCTACACAAAGGAGGATAGGCGCTGCGGCTGCGCATTTGCTCATGTTCTCGTAACCGGCCGCGTTGAGCATGGCCACGGCGATCGGGGTGAACAGCGCCGTCACGGCCACGTTGGGCAGCACGGTGGAGAGGGCCACGCTCGCGCACATCCAGACCATGATCTGCGAGGTCATGGACGGCCCTACGAGCGAGAGGATCTTGAGCGCCACGCGGCGGTCGAAGCCGGTAAGCTTCCAGGGCGTGGTGAGCAGGAAGGTTCCCAGGATGAGGATGATGCTGTCCGAGAAGTACTGCGAGGTCACCGCCTCCTGCTCGACGATGCCGAACACGGCGTTGACCACGAGGGGCAAAAGCGCCGTGATCGTCATGTGGACGGGGCGCGTGACCCACCAGAACACCATCCATGCCAGAAGGCCCACGGCCTCGGCTCCCGGGCCGGTGAGTGACGAGGCGAGAAACACCGTCGAGAACGCGTACAGCGCGGGACCGAGGATGATGCATGCGATCCTTTTGGGGTCGAGAGAGGGAGTCTTCATCGGATGCGTCCTTTCCGTTGTGTGGAGGCGTAACGGAGCGCTGCGGCGTGTTTGTTGGTACATGGCAACGGTGTTGCTCGCCTAGCCGCTGGGTGCATCGTATGCGCGCTTGTCAAGCAATTTGCTCGTGAAAACGCGATATAGGGAAGGTGCCCTATATGAATCGTGAATCTGGCGTTTCGACATAGGGAACTCGTCGCCGAAATGGGGCGCATGGCTACTGTCGCCGTGCAAACGATGCCTCTAACCTTTGGTTTCGTACAGCGGGTAGCCATCGTGGCTACGCGCCTGACCCGAACCTTTAAGGGGGTATCGCCATGGGCAGCTCCGATGCATGCACGGGGACCGTGTTCAACGTGCAGCGCTACACCATCCATGATGGTCCTGGCGTGCGCACGGAGTTCTTCCTTAAGGGTTGCCCCATGCGCTGCAAGTGGTGCAGCAATCCCGAGAGCTGGTCGACGCAGATCGAGTACGGCGTCTACAAGACCAAGTGCATCGGCCGCGACGTGTGCGGAGACTGCGAGCGCGCCTGCCCTGCAGAAGGCGGCGTCTCCTTCAGAAAGGGTCAGCTCGCAGCGTTCAAGCGCGTGCCGGGCGTCGATTACACCCCCTGCTATAACGAGTGCCCCTCAGATGCCATCAAGCGCTGGGGCCAGGTCATGACGGTCGACGAGTGCTTCAAGATCGTCTTGCGCGACCGCGGCTACTATGAGCGCTCGGGCGGCGGCGTGACCGTCTCGGGCGGCGAGCCGCTGCTGCAGAGCGCCTTTGTGGCCGAGCTTTTTGAGACGTGCCATGCAGAGGGCATTCAGACCTGCTGCGAGTCGACCTTCCATGTGGGCTGGGACGCCATCGAGCGCGTGCGGCCCCATACCGACATCTTTATCACCGACATCAAATCCATGGACAGCGAGGTGCATAAGACCTGGTGCGGCGTGGGCAACGAGCTGGTGCTCGAGCACATCAAGCGCTTGGCAGACGACGGTGCCGACCTGATCTTGCGCATTCCGGTGATTCCCGGCGTCAACGACGACGACGCCAATATCGCCGCCACCGCCGATTACATCCAAAACGAGCTGGGCGGGCGCATCCGCGTACTCCAGCTTTTGAGCTTCATGCGCCTGGGCGTCGAGAAGTACCAGTCGCTGGGAATTCCGTACGGCATGCGGGGGCTCAAGCTCAACCGCGAGGAATTCCAAGAGCGCGTCAACGATATCGCCGATTACTTTTGCGGGCGCGGCATCCACTGCCTCGTCGGCACCAAGGAGCGCGCGTAAGCGCGCGGTGTGCGGCGGTGTACGTCCGTCGTCTTGTTGCTTGGTAATAGACGGCGCGAGGTGCCGTCGCAGATAAGGAGGTAACTCATGGGACTCAATGCCGAGGAAACCCACACCGATGCGAGGGGCACCGAGCCTTTCGACAAGGTGTACTGCCTGGGCTACCAGGTGCATCACGAGGACTGGTCGCCGTTTCCGCGCGTCAACCGCCTGCGCCAGGCGTTTTTGGACCGCGAGTACTGGATCGACGTGGAGCGCCTGCGCCTGGTGACCGAGGCCTATAAGGAGCATCCGCGCGCTCCGCGCAAGCTTCAGTGCGCCTACGCATTTGAGAAGGTGCTCAACGAGTGCACGCTCCATGTGTACGACGACGACTTGATTCTGGGCGAGATCGCGGCCCCTGCCAAGGCCTCTCCGATCTACCCCGAGTTCTCGGTCGACTGGATCATCGACGAGATTAACAACGCCCCCTTTGAGGAGCGCGAGCACGACCAGTTCTACATCCGTAACGAGGAGGAGCGTGCCGAGATCCTGGAGCTCTGCGCCTGGTGGCAGGGGCAGACCGTCGAGGACCGCATCAACTCGCGCCTCGATTACGACCAGCGCAAGGGTTCCCAGGTGGGCGAGAAGATCTTCCAGACCAACCTGTACCACTATGCTGGCACGGGGCATTTGGCCATCGACTACCCGCGCCTTATGAAGCTCGGCTACGACGGCATCATCGCCGAGGCCGAGGAGAAACTCGCTGCGCTCGACATGAACGACCCGGAGTGGGCCGACAAACGCGACTGGTACCGCGCGGCCATCATCATGCACAAGGCGTCCAAGAACTACATCGCGCGTTACGCCAAGCTTTGCGAGGAGAAGGCTGCCGCGGAGGCCGACGACGTTCGTCGCGAGGAGCTTGACGCCATGGCCGAGGTCTGCCACCAGGTGGCGGGCGGCGCGCCCAAGAGCTTCTGGCAGGCACTCATGCTCTTCCAGATCGCCACGGCGCTCATCCAGGTCGAGGGCAACGGACACTCCATCTCCTACGGCCGTATGGACCAGTGGCTCTACCCGTTCTACGAGGCGGACATCAAGAGCGGCGCCATCACCAAGGAGTTCGCGCTCGAGCTGCTCGAGGTCGAGTACGTCAAGATGAACAATCCTACCAAGCTCAAGGACCGCGGCTCCATGGCCGTGCGTAACGGCCGCGGCTTCGGCGGCGAGAGCCTCACCATCGGCGGCGTGGACGCGCAAGGTAACGACGCCACCAACGACCTCACCATGCTCATGCTCGAGGCCTCTGCCCACACGCGCATGATGAATCCGTGGGTCTGCGTGCGCATGCACGACAAGACCCCCTACGAGCTCAAGGTCAAGACCATCGAGTGCGTGCGCGCCGGGTACGGCCACCCCAAGATCTTCAACGACGAGCCGGCCATCAAGGGCATGATGCGCAAGGGTATGCCCATCGAGGAGGCGCGCGACTACTGCGTCGTGGGCTGCGTCGAGATTAGCCTTCCGGGCAAGGAGTACGGCTGGCACGATGCCGCCTACGTCAACACGCCCAAGATGATGGAGATGGTGTTCAACGGCGGCGTGAGCCTGCGCACCGGTGAGCAGCTCGGTCCCAACACGGGAAGCCTCGAGACCTATCAGAGCTTCGACGAGCTGCTTGAGAGCGTTGACGCACAGTTCACCTATTGGACCAACCAGATGTGTGCGAGCCTCAACATCATCGATGCGGCACATCATGAGCGAAAGCCCCTGCCGTACGTCTCGGCCTTCTACGCCGACTGCATGGAGTCGGGCCACGACCTTACCGAGGGCGGCGCCAAGTACAACGGGATTGGGCCCCAGGCTTCCGGCATGGGCACCTGTGCCGACTCGCTGGCTACCATCAAGCAGCTGGTGTTTGACGAGAAACGCTATACCGGCGCTGAGCTCCTTGCCGCCATCCGCGACAACTGGGAGGGTCACGAGAAGCTCTATGCCCTGGTCAACAGCACCAAGGTGCACCACTACGGCAACGACGACGATTACGCCGACGAGCTGTTCAAGTACATGTTCGAGTGCTACTGCAGGCACATCGCCGGGCGCCCCACGCGTCGCGGCGGCCAGTTCAACCCCGGTGTGTACTCGGTAAACGCCAACGTGGCCATGGGCATGAACACCTATGCCTCGCTCGACGGCCGCAAAGCCGGCGAGGCCATCTCCGACAACATGGCGCCCGTGCACACCGAGGCCGGCAGCCACGACGTGATGGGTCCCACCGCCATCGTCAACTCCCTGTGCAAGGTCGACCACAGCCTTGCCTCCAACGGCACGCTCATGAACCTGCGCTTCCCCGAGGACGCCGTGGCCGGCGTTGAGGGACGCGACAACCTGGTGGGCTTCCTTACGGAGTACATCGCCAAGCGGCCCATGCACGTTCAGTTCAACATCATGAGCGCGGCCAAGATGCGCGCGGCGCAGAAGAACCCCGAGGACTACAAGGACATGCTGGTTCGCGTGGCAGGCTATAGCGCCTACTTTGTCGAGCTGGGCAAGCCGTTGCAGAAAGACCTCATCCAGCGCACGGAGCTGCACTTCTAATCCCGCTGCTTGAGATGCCGGGGTGGGCGAGGCGTCCTCTGCGCCCGCCCCGGCCCTATCCCCGACGCTAGTAACCGTTCCCGATGTAAAGGAGCTTCCCGTGGGATTCGTATTCGATTGGACCTTTATCGTCGTCGGCCTTATGCAGGTCGTCGGATTCTTTGTTCAGGGCTGCACCGGCTTTGGCTGCACCGTCATCGCCGCGCCGGTCACCAACGGCTTTTTGGGCACCGCCGCCGGCGTGCCCTACGGCACCCTGCTGACGCTGCCGTTCATGTACTTCCTTGCCGTCAAGACGCTCAAGAACGTCTCGTGGAGGGACCTGGGCAAGATCATCGGCCTGTGCCTGCCCGGCATCCTTGTTGGTAACTACGTGTACACCATCATGGACCCCAACGTCGCCAAGATCTGCATCGGCGGCGTGGTCACCTTCATCGCCCTGTTCAACATCTACAAGGTCATCATCAAGCCGATGGTGCTTAAGAAGGAGGCCGAGGAGGAAGTCGACACGCTCGCCAAGAAGATCCTGCGCTACGTGGCGCTGGGCGTTGGCGGCATCGTGCACGGCGCCTTCAACATCGGCGGCCCGCTCATCACCGTCTACACCATCCAGGCCGTGCACGACAAGGAGAAGTTCCGCAACACCATGAACATGGTGTGGGTCATCCTCAACACCTGGAACGCCTTCTCGCAGTACCGTGCCGGCGTCATCACCCCCACGGTGCTCTCGGCGCTCGCCATCGGCGTGCCGTGCGCTGCCATCGGTTTTGGCATCGGTATGGCCTTTCTCAAGAAGATCAACCGCGAGCAGTTCCTGCGCATCGTCTACGTGGTCCTGCTCATCGTCGGCGGCTCCATGCTCATCCAGAGCCTTGCCGCCGTGCTGTAAGCGAACACATGAGCCCAGGGGCGCCGCCGGCAAACGTGCCCGGCGCCGCCCCGCTTCGAGTTAGGAAAACCCTGTGAAAGACTATCGTTTCAAGGTCCCTCAGAACATCGAGTTCGGTCTCGGCAGCTTAAGCAGGCTGCCCGAGCTGCTTCGCGAGAGCGGTTCCGAGCGCGTGTTCCTCATCTCCGACCGCGGCCTTGAGGGCATCGGTGTGGTCAAGAAGGTGCAGGACATCATCGAGGCCGCCGGCATCGAGTGCGTGCCGTTCTTGGATGTCGAGCCCAACCCGACGGTGCAGATCGTGGAGTCTGCGGCCGCTCGCTACGAGGAGAGCGGCGCTACGAGCATCGTGGCCCTGGGCGGCGGCAGCCCCATGGACGTCGCCAAGACCGTGGGCGTGCTCGCGACGTTCGGCGGCCGCATCACCGATTACGAGGGCGTAGGCAAGGTCCCCGGCCCCGTGGTTCCCATCATCGCCATTCCCACCACGGCCGGTACCGGCTCCGAGGCTACGGCTTCGGCGGTTATCACCGATGTGGAGCGCAACTACAAGTTCTCGGTCATCAGCTACGAGATGCTGCCGCGCTACGCCGTGCTCGATCCCGAGCTCATCATGACGGCGCCGGCTTCCATCGCGGCGTCGTGCGGCGTCGATGCGCTGATTCATGCCATGGAGGCCTACGTCTCTCGTAACGCCTCGCCTTTTACCGACGCTATGGCCGAGAAGGCTATGCAGCTCATCGGCCGCAGCCTGCGCCGCTTCGTGGCCTGCCGTCAGGACGCCGAGGCCGCATGCGACATGATGGCAGGCAGCAACTTTGCCGGCATGGCGTTTGCCTGGGCGCGCCTGGGCAACGTGCATGCCATGAGCCACCCGGTGAGCGCGTACTTCCACGTGCCACACGGTGTTGCCAACGCGGTGCTGCTGCCCACGGTCGTTGAGTACAACGCGCTTGCCGACGATGGCCGCTACGAGGTCATCTACAACTACATCCGCGAGAGCAAGCAGCCGGCGGAGAACTTCTGCCCGCAGATGCTCTGCGATGAGATTCGCAAGCTCTGTGCAGACCTGGGCATCCCGGCCTCGCTCTCCGAGGTGGGCGTGACCGCCGACAAGATTCCCGCCATGGCCGAGGACGCCATGAAGAGCCCCAACGTCGGCGCCAACCCGCGCCAGACCGGGCTCAAGGACATGATCTCCCTCTACGAAAAGGCGATGTAGCTCCTCCTCCCTACAAGTTGAGCCGCTGCCTTTTCACTTTCCTCAATTGAAGGGCGCCGCGCCTCCGGACTCGTTGGCTGTTGTTCGGAACGCGGCGCCCTTCGCGTTTCAAGGAGGGGCGCGGCGGAGACTACGCGCGCACCACGTTCTGGGGTTCGCGGTCAAATACCAGGTAGTCGACCATGGCGGTGAGCGTCATGCGGCGCAGCGTCTCGTTGGCCTCCTCGGTGCAATAGGCTGTGTGCGGGGTGACCACGCAGCGCGCGTGGTCGATGAGCACACGGTTGGGGCTCGTCTCGTCGGCCAGGACATCGAGGCCGGCGCCGCAGATGCCTGCCTTGCCGCCGGTGGCGACGTTCTCGTCGAGCGCGGCCACGAGCGCGTCCTCGTCGATGATGGGGCCGCGCGCGGTGTTTACCAGAAACGCGGTGGGCTTCATGACCTCGAGCTCGTGCGCGCCGATGAGCTTTTCGGTCTCGGGGATCAACGGGCAGTGGATGCTCACCACGTCGGAAGCGGCGAGCAGCTCATCGAGGGTCTCCATCTTCTCGCACCCGGCGGCGGCGAGCGTCTCGGCCGATTTGGTGGGGGCCCACACCACGACGCGCATGCCGAGCGCCTGCGCGATGGGCACCATGGCCTGCGCGATGCGCCCAAAGAAGACAAGGCCCAAGACCTGCCCCTGCGTGCGATGCGACGCGTAGCCGTCCATCGGGTTCCACTCGCCGGCCTGTACATGGCGGTTCGCGAACGTGATCTTGCGCATGAGGTCGAGCATGAGGCCCACGGCGTGCTGGGCCACGTCGAGGGCGCAGTATCCCGGGCAGTTGGTGGTGAGGATGCCGCGCTCGGCAAGACCGGCCACGTCGACGTGGTTAAGGCCGATGGACATGCTCGAGACGAGCTTCACGCCCGCTTGCGCCATGGCGTCCACGGAGTCTCCGAGCACCGGCCCGAACTCGCCGATAAAGCCCTCGCAGCCCTCGAGCTGCTCGAGCGTGGGGCCTACGAGCGGCTCGTGCGCGCAGCCCACCAGTTCGATCTGCTCTCCGCCCTCGATGGTGTCCAAGATGGCCTGGGCTTCGGCCGTTGAGCCGTCGATCACGTAGTTCAAAACGCGGTGTGCCATAGATACCTCCTGTAGATTGATAGCCCCCATTATGCCGCATCCGTGCGGCCACGCTACAATTGCCGTGGTGAATCGACCCTGGGAGGCCCGTATGAAAAACGTCTACTTCAACCACGACGGCAACGTCGATGACCTGGTGAGTCTGCTGCTTTTGCTGCAGGTGCCTGATATCAAGCTCACCGGTGTGGGCGTGGTGGACGGCGACGGCGTGATCGAGCCCTCCACGGACGCCTCGCGCAAGATCATCGATCGCTTTAACCAGTTTGGGCACACGCTTGACGTGGCTATGTCCGACTCGCGCGCGCACCATCAGTTCCCCTCCGCGTGGCGCACCGGCTCCTATGCGTTCGATGCGTTCCCCATTCTGAACGAGTTTGGCCACGAGCCCAAGACGCCCATCGCGGCGCTGCCTGCGCATCTCGACATGGTGGAGAAGATCAACGCCGCCGAGGGCAAGACGACGCTCGTCATGACCGGTCCCATCACCGATCTCGCCCGCGCGATCGATGCCGACCCCTCCATCGAGGAGAAGATCGAGTGCGTCTATTGGATGGGCGGCTCGCTCGACGGCCACGGCAATGTGCTCGACCCGGGCTTTGACGGCACGGCCGAGTGGAACGCCTTCTGGGATCCCGAGGCCGTGAAGCGCGTATGGGACTCGTCGCTGAAGATTCAGATGGTGGGCCTGGAGAGCACCGAGGAGCTGCCGCTCAACCAGGAGTTCCGCGACCGCCTGGCGCGCAACCGCCGCTACCCGGCCATCGACCTGGTAGGTCAGGGCTACGCGCTCGTGACCAATTCCAGCCCCGACTCGTTCTACTTTTTGTGGGACGTGCTCACCACGGTGTGCAGCATGTATCCCGAGGTGGTGGAGACCGAGCAGGTGACCTGCGACGTGCGCACGGACGGGCGCGCCGCCGGCCGCACCTACCGCACGCCCGAGGGCCGCGAGGTCACGCTGGTGACGCGCGCGGACAAGGAGCGCTTCTTCGAGATAATGGATGCACTCCTGATGTCTGCCGCAGACCCTCTGTACTAACGAGCGGCTTTCCCAGGCACCGCATCTTCACCCTCAAACCGTCGCTTGCGTATTTAAATACGCGGCGCTCCTCTCATCTGCGAACCTGCGGCGCCTGGAAAACCCGCCGCGGCCCCGGTTGCCCGATCTTCGGGCTCCAACCCTCCTTGCGTACCTCAGTACGCGGCGTCGGGCTTGTCGCTTAAGAACCTCGGGCACCTGGAAAACCCGCTGGGCTACTCGGTTGAGTTGCGCCCAGCGGGTTTTTGATGCTGCTTAGGTATAAATGCGGGTCGCTTTCGGAGCGGCCTTTTTTACGCCAGCTGCTCCAGGAAGCTTTCGCCCTCGCCGTTGCCGGTGACGTTGAAGTTGTCCAGCACGGTGGCGCCCAGGTCGCTGCACGTGGCGCGCAGGCCCAGGTTGCGGCCGCCGGCGGGCATCGAGGGCGACCAGGCGAGCAGGGGGACCAGCTCGCGGGTGTGGTCGGTGCCGGTGTAGGTGGGGTCGTTGCCGTGATCGGCGGTGACGATGAGCAGATCGTCGTCGTGCAGGTTCTCCATCACCTGTCCTAGACGGCGGTCAAAGTCCTCGAGCGCCAGGCCGTCGCCTTCCGGATTGCGGCGGTGACCGTAGACGGCGTCAAAGTCCACCAGGTTAGTGAAGCAGAAGCCGCACCAGTCCTTCGCCATGACCTCGTCCACGTGGTCCATGCCGTCGGAGTTGCTCTCGTTGTGGTAGCTCTCGTCAAAGCCGTGACCGCATAGCAGGTCGTAGGTCTTGCCCACCGCGATGGTGTCGAAGCCCGCCTCGTGCAGAAAGTCGACGACGGTGGGGCCGGTGGGGGTGAGACCGTAGTCGTGGCGGTTGGCCGTGCGCGTAAAGTTGTCGCGGTTCGTGCCCACATAGGGGCGCGCGATCACGCGGCCCATGGTGATCTCGGGCCCGTTGATGAGCGTGCGCGCGTACTCGCAGATGCGGTAGAGCTCATCGAGCGGAATAATCTCTTCATGCGCGGCGATCTGCAGCACCGAGTCGCCTGAGGTGTAGACGATCAGGTCGCCGGTCTCCATCTGCTGCTCGCCGTAATCGTAGATGACCTGCGTGCCTGAGTAGGGCTTGTTGCACAGGATTCCGCGGCCGCTGAATTCGCGCAGCTTGTCGAGCAGGCTCTCGGGAAAGCCCTGCGGGAAGTAGTCCACGTGGAAACGCGCCGGCAGGCAGACCATTTCCCAGTGGCCGTCGAGCGAGTCGTTGCCGTACGAGGTGACCTGCATGCGGCCAAAGGCGCCGGCGGGAGTCTCGGGCGTGGGGATGCCCGCAAAGGGCTTGCCCGGGCGAGCGAGATTGAGGCCCAGGTGCGCCATGTTGGGCAGCTCGAGGGCGCGGCCCTTGTTGTCGAGCCACCACTGGGCCATGTGCCCCAGCGTGTCGGCCCCGTCGCTGTTGTACTTGGCGGCGTCTGGTGCGTCGCCCACGCCGATCGAGTCGATGACGATCGCGAGGACGCGCTTGTAGCGTTTGTACTCCATGGGCGCTCCCTACTCCTGCTGTGCGGCCTGCTCGAGGATGGCCACGGAGGCCGAGACGCCCAGACGCGTGGCGCCGGCCTCGATCATGGCATAGGCCTCCTCGAGGCTGTGGATGCCGCCGGCGGCCTTGACGCCAAAGTCGGGGCCCACGGTCTTGCGCATGAGCGCGACGTCTGCCACGGTGGCACCGCCGGTGGAGAAGCCGGTCGAGGTCTTGACGAAGTCGGCCCCGCCCTCGACGGTGAGCTTGCTGGCGAGCTCCTTTTCCGCATCGGTGAGCAGACAGCACTCGATAATCACCTTGAGAAGCGCGCCGCCTGCATGAGCGGCCTCGGCGACCGCGGCGATGTCGGTTCGCACGACGTCGACGTTGCCGGCCTTGAGCTCACCGACGTTGATGACCATGTCGACTTCCTGTGCTCCGGCGGCCACGACGTCTGCCGTCTCGGCGACCTTGGCCGCGGTGGACATGGCGCCCAGCGGGAACCCGATGACGGCGCAGGTCTTGACGTCGGTGCCGGCGAGGGCCGCCGCCGCGCGCGGGACCCAGTAGCCGTTGACGCAGACGCTCGCGCAGCCGAACTGCTTGGCCTCGGCCACCACGGCGTCGATCTTCTCGGCGCTGGCATCGGCCTTGAGCAGGGTATGGTCCATGTACTTGGCGAGTTGTGCCTGGGTGAGCTTCATGGAGAGATCCTTTCTGGTTTGGGTCTACTTAGCGTACTCCACGCCGTCTGCGGTGACGACGGCAAAAAGGAGGGGTTCGGGATCGGGGGCGCAGGCGGTGTAGGTAAGGGCCGCCTCGAAGGTGGCACGGCCCTGTGCGAGCTTCTCCTCGTCGCTCGCATGCAGGATCGCGATGGACTCGCCTGCGCGTACCGCATCGCCGCACGTGCGCAACAGCTCGATGCCAGCACGGTGGTCCACGGGGTCCTCCACGCGCACGCGGCCGGCGCCCAGCTCGCAGCTGGCGGTGCCCACCTGTTTGGTGTCGATGCGCCCGATGTAGCCGTCTGCGGCCGCCGTGACCGTGCAGCTCGCGGGTGCGATCTCAAAGCGCGAAGGGTCGCGGACGTAGGCGGCCTCACCGCCCTGGGCGGCGACGACCTCGCAGAGCTTCTCGAAGCCCGCGCCGCTTGCAAGCGTCTCGCGGGCGCGGGTCTCGGCCTCCTCGAGTGTGAAGCGCCCGGTGAGCGCGGCGGCGTGCGCGGCGAGCATGAGGCAGAGCTCCGTGAGGTCCGCGGGGCCTTCGTCCTGTAGCGTGCGTGCGGATTCTGCCACTTCGAGCGAGTTGCCGATAGCGCGGCCGAGCGGCGCGTCCATGTTGGTAACGAGCGCCTTGACGCGGCGTCCCGCCTGCGTGCCGATGGCGACCATCGTGCGTGCGAGCTCGATGGCGTCCGGAAGCTCGGTCATAAAGGCGCCGGAGCCCACCTTGACATCGAGCAGCAGGCTCTCGGTTCCCTCAGCGAGCTTCTTGCTCATGATGGAGCTCGCGATAAGCGGGATGCTGTTCACCGTGGCCGTCACATCGCGCAGCGCGTAAAGGAGCTTGTCGGCGGGTACGAGATTGCCCGTCTGCCCCACGATCGCCGTGCCGTGTGTGCGCACGAGCTCGATAAACGCGTCGCCGCCCGCATTCACGTCAAAGCCCGGGATGCTCTCGAGCTTGTCGAGTGTGCCACCGGTGTGTGCGAGGCCGCGTCCGCTCATGGTGGGCACAAAGATGCGCCCGGGGTCCATGGCGGCCAGCAGGGGAGCGACGACGAGCGTCGCCTTGTCGCCCACGCCTCCCGTGGAGTGCTTGTCCACGACGGCGCCGGGAAGGCAGGAAAGATCGATCACGTCGCCCGAGCACATCATGTGCTGGGTGAGCAGATGGGTCTCCTTGTCGGTCATGCCGCGCAAGAAGATGGCCATGAGCAGGGCCGAGGCCTGATAGTCGGGAATGTCGCCCGCCACGTAGCCGCGGATAAAAAAGCCGATCTCGGCATCGCTAAGCTCGCCGCCGTCGCGCTTCTTCTCGATGATGTCGTACATGCGCATGGCGAGCCTACTTTGCGAGATTGGCAGGGCCAAAGCCAAAGGGCAGCATCTGCTCGAGCGTGCGCTCGATGGGCTCTTCGTCCCCGTTGCCCAGGATGATCTTGAAGGTCGCCGGATCGCACCACTCCATCATCACCTGGCGGCACACGCCACAGGGCGGGCAGATGCTCGCGGGCGCCGTACCTTCGGGCCCGCCGACGATGGCGATGGCGGTAAAGTCACGGTGCCCGTCGAACACGGCGCGGAAAAACGCCGTGCGCTCGGCGCAGTTGGAGGGTGTATACGCGGCGTTCTCGAGGTTGGCGCCGTCGTAGACGGTGCCGTCTGCGCACAGCAGCGCTGCGCCCACGGCAAAGTGCGAGTAGGGCACGTAGGCGTGCTCGCGCGCCTCGGTAGCGCGCGCAACCAGTTCACGAGGGTCGTATTCCATAGGGGCTCCAATCAAAAAGCCCCGCTGCGCCAAGGGCTGGGGCAGCGGGGCAAAACACATCGATATGTGCGCTACATGACGTTAGCGCTGACCCTTCTCATAGGGTACGCCATCGGCTGCAGGAGCGCTGGAGTTGCCTACAAACAGCACGAGCACCACAAGGGTGAGCACGTAGGGCAGGCAGGCGAGCAGCTGGCTGGGCACGGGGATCGCGCCGCCGCCGAGGATGACGACGAGCGCCTGTGCCAGGCCGAACAGCAGGCAGGCGCGGTAGGAGCGATGTGGGGTCCACTTGCCAAAGATCACGGCGGCGAGGGCGATGAAGCCCTGACCGGCAACGGCCGTCTGCGTGAACTGCGAGATGACGGCCAGGGTGAGGGAGGCTCCGCCAAAGCCGGCCAGCACGCCCGAGAGCACGACGCACACAAAGCGGGTGCGCGACACGTTGATGCCCAGGGTGTCGGCTGCCGCGGGGTGCTCGCCCACGGCGCGGATGCGCAGGCCCCACTTGGTCTTGTAGAGCACGAACCACATCAGCACGGCGGCGGCGAGGCCCATGACCACGGTGACGTCGACGTTGAGGTTGGACCACGCGGTGCCCTGGAAGGCGCTGGGCCCAAAGATCTTGGGCAGGGTCTCGACGGTGGGCGACTGCGTGCCGCCGTCCCAGAAGATGCGGGCCAAGAACAGGGCGATGCCCGGTCCCAGCAGGTTGAGCGCGATGCCCGAGACGTTCTGGTCGGCGCGCAGGGTGACGCTTGCTATGGCGTGCAGGGTGGCAAGCAGGCCGCCCGCCACGCCGGCCATCAGAAAGCCGAGCCAGGCGTTGCCGGTAAAGTACGAGGTGGCGGCACCCGCAAGGGCGCCGATGGTCATCATGCCCTCGATGCCGATGTTCACCACGCCGGAGCGCTCGGAGATGACGCCGCCCAGGGCGCCGAACACGAGCGGCGTGGAGTACATGAGGGTGATGCCTACGAGAAGCAGAATGTTAGTGAGCATTTCGTTCCGCCTTCTTCTTCTCAATCTTGTCGGCGATCATCGGGACGACGCGCGCGATGGCGACGAAGAACACGATGGTGCCGATCATGATGTTGATGATCTCGGTGGGGGCGCCCACGGCGAGCTGCACCGACTGGCCGCCGTAGAGCAGCGCGCCGAACAGCAGGCCCGCGGGGATGCAGCCCAGCGGCGAGGAGCCGGCGAGCAGCGCCACGGAGAAGCCGTTGAATCCGTAGTTCTCAAACGAGGCGAGCTGCGAGAGGCAGTGCGGCTGGATGCCCGTGATCACGAGCGCGCCGGCCAGACCCGAGATGGCGCCGGCGATGGCCATGGCACGCACGGTGTTGCGGCCCGCATCGATGCCGGCGAACTCGGCGGCGTCGCGGTTGAAGCCCACGGCGCGCAGCTCGAAGCCCAGTTTGGAGCGGTAGAGCACGAACCAGATCACCACGGCCACGACGATGGCGGCGATGATGGCGATGTTCACGTCGGTCTTGACCAGGAAGTCGTAGAGCCACGGTACGTTCTTTAGCGTGGCGAGGCCCTGGTCGGACATCTTCCACTGCGGCAGGATCATCGTGTAGCTCGACTCGTTGACCACCAGACTCGAGGTGGAGTTGGGGCGGTGGTAGGCGTCGCTTGCCACCACGAAGTCGTTGATGTAGAGCATGATCCAGTTGAACATGATCGCGCTGATGACCTCGTGGATGCCGTGGCGCGCCTTGAGGAAGCCCGTCGCCGCGCCGACGAGCGCGCCGCCGGCCACGCCGGCGAGCACGACGAGCGGGATCTGAATGGGCGCGGGCAGGTTGAGCTTGGCGCCCACGAGCACGGCGAACACGGTGCCGGCGAGATACTGGCCCTCGGCGCCGATGTTGAACAGACCCGTCTTGAAGGCGAACGCCACCGAGATGCCCGTCAGGATGATGGGGGCAGACTTGATGAGCGTGTTGGAGATGTACTTGGGCTTGGAGAACACGCCGCTGAACAACGCCGCGAACGACTCGCCCGGGTTGTAGCCGGCAACGGTGAGCAGGATCGCCGCTACGGCGAAGCCCACCAGGATGGCCACGTAGGTGGCGGTGCGCGGCTTGCGAAGGATGTTTTGTAGGGTGGTCCTCATTTACTCCTCGCCTCCCGCCATGTACAGGCCGATGCGCTTCTCGTCCACTTCGCCCTGCTTGAAGGTTGCGGTGATGCGGCCGTCGTAGATGACGTCGATGGTGTCGGACACGTTCATGACCTCGTCGAGCTCCAGCGAGATGAGCAGGATAGCGGCGCCGCGGTCGCGTTCGGCGATCAGCGCCTTCTGCACGTACTCGATGGCGCCCACGTCCAGGCCGCGGGTGGGCTGGACGGCGATGAGCACGTCGGGGCGCTCGGAGACCTCGCGGGCGATGATGACCTTCTGCTGGTTGCCGCCGGAGAGGCCCGCCGCGCGCTCGTCCACGCAGTCAGCCGGGCGGATATCGAAGTGCTCGATGAGCCCCTTGGTGAACTCGCGCATGCGGGCACGGTCGAGGATGCCGCGGCTACCGAACTCGGGCGTGCGGTACTTTTTGAGCACGGCGTTTTCGGCCACGGTGAACGGCAGCACGAGACCGCGGCGCTGGCGGTCCTCGTGGATGGTCGAGACTTTGTGGTCGATCACGTTGCGGATGCTGGTGTTCTGGATCTCCTCACCGTGCACCTTGACGGTGCCGGACTCGGCCTTAGCCAGGCAGGTGATGGCCTCTACCAGCTCTTTTTGACCGTTGCCGTCGATACCCGCGATGCCCACGATCTCGCCGGCACGCACGCTGAGCGACAGGCCTCGGACCATCTCGATGCCGCGCTCGTCCTTGACGTGCAGGTCGCAGATCTCGAACACGGGCTCCTTGGGTTCAGCCGGGGTCTTGTCCACCACCAGGTTCACATGGTGGCCCACCATGAGCTCGGCGAGCTTCTCCTCGGTGACGTCGGCCACGTCGACGGTGCCCACGTCCTTGCCGCGACGGATGATCGTGCAGCGCTGCGAGGAGGCTTTGATCTCCTTGAGCTTGTGGGTGATGATGATGACCGTCTTGCCCTTGGCGGTGAGGCCCCGCATGATCTCGATCAGGCGGTCGATCTCCTGCGGGGTGAGGACGGCCGTGGGCTCGTCGAGGATCAGCACGTCGGCGCCGCGGTAGAGGGCCTTCAGGATCTCCACGCGCTGCTGCATGCCAACGGAGATGTCCTCGATCACGGCGTCGGGGTCGACCTCCAGGCCGTACTCCTCGATGATCTTCACGACGTTCTCGCGGGCGCGCTTCATGTCGAGCACGCCGGGCGCGCCGCACACCTCGTCGCCCAAGACGATGTTCTCGGTGACGGTGAAGTTGTGCACGAGCATGAAGTGCTGGTGCACCATGCCGATACCGTGCGCGATGGCGTCGGCGGGTCCGTTGATGCGCGTCTTTTCTCCGTGCAGGAGGATCTCGCCCTCATCGGCCTGGTAGAGGCCGTAGAGCACGTTCATCAGTGTACTCTTGCCGGCGCCGTTCTCGCCGAGGACCGCATGGATGGTGCCTTCCTCTACCTCGAGGTGCACGTGGTCCAGGGCGCAAAACGAGCCGAACTTCTTCACTATGCCCTGCATCTGCACCGCATAGCGCTTGTCTTGCTGCATGCCGCCTTACCTCGCTTTCCTTATCTCGATATATCGAATGCCTCGGGATGCCTAGTCGACGTTCCGCAGTTGCGGGGCGCATGCGCTCTACAACTGCGGAACGGCTCGCGTGAGGTGCGAGCCGTTCCGTGGGGTGCAGCGCTACGTTAGGGCGCCGCAGACGATTCGCTCAGACCTTAGAGGGTGGAGAAGTAATCGTTGAAGTCGTCCTCGGTGCCGGGGACCTCGATCTCGCCGGACTTGATGAGGTCGCACAGGTCCATAGCGGTGTTGTAGACCTCGTCGTCCATCAGGTCGTGGTGCTCGGAGATGCCTACGGCGTCGTCGGCCATGGAGAGCTCGACGTTGGTGCCGCCGATGGGGTCGCCGTGGACGAGCTGCTTGGTGACCTCCTGGACGGCCTCGTTGACCTTCTTGAGGACCGAGGTGAGCATGTTCTCGGGAGCCTGCTCGTACTGGTCGGAGTCGACGCCGATGACGAGCTGGTTGGCCTCGGTAGCGGCCTCGATGACGCCGTTACCGCAGTTGCCGGCGCACTGGAAGACGATGTCGCAGCCATCGGTGTAGAGCTTGGCGCCCACGGCCTTGCCCTTGGCGGCGTCGGTGAAGGTCTCGGTGTACTGAGCGACGACCTCGACCTCCTTGCCCTCCTTGGCGTTGGTGTAAGCGACGCCGGCCTTGTAGCCGTACTCGAAGGTCTTCAGGACGTCGGAGGCCATGCCGCCCACGAAGCCGACCTTGTTGGTCTTGGTGGTCATGGCGGCGATGTAGCCGGCCACGAAGGAAGGCTCCTGCGAGTGGAAGGTCACGCCGGTGAGGTTGTCGGCGGGGGACTCGTAGGCGTTGTCGATGATGGCGAAGTTGACGTCGGGGTTCTGCTTGGCAGCGGTCTCCACGGCGTCGGCCATGGCAAAGCCGATGCCCCAAACGACCATGTTGCCATCGTCGACGGCCTTGTCGAGGTTGGTAGCGTAGTCGGACTCCTGCTTGGACTCGGTGTAGGAGACCTTGGCACCGGTGTCCTCGCCGAGCTGCTGCAGACCCTCCCAGGCACCCTGGTTGAAGGACTGGTCGTTCACGCCGCCCATGTCGGTGACCATGGTCACCTTGACGTTGGACTCGGTGGCAGCGGAGCTCGAGCCGGCGTCAGAGCCGGAAGTGGAGCTGCTGGAGCCGCCGCAGCCCACGAGGCCGAGGCCCATGACGGTGGCAGCGGAGCCGGCGAGGCCCAGGAACTGACGACGGGATACGTTGGTTTTCATGCTGTGTTCCTCCTGTTATCGAACGCATGATGTGTATCTTTGCGCCGCGGGCGAATCGCGGCGTCAAGACCAGGGGTTGTGGTGCCTACTCGTCGCAGGCGACGGCCAGGGCGACTTCCATCATCTGGTTGAAGCCGGTCTGGCGCTCCTCTGCGGGCAGGCCCTCGCCGGTGGTGATGAGGTCCGAGATGGTGAGCAGGCACAGGGCCTTCTTGTTGGCGCGCGCGGCGTTCATGTAGAGGGCCGCGGCCTCCATCTCGACGGCGAGCACGCCCATCTTCTGCCAGGTGAGGTTGTACTCGGGGGTCTCGGTGTAAAAGACGTCGCTCGAAAGCACGTTGCCCACGCGCATGTTCACGCCCTGTGCACGGCCCGCGGCCACGGCGCGCTCCAAAAGGTCATAGCTCGCGATGGGGGCGAAGGTGCCGGGCAGGCCAAAGTGCGAGGCGAAGTTGGAATCGGTGCAGGCTCCCATGCCGGCCACGACGTCCTTGACCTTGATGCTGGGATCCAGGCCACCGGCCGAGCCGATGCGGATGATCGCGTCGACATCGTAGAAGTTGAAGAGCTCATAGGAGTAGATGCCGATGCTCGGCATGCCCATGCCGCCGCCCATGACGGAGACGGGCTTGCCGTGGTAGGTTCCGGTGAAGCCGAGCATGTTGCGCACCGTGTTGAAGCACGTGACGTCCTCGAGATAGGTGTCGGCGATGTATTGTGCCCGAAGCGGGTCGCCGGGCATGAGAACGGTCTTTGCGATGTCCCCCGCCTGAGCGGCGTTATGGGGAGTCGGGGTGCTTGCCATACGGGACGCGGCCTCCTTACGTCTATGTGGGCACGCGGTATGCGCACCAGTCCTTACTTTGTCATAACGCAAGGAAAACGTCCACGAAAAACACCGTTCATTTTGATGTTTAACATGCCCTATTCGGTATGCGTGCAGCTTGCGCGCCGCCTGCGGCAAACGTGGAAGCGCGCACGTAACGCCTGCCGTGTCCGCGCGGGTCTGTATACTTGGTGGGCTTACGTTCTACCAAGGAGTACCCCATGGCATACGCCGTTGACATCGATTCGCTCAACCCCGCCCAGCGCGAGGCCGTGCTTACCTGCGAGGGCCCCCTGCTGGTGCTTGCCGGCGCCGGTTCGGGCAAGACCCGCGTGCTCACCTTCCGCATCGCGCACATGATCGCAGACCTGGGCGTGCGCCCCTGGCAGATCCTCGCCATCACCTTCACCAACAAGGCGGCCGCCGAGATGCGCGAGCGCCTGGGCGCCCTTCTGCCCGACGGTACCCGCGGCATGTGGGTATGCACCTTCCACGCCATGTGCGTGCGCATGCTGCGCGAGGACGCCGACCTTCTGGGCTACACCGGGCAGTTCTCCATCTACGACGACGACGATTCGCGCCGCATGGTGCGCGACATCATGCAGGCGCTTTCCATCGAGCAGAAGCAGTACCCCATCAACATGATCCGCTCCAAGATCTCTGCGGCCAAAAACGCCATGGTCGGGCCCGAGGAGATGCTGGCGCGCGCCGGCAGCCCGCAGGAGGAGAAAGCCGCCCGCGTGTACCTGGAGCTCGAGCAGCGCCTGCGCGCCGCCAACGCCATGGACTTCGACGACCTGCTGGTGCGCGCGCTGGAACTTCTGCGCAACCATCCCGACGTGCTGGAAAAGTACCAGGAGCGATTCCGCTACATCAGCGTCGACGAGTACCAGGACACCAACCACGTGCAGTACGAGATCGCCAACCTGCTCGCCGCCAAGTATCAAAACCTCATGGTCGTGGGCGACGACGACCAGTCGATCTACAGCTGGCGCGGAGCGGACATCTCCAACATCCTGGACTTTGAGCAGGACTTCCCTGCGGCCAAGGTGGTCAAGCTCGAGCAGAACTACCGCTCCACCGGGCATATCCTCTCGGCGGCAAACGCCGTGGTGCGCCACAATTCGCAGCGCAAGGAGAAGCGCCTGTTCACCGCGGAAGGGGAGGGCGAGAAGATCCAGGCCTACCAGGCGAGCGACGAGCGCGACGAGGGCCGCTGGATCGGCGCGGAGATCGACAAGCTGCACGACGCCGGTACCAGCTACGACGACATCGCGGTGTTCTACCGCACCAATGCCCAGTCGCGCATCCTCGAAGATATGTTCCTGCGCGCGGGCGTGCCCTACAAGATCGTGGGCGGCACGCGATTCTTCGACCGCGCCGAGATCCGCGACGTCATGGCTTATCTCAAGATGATCGTGAACCCGGCCGACGAGATGAGCGTCAAGCGCGTGATCAACACGCCGCGCCGCGGCATCGGCACCACCTCTATCCAAAAGATCGAGGCGCTGGCGCACCAGAGCCGCTGCTCGTTCTTCCAGGCCTGCGAGCTCGCCTGCGCCGAGACGGGTATGTTCTCGGCCAAGGTGCGTACCGGCCTGGCCGACTTTGTCGACATCGTGCGCCAGGGTCGCCGCATGGACGGCGAGCTCAAGGACGTGGTCGAGGCCATCGTGGACAAGACGGGCCTGGTGCAGGCCTATCGCAGCGAGGCCACCATGGAGTCCGAGAGCCGCGCCGAGAACATCCAGGAATTTTTGGGCGTGGCAGCCGAGTTCGAGGAGTCGCACGACGACATCGAGGGCACGCTGGAGAGCCTGGAGGAGCTGCGCGCCGCGGGGCTTTCCGACGTGCCTGCGGCCGCTGCACCTGCGTCTGCGCCCGCATCGGCGCCCGGGCGCGAGGCTGCATCCGGCGCCGGCTCGCTCGATGCGCTGGCGGCACCCCTGACCTCCTCGCAGGCGGCGCTCGCCCAGATGATCTCAGGCAACGCGTTTGCCGCCCCGGCGCCGGCCGTCTCCGCCGCGCAGACCGCCTCCGAGATTGAGCGTACTTACGGTGAGCTTGCCTGCAAGGCGCTGCCCGCCCTGATGGAGTGGCTCGCCCTGCGCTCCGACCTGGACGCGCTTGCCGGCCAGTCGAGCGCCATCACCATGATGACCATCCACTCGGCCAAGGGCCTGGAGTTCCCGGCCGTGTTCGTGGCCGGTATGGAAGAGGGGATCTTCCCCCATGTGGCCGGCTTTGGCGGAGACGATGCCGGCAAACTGGAAGAGGAGCGCCGCCTGGCCTACGTGGCCATCACGCGCGCCCGCAAGCGCCTGTTCCTCACCTATGCCGCCACGCGCCGCACCTATGGTTCCACCCAGGCAAATCCGCGCTCGCGCTTTGTGGGCGAGATTCCGTCTGAGGACATCGAGTTCTCGGGCATCGGGTCCGCGGGCTTCTCGGGTACGGGTTGGGAGAAGCGCGGGGACCGTCGCGGCACCTTTGGTTCCGGCCAGGGTTCGGACATGTACGGCGGTCGCGTCTTTGGCTCGCGCACGCGCTCGACCGGAGGCTCGGGCTCCACGTCCGGCTCGTTCGACAGCTTCTTCGGGGTGGCGGGGACCGAGCGTCATCGCGGCGTGAGCCCCGATGCCGGTCGCAAGCCCTCGACCTTCACTGCCTCGCCCGCGCGCACGAGTGCCAAGCCCGCCTCGCACACGGTGGAGCAGCGCCGTCCCGACGCTGCCCGTGCCGCCGAGGTCTTTGCGGTGGGCGACGCCGTGAGCCACAAGACCTTCGGCCCCGGCACCGTCATCTCCGTCGACGGCGACATGATCGAGGTCAAGTTCGAGAAGAGCGGGCAGACTAAGAAACTCATGAAGGGTTTCGCCCCGATTGTTCGACTGTAGTACCGCATCTTCGCGGATCGCGCGTTTTAATAGCCCGCTTTTTTCGCTTGCGTTACCGCTTGCGCCGCTGCTCGATATGAGGGCGGGGGCGCAGGCGAATCGCGGTATCATCGCAGCGTCTTTTGGAACTTTAGGGGCGCGTGCCCCAAGAAAGGGGAGTAGCGATGGCTGAAGAGCTGTTCGTGGGCATCGACGTGGGCGGCACCTCGGTGAAGATCGGTATCGTCACCGCCGAGGGCGAGGTTCTGGCCCGCGCGAGCGTGCCCACCCCTCCGCTGGTCGACGAGGCCGGCTACAGCGCGGTGACCGGCGGCGTGCAGGCCGCGTTTGACGACAACGGCATCGACGTCGCGGCGCTCAAGGGCATCGGCCTGGCAGTTCCCTGCCCTGTGCCGGCAGACGGCAACATTGCCGTCATCGCTAACCTGAGCCTGAACCTGCTGGGCGTGCAGGAGGCCCTCAAGGCCGCCTTCCCCCATGCGTACGTGGGCTTTTTGAACGACGCCAACGCTGCCGCCATGGGCGAGCTGTGGAAGGGCGCAGCTGCGGGCTACAACAGCCTGGTCTTCGTGACGCTCGGTACCGGCATCGGTGCCGGCGTGGTCTGCGACGGCAAGGTCGTCGCCGGTGCTAACGGCGCCGCCGGCGAGCTGGGCCACGTGACCGTGAATCCCAACGAGACGCGTCAGTGCGGATGCGGCCGCTACGGCTGCCTCGAGCAGTACGCCTCCGCCGCGGGCATCGTCAAGAGCTACCTCATGGAGTGCGAGCAGCGCGACATCCAGCCGGTCGAGCTCTCCGGCCCCTCCGATTCGCGCAGCGTCTTTGAGGCCTATGCCGCGGGCGACGACGCCGCCAAGGCCGCCGTGGACACCATGGGCGGGGCGCTCGGCTTCGAGCTCGCCAACGCCGCCTGCTCCTTCGACCCCGATGTTTTCGTGCTCGGCGGCGGCGTCTCCAACTCCGCTGAGTACTATCTCGACCGCGTGATCGAGATCTTCAAGAAGATGACGCTCTCCTGCTGTGCCGACACGCCCATCATCGTGGCCTCGCTCGGCAACGACGCCGGAACCCTCGGCGCCGCCTACTTCGCGGTGCAAAACGCATAAGGTAGCTGCACGAACACAGCCGTGCTGCAATAAGCGAGGCGCGCGGACTCCGGTTGGGGTCCGCGCGCCTCATCCGTTATCTGTCTTTACGACCGCTACACGAGCGTGATGAGCTTGAGCAGCAGGTCGACGGTTCCCACGTTGTAGCCGGCGGTGGCGTAGACGCCGCGCAGGCTGCCATCGTCCTGGGCGCAGGCGAGCACCGTGAGCGGAAGCTTCTCGGGGTTCGCGAACATGCGGCGGGCGAGTTTTTCGGGCAGCTCGCTAAAGTCGTCGTAGGCGATGGTCACGTTTTGGAGCGCGGGCAGCGTGCGGGCGAGGGTCGGGTCCTCGAGCTGGGCGGGGTCGGAGATGACCCATACGAGCGGCAGATCCGCTTCGTTCACGCGCGCGCCCTGCTCGCGCAGCTCGTTCAGCAGGTGCTCGGTGGGCTCCATGCTCGGTTCGAGGAACGAGACCACCACGGGGCGCGAACCCGTGCCGTGCGCGAGCGCCACGGCTGCGGGGTCGACTGTGGCGCCCTGGCCGTCTGCGAGCGTAAACGGGTCGAGCGCGATGTCCTCGAGCATCTCCTGTGCGCTCGGCTGGCGCAGCTTGAGCTCGATGGGCTCGGCGCATGCCCCGGGGGCCACGTCAAAGCCGCGCTCGTAGACCTGCATGTCGCCGTTGGGCAGGCGCACGCCGGTGGTGAGGCGGTAGCGACCGCGCGGAAGCGGCAGGGTGCACACTCCGTTCTCAAAGCGCGCACCGTAGAACTCGAGCGCCTCGTAGCCAAGCGCGCTCGTGCCGGCGACGGTGAGGTTGCGCTCGAGGCGCGCCACGCTCCAGCTCTGGAAGTAGCCGGGGGCGGGGTCGGCATCGCTGGCAAAGCGTACGTCGATTGTCGGCTCGGGTGCCTCGACGGGCACAAAGGCGCCTGCGCGGTAATACTCCGCACCGTGGGTGGCGGGGTTCAGGCGCGCCGGCACGCCGATGGCGCGGCAGATCTGCACAAAGAGGGTATTGAGCGTGATGGGGCTTGCCTGCCCGGCGGCAAGTGCACCCGTGGCCGTGCCGCAGAGTTTCTTGACGTGCTCGTGCGCGTCAAAGGTGCAGGTGCTGCACGCAAACTCCCAGGCGCGCTGGGGATCGTCGCGGAAGACGGCCACCTGGGCGGGCTCGAGCGAGGCGGCGAGAGCCGCGCGATCGCAGCCGAGCTCCTCGTAGAGCGCGCGCGGCGCCAGCACGTACTCCACAAAGAGCTGTTCGGCTTCGCCCTGCGCGCCCTCGCGCGCAAGGTAGGCAAGGGCGGCTTTGTGCAGCAGGGTGCCGGCGACCGGCATCTCGGCAGAGGCGAGATAGGCGTCGAGCTCAGCGGCCTGCAGGTCGCGGAAGTCCTTAGTGGTGAGCGTGGCGAGCATCTGCGCCGCAAGGGGGTTGCCCGCGTTGGCGCGTGCAAAGGCGGAGAGCTGCGTGGCGTCGCGGAACGCCAGATCGTAGTAGGGGGCAAGCGCGTCCCCGGTGAGCGCATCGGCTGCCGCCATCGCGCGGGCCTTGTTCCGGGCCTCCTCCACGCGTGCCACGCGGCGCGCGTCGGCTGCGGCTTTGCGGGTGCGGCCCAGCTCGGCCTGCTCGGGCGTGAGCGCGATGGTGGGCGCGGGGTGGTCGGCCGGTGCGTGCACGTCCAGGGTGCGCCAGGTGGCGTCGGCCGGCGCGGCAAGGTCCACCTCGGCGAGCGCGAGCGTGATCTCCTGCGTGGAGGCGGTGTCGATCACCGTGTCCGCCATGGCGCTATCGGTGGAGGCAAAGACGCGCAGGGTGCCCTCGCCGATCACGATGCGCGCGCGGCCGGCGGCATCGGTGCTGAGCTGCGCCACGTCGCGCCAGGCCGACTCGTTCACCAGCGCCAGGCGCACAAAGGCGCCCTCGACCGGGGAGCCGCTGCCATCGACCACGTTCACCGTGAGCTCGACGGCAGGGGCATAGGAGCTCGTGACGTTGACGATGACCTGGCTGCCCTCGCGCGCGAGCAGGTGCCCCTGCGCCTCGAAGTCGCAGCCAAAGTCGCTCAGCAGGCGCGTGTGCTCCAGCATGGCGCGGCCCGAGGCGGCGGTGAACCAGCCGCGGTTGAGCTGCTCCTCCGGCTCGCAGGCGCCCAGGTAGAACCACTCGCCGTCCACGTAGGCCTCAACCCATGCGTGGTTGTCGTCGCAGTGCGCCCACCAGGGGGTGTAGACCTGGCGCGCGGGGATACCGTTCGCGCGCAGCACCGAGACCAGGAAGGTCGACTCCTCTCCGCAGCGGCCGCTGCCCGAGAGCACCATGCCCACCGGTCCCAGGGTGCGCCCGTCGGTGGTCTGGTAGGTGGCCGTCTCGCAGCACCAGTAGTTGGCCTCGAGCACGGCCTCGCGCACGCCCAGGCCCGCGATGCGCTCGTGCATCAGGTCATAGAGGTAGTCCCAGCTGCAGTCGTAGCCGTCGAGGATCTTTGTCTCGTTGAGCGACTCGTTGTTCACGCGCGGCGTGGCCACAAAGTGCACGAAGACGTCCTCGGGCAGGTCACGGCACCAGGGGTTCTCACGGCGCTGGCGCACGGCGTGCGCGGCATAGGCAGCGAGGGTCGCGTACGGGGTGTCGTAGACGTCGGTGAGCGGCAGGGTGGCCAGGTAGTACTTCAGCAGCTGCTGGGTATCGGCGTCCTGGCCGCCGGCCGTCTGCTCGGCAAGAAAGGCTCGATGCGCGGGTGCGGCCGCCGCGAGCTTCTCGCGGGCGCAGAAGCGGTTCTCGGTATAGGCGGCAAAGGCTTCTGAAAAGAGCGCCATCGTCTAGTTCTCCTTGATCTTTACAGCCAGTACGGTGTCCGTCGCGTCGGGCAGGTAGGGGGAGGGGCCCAGGTCCGCAAACGCGATGTCGGGGTAGTCGCTGTGCGTCCAGCTGGTGGAGAGCTTCACCTCGGTGCCGTCCTGCAGCAGGCGGATCGAGGCGATGCGGTCCTTGGGCACGCCCATCAGCGGCACGGGGCCCAGGGCGTTCTCGTACAGGTGGAAGTAATAGGTGTTGCCGTTGCGCGTGATACGGCCCCACTCGGGCTTCTCGGGGTCGATCGGGCCGCCGGCGGCCATGCCGCAGCCGTAGATGCTCGCGGAGTTGCGCTCCATCCACTGCCCGATCTGCGCCAGGATCTCCTGCGACTGCACCGGGAAGCGCCCTGTGGCGTCGGGGCCCACGTTCAAGATCATGTTGCCGCCCTTGGAGACGCACTCGACGAGCTTATGAATGAGCAGCCCGGCCGGCTTGTAGTTGGTGTCGGTGGAGCAGTAGCCCCAGTTGTCGTTCATCGTGATGCAGGCTTCCCACGCGAGCGGGTTGCCCTCGGCGTCTTTCAGGCCGTTGGGCGGGATGATGCGCTCGGGGGTAACAAAATCGCCGTGGAAGGGCGTCGGACGGCACTCGGCAAGGGAGCCGAAACCCTCGCCTGAGACCTCCAGGCGGTTGTCGATGATGACGTTGGGCTGGAGCTCGCGAACCATGTTCATCAGCTCGGTCGCGCGCCACTTCTCGCCGCGCATGTCGTCGTAGGAGAAGTCGAACCAGAGCAGATCGAGCTTGCCGTAATTGGTGCACAGCTCGCGTACCTGCTCGTGCATGTAATCGAGATAGCGGTCAAAGACGCGCTCGTCGTTGCAGCCGGCGACGGGGTCGTTTCGCAGGGGCGCCTGACGGTCGCCGTACTGCGGAAAATCGGGGTGGTGCCAGTCGATCAGCGAGTAGTACAGACCGACTTTAATGCCCTCCGCCCGGAAGGCCTCCAGGTACTCCGCCACGATGTCTCGGCCAAAGGGCGTGGAGGTTGATTTCCAGTCGGTGGTTTTGGTGTCGTACAGGCAAAAACCGTCGTGGTGCTTGGCCGTGAGCACGGCGTACTTCATGCCGGCGCGCTTGGCCTGGCGTGCCCACTCGCGGGCATCGAACGCATAGGGATTAAATTCATCAAAGAACGGAACGTATTCCTCCTCCGGCATCTCCTCGGTGCTGCGCACCCACTCGCCGCGCGCGGGGATGGAGTAGAGGCCGAAATGGATGAAAAGACCAAAGCGATCGTGAAGGTACCACTTCATTCGTTCGTCATAGCGAACTCGGTCAAACCGATACGTCACAGCGCGCTCCATTCTGAGTTGTTGGTTTTGCGTACGTCGGGGTCTTGTGGGGCCGTGAAAGGTAGGTAATCGGCAGTGAGCGGTAGTGCCTTGAACCGTTTACCTGCTGTCTTGGCCATGTTAAAGCATCGTAAACGCCAGAACGGGTCAATATAAATAGAATATGATTCAATGCGCAAGCGTATCGCCACCAAGGGCGGACGCGCGCACTAGGAAAAGGGTGCCCGCTTAGCCGGACGGCAAAGTTGGCACGAAAGGAGAGTTTTCATGGATTTGGAAAACAAGCTGAACCCCGCCGTTTCCCGTCGTGGTTTCGTTGGCGCCGCTGCCGCGGGTGCTGCTGCTCTGGGTCTTGCCGCTTGCGGTAACTCCTCTTCGAGCACCGACTCCGGCTCCACCGCCGGCTCCAGCGAGTCCTCCGTCGAGACCATCACCGCCGACAAGGACGGCTTTGTCGTCAAGGCCACGGTGACCGACGGTACGACCGACAAGAACGAGGCCGTTCTTGCGTTCGAGGGTGAGTTCCAGGAGATGCACCCGATGAACTGGTCCGATGGCAACTCCGGTAACGTCGTGTACTACATCTACGACTCCCTGTACGCGCTCGACAAGGACTACAACCTGGTCCCCTGCGCCGCTGACTCCTACGATGTCTCCGAGGACGCCTGCACCTACACCTTCCACCTGCACGAGGGCATCACCTTCGAGGACGGCACCAAGCTCGACGCCGACGCCGTCGTGGCCAACTACAACGAGGCCATCAAGAAGGAGAACGGCTGGCGCCGCCGCCGCATCTTCATCAAGACCATCGATGATGACACCGAGGAGACCCGTGTCGACTCCTGCAAGAAGGTCGACGACCTCACGGTCGAGTTCCACCTGCCGAAGCCCTATGCTCCGTTCATGAACTCCATCACCAACTTCTACATCATCAACCCCACGGTGGTTGCCGACTCCAGCTATGACTACTCCAAGAAGTCCGCTGGTTCCGGTCCTTACGTCCTGGACGAGTACGCCAAGGGCGACCACGTGACCCTCTCCAAGAACGACAACTACTGGGGCGGCCAGAACGGCGCTCCCTCGATCGACAAGGTCACCTTCAAGGTCGTTCCCGAGGCCGGCTCCCGTATCGCCGCTCTCCAGACCGGTGAGGCCACGGCCATCTACCCGATGCCGACCGACCAGGTCGCTACCGTCCGCTCCGCTGGCGACATCAACATGATCTCCATGGAGTCCACCACCATGCGTTACGTCACGCTCAACACCAACGTTGAGGGTCTCAACGACGTTCGCGTGCGTCAGGCCATGAACTACGCCTTCGACCAGGACGAGTACTGCAAGGTCATGTATGCCGGTGCCGCTACTCCCGCCACCTCCGTGCTGCCCGCTAAGGTTCCCGGCTACAAGAAGCAGGAGCCCTTCGAGTACGACCTCGACAAGGCCAAGTCCCTGCTCAAGGAGGCCGGCTACGAGGACGGCTTCACCGTCAAGATCATCGGTGACAACTCCACCCAGGAGACCAAGGGCATGACCTTCGTCATGCAGCAGCTCGAGAAGATCGGCATCACCGTCGACGTGACCCCCAACGAGGCCGCTACCAACGCCGATATCGCCGCTCAGCCCGAGGATTCCACCGAGATCCAGATGTGGTACGTCAACTGGGCCCAGAACGACGCCGACGGCTTCCTGCGCTCCCTGCTTTCCACCGGCATGACCCCTCCGACCGGTTACAACACCGCCTTCTGGAAGAACGACGAGTTCGACTCCGAGCTTGAGTCCGGCAACCAGGCTGCCTCCGAGGAAGAGCAGAACGAGCACTACGGCAAGGCTCAGGACATCGTGTGGCCCGAGTGCCCGTGGCTGTATCTCGCTTCCGACAACATCCTCATGTCCTACAAGGCTTACATCGATGGCATCGTGTACCTGCCCATGGGCATCGATGTGACGCACGCCACGCTCAACGTTAAGTAACCACTGCGTATGAAAACCGGTCGCTTCGGTTTCTAAGTGGTTGAGGCTGCCAGCCTTCCAGTCAATTTGGGAGGCTGGCATTTGCCGTTATTAGCGCACCGTTAAGTAAGTTGTAAGAAAAGGAGGGGTTGCATGGGGAAATACGTAACCAAGCGAATCTTGAGCATGATTCCGCTTCTGTTTGTCATCTCTGTCGTCATCTTCTTGTTCATTCACATGATCCCCGGTGACCCGGCCCGTCAGGTCGCGGGTGCCACCGCCACGATCGGCGAGGTCAACGAGGTTCGTCGTCAGCTTGGTCTGGATCAGCCCCTGGTTCCCCAGTACATCAAGTGGATCACGGGCATTCTGCAGGGAGACTTTGGTATTTCCTACACCAACAAGTGTTCCGTGGCGTCGCTGTTCGTGCCGCGCCTGCCCATCACCATCTACCTGACCATCTGCTCCATCACCTGGTCGGCCATCCTGGGCATCATCATCGGCATCCTGGCGGCCGTGAACCGCGGGCGTGCCTTTGACCTGATCGGCATGGTCATCGCCATCGCCGGCATCTCGCTGCCCAACTTCTGGCTGGGCCTGCAGCTCATGCAGATCTTCGCGGTCAACCTGCGTATCCTGCCCACCGGCGGCGTCGACTCCTGGAAGGGCTACATCCTGCCCTCGCTCGCCATGGGCGCCGGCATCATGTGCATCCTTGCCCGCGTCACCCGTTCCTCGATGATCGAGAACCTGGGCAAGGACTACATCCGTACCGCCCGCGCCAAGGGCCTCTCTGAGCGCAAGGTGATCTTCCGTCACGCGTTCAAGAACTCCTCCATCGACGTCATCACCGTCACGGCCCTGCAGATCGGCGCCCTGATCGCCGGCTCCGTCGTGGTCGAGACCGTGTTCTCGATTCCGGGCATGGGTCGTCTTTTGGTCGACTCCATCGGCTTCCGTGACTACGAGGTGGTCCAGGCGCTCATCCTGTTCTTCTCGCTGGAGTATATGCTGATCAACCTATTGGCCGACGTCTTGTACGGCGTCATCAACCCGCGTGTTCGCTACGAATAGGAGGTAGGCAATGTCTGATACCAAGCAGAACGCGGCCGCCTCTACTGCGGTCGCCGCGGAGGCTCTGCCCAAGGCACAGAGTCCCACCCGTCAGTTCATCAAGAAGTTCATGCGCCGTAAGACGGCCGTCATTGGCTTCGTCTTCATCGTGTTCATCCTGCTCATGGCCATTATCGGTCCGAGCATCACGCCGTACGACCCCAACGCGTACGACTACAACGCGATCCTTGCCGGCCCCAGCGCCAAGCACATCTGGGGCACCGACGAGTTTGGCCGCGACGTCTTTAGCCGTATCCTCGCCGGCACGCAGCTCTCGCTCGGCACGGCCCTCACGGCATCGGTCATCGGCACCGCGTTCGGCGTGCTCTTTGGCCTGATCGCCGGCTTCTTCGGCGGCATCGTCGACTCGTTCATCATGCGTGTCTGCGACGTCATGTTCGCCTTCCCCGGCATCCTGCTCGCCATCGCCATCGTGGCCATCATCGGCCCGGGCATCACCAACATCATGATCGGCGTGGCCGTGTTCACGGTGCCCTCGTTTGCGCGTATCATCCGCGGCGCGGTGCTCGAGGTGCGCGGAGAGCTCTACGTCGAGGTGGCGCAGTCCATCGGCTGCTCCTCGGCGCGCACGATGTTCGTGCACATCTTCCCCGGCACCATGCAGGCGCTCATCGTCAACTTCACGATGAACATCGGCGGCGCCATCCTCTCGGCCTCATCGCTTTCGTTCCTGGGCTTTGGCGCCTCCGTCACCCAGGCCGAGTGGGGCGCGATCCTCTCGCAGGGCCGCAACTACCTGGCCATCGCTCCGCACCTGGTGCTTTACCCCGGCCTGGTGATCTTCCTGACCGTGCTTGCCTTCAACCTGTTCGGTGACGGTCTGCGCGATACGCTCGACCCGCGCCTGAACTAAGGAGGCCTTGATGTCTGAAACTCTTTTGGAGGTCAAGGACCTCAGAACGCAATTCAAGCGCGGTAAGAAGGACTGGATCACCGCGGTCAACGGCGTCTCCTTCAAGGTCGACGCCGGCGAGATCGTGGGCCTGGTGGGCGAGTCCGGCTGCGGCAAGTCCGTTACCTCGCTCTCCGTTATGCGCCTGCACAACGAGCGCCTGACCAAGATCACCGGCTCCATCAAGCTCGGTGGCAAGGAGATTCTCGAGCTTAACGACAACGAGATGCAGTCGATGCGCGGCAACGACATGTCCATGATCTTCCAGGAGCCCATGAGCGCCCTCGACCCGATCATGCGCATCGAGAACCAGCTCACCGAGGCCATCACGCTGCACTACAGCAACCTGAGCAAGGAGGAGGTGCACCAGCGCTGCGTGAACGCGCTCAAGCTGGTGGGCATCCCCGAGCCCGAGATGACGCTGCGCAACTACCCGCACGAGCTCTCTGGCGGCATGTGCCAGCGCGTGATGATCGCCATGGCCATGGCCTGCGAGCCCAAGCTGCTCATCGCCGACGAGCCCACCACGGCTCTCGACGTGACCATCCAGGCGCAGATCCTCGCCCTCATGGAGGACATCCGCAACCGCCGCAACACCGGCATCCTGCTCATCACGCATGACCTGGGCGTCGTGGCCGAGACCTGCAGCCGCGTTATCGTTATGTACGCGGGCAACATCGTGGAGGAGGCCCCCGTCAAGGAGCTGTTCGCCAACCCGCAGCACCCCTACACGCAGGGCCTGATCGCCTCGGTGCCCCGCCTCGGCAAGCGCCTGCACCGTCTGCCGTCCATCCCCGGCTCGGTGCCCGACCTTTCCGTCATGCCCAAGGGCTGCCGCTTTGCTCCGCGCTGCCAGTACGCGCAGGCCTCGTGTGGCGAGAAGCTGCCCGAGCTCGTGACGGTGGGCGAGAACCACCGTTGCGCCTGCCCGTTTAACCGCAACGCACGAGAGGGGGCGCAGCAGTAATGAGCGAGACGCAGAACAAGCCGCTGCTTTCTGTTCGCCACATGAGCAAGAAGTTCCCCGTCGGTAAGAACTTCTTTGGCCGTGCCAACAAGTTCGTGCACGCCGTGAACGACGTGAGCTTCGACATCATGCCCGGCGAGACCTTCTCGCTGGTAGGCGAGTCCGGCTGCGGCAAGTCCACCACGAGCCGTCTGATCAACCACCTCATCAAGCCCGACGAGGGCGAGATCCTCTTCGAGGGTCAGGACGTGGCCAAGCTCTCCGAGAAGGAGATGCGCCCGCTGCGCGCCCAGATGCAGATGGTGTTCCAGGACCCGTACGGTTCGCTGAACCCGCGCATGCGCGTGCAAGACATCATCAGCGAGCCGCTGCTGGTGCACACCAAGATGAGCCAGGGCGAGCGCCTCAAGCGCGCCCAGGAGCTGCTCGAGGTCGTTGGCCTTTCCGCTACGCACGGCGAGCGCTACCCGCACGAGTTCTCGGGCGGCCAGCGCCAGCGTATCGGCATCGCCCGTGCGCTCTCGGTCAGCCCCAAGCTCATCATGGCCGACGAGCCCGTCTCGGCGCTCGACGTGTCCATTCAGGCCCAGGTGCTGAACCTCCTGCGCGACGTGCAGGAGCAGTACGACCTGACCTACCTGTTCATCAGCCACGATCTGGCTGTTGTGGAGATGATCTCGGACCGCATCGGCGTTATGTACCTGGGTTCGCTTATGGAGGTTGCCCCCAACGAGGAACTCTACAGCAACCCGATGCACCCCTATACGCAGGCGCTGCTCTCGGCCGTGCCCATTCCCGATCCCACGATCGAGAAGAAGCACGTGCTCATTGAGGGCGACCTGCCGAGCCCCACGAACATCCCCGCGGGCTGCCCCTTCCACACCCGTTGCCCGCACGCGACGGAGAGGTGCAAGACGGAGGTTCCGCAGATGAACGAGGCCAAGCCGGGGCACTTTGTGAAGTGCCACACCCCCGGCGTTACGATCTAGTCGTACAATAATGTTACTTAGGAGGCGTCCTTTGGGCGCCTCCTTTACTATCGGTCGCCCCAGGGCGAACAAGAGGGAAGGAAACAGGATGAAGAAGCGGATTGCGGGCGTGCTGCTCGCGCTCTTCGCGGCTCTCTGCCTGGTGCCGGCAGGCGCCTGGGCTGAGTCGGGGGGGGGTATCTCTATTGACGAGACCAACTTTCCCGACAAGATTTTTAGGGAGAGTTATGTAGCGACCTTCGACACCGACTCCAGCGGCGATCTGAGCGCTGAGGAGATCGCGGAGGTAACGAAGATCGACTGCGGCGGCAGCGAGATCTCCAGCCTTAAAGGCATCGAGTTCTTTACGGCGTTGCAGGAGCTCGACTGTGACGAGAACGAACTGACGGAGCTTGATCTTAGCAAGAACGTCGCCCTGAAAGACCTTGATTGCGGCAGCAACGCTCTTACCGTGCTGAGCCTGAGTAAGAACACAGCGCTGACCGAACTTACTTGCGATGAGAACCAGATTACTTCGCTCGACCTTTCAAACAACAAGGAGCTTGATGCTCTGTATTGCGACCAGAACGCTCTGACCGCGCTTGACTTGAGCTCTAACGCCAAATTGACGGGAGTATCCTGCGAGGACAACAAGCTGGCGTCGCTGACCGTTACAAATAGCCCTTTGCTTGTGTGGCTATACTGCGATGGTAACTCGCTCACTTCTCTAGACGTTAGCAAGAACCCTGCGCTTGAAGTACTCTCTTGTCCCGGCAATTCGCTCACGGAGCTCGACCTTAGGAACAACGAGGGGCTTTACGAGCTGTACTGCAACGACAACAACCTTTCGTCGTTGGATTTGTCGAATAATCCTTATGTGGAGGATTCGCTTTTCGACTGCAGTAACAACTCCTACCTCATTGGTGTGGATGCAGATAACTGCTTTGACCTGTCCGAGCTGCCGGGGCACTTTGACGTGAGCAAGGTGGACCGCTGGCACGTTCCCAATGATGTTGTAGACGGTAAGCTGAAAGTCAACGACAACACGGTGTATGTCTCATATGACTACAACTGCAGCGATGACATCTACGTATCCGATTTCACTCTGTACATTGGCTATGCCGTAACCTTTGATACCGATGGCGGCAGCCAAATCGCGTCGCAGACCGTCGCGCGCGAATCCAGCGTGACGCGTCCTGACGATCCCAGCAAGGCTGGGTACGTCTTTGCCGGTTGGTATACCGACAAGACATATACCGAGGAGTACGACTTCTCCTCTAAGGTGACCAAGGCCGCGACCATCTACGCCAAGTGGGTCGCCGATGCCGATGCTCCCGTGATTTCTGGTATCGAGGACGGCAAGACCTACTGCGCTGCGCAGAAGGTCACCGTGACCGATGAACACCTTGTCTCCGTAACCGTGAACGGCGCTGAGGTTGAGCTCGATAACGATGCTTCCTTTACGCTGGCGCCTGCTGCCGGGAAGCAGGAGATCGTTGCTACCGACAAGGCCGGCAATACCACGACTGTTACCGTTACTGTCAACAACGGCCACACGCCTGAGACCGTCCCCGGCAAGGACGCCACCTGCACGGAGGACGGCCTGACCGAGGGCGAGAAGTGCTCCGTCTGCGGTGAGGTCCTCAAGGCCCAGCAGGGCATTCACGCCACCGGCCACAAGGGCGGCACGGCCACCTGCGCCCACAAGGCGAAGTGCGAGACCTGCGGCGAGGAATACGGCGAGCTCGACGCTACCAACCACGAGGCCCTGACGCACGTCTCCGCCAAGGAGGCCACGGCCTCCGCCGAGGGCAACATCGAGTACTGGTACTGCTCCGCTTGCGGCAAGTACTTCTCCGATGCGGCCGGAACCAAGCAGATTTCCCAGGCCGACACCGTGACCCCTAAGAAGTCCGACAGCAAGAAGGATGACGAGAAGAAGTCCGACAAGAAGGACAAAGGCGGTAAGAAGGCCCTTCCCAAGACCGGTGACAATGCTATGGCCCAGGTAGCAGCCCTGCTCGTTGCTGGCTCCCTCGCCATTGGTGCTGCCTTCGTTGCCAAGAAGCGCACTGCCTAGTTTCACTCGACAACGCGACTGCGTCTGGTACGAAAAGCCCGCACCATCCAAGCGGCGACCACCCACCCGGTGGCCGCCGCTTTTTGCGTTTCGCCTGTCCGGGATTTCACGATACCGTGATATCTTACCCTTAAGGCTCGATCCGTTGGATTAGGGGTGGTTGCTATGTTCCACAAGGTTAAGGACGTGTTTGCGCTGCCAGAGATGAAGCTGTCCGTGCAGTTTGCAGATGGGACCACAAAGGTTTACGACGTCGCCCCGTTATTGGATCGAATCGGGGTTTTTAAGCGGCTACGTGACGAGGGCCTCTTCGCTGCGGTTGAGGTCGATGCTGGGGGCTACGGCATCGTTTGGAACGATGACCTCGATCTCTCATGCGATGAGCTCTGGGATGGCGGCGTCGAGGTGAAGACACCTTTCGATGGCCTAATGTCGTTCTCTGATGCGAGCGAGCTGTGGGGGCTGAGTGAGTCGACGCTGCGCAAGGCCATCTCGTATGGAAAGCTCACGGCTGGCGTGGATGCACGCAAGTACGGCAAGCAATGGGTCGTGACGCGCGAGGCGATGCAGCGCGAGTACGGCGATCCCGTGGCGCCTGCGGCGTAGATTTGCGCAGGAGTGCGAAAAGGCGCCGGGCCGTTTGCCCGGCGTTTGTCGATTCCCTGCAACTGTCCTTTCGGCCAGCGACGATATGGCCTACAATGTGGTACATATACCAAATTGAAGGAAAGGACGACCGTTGGCTGCGCATAAGCTCACAAAGGAAGGGCTGGAGACCAAGCGCAAGATTCTCACCGTCTGCGTACGCCTGTTTTTGGAGCAAGGCTACAAGGCAACGACCATCTCGCAGATTATCGAGACGGCGCACGTTGCGCGCGGTAGTTTTCAGAATATCTTCCCCTCTAAGGACGCCGTGCTGCTCGATCTCGCGCAGACGATGTTCGACGGGCAGTTCGATATGGCGCGCGGTGTTGTGGGTGCCGACCTGCCGCCCGTCTACACCTATGCGGTGGAGACGGCCATTCAACTAGCGCTTGCCGAGGCCAACGAGAACCTGCGCGAGATCTACGTGGAGGCCTACACCCATGCCAGCACGGCGGAGTTCATCCGCTTGCACACGGCCGTGGAGCTCGAGCGGATCTTTGGGCCCTACCTGCCGGGCCTCTCCTCGAGCGACTTCTACGAGCTGGACGTAGGCACCTCGGGCATCATGCGCGGCTACATGGCCGAGCCCTGCGACGTACGCTTTCCGCTCGCGCGCAAGATCGATTGCTTCCTTACCCTGTCGCTGCGTGCGTACAAGGTGCCCGAGGAGGAGCTGGAAAAGGTGCTCGCCATGGTGGCGAGTCTGGATATAAAGGCTGTGGCCGAGAAGGTTATGGCGGGTCTCTTCTCCATGCTGGAGATGAAGTACGACTTCAAGCTGTCTAAGAACGGGGAGACGGAGGAGTAGCGATCGCGGCCCCACGGCTCAAGCGGTCCTTCTGCTCGCCGGCAGCCTCACTGTCCTAGGTGTTGCCTTCTTTATCAAGAGACGCGCCGCTTAGCGAAAGGCGCTTCAAAGGGGACCTGTTTACTCACCGTACTGAGTGAAATTGCTCAGTACGGTGAGTATTTTTAAAGGCGTTACGTACACTGAAGCCTGCGCGGGCGCTAACAGGCGAACGTATTCGTCTTGGCGGAATGATGGCATCTTTCTCTTGCCGTGTAGTCGTACACGCAACTTATTTTGCGGACGATGAGGCGCGATGGGTAACCTATGTTCGTGATGCCATCATCGAGCCCACCATCTCGCAGGACGTACTCGCCCTCGAGGATGTTCGGAAACCGGCGCTTATGCGCGCGCTTTTCAGGCTCGGCGCAACCTACTCTGCGCAGGTGCTCTCGTATACCAAGATGCTGGGGCAGCTGCAAGATGCCGGCAATACGGTCACGCTTGCTCATTACCTCGAGCTTCTTGAAAGGGCCGGCATGATTTGCGGTCTGCAGAAGTACGGCAAAAAGGAGCTGACCCGAAGAAAGAGTTCGCCACGCCTCATGGTCTTTGACACCTCCCTTATGACTGCTATTGCTGGCAAGAGCAGGGAAGCGTACCGATTGCAGCATGACCTTCGCGGGCATCTCGTTGAGTCCGCTGTCGGCGCCCAGCTCATTGCGAGGGCTGCCGAGGAGGGCTTTGAGGTCTTCTGGTGGCGAGAGGGCGTCGAAGAGGTCGATTTCGTGCTTAGACGAGGCGAAGACCTTGCGGCCATAGAGGTCAAGAGCGGAAGCGAAACCGTTCAAAGCGGCATGGCAAAGTTCCTGAAGAAACATCCGACCGCCCGCCGCGTCGTTGTCGGTGGCGCCTCGACGGGGGCATGCACCATAGAGGATTTCCTGATGGATAAGATTCCGCTGTTCTATTAGGCAGACATGTTGGAAAACGCAGCTGAAATGCCCGAAAACGTGTTGGAAAACGCAGTTTTAGCAGGTAGATACGTTACTCAAAAACAGACCCTGGACAGCGCATCTCCACGCCATTGCCCGCGGTGGCGCTGCCCTGCGCGTGCTACCATTTAAGAGTTTGAGTACACCCGTTGTATGGAGGATGTTTTCCATGGCCAATGTTCTTGTCTTCGGTCACCAGAGCCCCGATAACGACGCCATCATGAGCGCCGTCGTTTTGTCCCAGCTGCTCAACCAGGTCGAGTACGCCGGCAACACCTACGAGGCCTGCGCCCTGGGCGCGCTGCCCGCGGAGTCTGCCAAGCTGCTCGCCGACGCCGGCATCGCTGAGCCCACGCAGCTCGCTTCCGTCGAGGCCGGCCAGCTCGTGCTGCTTACCGACCACAACGAGAGCGCCCAGTCCGTCGAGGGCCTGAAGGACGCCACCGTCTTTGGCGTGGTCGATCACCACCGCATCGGCGACTTCGAGACCGCCGGTCCCCTGCACTACATCGCGCTGCCCTGGGGCTCCAGCTGCTCCATTGTGGCCAAGATCGCCGAGGTGCTGGGCATCGAGCTCACCGATACCCAGGCCAAGCTGCTGCTTTCTGCCATGATGACCGATACCCTTATGCTCAAGAGCCCCACCACCACCGACGTGGACCGCGCCCTTGCCGCCAGGCTCGGCGAGCAGGTGGGCGTCGATCCCGTCAAGTTTGGTATGGAGGTATTCCTCACCCGTCCGTCCGGCTCCTTCACTGCCGCCGAGATGGTGGGCAACGACATCAAGATGTTCGAGCCCGCCGGCAAGAAGCTCCTCATCGGCCAGTACGAGACCGTGGACAAGACCCGCGCTCTGGGCATGATCGACGAGATCCGCGAGGCCATGCGCGCCTTTGCCGCCGAGAAGGGTGCCGACGGCATCGTCCTGTGCATCACCGACATCATGGAGGAGGGCTCGCAGGTGCTCCTCGAGGGCGATACCGAGACCGCGCAGAAGGGCCTGGGCATCGCCGACGAGCACGACGGCGTTTGGATGCCGGGCGTGCTTTCCCGCAAGAAGCAGGTCGCCGCTCCCATCATGGCCTGCTAGGCAACCCCTGCTTTCCTAAAGGAGCGATGACTAACCGCGGCGCGGCTGGGTAGTCTAACTAACGAAACAGACGCGTACGAGCCAAGGCGCGACCCGTGTTTTTCGCGGGCCGCGCCTTTATTAGAAAAGGAGCCGCCCATGGACATGACCGATGCCCGCGAGCAGCTGTTCAACGACGCCCAGAGAAAGCAGCTGGAGCGTCACGACCTGTGGGACCGCGTGACCTCTAACGGCACCATCTCGGCTGCCGTCATGGTGCTTGCCGCGGTGGCCGCCGTTGTCTGCGCCAACACCGACCTCTACGAACCCATCCACCACTTCTTGGAACAGCCGCTCTACGTGGGGCTCGGTGCGTTCACCGCGCAGTTGAGTGTTGAGGTCTTTGTCAACGACTTCCTCATGGCCATCTTCTTTTTGCTGGTGGGCATCGAGCTCAAGTACGAGATGACGGTGGGCGAGCTTACCAACCCGCGCCAGGCCATGCTGCCGATGCTTGCGGCCGTGGGCGGCGTGGTGGCCCCTGCCTGCATTTATGCGTTCTTGAACAAGGGCGGCGCCATCAACGGATGGGCTATCCCCATGGCCACCGACATCGCTTTTGCCCTGGGTGTGCTCTCGCTGCTCGGCAACCGCGTGCCCAACGGCGTGCGCGTGTTCTTCTCGACCCTCGCCATCGCGGACGACCTTATCTCCATCGTGGCCATCGCCGTGTTCTATGGCCAGAGTCCCAATGTGTTCTGGTTGGCTTGCGCCGCCCTGGTGACGGCCGCGCTCGTGGCGCTCAACAAGACGCAGCACTATCGCTTGGCTCCCTATGTGCTGCTGGGTTTGCTGCTGTGGTTCTGCATGTTCCAGTCCGGCGTGCACGCAACGCTTGCCGGCGTGATTCTGGCCTTCACTGTGCCCGCTAAGTGCGGGGTCAAGCTGGGCAACCTAACCGAATGGCTGGGCGAGACCCTGCCCGAACTCGACGATCGCTTTGACGAGGACGCCCACGTGCTGGGCCAGCATGACTTTACCCACGCCGCCACCCGCGTGGAGCGTGTGATGCACCGCGTGACGCCCCCGTTGCAGCGCCTGGAGCACTACATTTCCACTCCGGTGAACTTTGTGATCCTGCCCGTCTTTGCCTTCGTGAACGCGCAGGTTCGCCTGGTAGGCGTGGACATGGGCGTGCTGCTGGCCGACCACGTGACGCTCGGCACCTACTTCGGCATGCTGTTGGGCAAGCCGGTGGGCATTTTTGCGGTGACCTACCTGCTGGTCAAGCTCGGTTTGGCCGAGCTGCCCCGTCGCGTGAACTGGAAGCATATCCTGGGCGTGGGCATTCTGGGCGGCGTGGGCTTCACCATGTCGATCCTCATCGCGGGTCTGGCCTTCCCGGGCGCGGAGTTCGAGGTGCTGGCCGCCAAGGCCGCAATCCTTGCCGGCTCCGTCTCCGCCGCCGTGCTGGGCATGATCTACATGAGCTTCGTCTGCAAGAAGAACGACTGATGCCTAGTAGTCGCTGCGGGCGGAGCGAAAGCCGGCGAGAGCCAGCCGGGGCGAACGGAGCGGCTTGATAGGGGAGGGCATTGGCCTTGCGGGCCATGCTCGACGATTGAGAGACGGACTGTTGTCCCGACGGCTCGTCGCGCCGGCGCAGCGGGGCTACTCGACGGTGCCGTACGTGCCGCCCCAGCCGTGGGCGGCGAGGGCGGAGTTCAGTTGGTCGCACAGGCGCGTGCGGTCGTAGGTGCCGGGCGGCAGCAGATTCACGATCTCCATGAGGTCCGGCGCGAGGTCCAAGATTTCCGCCTGCACCACCAGGTCGAGTCGGTCTGCCATCTGGCGGTCGGTGAACATCCCGTCGACCAGGCGCTGAAGGTCGCCGTACTCGTCTGCCTGAAACGCCTCGATCCGCATGTTTCCTCCTCGCTCAGTTGCGGTGCGGCATGCGCGCGGGCACGCCGTAAAGCTATACTTTAGCGGAGTGTATCAACCCTGCCGGGAGGAAAGGCGCGCTATGCAGACCATTTATCAGAACATGGAGACCTCCGAGCTGGAACAGACCATCGCCGCGCTCAAGGACGAGGTCGCGCAGGTCAAGGCTCGCGGCCTGGCTCTCGATATGGCGCGCGGCAAGCCTTCCCCCGCACAGGTGGACATCTCGCGTCCGCTGCTCGAGGTGCTCGACGCCTCCTCGGACCTGCACGACGGCGACGTCGACTGCTCCAACTACGGATGCTTTGAGGGCATCCCCTCTGCGCGCCGCCTGGCTGGCGAGTTTTTGGGCTGCCCGGCCGATCAGACGCTGGTGCTGGGCTCTTCGAGTCTTCTGATCGAGCACGACATCATGGGTATGTTCTGGCGCTGCGGCACCTGCGGCAACGAGCCGTGGAGCGAGTACGCCGCGGCCAACGCCGGCGAGCAGGTCAAGTTCCTGTGCCCCGCACCCGGTTACGACCGCCACTTTGGCATCACGGCTGACCTGGGCATCGTGAACGTGCCCGTCGCCATGACCGAGGACGGCCCCGACATGGACGAGGTCGAGCGTCTGGTCGCTGCGGACGCCTCAATCAAGGGCATTTGGTGCGTGCCCAAGTACTCCAACCCCACGGGCATCACCTTTAGCGATGAGACGGTGCGCCGTCTGGCCAGCATGGAGTGCGCGGCACCCGACTTCCGCATCATGTGGGACAACGCCTACTGCGTGCATGACCTTTACGACGAGGGCGATGAGCTCGCGAACGTCTTCGAGCTCGCCCGCGCGGCCGGCAACGAGGACCGCGTGGTGGCCTTCGCCTCTACTTCCAAGATCACCTTCCCGGGCGCGGGCATCGGCTTTGTGGGCGCCTCGCCTGCCGTTATCGCCGAGTTCGCGACGCGCCTCAAGGCCGGCCTCATCAGCGCCGACAAGCTGAACCAGCTGCGCCACGTGCGCTACATGCCCACGCTTGCCGACGTGCAGGAGCACATGAAGAAGCACGCCGAGTTCCTTCGTCCGCGCTTTGAGTGCGTGGAGCAAAAGCTCGCGGAGGGCCTGGGCGAGACGGGCTGTGCCACCTGGACGCATCCGCGCGGCGGCTACTTCGTTTCCTTCGACGGCCCGGTAGGCTCCGCCAAGCGCGTGGCGGCACTCTGCGCCGAGATGGGCGTCAAGCTCACGCCGGCGGGCGCTACCTGGCCTTATGGCGAGGACCCTGCAGACACCAATATCCGTATCGCCCCGAGCTACCCCACGGTCGAGGAGCTCTCGGCTGCGCTCGACGTGCTCGTGCTCGCCGTCAAACTGGTCTCGGCCGAGCTTGCGGCAGAGCAGCGCGCCTAGGCGCCCAAGGGGAGAGGAGACAGCCCGATGATCTTAACTGCCCGCTACGTCCTGCCCATCGTGGGCCGCGCGATCGAGAACGGCGCCGTCGTGGTGCAAGACGGCCGCATCTGTGCCGTGAGCACCCTCGACGAGCTGCTCTATTGGTATCCGGACGAGGAGATTCGCGACTTTGGCGTCGCGGCGCTCATCCCGGGCTTCGTGGATGCGCACAGCCATCTGGAGTACTCCACCATGGGCGGCATCTTTGAGGACGTGCCCTACGCCCCCTGGAAGGCGCGCATCGTGGAGAAGAGCCGCCTGATGACGGCGGACGACTGGGAAGACGCCGCCATGCTCGGCGCCGTGCAGGCGCTCGCGGCGGGCATCACCACCATCGCCGACGTCACGCAGACGGGCGCCCCCCTGCGCGCCATCTCCGTCACCGGCCAACACGGCGTGATCTACCGCGAGGTCACCACGCCCAAGAAGTGCGACGTCGCGGCAGACATGGCCGCGGCCGACCAGGATATCCATGACTGGCGCGCCTTCGCCGCCGAGCGCGACATGCTCGTGCGCGTGGGCATCGGCCCGGGCTCGCTCTACGCCGTGCATCCGCAGGTGCTGCGCGCCATCGGCGAGTACGCCGACGAGCAGACCCCCGTGGCCGTGCACGTGGCCGGCTCGCGCGAGGAGGCCGACTTCATCCGTTACGGTTCCTCCCCCTTTGCCCTTGCGGCCGAGAGTGAGGAGTCGCGCGCCTACGAGGGCCTGCAGTCCGACGACTTCTTGCCCACGGGCGTCTCGCCCATCCGCTACGCGCTCAACTGGGGCATCCTGTACGCGCCGGAGGTCGTGGCCATCCACTGCATCGCTATCGACCAGGGCGACATCGACCGCCTCTCCGAGCAGAACGTGGGCGTGGTTGCCTGCCCGCGCTCCAACGCCAAGCTGGGCAACGGCGTGACCCCGCTGCTCACGCTGCGCGATGCGCATATCCCGGTGGCGCTGGGCACCAACTCGCCCGCTGCGGCCGACTCTACCGACCCGCTCGAGGAGATGCGCTTCGGCCTGCTGCTGCAGCGCGCGACCTCGGGCGACAAGGGATTCCTCTCGGCGCACGACATGCTGAGCATGACCACCATCGAGGCGGCGCGCATGATCGGCATGGACAAGGAGGTCGGCTCGCTCGAGATCGGCAAGCGCGCGGACATCGTGGCCGTGGACCTCTCTGGCTCCATGCAGGTGCCCACCAACTCGCCGCATGCCGCCGTGGTGCACTCCGCGAACCGCAACGACGTCATGATGACGATGATCGACGGCCGCGTGGTCTATGACCGAGAGCAGGGCTTGTCTCTGCCCGGAGCTCCCGAGAGCTCCAGCGTGCGCAAGACCTTGCAGCGTGCAGAGGAATTGCGAATCAGACTGCGCGCCTAAGCGCCCGCAGACTCGAACGATACAATATGGGTACACGGCAGAAAGCGGCCTCAGCGCCGCTTTTGTCGTATAGCGACATCTACCTTGGCCGATGGTGAGCGCGCGAGCGCTGCCCGGCACGCGAGCATATAAGGAGCCACCATGGAACTCGGAATCACCACCGCGCCCACGCCCGAGCGCTACGTCATCACCGTGACCGGCGAGATCGACATCTCCAATGCCGACAAGCTGCGCAACGCCATCGATCTGGCCCTCGAGCAGCCCGTCACGGCCGTTGAGCTCGACTTCGCGCAGGTCTCCTACATCGACTCCACCGGCATCGGCGTGCTGGTGGGCGTGGCCCATCATGCCCAGGAGCGCGAGCGCGCCTTCTCGATCGTGAACGTGCAGGCCCCTGTCATGCGCATCGCCCAGCTGCTCGGCGTCGACGCCGAGGTTGGCATGACCGCCGCGTAGGCACTCAGCCCCTTTTGGCCTTTTTGGCCTTGCATACGCAGTCTTATTGCGAACACGTTGCGGCGGTTTTGAGCCTCGGCCGTTCGCGGTATACTTTTACGGCTTGTTCGCATAATTGCACGTGCCGCCGCGGTCGCAGGTGGTGGGCGCGTGTGCATGTTGGAGGTTCTCTTGTTCGGTATTGGATCGACAGAGCTGGCGATCATCTTGGTCTTCGGCTTTCTACTCTTTGGGCCGGATAAACTGCCCCAAATGGGTCGCACGATCGGCCGCGCGCTCCGTCAGTTCCGCGAGACGCAGGAAAAGCTGACCAATGTGGTGCAGACGGAAGTCGTCGACCCCATGACCGCAGCCGCGACCGCTCCCACCAAGCCCCGCAAGTCCACGGTGGATGATGACGACGATGCCGATATCGAGGATGAGGCAGAGACTCCCGCGCATAAGGAGACCTTCGCCGAACGCCGCGCCCGCTTGGCCGCCGAGAAGGCAGCCGCCGAGGCTGAGAGCGCCGAGGGCGCCGAGACTGGCGAGTTTGCCGGGGACGCATCTGCCGCTGCCGACG
>CAVGNZ010000029.1:54329-87393 GCA_963630805.1 Bacteroidaceae bacterium
ACGAGCAGCCGGCTGAGGGCTCCGCTTCTTCTGAGACCGTAGCATCTGAGCCCGAGCCCTCCGCGGAAGACGAGGAGGCCGCCGAGGTCAAGGCCACGGCCGACCTGTATGCTCGCCGCCCGCGCAAGCGCAAGGCCGCTGCCGCTGAGGCTGCTGCCGAGCCGGCCGAGGCCGAGCCGCAGGAGGCGCCGGCCGATGAGCCCGCTTCTGTTGAGGAAGGGGGCGAGCAGTAATGCCTATCGGACCCGCGCGCATGCCGCTTCTCGACCACCTGGGCGAGCTTCGCCGTCGCCTGACCATCGTGGTCGTCTCGGTCGTCATCATGACCATCGTGATGTACTTCGCCACGCCGGTGCTGGTGGACATCCTTAAAGACCCCATCGCTCCGTTCGTGCCCGACGGCAAGTTCTACATCACCACCTCGCTTGGCGGTTTTGCTCTGCGATTCTCCATCGCCATCAAGATCGCCGTGGTCATGTGCACGCCTATGATCATCTGGCAGATCCTGGGATTCTTCTTGCCCGCGCTGCGCCCCAACGAGCGCCGTTGGGTGGTGCCCACGGTGCTTGCCGCCACGGCGCTGTTCTTCATCGGTGCGATCTTCTGCTACTTCATCATCGTGCCGGCCGGCTTTGAATGGCTGCTGGGTGAGGCCGATGCCATCGCGAGCGTGTTTGCCAATCTCGAGGACTACATCAACATCGAGATCCTGCTGATGATCGGCTTCGGCGTCGCGTTCGAGCTGCCGCTGCTCGTTTTCTACCTGGCCGTGTTCCACATCGTGCCGTACAGCAAGTTCCGTGCGGCCTGGCGCTACATCTATGTGGCCATGCTGGTGGTCTCAGCTTCCATCACGCCCGATGCCAGCCCCGTCACGCTGATCTTCATGTACGCGGCCATGCTCTCGCTCTACGAGATTTCGCTTTTTGTGACGCGCATGGTCATCGTGGCACGCGAGGGCAAAAAGGGCCTCACGGAGGGTCGCTTGGATTTCTTTAGCGACGATGACGACGAGTAATCCCTCACACTGACAACCGAACAAGATCCAGAAGGGCAGTCCACGCGGTTGCCCTTCTTGTTTTATGTCCGCATGACTCCTTATAATGTAGCTACCAATATCAGAATGTGGCTACATGGGAGGCGTCTATGGGCCAGGCTGCAAATTCTGTTGGCATCCGCGAGGCGAAGAACCGCTTTAGCGAACTGACCGCACGGGTCAACGCCTCGGGCGTTCCGCTGACAGTCCTAAAGAACAACCGGCCTTGGGTGGTGATCGAGCCGGTCGATGCACGGGCGCAGGAGCGGCGCGAGCGTGCATCGCGTATGCACCGTCTTACTGCGCAGCTCGAGCGCGACTTTGCAGATATCGATTGGGGCGAGGCATCGCTCGAGGAGGATAAGGCGCTGCTCGGCGAGGAGAGGATGAGGCGCTTTGGCTAGGGTGATGCTCGACACCAATATCGTCCTCGACTACGTGGGCGTGGGCCGTCCGCGCCATATAGACGCCGTGACCCTGATGGAGACGGCTTTTTTGGGGGACGATCTGGAGCTTTGCTTCTCGAGCGCTTCGCTTAAGGATGTCTACTACATTCTGTGCCGCAAGGGCGCACGCGAGGACATCGTGCGCGAACGGCTCTGCTCACTCGCCGATGTGCTGACGTTGATAGACCTTACGCGCGAGGTGATCGACCGTGCTTTTGCGAGTAACGAGCCTGATTTTGAGGATGCCATCGTGCGCGCTATGGCTGAGCTGTGCGAGGCCGACGCCATCATCACGCGCGACGCAGCGGCTTATAAAAACTCTGCGGTTCCTGCGATGGACGCGCGCCGATATCTAGCGGAGAACGACTTTAATTAACCCCGGTGGGGTGCGCCGATGCGGGACAATGATAATCCCGCTCCTGCGCAGGTATGGCGAATTCCTGCGCGTTTGTCGGTGAACCTGTATACTGTACCGCTTGAATATGCAATCAAAGGGGGAGCAGGCCCGTGAAGCTCGTCATCGCTGAGAAAAATATCGCCGCCCAAAAGATCGCGCAGCTGCTAAGCGATGCGGGCAAACCCAAGAACGACAAGGTCTACAACACCGCCGTCTACCGCTTTACGGTCGACGGCGAGGAATGGGTCTCCATGGGTCTGGCGGGCCATATCCTGGCTCCCGACTTTCCGGACGAGATCCTCTTTGACGAGAAGAACGGCTGGTATTCGGTGACGGAAGACGGCGAGGTCCTTCCTGCCGACGTGCCCGACGGCCTGCCGCGTCCGCCGTACGAGACCAAGCGTCGCCCGTACCTTGCCAACGGCATCAACATCAAGGGCTGGAAGGTCGAGAGCCTGCCGTATCTCACCTGGGCGCCCATCATCAAGAACCCTGCGGAGAAAGAGATCATCCGCGTCCTCAAGAATCTTGCCAAGAAGGCCGACTCGGTCATCATCGCTACTGACTTTGACCGCGAGGGCGAGCTGATCGGCTCCGACGCGCTCACCATGGTGCGTGAGGTCGCGCCCGATGTGCCCGCCTCCCGCGCCCGCTACTCCGCGCTCATCAAGGGCGAGGTTACCCACGCCTTCGAGAACCTGGTGGAGCTTGACCAAGACCTGGCCGACGCCGGCGAGAGCCGTCAGTACATCGACCTCATCTGGGGCGCCGTACTCACGCGCTACCTGACGCTCGCCAAGTTCGGCGGCTTTGGCAACGTGCGCTCCGCCGGCCGCGTGCAGACGCCGACGCTTGCCCTGGTGGTCGAGCGCGAGCGCGAGCGCATGGCGTTTGTGCCCGAGGACTACTGGCAGATCCGCGGCATGGGCGCCGCGCACGAGGCAGAGTTCAAGATCGCCCACAAGACGGCGCGCTTTACCGACAAGCAGGAGGCCGAGACCGCGTTCTCGCACGTAGAGAGCGCGACGACGGGCACCGTCACCGAGGTCACCAAGCGTTCGCGCAAGCAGCCCGCGCCGGTGCCGTTCAACACCACCTCCCTGCAGGCTGCGGCTGCGGCCGAGGGCATCTCGCCCGCGCGCACCATGCGTATCGCCGAATCTCTTTATATGAGCGGCCTCATCTCGTACCCGCGTGTCGACAACACGGTCTATCCGCGCTCACTCGACCTCGAGGGCATCGTGAAGGGCCTGGCCTCCAACTCGCCGGCGCTCGCGCCTGTGTGTAAGAAGGTGCTCGCTGGCCCTATGAAGCCCACCCGCGGCAAGACCGAGACTACCGACCACCCGCCCATCCACCCTACCGGTCAGGGCGACCCGGAGACCCTCGATGGCGGCCAGAAGAAGCTCTACAACCTGATCGCACGCCGCTTCTTGGCTACGCTCATGGGCCCTGCGACCATCGAGAACACCAAGCTCGCCATCGATGTTGCCGGCGAGCCGTTCACCGCGAGCGGCGACGTGTTGGTAGATGCTGGCTTCCGCGAGGCCTACCCGTACGGTCTCAAGCGCGACGAGCAGCTGCCCGCGCTCGAGCAGGGCGACGTCATCGATGTGCACGACATCGCGCTCGAGGCCAAGCAGACCGAGCCGCCCGCGCGCTACAGCCAGGGCAAGCTCGTGCAGGAGATGGAGAAGCGCGGCCTGGGCACCAAGTCCACGCGCGCGAGCATCATCGAGCGCCTTTACACCGTGCGTTACCTCAAGAACGATCCTATCGAGCCGAGCCAGCTGGGCATGGCCATCGTCGATGCGCTGAGCGAGTTCGCGCCGCGCATCACCACGCCCGAGATGACAGCCGAGCTCGACGAGGACATGACGCACGTGGCCGAGGGCAAGGACACCCAGGAGCACGTGGTCGACCACTCCCGTGCGCTGCTCGCCGGCATGCTCGATGCGCTGATCGAGCACAAGGACGATCTGGGCGAGGCGATCTCTGACGCCGTGACGGCCGATGCCAAGGTGGGCGAGTGCCCCAAGTGCGGCAAGGACCTGGTGATGAAGACCAGCGCCAAGACCCGTGGCAGCTTTATCGGCTGCATGGGCTGGCCGGATTGCGATGTGACCTATCCGGTGCCCTCTGGCGTCAAGGTGAGCCCGCTTGAGGGCGAGGCCGGCGTGTGCCCCGAGTGCGGTGCCCCGCGCATCAAGTGCCAGCCGTTCCGCCAGAAGGCCTACGAGCAGTGCGTGAATCCCAAGTGCCCCACCAACTTTGAGCCCGACCTCAAGGTAGGGGACTGCAAGGTGTGCGCCGAAGCCGGCCGCACCGGCGAGCTGATCGCCCACAAGTCCGAGAAGAGCGGCAAGCGCTTTATCCGCTGCACCAACTACGATGACTGCGGCGTGAGCTATCCGTTGCCCGCCCGCGGCAAGCTCGAGGCGACCGGTGAGACCTGCCCGGACTGCGGCGCCCCTGTGGTTGTGGTCAACACGGCGCGTGGCCCGTGGCGCATCTGCGTGAACATGGACTGCCCCGGCAAAGAGAAGAAGGAGACGCCCGCGCGCGGGCGCAAGGCCTCGGCCGCCAAGAAGCCGGCTACAAAGAAGACCGCGGCCAAAAAGTCCACGGCTAAGAAGACGACTGCCAAGAAGGCGGCTACTAAGAAGAGCGCGGCGAGTAAGTCCTCCAAGGAGTAGCGAGCCGGGTGCGGTAGGATACCCAAAGACAGTCATCTTTGGGGAAAGGACCTGCCGTGTATTGCACCAACTGCGGCAACGAGCTGCGAGACGACTCCAAGTTCTGCACAGCGTGTGGACAGCCGGTAAAGGGCGCGCCCGATGCTGCCGAAACGGCGCCGTTGCCTGCTGTCGAAGACACCGAGCCTGTGGCGGAGCATTCGGAACCCGAGGACGAGCCTGCCTCCGGGACCCCGAATGACGCAGCTGAACCTGCAGGCGAGCAGGCGGCTCCCGCGGAGCCCGTGGACGCGACCGTCCCCATGCCCCGTCCGACCGCTCCGAGTTCGGACGCGGATGCGACGGCTGCCCCTGATGATTCGGATGCGGATGCGACGGATACCCCGGCCAGCGCACCTACCTCGGCCGACTCGGCTGCTTCGACCGACCCGAGCGCCGCGCCCGCCGCTCCCAAGCCCAAGAAGAAGACCCCGCTCGTCGTGGTCGGCATCGCTGCCGTGCTCGTGGTGATTGCGCTCGTGGTGTTTTTCGCGCTGCGCGGTGCGGGTTCGGACGCGACGCTGTTCGGCCAGGACACCGAGATCGAGCTCTGCGTCACCACGGTGGTGAAGCCGTACAACAAAAACGGCGAGGCCATGCGCACTTACGATGCATACCTGGTGCAGCGCGATGCAGATGGCGCCGCGTCCTCCATCGACACGACTCCCTACCATGTGGGCATCGCCGAGTACGAAGACCTTAAGCTCTCAGACTTTACCGACCTGCCCGACGGCAGCTACACCCTGGTGATCGTGGATCACAGCAGCGGATCGGATATCCAGCAGGAGATTTCCGTCAACTATGGCAAGGACAACGCCCAGGCCGGCTCCGAGGTGAGCATCAGCACGCCGGCGGATGAGGCTGCCGATTCTGCCGATGAGACCACCGATCAGCAGAAGGCCTATGCCCTCTACCTGTCCAAAATCCGCGAGTACACCGACCTCTACGGCGTCTGCGGCTCGTCCAAGCTGAACGGATGGCCCGTCGCGACCGGCCTGTGTGTGGCCGACCTGGTTGATTTCAATGCCGATGGTCTCGAGGAGCTGCTACTTGCCTACAACACCGGGATGGTAGACGGCTCCGACGAAAATTGGATGACGGATCAGGTCGCAGCTATCAAGACCGAGGTCTGGGCTTATTCGGACGGTGAGATCTCCAAGGTCTACGACCTGGACGATACGCTCGATAGCACCAACGGCGGTATGGCATGGCTCTCTGTCTACAAGTGCGGTGACGCGCTCGAGCTGCATACGTTCAAATATGCGGGCGACTCTTTCGATGACGAGGGCAACTATACTGACGAGTGCGAGATCATTTTCCGCGCGTTTGACGGCTCGGCGTTTACCGAGACTCAGAGTCTGTACGAAAAGTTCGTCTCTCCCAGGGAGGGGGACACGACCGACACGTGCATCGTCGACGGTAAGGACGTGACCCAAGAGGAGCTTTCGGCTGCTTGGGATACCCATAAGAATTACGTCACCTATTCTCTGGTTGAATGGGCAAGCCAAACGGGCCTAGGTGTCGATACGGGGTCGGGTTACAGGATCTCCCAACTGCCCGATTTGATCGCTTTCACTACGCAGGAGCTCAAAGACGGCCTCGGCGCGAGTTCGTCTGCCGCCAAGGACGGTGAGGACGATACGAAGTCCGAGGCGTCCTATGTGAGCACAGAGATCGAGGCCACCGTCTCTGTTCCTGATGCGCAGGCGATATGTATGGACCCCGAGTCCGACGACGCCTACGATGCGACGTGGACCTACGTGCAGTTTGCGTACAAGGACGGCACCTCCGATACCGCGCTCGACGCGTTGAACAAGAAGCTGAAGAGCGAGTTCGAGGCCGATGTGGACGCGACGACGAATTGGGGTTACAGCGAGGAGAGCGAGCTCACGACCCGCAACGACACCGTGACGTCTATCGAGGGGAACTACGCTTGTGTGTTCCGCGGACGGTACCAAACGAACGGCGGGCCCCACGGCTGGGATGCGAGCGAAGTCGTTTACTACGATTTGTCGACCGGCGAGGAGGTCTCTGCCGCCACGGCGCTCGGCATCGAGGAGATCACGCTGCAGTCGTATGCCGCGGACGGCGTAAACGCTTTTCTCGAGCAGAATCCTAGCGACAACGGCGCGCAGGACATCTCGACTCTCATCACCGACATGACGCGCTACGGCCGCGACAGCAAGGGTGTCTTTTTCTGTACACGTTCCTACGAGCTGGGTTCTTATGTTTTTGGCTCGCATTGCATCTACATCATGTCGACCACCGGCGACGACTCCATCGTGGGCACCGAGTGCACTATCAGCAGCATCTCGTAGCGTGAACGCGGCCGTGGCGTGCCGATGTGCCGTTCGCGTCCCGGGGTATCATTGACGCACACGAAACGCAAACGGCCACGGGAGTTCGCACATGCCGTCTTTGGATACAACAACGCAGCGCGCCGCGGCGGGCTTTATCACGCTCGAGGGCATCGACGGCTGCGGCAAGTCGACCCAGGCGTGTCTGCTGGCCGCGGCCCTTGAGCACGCGGGCAAGGACGTTTTGCGCCTGCGCGAGCCCGGCGGTGCCAAGATTTCCGAGAAGATTCGCGCTCTGCTGCTCGACCCCGCCAACGCCGAGATGGGCGAGACCTGCGAGCTTTTGCTCTTTGAGGCCGCCCGCGCCCAGCTGGTGGAGCAGATTATCGCCCCCGCTCTGGCAGCCGGCCAGACGGTGGTGTGCGATCGCTTCTTCGATTCCACCACGGCCTACCAGTCCTATGCCGGCGGGCAGGACCTGGCGCGCGTGCGGCAGGCCAATGCCCTCGCGGTGGGGGAGTGCGTGCCTGCGCTCACCCTGGTCTTTGACCTCACTGTCGAGCAGGCGCTTGCCCGTCGTGCGGCGCGCGCCGGCGAGGACCGCATGGAGCTCAAGGGCGATGCCTACCAGGAGCGCGTGGCCGCGGGCTTTCGCGCCATCGCGGCCGCCGAGCCCGAGCGCGTCAAACTGATCGATGCCGCGGGCACGGTTGACGAGGTGTTTGCCCAGGTGGTCGCTTGCGTTCGCGCGGCGGGCATCGAGCTTTCCGAGGCGGACGTGCAGGCCGCGCTTGCCGCCGAGGCTGCCTCGGCGAGTGAGGTGACGCCCCGATGACCGTCCATGCCTCTTTGCTCGAAAACCTGACGGGTCAGCCCCGGGTGCAGGGCTTTTTGCGCCATGCCGTGGAGGGCGGGCGCGTGGCTCACGCCTACCTGTTTGTGGGCGCCCCCGGCTCGGGCAAGCTCGAGGCCGCATATGCGCTCGCCCAGGCGCTTTTGTGTGAGAACGACGGCTGCGGAGCGTGCGACGCCTGCGTGCGCGTGGCGCGCCGTACGCACCCCGACGTGCACTACTTTGCGCCGGAGAGCGCGACGGGCTATCTCATCTCGCAGACGCGCGAGCTGCTCGAGGACGTGGGTCTTGCCCCCATTCGTGCCAAGCGCAAGGTCTATATCATCGACCGCGCCGAGCAGATGCGCGCCAACACAGCGAATGCCCTGCTCAAGACTATCGAGGAGCCGCCCTCTACGGTTACGTTCATCCTGCTTGGCACCTCGACCGATCTCATCCTGCCCACCATCGTCTCGCGCTGCCAGTGCGTGCCCTTCCGCAGCATGCCGCTCGACGAGTCGGCCGGCACGGTCGCCCGCGCCACGGGGGCGGATCTCTCCCGATGCCGTATGGCCATTGCCGTGACCGGCGGCCCTGCGCGCGCCATCGAGTTCCTTAAGAGCGCGGAGCGTCAGGACGCGCGTCGCCAGATGCTCCGTGCCGTCGACATGCTCCGCCGCTCCGACGAGGCCGATATTCTCCTTGGCGTGCGCGACCTCATGGCCGCCATCAAGGCCCCGCTCGCCGAGGTTAAATCGACCCAGCAGGCCGTGCTCGACCAAAACGCCGACTATCTCTCGCGTGGAGCCTTGAAGCAGCTGGAAGATCGCAACAAGCGCGAACTCACGGCGCGTGAGCGTTCGGGTATCATGGAAGCACTTGCGAGCGTGCGCTCGCTTTTGCGTGACGTGCTGCTGACGCTCGAGGGGGACCCCTCGACGGTTGTGAACGAGGACGCGGCGGACATCATCGACCGTCTGGCCGCGCGAGCCACCACCGCCGGCGTCGTGGAGGCGCTCGAGGCGGTCTCTGCCGCCGAGCGCCGCATAGCGCGCAACATAACCCCTCAGCTGACCATCGAGGTCATGCTCTTTGATATCAGGAAGGCGCTTTTATGCCCGTAGTTGTACCCGTCAAGTTTGCCTACGCCGGTCGTGACCTGTGGTTCGACCCGCAGGGTCTCGACATCGTGGAGGGTGACCACGCCATCTGCACCACCGAGCGCGGCACAGAGATCGGCCTGGTGACCTCCGACCCGTTCGAGGTGCCCGCCTCGGAGCTCGGCAGCGCGCTCAAGCCCGTGGTGCGCATCGCCACCGAGGAGGACCTCGACCGTGCGGACGACCTCGCCCAGCGCGGCGACGACGCCATGCCCGAGTTCCGCCGCCTGGTAAAGCAGAACGGCCTGGACATGAAGCCCGTGGGCGTGGAGTATCTCTTTGGTGGCGAGAAGGTTGTCTTCTACTTCGCCGCCGAGGACCGCGTGGACTTCCGCCAGCTGGTGAAGGATCTCTCCTCGAGCTTCCATACGCGCATCGACATGCGACAGATCGGCGTGCGCGACGAGACTCGCCTGGTGGGCGGTTTTGCCCACTGCGGCCAGGAGCTTTGCTGCTCGCGCTTTGGCGGCCAGTTCGAACCCGTTTCGATCCGCATGGCAAAGGAGCAGGACCTGCCGCTCAACTCTGCCAAGATCTCGGGCGTGTGCGGGCGCCTTATGTGCTGCCTGCGCTACGAGTTCGAGGCGTACAAGGACTTCAAGAGCCGCGCGCCCAAGAAAAAGACGCTGATCGACACGCCACTCGGCAAGGCCAAGATCCAGGAGTACAACACGCCCAAGGAGCAGCTGGTGCTGCGCCTGGAGAGCGGCAAGGTCTTCCGCGTGAACCTTTCGGACATGACGTGCTCCGAGGGCTGCCAGAAGCGGGCCGAGGAGCAGGGTTGCAACTGCCGCCCCGACTGCGTGACGCGCGACATTCTGGAGCGCATCGAGTCGCCCGATATCGCCCTGGCGCTTATGGAGCTCGACCGCGAGAACGGCGTCGACGTGGGCGACGGCCTCTCGCACGCCGACCGCCTGGTCTCCGAGCCCGCCCCGCGTCGCCGTTCCCGCGGCGGCGAGAACCGCGGCGAGACCAAGGACGGCGCCTCGCGCGGCAGCAAGTTCAACCGCGGCCGCGGCGGCCAGACTGCGTCCGAGTCTGCCGAAGAGCAGCCGCAACGCCGTCGCCGTCGCCGTTCGTCCGGCGAGGACGGGCCTTCCGAGCAGGGACGTCCCGAGCGTGGCGGTTCCCGCGGCGGCCAGGCTGCAGATTCCGGCAGCCCGCAGCGCCGTCGTCGTCGCCATCTTTCCAGCGAAGAGCGCGACGACGCCTTCCGCGCTGCCGCCGCGCGCGAGAGCGCCAAAGGCAAGGACGAGGCCTCCGAGCCCGCGGCCGGCCGTTCGCGCCGTCGCCGCCACACCTCGGCATCGTCTGGCCAACAGTCCGGCGAGCGCTCGCAGAACAAGCCGAATACCCCTTCGGTGGCAGACCAGCTCGCATCCGGTGAGGTCAAGGTGACGCGCCGCCGCCCCGGTGACGGTGGCGGCTCCGGTGCCGCCAACGCGGCCGAGGGTGATGGCGAGGCACCGCGCCGCCGCCGTCGTCGTACGCGCAAACCCCGCGGCGGCGAGGGTTCCGACTCTTCCTCCGCACCTGAGGGCTCGTCTGCCGAATAGCCCTGCCATGCATGCGCCCCGTGCGCTAAGCTGACCCTGTGAACCAAAGCTCCCTTGCCGCATGACCTGCGATAAGGGGGCTTTATGCGTGAGGGCACCGCTTTTGCTCGTGTGCGCGAGGCGCTGCTCGAGGCCGTCTCGCCCACGCGCTGCGCATGCTGCGAGCGCCCCGGCGCGCTCGTGTGCGAGGCCTGCCTGCAAGAGCTGGCGGTTATCGATCCCTCCCTGTCGTGTATGCGCTGCGGCGCTCCGTATGGCTATCTGCTCTGCACCGAGTGCCAGGCCGGCCTGGACAAGGAGGGCGCCTGTCTGCCCGGGCTCAATGTCCCCGGTCGCAGCCTGGCCGCCCTGGAGTTCGAATCGCATGCCGCCTCCATTGTGCGTGCCTACAAGGACGCCGGCGAGCTGCGCCTCTCGTCTTGGATCGCGGCGGCCCTGCTGGATGCCGCCGAGCACGCGGAGGCCGAGTCGCCCGAGCGCCACGGCGGGCTCCTTGGAAGCGCCGATGCCGTGGTCTTCGTTCCCGCCACGGCCGAGGCCTACCGCCGTCGCGGCTTTGACCATATGGAGCGTATCGCACGCGAATTCGCCTGCGCCACCGGCCTGCCCCTAGTCGACGCTCTGTTCAAGCACGGTAGTGCCGACCAGCGCAAAGAGGGGCGTTCTGGCCGCTTCTCCGCTGCCCGCGATGCCTACGCGGTAGTGGAAGACGTGGCCGGCGCGCGTCTGCTGCTGCTCGACGACGTGATGACCACCGGCGCCACCATGGGCGCCTGCGCCGAGGCCCTGCATGCCGCCGGCGCCGCAACCGTAGACCGCCTCGCCCTCGCCCGCGTGTGGTGAGGGCGCCGCCGCGCAGCGCCCCGTATGTGAACAGCGTGCTTACGCTGCGGAATCAAGGGCGTTGCTGGTATAATGCCCCTCGTTCTCCTCAGGCTGTGGTTGCGGAGGCGCGCGAGCGCTTCTCAGTCCAAGACAGACGCGGTCAAAGGGATCCACGTAAGCGTCCGCGTGCGCGCGGCGCGATCACGGCGCGTCCTAGAGGTAAGTCGCACCGTCCGTTTTCTTTTGCGAGGCAATCGGTGCCTCCCGGGCGAGCGGGTTAGTCGTGAGGGCCGTTGCGGCGGCTTGAGCAAACGCCCCGGTGCGCAGGTGTGGGGTCGAAAACCAGGTCAGCTGGGGAGACGTTTTGATTGTCAGCGCCGCGCGTGCGGCGATGGGGCCCGTGTACGTGCGGGGGATAGGAGGAGCCGCGATGGCACGCGGAAAGAAGGGTATGGCCCTGGCAACCGTGTTGGCGCTTTCGTGCGCGCTCGGTCTGGGCGGATGCTCGCTGCCCGGGCTTGATTTTCTCGACGACTCCGAGAGCGCGATCCAGACCACGAGCGTCGACTCCTCCGCACTGATCGAGTCCGGCACGCTCACCGTGGCGATCGATACCGCCGAAGCGCCGCTGGGCATGAAGGCCTCCGACGGCTCCGTCACCGGCTACGAGGCAGATGTCGCCCGCGCGATCGCGCAGCGCTTTGGCCTTTCGGTCGCCTTTGTCGATTCCGCAAACGCCGAGACCGCGCTCACCTCCGGCAAGGCTGATATCTACGTGGGCGCCTCGAGCTCCGACTCTGCCAAGATCAAGATGGTGGGCAACGTGATCCAGAACGCCTCCGCCATCTTCGCCAAGTCGAGCGACGCCCCCGCCGTCAGCGCCACGACGCTCGCCTCGGCCACCGTGGGCGTGCAGGCATCGTCCGCCTCCCAGGATGCGCTTACCAAGGCGGGCATCAACGCCACGCAGCAGTCCTATTCCAACGTGAACGAGTGCTTCGCTGCACTCGAGAACGGTGAGGTCCAATACGTGGCGTGCGACTTGGTCGCGGGCGCCTACCTGGCACGCGCCTACAGCGACATCTCGTTTGCGGGCATCATCGGCGCCGTCTCGACCGAGGGGGTCGCGGTGCGCAGCAACAACAGCGAGCTTACGAGCAAAGTGCAAAGCGTGCTGAGCTCCATGAGCGCCGACGGCACGCTCGAGGCCATCCACACCATGTGGTTTGGCGACGCGCCCTCTTCGCTTGACGGCTCGGTCGTCTCGGGCGTCACGCTCTCGCAGTCCAGCGCGACCGAGGAGTCAACATCCGAGGACACGACATCCTCAGAAGATACCTCGTCGCTTCCCGCCGAGGAGCAGCCCATCTCTACCGACATCAACGATGTGAACCGATAATCGCAGCTCATCGGCCATGTATGGAGCTATCGGCGCCCGTAGCGCATTTTGCGCCGCGGGCGTTTTGCTATCGGCAGCAGGGGGCAAACAATACGTGAGCGGGGGTTTGCATTTTTATGTTTACGCAAGCGGAATGTTTGGGTATTAATAGGACACCGTATTCCCGAGCAGATTGGAGTCGCGTATGGATATCAAGGTTTCTGGGCGCAAGACGACCGTGACCGATGCTCTGTATGCGCATGTTGAAGAGAAGATCGGCGAGGCCTGCTCCGTATTCGACATCAACCCGATGACCGTCGACGTCGTGCTTCGCTACGAGAAGAACCCCTCTAACCCCAACCCCGCGATCGTCGAGGTCACCGTGCGCGCACGCGGTTCCGTGATCCGCGTGGCCGAGAACGGCGCAGACATGTACGCCGCTATCGACACCGCGGCCGACAAGGTCACCCGTCAGCTGCGCAAGTTCAAGACCAAGGTCGTGGACAACCGCCAGCAGGGTGCCTCTGCCGCCGAGGTCGTGCCTCACGAGCCCGTGGCCGATCTGGCCGACCTGCTGATTCCCGAGGACGAGGACGATCAGCTCGTGCGCGAGAAGCTCATCGACGTGACTCCGATGACCGAGGAGCAGGCGCTCGTCCAGACTGACCTTCTGGGTCATGACTTCTATGTCTTCGAGAACGCCACCACGGGCCTGATCAATGTGGTCTATCACCGTAAGAATGGTGGATACGGCATCATCAAGCCCCGTATCGAGTCTCTTGACGAGTAAACTGTACAGACTTGCATGAGTCTATGGGCGGCCATCCCATGCGGGGTGGCCGCCATTTTGTATGAAAGGCACGGTGCAATGCCAGCAACCATGAGACGTCCCGATCGTTGCCGTATCGTCGTCGACACCTGCGCCGACTTCACGCCCGAGATTGCGGCCACGCTCGATGTGGACATCCTGGGCTTCCCCTACATCTTGGACGGCGAGGAGTTCACGGACGATATCTGGAAGTCCGTGACCCCCAAGGAGTTCTACGACAAACTGCGCGCGGGCGCCCATGCGTCCACCTCTGCGGTGTCTCTCGGCCGTTACCTGGAGTTTTTCACCCAGTGCGCCGAGGAGGGCACGCCCACGGTGTACCTGAGCTTCACCGCGGGCCTCTCCTCCAGCTACAGCTCCGCCTGCCAGGCGGCCGACATGGTGCGCGCCGACCACCCCGACTTTGAGCTCTACGTGGTGGACAACGCTTCGCCGAGCGCCTCGGCCGAGCTGTTGGCCATCGAGGCCGTGCGCCAGCGTACCGCGGGCCTGACGGCCAAGCAGCTTGCCGACTGGGCAAACGAGGCCAAGCACTACCTGCACGGCTACTTCACGCTCGACAGCCTGGACGCGCTTGCGGCCGGCGGTCGCATTCCGCCCGCCGCGGCCCAGCTCTCCAGCAAGCTCGACGTCAAGCCCGAGCTCTCCTACGACCTGGCCGGCTCGCTCACCCTTGTGGGCGTGAACCGCGGCCGCAAGAAGGGCCTGCGCTCGCTCGTCAAGTCCTTCAAGGAGAACTACGTGCTCGACCCTGCGATGCCTATCGCCATCGTCACGGCCGATGCCGAGAAGGACGGCGACTGGCTCGAGAACGCCCTGCGCAAGGAGGACGGCTGCGCCGAGCTCACCGTGATTCGCGGCTCCGTGGGCCCCACGCTGGGCGCGCACGTAGGCCCGGGTATGGTGGCCGTGGTGTTCTGGGGCAAGAACCGCGCCGACAAGATCTCGCTCACCGACCGCATCGCCAAGCGCATCCGCGGCGGCGAGAAGTCCGAGTAGCGGCGTCGCGCGCCGGTGACCGCACAAGCAAACGTTAGAAACCAAGAGGCTAGAAAAGAGGCTTTTATGGCAGAGCAGCAGCTCAAGATCGCATTCATTGGCACCGGCATCATGGGCGCGCCCATCGCCGGGCACATCATGGACGCCGGCTACCCCGTGTGCGTCTACAACCGCACCAAGTCCAAGGCCGATGACCTCGTTGCCCGCGGTGCCGTCTGGGCTGATAGCCCGGCTGCGGCCGCCAAGGACGCCGACGTGGTGTTCACCATGGTGGGCTACCCGGCCGACGTCGAGGAGATCTATCTTTCCGGCGACGGCCTGCTCGCTGCGGCCAAGCCCGGCGCCTACCTGATTGACCTCACCACGAGCGCCCCCGAGCTCGCCCGCGATATCGCCGAAGCGGCCGAGGCCTACGGCAAGCACGCTTTTGACTGCCCGGTCACCGGCGGCGACACCGGCGCCATCGCGGGCACGCTCACGCTGATCGTTGGAGCGACCGAGGCGGACATCGAGCCCGTCCGCGCGATCCTCGAGACGTTCTCGTCCAAGATCTACTGCTTTGGCGGGGCCGGTAAGGGCCAGGCGGCAAAGCTCGCCAACCAGGTCGCGCTCTCTGCCTCCATGGTGGGCATGGCCGACGCGCTCGCCTTTGCCGAGCAGACCGACCTCGACCTCGACCAGACCCGCGAGATGATCCTGGGCGGCACGGGCCGCTCCGGCGCCATGGACTCGCTGGCGCCCAAGGCGCTCGTGGGCGACTGGAAGCCGGGCTTCATGGTCCAGCACTTCCTGAAAGACCTGCGCCTGGCCCTTTCTGTGGCCGAGGAGAAGGAAATCGCCCTGCCCGGCGCCGACACCGCCTTCACCCTGTACGACATCCTCGATGCCATCGGCGGCAGCAAGCTCGGTACCCAGGCCATCACCCTGCTCTACAAGGAGGAGGCTGAGGCCGTGGCCGCCGGTCTCGACTGGTCACTCTATACGGCCCCTACCGCCGAAGATCACGAGTGCGGCTGCGGCGGCCATCACCACGAGGACGGTCACGAGTGCTGCGGCGGTCACGGCCACGGACATGATCACGGTGACGGCGAGCACGAGTGCTGCTGCCATCATCACGATGCCGAGTAGCAGCGCATGACCGATCCCGCATTCCTGATCTGCGCGCTGCTGCTCTTCGCGTTCAGCGTGTACATAGGGTTTCTGATTGGAAACAACGTCGGCATGCGCGCCGTCACGCGCGCCGACTATTGGAAGATGAACGGCGCAGCCATCATCATCGCCGTGCTGCTGTCGTTCATCTTGGCGGCCGTTCCGCTGTTCTATGCGGTGGACGTGGGGTTGCTTGCCGGCGCGATCGTGGGCCTCAAGATGGCCTTCGGTGAGTCGGTGGGTCCCTGGGCCGTGCACGACAAGGTGTTCAACGTCAACAAGGGACACCGCGAGGCCGCCGAGAAGGGCACGGGCGAGCAGCGTCGCCGCCGTCGTGCCACGGGCGAAGACGCGCCCGAGCTCATCTCGGTGGAAGATGCGTCTGCGGGCAAAAAGCCGCGCAGAAAGAATGAGAGGTAACAGTACATGGCAGAAGAGATCAAGCAGGAGCTGAGTGCAGAGGAAGCCGAGGCGCTCGCTTCGGTCGAGAAGGACCGCGATGCGCTGACGGCCCTGATTGACGACCTCTCGAGCGCGAGCCGCCGCAAGCGCCAGATGGCCGCCCGCGTGGTGCTGCTGGTCGCCCAGCGCGAGCCGGAGCTGCTCGACGAGTATGTCTCCGACCTGATCGAGGCCCTTTCGCGTCCCGAGGCCCAGACGCGCTGGGAGATCCTGGACGCGCTGACGCTTCTGGTGCCCACGCATGCCAAGGAGATCGGTGCGGCCTTCGAGGGCGCCGAGGAGGCCCTGTTCGACGACCTCTCTGCGCCGTTGCGCCTTTCGGCCTTCCGTCTGCTCACCACCTGGGGCGCCACCGACCGCGGCCGCTCCAAGAAGGTGTGGCCCATCCTTGACGAGGCCATCCAGTGCTACCACGGCGACCTTGAGTACCGCGACATGCTGGGCTGCCTGCACGACTTTGCCTCCGGCAAGATCGAGGGCGGCGTTGCCGGCGAGCTCGCGGGCCGTCTGCAGTTCGATGCCGAGAACGGCAAGGGCACCTATCTCAAGGCCCGCTCCAGCGAGATCTACAACATGCTGGTCAAGCGCTTCAAGCTCGAGAAGCCCCAGAAGCGCGCCCGCACGGTCGCCACAAGCGACGACGATACCGACGACGAGGAGTAAACCATGGCTCACGAGGTTGTTCTGATTCCAGGTGACGGCATCGGCCCCGAGATCACCGAGGCCATGCGCCGCGTGGTCGACGCGAGCGGTGTCGACATCGCCTGGAAGACGGTAGACGCCGGCGCCGGCGTGATGGACGAGTACGGCACGCCGCTGCCCCAGCACGTGCTGGACGCCGTGCGCGAGACCAAGGTCGCCATCAAGGGCCCCATCACCACTCCGGTGGGCACGGGTTTTCGCAGCGTGAACGTGGCGCTGCGCCGCGAGTTCGATCTGTACTCGTGCGTGCGCCCCTGCCTCTCCATGCCGGGCGACGGCTCGCGCTACACCGACATCGACCTGGTGATCGTGCGCGAGAACACCGAGGACCTCTATGCGGGCATCGAGTTCGCGCAGGGCGCGCCCGAGGTCTCGGAGCTGGCAGAGCTTGTCGAGCGTTCCGGTCAGAACCCCTTCCGTGAGGACTCCGCTATCTCCGTCAAGCCGATCTCTGTCACCGGTTCGCGTCGCATCGTGGAGTACGCGTTCGAGTACGCGCGCCGCTGCGGCCGCCACAAGGTGACCGCCGTGCACAAGGCGAACATCATGAAGGAGACCGACGGCCTGTTCCTGCGCGTCGCGCGCGAGGTGGCCGAGCGCTATCCGGATATCGAGTTCGACAACAAGATCGTCGACGCCACCTGCATGGGTCTGGTGCAGAACCCCTACGACTTCGACGTGCTGGTGCTGCCCAACCTCTACGGCGACATCGTGAGCGATCTGGCTGCCGGCCTGGTGGGCGGCCTGGGCATGGCGCCTGGTGCCAATATCGGCCGCGACATCGCCATCTTCGAGGCCACGCACGGCTCCGCGCCCGACATCGCCGGCCAGGACATCGCCAACCCCACGGCAGAGATCTTTTCGGCCTGCATGATGCTCGACCACCTGGGCGAGCAGGAGGCCGCCGAGCGCATCCGCGCCGCCGTGCGCGCAACGCTCGCCGCCGGCGAGTCCGTCACGGGCGACGTGCGCCGCGCACAGACCGGCTCGGCCGCCGGCGCCGTTGGCACGCAGGCCTTTGCAGATGCTGTGATTGCCAATCTTTAATCGATCTATAAGCCGATGCGCCCGCTACCGGGCGTATCCTTAACCGTTGCAACCGTACGCAAAGTAAGGAGCTGTCAAACCCATGGGTCTGATTCAGAAAAAGGAAGAGCACGAAGAGGTCGATGGCATCAAGATCATCGAGCGCGAGGACACCCCCGGCGATATCGATACCTCTGACGTCGAGCTGGTAGAGGGCACCTCTGCCGAGCACATCGCCGCCAATACCACCGCCGAGGCCGAGGCCGAGCGCGCCGAGAAGGAGATGCTCGAGAACGCCGCCGACAAGGAGCTCATGCCCGAGGCTGAGTCCGAGGACGGCTCCGGCAGCGATGGCAATGCCCCCAAGAAGAAGCGTACCGGTCTGATCGTCGCCGTCGCCGTGGTCGCCGTGGTCGTGGCCGCTATCGCCGGCTACTTTATCGGCGCAGGCGGCTTCTCCGGCAAGGGCACCGGCGCCGCCAACGTGACCGAGGACCAGCTCGACTCCACCGTCGCCTCCTACACTTATAACGGCAAGACCACCGAGGTCACCGCTCGCGAGGCCATCACCAGCCAGTACAGCCTGGACACGGTGAAGAACGACGACGACACCTACCCGTCTCCCTCCGCCGACGTCATCTTGAGCTACGTGCGCAACCAGATCCTGCTCGCCGAGGCCGATTCGCGCGGCATCACCGTCTCCGATGACGAGATGGAGGAGTACGCCGAGGACTCCATCGGCTCTTCCGACTACGCCACCATCGCCAGCCAGTACGGTCTCGATGAGGACCAGGCCAAGACCATCGTGAAGCAGCAGACCACCCTGCAGAAGCTCTACAAGCAGGTCATCGGCGATACCACCACCGAGGCTCCCACCGCCCCCACCGAGCCCGAGAACGGCGACACCTCCACGGCTTCGAAGGAGTACGCGGACTACATCATCAACCTGGCCGGTGACGAGTGGGATTCCGAGAAGGGCACCTGGGCCTCTGAGGACGGCACCTACGCGCAGGCGCTCTCCGGCGAGGAGTTCACGGCCGATTCTGCCACCTACTCCCAGGCCCTGACCGCCTACTACACCGCCTACCAGCAGTACTCGCAGGAGGTCTCGAACCAGAGCAGCACGTGGAGCGAGTTCGAGAACGACCTGTTCAAGACCGCCAACGTGAACATCTACGGTCTGTTTGTCTAAACGCCGCACATGCCCGTGCGCGCGATCATAAGCGACTGCCTTCTTGGAGCCCCTGTCCGCTACGACGGGGGCTCCAAGCCGTCTTTAGCCTGTCAGCGCCTCGTGGAGCGTCTGCGCGCTGTGGGAGGAGAGGGCGCGGTGCGCAGCGTGTGCCCCGAGGTGATGGGCGGCCTTGCCACGCCGCGCCCGCCAGCCGAGAGGCGCGGCCGCCGGGTGGTGACGGCGGCCGGTACGGACGTGACGAGCGCGTACACGGACGGAGCCGCCCGCTCACTCGATATCGCGCAGGAGTTGGGTGTTCGCCTTGCTATCCTGAAATCCAAGAGCCCGTCTTGCGGGACGGGTCGCATCTATGACGGACGCTTCTGCGGACGCCTCGTCCCCGGCGACGGTGTGTGCGCGGAACTGTTGCGAAGGAAGGGATTTACTGTGGTAGACGAGAACCTGGTCGAGTATTGCGAGCCCAGCATGGAGCACCCCATCGCGTTGGTGCTCGGCAGCGGCCTTGCCTCCCTGGCAGACGAGGTGCGCGTGGTGCGCCGCATCCAGTACGAGGACATCGATGGCTTTCCGGCCGAGGCCATCCCTGTGGAGGGGCACCGCTTTGAGGTGACCATCGGCACCATCGACGGCGTACCCGTGGTGGTCTATCCCGGCCGCGTGCACCTGTACCAGGGCTACACGCCGCTGCAGGTCACTTCGCTGGTCCGTCATGCACACCGTCTGGGCTGCCGCGACATTATCCTCACCTGCGCATCGGGCGCCGTGAGCGGCGTGGCACCGGGCACCGTGGGCCTGATCACCGACCAGATCAACCTGACCGGTCAAAACCCGCTCGCGAGCGCTGCGGGCGTGGCTGCGGCCGAGGCCGACTCTCCCTTTATCCCCATGGCGGGCACCTACTCCGCCTATCTCTCTGAGTTTGCGCGCGGCGCGGCGGAGGATGCCGGTTTGCATCTGGCCGAGGGCGTCTACGCGGGGCTGCTCGGCCCCACGTACGAGACGGCCGCCGAGGTGCGTATGCTCCATACCCTGGGTGCCGACTACGTGGGCTGCTCCACGGTGTGTGAGGCGATCATGGCGCGCGCCCTCGGTATGCAGGTGCTCGGCATCACGCTCGTGACCAACAAGGCGGGCATGATCGACAACAGCTTCGAGGACGCGCTCGCCGCTGCGGACAAAGCCTCGGCCTCTACGCAGTCGCTCATCCGCGGTGTGATCGGCGCCCTGGGAGGAGCCGCAAAGTAGGGGAGAGCGGGCGTCTGGCTTTTTGTTTGGCGCATTTTTCGCAGGGTCTTGCACCTGTCCCGCGTTTCACGTAACATAATCACTCGTTGATACGCCAACGTGGCTCAGCTGGTAGAGCAACGCACTCGTAATGCGTAGGTCAGCGGTTCGAATCCGCTCGTTGGCTCCATCGAATTTATAAGGGTCCCAGCAATGGGGCCCTTTCTTTTTGGTGAGAGATGGGGATTCGAACCGATGAGGTCGCGAGACTGAGCAAATGCGTGAGCATTTGCCAGCGAGCGTGCGAGGGCGCGCAGCGCCCGAAGCTGCGGATGCCGAAGGCATACGCGAATCCGCTCGTTGGCTCCATCGATACTCAAAAAGGCTCCTGAGGACAGGGGCCTTTTTCTTTTTTGCTGCGGGTGGGGGAGCCCCGGTGTTATCGCTGAAAAACTGGTCGCTGCGCTCCAACAGTTTTTCAGCGATAACACCGGGGCTCTTGCAACAAGGAAAGCGACCCTTGGGAACGCGAGCCTTTTTGCGGTCGATTCCGCTATTGGGGGCCGGTAGAAGCCGTTCCATGGGGCGGGGGATAACGTGCTCCGAAGTCTGTTTGTAAAGAGCTGCGCCGCAGAGTAAAAAGCCACATCGCAGAGGACGGTTTAAGTGTCCCTCGCGGTCGATTTCGCTACTTGTTTTGCCTCGCCGTGTAAAAGGCCCTCATTCTTTTAGGGTTATTCATTCGAATTGCGCTGCAGGGAGGCTTATTGGGGCCTTTTGTGGTTGATTCCTCTGCAACTCTTCGGGGTAGGGGTTATTAAATTGTCTGGTGGAGAGATTGCTGCGGAAGCTTGCTTGTGAAACGTGCACGTTCTAGCAGGGGGCTGGGGTGCGTGGGGCTTTATTTGGGTGAAGCGGTGGGTGCGGTATCTAGCGGTTGGTTTGCTGGGTTGAACGGTGTTTTAGGGTGGCGTTCGGCGAAAAAGTTCGCTGTGATGGGCAGCGACTGGTCCTCGAAATAGTGGTATTGAGGTATTAATACCAATTTACATCTCTTCATATCTGAGCTGCAATTTAATCAAGGTGTAATGAAAGGTGCGTACGCGTTATCGAAACGCGGGCTCGAAACTAATTCGATGAACAATGTTTCAGAATGGTTTCAAAACCGCAGGTAGAAGTGTTGCTAGAAGGTAAACGGTCGAAAAGAAGACCCAAACGGTATTGCCTTCGACCTAGACTCAATTCCGTCAACGAAATGTCCACAGCTGATATAATTCAGTCAACTGATAACGTGGTTACAACCAGTTGCCACATGGAGCGCCCACAAAGGTCTCAATAAAACCGAGCGGGCGGGACTTGATTGAAGTGAAAGGACGGCACTGGATGATCGGTTTCATTCTGACGGGCCACGGCCAATTCTCTAACGGACTTGCGAGTGCCATCGACATGGTTGCCGGTGAGCAGCCTGCGTTCCAGATCGTTCCTTTCGAGGGTGACCGTGCCGCCGAGTACGGCGACGATCTTCGTGCTGCTATCCAGAAGATGCACGACGAGTGCGACGGCGTCCTCGTATTCGTGGACCTTCTGGGCGGAACCCCGTTCAACCAGGCCATGATGATTTCCCAGGACATCGACAACGTCGAGGTCGTCACCGGTACCAACCTCCCTATGCTGCTCGAGCTCGTGCTTACGCGCGATGGCGTTGAGCTGGCAGACCTCGCCGCTCAGGCCGTGGAGATCGGCCAGGACGGCATCGTCCACAAGAACCTTGAGCCCGTCGGCGCAGCCGAGGACCTTGATGACGAGGAGGGCATCTAATGGGCGCGGACTTCGGCCAGAGCATCCTGGCTTCCTCGATCGCCCTGGCTGGCCTGCTGCTCATCATGGCCGCCGTGTACCTCATCTGGTCTCGCGTGGGCCTCAAGCGTAAGCAGAAGTACTTCGAGGAGCTCCACGTGGAGCTCGCCCCGGGTCAAGAGATCATGTTCGCCGGCGGCATCTACGGAACGGTCAAGAGCATTGACGGCGACAAGGTCGAGGTCAAGGTTCGTTCCGGCGCCGTAATCGACGTCTCCCGCTACGCGATTCAGCAGATCAGCAAGTAGCCTTCACTTCGGTTCCCTTTGGGCAAGCTTTCTCGCAAACCCAAGCAGATAGAACGAGCACCAAGAAAGGATGCGAACCACAATGGCAGAGCCCAACATTCTCCTTACCCGCATCGACAACCGACTGATTCATGGCCAGGTCGCCACGCAGTGGAACTCCACCCTGGGTTCCAACCTCATCCTCGTCGCCAACGACGACGTTTCGACCAACACCATGCGTCAGAACCTCATGAAGATGGCTGCACCCGCAGGCGTCGCCACGCGCTTCTTCTCCCTGCAGAAGACGATCGACGTGATCGGCAAGGCGAGCCCCAAGCAGCACATCTTTATCGTGGCCGAGAACCCGTCCGACGTGCTTACGCTCGTCAAGGGCGGGGTGCCTATACGCAAGGTCAATATCGGCAACATGCATATGTCGGAGGGCAAGCGACAGGTAGCCACCAGCGTTGCCGTCGACGACGCCGACGTCGCCGCTTTCAAAGAGCTTCAGGAATTGGGGGTGGAGCTTGAGATCAGGCGTGTACCGAGCACGCCGGCGGAGGATGTCAACAAGCTGTTCTCGTAAGAGGGAGCTCGGCATCCAAACGACTGCTGGTACATCCGGCATGTGTCTGTTCAATACAATGCGTAGTTTTTCGAAAGGAGGAGCAAGATGGAATACTCCGTTATTCAGGTCGCATTGGTCTTCATCGTCACGTTCATCGCGGCTATCGACCAGTTCAACTTCTTGGAGTCTCTCTATCAGCCCATCGTCACCGGTGCCGTCATTGGTTTGATCCTCGGCGATCTTAACACTGGCCTTCTGGTTGGCGGTACCTACCAGCTCATGACGATCGGTAACATGCCGATCGGTGGCGCCCAGCCGCCCAACGCCGTTATCGGTGGCATCATGGCCGCAGTCCTGGCCATCGCTTCCGGCCTTGAGCCCAACGCCGCTGTCGGCCTCGCCGTGCCCTTCGCACTGCTCGGTCAGCTTGGCGTTACCCTGGTGTTCACCCTTATGTCCCCGCTTATGTCCACGGCCGACAACATGGCCCACAACGCGGACGTCAAGGGCATCGAGCGCCTCAACTACTTCGCCATGGCTCTGCTCGGCCTGATCTTCGCCGTCGTCGTCACGCTGTTCTTCATCGCTGGCGCCACCATCGGCCAGACCATCGCCTCTTCGATCCCCACCTGGCTGCAGACCGGTCTGTCCGCTGCCGGTGGCATGATGCGCTTCGTCGGCTTCGCCGTCCTGCTGAAGGTCATGATGTCCCGCGATATGTGGGGCTTCTTCCTCATGGGCTTTGGCCTTGCGCTTATCACCGTCGCCAACGATTCCCTGGCGACCCCTGCCCTGCTCATCCTCGCTCTCATCGGCTTCGGCATCGCTTTCTGGGACTTCCAGCAGCAGACCGAGCTGAAGGGTGCGGTTGTTTCTGACGGAGGTGACTTCGAAGATGGCATCTAATTATGTGATCCCGGAGCACTATGCAGATCTGACTCCTGCTCCGCAGCTCGATCAGGCAACCCTGAACAAGATGGCCTGGCGCTCCTGCTTCCTGCAGGGCTCGTTCAACTACGAGCGCATGCAGGCCGCTGGTTGGCTCTACTCCATCCTCCCGGGTCTTCAGAAGATCCACACCAACAAGGACGACCTTGCGGCTTCCATGAGCCACAACCTCGAGTTCTTCAACACTCACCCGTTCCTGGTCACCTTTGTTATGGGTATCGTGCTCTCCCTTGAGCAGAACAAGGTGGACATCCCCACCATCCGCGCCGTCCGCGTGGCCGCCATGGGCCCGCTCGGCGGTATCGGCGACGCCCTGTTCTGGCTGACGCTCGTGCCTATCACGGCCGGCATCACCTCCAACATGGCCATCAACGGCAACGCCGCCGCGCCGATCATCTTCCTGCTGATCTTCAACGTGGTTCAGTTCGCTCTGCGTTTCTGGCTCATGAACTGGTCCTACAAGCTGGGCACCAGCGCCATTGACGCTCTGACTGCCAACATGCAGGCCTTCACCCGCGCCGCCTCCATCATGGGCGTCTTCGTCGTGGGCTGCCTGGTTGTCACCATGGGCGGTACGCAGATCAACCTGCAGATCCCCAACGGCACCACCCGTGGCCTCTCCGCTACGACCTGCATCGTCAACGCTGACGACTCCATCCTCTTTGAGGAGATGGCTCCCATCGATACCGAGTCCGCTGAGGCCGGCACCATGGGTATGCTGGACGAGGACGGCAACGAGCTCACCGGCACCGACGCCGATGGCAACGCTGTCACCGCTGGCGTGACCGATCTTGGCAACGGCATGGTCTCCGTCACCTACATGACGGTCACCGAGTCCCCGGTCACCTTCTCCGTGGCCGACACGCTGAACACCATCGTCCCGAAGCTCATCCCGCTGCTGCTTACCCTCCTGCTGTACTTCCTCTTCGCGAAGTACAACTGGACCCCGACCAAGGGCATTCTCCTGCTCTTCGTCCTGGGCATCCTCGGCGCGGGTCCCTTCGATCTGTGGACCAGCATCTGGTAAGTTCTTTACCTGCGGGGCGTGCGGCTCAAGTCGTGCGCCCCATTTTGCGGGCCTTCCCCCATGGCCTGTATGGAGCGTTAAGCTCCGCGTGAGTATTTGAAAGTGAGGTAGCAAAGTGGCGCTGGGAACACGCAAACAACCTCTGTATGATCAGCTCGTCGATATCTTGAGCGAGAAGATCGAGCACGAGTGCGTGGCTGGCGACATGCTTCCGTCTGAGCGCGAGCTCTCGGAGCGTTACGGGCTATCTCGCACCACGGTTCGCCTGGCTCTGCAAGAGCTGGAGAGCCTTGGGTTGGTCGTTCGCCAGCATGGACGCGGCACCTTTGTGGCTGACCGCTCCGTGCAGGCGGCGAACCTCACCCAGTCCTATAGCTTTACCGATCAGATGCGCGAGATGGGCCGCGACCCCAAGACGACGATCCTTGAGTTCGCCGAGATGGAGGCCGATAAGAACCTGTCCGAGCACATGGGCGTTCGTCTGGGCGAGAAGCTCTTTAAGCTCAAGCGCCTGCGCAGCGCCGACGGCATGCCGATGATGGTAGAGCGCACCTATCTGCCTCTGCGCAAGTTCATCACCCTAAAGCGGCCCCTGCTTGAGCAAAAGCCGCTCTACGAGGTAATCGAGGTCGATTACCAGGAGAAGATCCGCGTGGCCGAGGAGGAGTTCTTTGCGAGCATCGCAAGGCCCGCCGACGCACGCCTGCTAGACATCGGGGAGGGGGCACCTGTCCTCGACCTGGTGCGAACCACCTACAATGCGCGCAACGAGATCGTTGAGTACACGCTCTCCGTTGCCCGCGCCGATCAATTCAAATACAAGGTCTTCCACTACCGGAACGATTAGCCATACGGACGATGAAGAAAACCTGGAGCTAGGCTATTCTTCAAACTGGTTACTACCAGATAACCAACAAGAAACTATAATCCCTTGTAGAAGGGTTTATCGAGAAGGAGAGGTATCGATATGTTCGAGAAAAGCCTTGACGACCTGAAGGCCATGGGGGCGGATATCACCACCCTCGAGATCAAGCAGCAGCCCGAGCTGTGGCGCGACACGGTGAACATCTACAAGGAGAACCTCGAGGCGATCGAGGCCTTCCTGAGCGACGCCCGTGCTATGGGCGAGGGTCGCCTGAGCGTCGTCTTCACCGGCGCCGGCACTTCCGACTACGTGGGCGACACCTGCGCGCCCTACCTGCGTCACGCCGGCAACAGCGACCTGTATGACTTCAAGCCCGTGGCGAGCACCGATATCGTCTCTGCCCCGCTCGACTTCCTGCGTCCTGAAGACCCCACCCTGCTGGTCTCCTTTGCCCGCTCCGGCAACAGCCCCGAGAGTCTGGCCGCCGTGGACGTTGCCCGCAAGGTCTGCCACAACATCAAGTTCCTGAACCTCACCTGCGCCCCTGAGGGCAAGCTCGCCGTCGAGGCCGCTGACGACCCCAACGCGCTCACCATCCTGATTCCGCGCGCCAACGACAAGGGTTTTGCCATGACGGGCAGCTACTCCTGCATGGAGCTGCTCTCTACCCTGATCTTTGACGAGGCCTCTCTTGAGCAGAAGGAGTCCTGGGTTGAGACGGCTGCCGCCATGGGCGAGGATGTTATCGCCCGCGAGGACGAGATCGCAGCCTTCCTGGCCGGCGACTTCAACCGTGTGACCTATCTGGGTTCCGGTTCCTTTGGCGGTCTGGCTCAGGAGGCTCAGCTCAAGATCCTCGAGCTCGCTCACGGCCTGGTCGCCACCTCCTACGACACCTCCATGGGCTATCGTCACGGGCCCAAGTCCTTTGTTGACGACAAGACCCTGCTGTTCGTGTTCGTGAACAACTGCGCCTACACGCGTCAGTACGACCTGGACATCCTGAACGAGTGCAACGGCGAGCAGATCGCACAGAAGATCATCGGTATTCAGCAGGACCTCGACCCGAACTTCGAGGGCGAGTCCTTCACCTTCTCCGGCTTTGACACGCTGCCCGAGGCCTACCTCGCGCTGCCGTTCATCATGGTCGGCCAGGTTGTTTCGCTGCTGAACTCCGTGCGCGTGGGCAACACGCCCGACACCCCGAGCCCCACCGGCACCGTGACCCGCGTGGTCCACGGCGTGACGATTCACCCCTACGAGGCCTAAGCGGCTACAGGGCGTCTGATTCGCTCTCCTTTTTCCTGATGCCCGTCTGCCCCCGTGGCGGGCGGGCATTTCTTGTATCGACCCTGGTTGTTGGGAGTGTGTGCGCATGAGCACCTATGCAATTTCTGCCAAACATTTTGTGCTGCCCGGCCGTGTTATGGAGGGTGGCTACCTGCTTGTCGAGGACGGTCATTTTGGCTGCTGGCAGCCCGAGACGCCTGAGTGTGAGATCCTCGACTGCTCGGGCAAGTGGGTCGCCCCGGGCTTTGTGGACACGCATATCCACGGCTTTTACAACCACGCCACCACCGACTGCGATGCCGAGGGCGTGAACATCTCGAGCGCGGAGCTGGTGCGTCGCGGCACGACCTCGTGGCTGCCCACCACGTTCACCGAGACTCCCGAGAGCATCCGCAACGCCTGCGCGGCGATTGCCGAGGCGGATGACGCCCGCGGCGACGAGTTCCTCGGCGCCCGTATCCAGGGTGTCTACCTTGAGGGCCCGTTCTTTACCGAGAAGCACGTGGGTGCCCAGAACCCGGCGTTCCTGATCGACCCGGCCTATGAGCTCTATGCCGACTGGCAGGAGGCTGCGGGCGGGCGTATCGTGAAGAGCGCGCTGGCACCCGAGCACGACGGTTCGCTCGAGTACATCGCCGCCCTGGCCGCAGAGGGAATCGTGACGAGCATCGGCCACTCCGACGCCACCTTCGACCAGGCCCTGGCCGCCGTGAATGCCGGCACCACCTGCTTTACGCACACCTATAACGGCATGCGCGGCCTGCACCATCGCGACCCGGGTATCGTGGGCTGCGCTATGGTGACGCCCGACACCTATGCCGAGGTCATCGCCGACGGTCATCATGTGGTGCCTGCCGCGATCGAGGCGCTCGTGCGCGCCAAGGGCTGGGACCATGTGGCCCTGATCACCGACGCCCTGGGCTGCGCAGGTATGCCCGAGGGCGAGTACATGAGCGGCGGCCTGCCCGTGGTCATGCGCGACGGCGCCTGCTACCTGCGCGACGGTTCGAGCCTGGCGGGCTCTGTCGCCGTGATGTGCGAGGTCGTGAAGAACGTCTACGACTGGAATATCGTCTCGGCCGAGCAGGCGATCCGCATGGGTACCGAGGTGCCGGCGCACTCTGCCCGTATCGATGACCGCTGCGGCTCCATCAAACCGGGGCGTCACGCCGACTTTGTGGTTCTGAACGAGGACTTGACCCTTGCCGATACCTATCTGGGCGGCGTGCACGTCCCTGCGGCCGAATAGGGGAGCGCGATGATTCTCACCGTTACGATGAATCCCTCGATCGATACGCGCTACACGATCGATCACATGGTGGTAGACGACGTGAACCGCGTGGTTCCGCAAAAGACTGCCGGCGGCAAGGGTCTGAACGTGAGCCGTGTTCTGTGCCAGCTGGGCGACGACGTTCTGGCAACCGGACTGCTCGGTGGCCACATGGGCGAGTTTCTGGCCGACCGCATGGATGATGACGGCATCCCGCATGACTTTGTGAAGATCACGGGCGAGAGCCGCATCTGCATCGCCGTGCTGCACGACGGCGCCCAGACTGAGTTTCTGGAGAGCGGCCCCACCGTCTTGGCCGAGGAGACCGCGGCCTTTGATGCCAAGTTCGCCGAGCTGCTGGGCCGCGCGGACTGCGTGACCATCTCGGGCAGCCTGCCTGCGGGCATCGACAAGGGCTACTACGTGTCGCTCGTGCATGCCGCGCGTGAGGCGGGAGTGCCCGTCCTGCTGGACACCTCGGGCGCCTCGCTCGACGCCGTGCTTGCCTCGAGCTGCAAGCCGACGCTCATCAAGCCCAATCTCTCCGAGATCAACGGCCTGCTTGGCACCTCGTTCACGCCCGATGACCTGGGTGAGCTGGAGAGTGTGCTGGCAAACGACGAGCGCTTTGCCGGTATTCCCTGGGTCGTGGTGACCATGGGAGGAGCCGGTGCCGTGGCGTTTTATGAGGGCCAGGGCTACCGCGTGACCACGCCTGCCATCGAGGCCGTGAACGCGACCGGTTCGGGTGACTCGACCATCGCGGGCTTTGCCCATGCGATTGCCGCCGGGCTGGCTCCCGAGGACGTTTTGCGCTGGGGCAACACCTGCGGCAAGCTTAACGCCATGGACCCGCAGACGGGGCATCTGGTCATGAGCGCCTGGGACGAGGTCTTTGCTTCTATCGAGGTCACGCAGATCTAGGCTTGCCTCTGTAGTGCGTTATAACGAGAGAAACCCCGCTGGCTTTGTGTCAGCGGGGTTCCTTGTTTACGGCGTCCGGGGCCACTCGGTTACTTTTTGCGCAGGCCAGCGATATGACGGGCGGTGTTCTTGAGCTTGGCGGCCATGCTCGGGTCGGGATGCGCCGCGTTCCACTCCTCGCGGCGGCGGCGCTTCTCGTATTCGTCTTGGATGGGCGCGCCGTACTCTTCGATCAAACGGCCGTACCAGTCGGCCGCACCCTGAATCTCGTCGGGGGTGGGATGGTCTTTCATGAGACCGCCGACCATCTTGAAGGGGCCGAAGGTATCGTAGCCAAAGCAGCCGTAGGTGCCGATGAAGGTTGCGCGCTGGGTGCGGGTGATGCCCTCGATCTCGCGGGTGTACCATTTGTTCTTGCCGCCGTAGGTCATAAGGCCAAAGACCATGTAGCTCTCTCCGACAGACTTCTGCATGATGCGCATGAGCGTCGGGTCGAACTTACCAAAATAGATGCCCGATGCGATGCCGATCAGCGGGTAGCCGGAGAGGTCGAGCTCCTCTTCGTCCTTGCCGATGGTCGCGATGTCGATGGCCTCGACTTCGGGATCCTGCGCCACGATGGCGTCGACGAGCTTCTTGGTGTTGCCGTGGTGCTTGGAGCGGTACAAGATCATGGTCTTCATGGGCAGGTCTCCCGGGGAAGTGCTGGTAGTAACCACCATGATACCCCGTTATGAGGCGGGTTCCGTCTTAAGCTTGAGAGGCAACGATGAGCCGTGGGGCGGGTTGTCCGTTCTGTATGAGAGCTGCTATCTCTGTCGAGATCACATCGTCTGGGTCGCCGTTGGTGACAATCGTATCGACCTCGTGCAGGTCGGCGAAGCGCATAAGGCCGGGGGCATCGATCTTTGTGGTGTCAATGAGCGCGATGGCACAGCTCGCCGCTCCGATAAACGCGCGCTTGAGCTCTGCCATCTGCTCAAAGTTGGTCATAAGGCCGCGCCCGGAGACAAACGAGGTGGGGCAAAGAAAGGCCTTGTTCGCATGGAGTACCTCAAGCGAGCGCAGGGCGAGTGGACCGTAAAGATAGCGGTGCCCCTTGCGCAACGATCCGCCCAGAAGGATGACGTCCGTTGCGGGCAGGCTCTCGTCGATGTAGTTCGCGATGGTGACATCGGGTGTGATGACGGTGACGCCCGTCTTGGCGCCGAGCGTGCGTACGAGCTCGAGCGCGGTGGTGCCGGAATCTACGATCAGGGTGTCACCGTCCTCGATGAGGTTGAGGGCAGCGCGTGCGATGGCCTGCTTGGCCTCGACGTTTACGTTCAGACGGCGGTCTTGCACGGAGACGGTGAGCGCGCGGTTGAGCGAGACGGCCCCGCCGTGCGTGCGGCGCAGCTTTCCGTTGGCCGCTAGGGCGTCGAGGTCTCCGCGTGCGGTGACCACCGATACGCCAAAGGCGCTTGCCAGGTCTGCGACCTGCACCGATGTCGAGGTTTCGAGCATGGAAAGAATGGCGCGGCGGCGCTCCTCTGCAAACGAATGCGAACTGGCGGGCATAGTGCTCCTCTCGTAAATGTGCAGATTCTATTTTGCTTTATTTTGCTTTTAAGAAAAAGAAGAGCTTTCCTTTGGCTTTCTTTTTACGTAAAGGAAAGCGGCGGCAGGCGCAGGGGCCTGCCCGAGCGGGCTGAATGCCCGGTGCGGCCGGCCTTGCGCGGGGAAGAGGCTTGCGTTTGCTTTCTTGCGGAGCGCTGCTTGAGCAATCGTCTTCTGCGCAGGTAGGCGTGTGATTTCGTACAATGGCGGCAACGGATGGCCCGCGCGCGGTGCGCGGGCCCGGGTGCCGGCCGTACGGCTCGGCAGGAGGGAGCAACCATGCTCGTTACCACTAAGGAAATGCTGCTCGACGCCAAGAAGAACCACTACGGTGTCGGTGCCTTCAACGTCGAGAACCTCGAGTTCGTGATGGCTGTTCTCAAGGCTGCCGAGGAGACCAAGTCCCCCGTCATCATGCAGACCACCCCGGGCACCATCAAGTCCGCCGGCCTCGATTACTTCTACGGCATGGTCAAGGCCGCAGCCGAGCGCACCGATGTTCCCGTCGCCCTGCATCTCGACCACGGTGACGGCTACAACCGCTGCATGCAGGCCCTGCGTACCGGCTACACCTCCGTCATGATCGACGGCAGCCACGAGCTGTTCGAGGACAACATCGCCCTTACCAAGTTGGTTGCTGACGCCGGCGCCGCCATGGGCGTGCCCGTGGAGGCCGAGCTCGGCAAGGTTGGCGGCAAGGAGGACGACGGTCCGGCCGTCGAGGGCGAGAACCCCTACACCGACCCCGATGAGGCCGTGGAGTTCGTCGAGCGCACCGGCTGCACCTCGCTGGCCATCGGCGTGGGCACCGCGCACGGCGTGTACAAGGGCACCCCGCACATCCAGCAGGACGTGGTGAGCGCCATCGCCGCCAAGCTCGACATCCCCCTGGTGCTGCACGGCACCTCCGGTGTGCCCGATGAGCAGGTTGCCGAGGCCATCAAGAACGGCATCTGCAAGGTCAACTACGCCACCGAGCTGCGTCAGGCCTTTACCAAGGGTTACATGGGCTACATGGCCGAGAACCCCGAGTGCTTCGATCCCAAGAAGCCGGGCAAGGAGGGCATGGCCGAGATCACGAAGATCGTGAAGATCCGCATGGAGAACCTGGGATCCGTCAACCGCGCGTAGCCCTGGCGGTTGCTCACGGTCCGGAGGGCGAGGATTTCCACGCGGACGTCCTCGCGCAAGGAAGGCCCCGTTTGCCTCGCCCGTTGGGCGTTGGCAAACGGGGCCTTCCGCGCTGCGGATTGTCCGCTTTGGAAATCCTCGCCCTCCGGACCTGATGTGAGGCAACCGGTGCTTCGTGCGCCTGTGCCGGAGTTGCTTCGAGAAAAGTAAGTTACTGAGCCCGATGCTTTGCATCGGGCTCTTTTTGTATGTGATAGGGTTGGAGCGCTAGGAAGCCCCCTTTGCCTCGCCCTTCGGGCGTTGGCAAAGGGGGCTTCCGCGCTGCGGAATGTTCGCTTTGGAAACGCCCGTCCTCCGGACCTGATGTGAGGCAACCGGTGCTTCGTGCGCCTGTGCCGGAGTGGCTTCGAGAACAATAAGTTACTGAGCCCGATGCTTTGCATCGGGCTCGTTTTGTGTGTGGTAGGGTTGGAGGCCGTTGCATTATTGCGGGAAGGGCTGTGAGCTGGGTGTTGACTGAGGAGATCGAGGATACGCCGGTGGCGGTGGAAGACCGGGGGCCGGGGGAGCTGCGGGGGGCCGGGGCTCGGTCGCCGTTGTTTTGGAAACTGGCGCTTGTCACCATCGCGGTTGTCTGGGGATCGTCCTTTCTTGTTATGAAGGACACGCTCGATAGCGTGCCCACCTTCCTTTTGCTCGCATGCCGGTTTTTGATCGCGGCGTTCATCCTGCTCGTGCTCTTCCGTAGGCGCATTGCGGCGCATCTCAATGGGCGCTATATCGTGGTGGGCGCGCTGATGGGCGTGTTCATGTTTGCCGCCTACGCTTTTCAAACGTTGGGGCTGGGGCAGACCACGGCCGGTAAGAACGCCTTTCTGACCGGCGTGTACTGCGTGCTCGTGCCGTTTATCAGCTATCTGGTCTCGCGCGAACCGCTCACACGCTACAACCTGGGCGCAGCCTTCCTGTGCCTGGCGGGCATCGCGCTCGTGGCGCTCGACAGTATCTCGATCAACATGGGCGATGTGCTCACGCTTGGCGGAGCGGTATTCTTTGCCCTGCAGATCACGACGGCGGCAAAGTTCGGGCGCAGCCTGGACGTGAACG
>CAVGNZ010000030.1:0-2622 GCA_963630805.1 Bacteroidaceae bacterium
TCTGAGATGGAGGACTGCTTGCGGCGGTCGTCTCCCCAAAAGCTCACGGAGACCATGCCCGGGCCCACGTGGCAGCCGATGGTGGGGCCGATGTTGGTGCGCAGGAACATGGTGCTGTCATCTTGCTTGGAGATAAGGTCGCACAGGCGGTCTGCGTCGCCCTCGGCGTCCGCGTTGCCCACGGCGGCGATGTTGGAGTACATGTCGGTGTTGCGGTTCTTCTCGTAGAACTCGGCCATGCGGCGCAGACCCTTCTTGCGGCCGCGCGCCACGCCCACCACGGCGAGCTTGCCGTCGGTGTCGAAGGTCAGCAGCGGCTTGACGTCGAGCTTGCCGCCCACCATGGCCACGCTCGCGGGGATGCGCCCGCCGCGGTGCAGGGCATCAAGGTCGTCGACCATAAAGAGCGTCTGCACGTAGTAGCGCGTCTCTGCTGCCCATTCGGCCAGCTCAGATGCGGTAAGGCCACGATTGCGCTGACGCACGGCCTCGGCGATGATCAGGCCCTGCGGGGTAGAGCCGAGCTTGAGGTCCACGATGTAGAGCCCCAGCTCCTCGGCCGTCTTGCCGCGCTCGTCGCACAGGCGGCGCAGCGCCGTGCACGCGCCCTCGTAGCAACCGGAGATGCCGCTCGAGAACGCCAGGTACACCGTGGGCACGCCCGAATCGGCCGCGGCGGCAAAGGCCTCCTCGAAGGCCAGCTGCGAGGGCTGGGACGTCATGGGCTGCGCGCCGTGGCGCATGGCCTCGTAGAAATCGTGAGCCGAGAGCGTCTCGTACATGTCGTCGGTGCCGGTAAGGCCGCCCTCGCCCAGCGACGTCTCGGTATAGGTGAAGTTCAGGACCGTCAGGCCCTCTGCCTCGCAAAAGTCGCGCGGCAGCTCGCAGCACGAGTCGACGATGATGTTGCAGGCGTGGGTGGTGGAAGACATGGAAACTCCGCTCGTATGTCGTATGCGTTCGCATGGAATACAGCCGCTCACCATTGTGACAGGTTTGGAGGGCGGGCGGTAGGCGCACCAGGCGGACGGCGGAGTGCGGGCGCGGTCGTGCTCCGCGCACAAAAAAACGCGGCCCCGGAGACAGGCTCCGAGGCCGCGTGCGCACCCTTGCGTGGATGGCGTCGCGAAGGTGCTAGGAAAGGGTGCCAACTGGGCGGTGAGGACACTCGGCGGGCTTGTCCGCAGTGTTGATAGAATCGCTCACCATCGCTATGCGCGGCCGCCACAGGAGAAGACGGCTGCCGCATAGCGATGGCGGGCGTGCCAAGAGCCCTCACCGCCCGGCTGGTACGCCGGGGCGCAACCCGGCGGCGCTCGTGTTGAGCGCGCAACCATATTCCCGCTTTGCGCCCGCACGTCCTATACTGACAAATAGAAAATATCGTTCAATTTTGAAACACTTCTGGAGGCGGCCCGTGGCAGCCAAGACACAGCAGGACGGCGCCCCCCTGACGCAGGTCTACGCGGCCGCGCTCGCCGACGCGGGACTCGACGTCATCGTCTTTGACGAGGAGGGCTCCCTGGTTCACACCACGCTGGACGAGGCCTCGCCGCATGCCGCCGCACTCATCGCGTACGCCCGCGAAAGGCGCGCGCAGGCTGCCGAGCAGGGCCGCCTGCTGCTGCGCCGCGAAGGGCATCTCTACACGCTGCTGCCCCGCACGCGCATGATCGGGGGGCGCGAACTCACCACCTTCACCGTGCGCACGCGTCGATCGCGCACCGAGCGCGCAGGCGTGGAATGGCTGAACGCCGAGGACGTGCAGGCAGACTTTGACCAGAGCGCCTTTGGCGTGATCGAGGGCGCCGAGTCGCTCTCGCCGCTCGTGCTTCAGGCCTACGATCGCCGCGTGCCCGTGATGCTGGAGGGCGAGGCAGGGGCCGGCAAGGACCAGACGGCGCATCTGCTCTACCTGCGCGGGGGCGCGCGCAACCAGCCCTTCGTGCGCGTAAGCTGCGATTTGCTTGCCGAGAAGAACTGGCGCTGGCTGCTGCGCGCGGCAGACTCTCCCCTCTACCAGACCGACATGACCGTCTACCTGCGCGGCCTGCACGCGCTGGGCGAGAAGCGCTGCCGAGAGCTGCTCGCCTGCGTGCGCGACACGGCGCTCACCGAGCGTTGCCGCGTGATCCTCTCGGGAAACGACGTGCCCGGCGGCGGCGAGTGCGATGCGGTAGCTGCCTTTGCCGAACAGCTGCGCTGCGCCGTCTGCATCGCGGCCCCCGTGCGCGAGCGCCAAGACCGCGCCGCCTGCGTGGAGCGCTACCTGGAGCATGTCTCCGCCGCCTTTGAGATGCAGACGCCCGCGCTTGCGCAGGACGCCCGAGAGGTCCTCAACGCCTACCGCTGGCCGCGCAACTACACGCAGGTGCGCGAGGTGGCCGAACGTCTGCTCATCGTAAGCGAGGGGGCCGATATCACCGCCGAGCTTACCCGCGAGGTGCTCGCACAGGAGGACGTGATACGCTCCGGTGTGTTCTCCTCCCCCGCGCTCGAGACCGACCTGTATATCCTGCGGCCGCTCGCTGATACGGAGCGCGACATCGCGCAGCTGGTGTGCGACCACCTGGGCGGCAACAAGACGCGCGCCGCCGAGGTGCTGGGCATCAGCCGCACCAC
>CAVGNZ010000030.1:2858-5701 GCA_963630805.1 Bacteroidaceae bacterium
CGCCGGTAAACGGCTACAATACGGCCATATGTAATTGAACTTCGCGAAAGGAACCCCATGTCCCTCGGCATCGATAAGACCATCGACGGCGGCAACGCCACCATCGCGCTCACCGGCCGCCTCGACACCGTGACCTCCCCCGAGCTCGAGGCCGTGCTCGACGAGATCCTGCCCGCGACCAAGGACCTGACCTTCGATCTCACCAACCTCGAGTTCATCTCGTCCTCGGGCCTGCGTCTGGTGCTCCGCGCCCAGAAGACCATGAACGAGCAGGGTGCCATGCGCCTGAAGAACGTTCAGGACGCCGTGACCGAGATCTTCGACATCACCGGCTTCAGCGACCTGCTCACCATCGAGTAACGAGCGCTCGCCGCACCCGTATCCCACGTACACATAAGGTAGGCTATGGATATCAGCCTTATCCCCCAGACCTTACTGCCCGCCCTCCTGGCGGGCATTTTTGCGTATCTCGGCCAACACTGCCAGCCCTGGATCAAACTCCACCCGTGGGTGCGCCACGTTGTGATCGGTGTGGCCTTTGGCCTCGTTGCGGTGTTCGACACCCAAACGGGCCTGCCCGCGGTCACCGACAGCCTGATCAACGCGCGCGACGCGGCCCCCGTGGCGGCGGCGTTGTGCTTTGGAGGACCGGCCGGTGTCATCGCGGGCATCATCGGCGGCATCTGGCGCTGGCTCTACCCCCTGTACTTCGAGGCGGGTCTCACCACCCGCGCCGCGTGTACGGTAGCCACGGTGCTCGCGGGTGTCATCGGCGGCCTCTCGCGCCGCCGGGCCTTTGGCAACCGCACGCCCGCCACCGGCTACGCCGTGGGCATCGCGATGGGCGTCGAGGCGTTCCACATGATGCTCATCCTGCTGCTCAGCAACGCGGGCGTCACGCCGGCCTTTGTCTTTGTCGATGCCTTCTACGTGGTCATGATCGCCATGAACGGCTTTGCGACGGGCCTCGCCGTGGCCGTCTGCCGCCTGGTGCGCGGTACGCGTCGGCACGTCAAGCCGCCCTATCTCATCAGCGACCTGGGCAACCGCCTGGTGCTCATCATCATCGCTGCCTTCTTTGCGGTGACCGTCTCGAGCGCCGTCATCATCCTCAACATCTCGAGCAGCCAGACCGAGACGCTGCTCTACATCAACCTCGACGACCTGCAAAACGACGTTGAGACCTGGGGCTGGGACGATGTCATCGACGAGGAGGTCTACTGGCGCATCCAGCTCAACGGCTCGATCATCGTCTACGAGAACGACACGGGCGAGGTCCTCACCAGCCAGGCCGAAAGCGAGCTTTACAACGAGGACGCGAAGATCGACAGCATCCTCTCGCAGCCGGCGTCGACGATCCCCGAGAACTCCATGACCTCGTTGGAGATCAGCAACGTCACCTGTTACGTGATGAAGCGCACTCTGGGCGACCGGACCATCATGGTCTTTTTGCCCTGCGACGAGGCCGACTACTACTACACCGTGGCCTGCGACCTGATGGTGTTCACCCAGATCATCGTCAACGTCGCGCTCGTCGCGGTGCTCTACCGCCTGCTGTACCGGCGCGTGATTCGCAACCTGCACGGCGTGGGCGACGGCCTGAACGAGATCGCGGCCGGCAACCTGGACACCGTGATCGACGTGCGCACGCACCAGGAGTTCTCCAAGCTCTCTGACAACGTGAACACCACCGTCAACACGCTCAAGGGCTACATCGAGGAGGCTGAGCACCGTCACGACGCCGAGCTGGAGCTGGCGCGCCATATCCAGCACTCCGCGCTGCCGAGCGTGTTCCCGCCGTTCCCCGAGCGCCACGACTTCGACATCTACGCAAGCATGGAGCCCGCGCGCGAGGTGGGCGGCGACTTCTATGACTTCTTCATGCTCGATAGCCACCGTCTCGTGATGCTCATCGCCGACGTCTCCGGCAAGGGCGTGCCCGCGGCGCTGTTCATGATGCAGGCCAAGACTGAGATCCACTCGCTGGTAGAGTCTGGCCTGGACGTGGACGCGGCCTTCACCGAGACCAACCGGCGCCTGTGCGAGGCCAACGAGAGCGGCATGTTCGTGACCGCGTGGCTCGGCATCCTCGACCTCACCACCGGCACGCTCTCGTTTGCGAACGCCGGCCACAACCCGCCCCTCGTGCGCCGCGCCGGCGGAGACTACGAGTACCTGCGCGTGGCCAAGCCGAACTTCTTCCTGGCCGGCATGGACGGCATCAAGTACCGCAAGTACACCATGCCGCTGTTCCCCGGCGACCGCCTGTTCCTCTACACCGACGGCGTCACCGAGGCGTGCAACCCCGAGGAGGACATGTACGGCGAGCACCGCCTGCTTGCCGTGCTCAACGGCGACCCGGGCCTGCCGCCGCACAAGACATGCGAGACCATCGCCACGAGCGTGCACTCGTTTGCGAACGGCGCGGAGCAGTCCGACGACATCACGATGCTCTGCGTCTCGCTCGACGCGCTGTGCGGCCGCAACCAGATCGTCACGCATGCGGACATCCCGTCGATCGACACCGTGCGCATGTACTTCGAGGACCATATGCCCGAGCTGGGCGCGAGCCGCCGTGTGGCTAACCGCGTGCTGGTGGCAGTGGACGAGATCTACTCCAACATCTGCAACTACTCGCACGCCACGCGCGCTGCCGCCTCGATCGTGCGCAACGGCAACAAGCTCGTGGTGGAGTTTGTGGACAACGGAGACGCGTTCGACCCCACGCAGGCGCCCGAGCCGGACACCACGCTCTCGGCCGAGGAGCGCAAGATCGGCGGGCTGGGCATCCACATGGTGCGCACGATGTCCGAGTCGATGGAGTACGCGCGCATCGAGGACAC
>CAVGNZ010000030.1:6217-60998 GCA_963630805.1 Bacteroidaceae bacterium
AGCGGCGTTCCGCGTTCAACGAGCTCGTCTACCAGGGCCTCGTCCGTAGCGGCGCGCACGCCGTGGCCGATGCGGGCGGCGCCCATCTTGAGCGCGTCGCGCACGCTGCCCGGGCCGGCCGCCTCGCCGGCGTGGATGGTGTAGGGCACGCCGAGCTCGCGGGCGCGGCCGAACAGGTCCAGATAGTTATAGGTGGGGAACAGCGCCTCGGCGCCCGCCAGGTCGAGCGCCACGACTCCACCGTCTTCTACCAGATACTTCGAAGCGAGCTCGATCGTCTCCTCGTTGGCCGCCTCGTTGCCCGCGCCGCGCATGCAGCACAGGATGAGGTTCGCCGGGATGGCCGCGTCCGCGAGGCCCGCTAAGGCCGCCCGGATGGCCTCCTCCTGCGTCATGCCGTCCAGGCCGTGGACCTGGGGCGCAAAGCGCAGCTCGGTATAGGCCACGCCCTCGCTCGCCATCTCGCTCGTTACCAGGCTCACGGCGTCACGCAGGCCCGTGGGTGTCTGCAAAAGGGAAAGCGGCTGCTCAAAGCAGGTGAGAAAATCGTTCAGGCTCGTGCAGGTGTCCGGCACCGAGAGCAGATCGAGCAGCTCCGCGTCGTCGGTGGTGGGCAGGGTAATGCCCTGTGCCTCGGCCAGCCGCTTTGCCACGCCCACCGTGATCGCGCCGTCCAGATGTGCATGCAGATCGATGTAGCCTCGCGCCATGTTCGCGTCCCTTCCGGTTTTTGTTTGCCCCATTATGCACGTTGGCGGGCGCGCGGGCACGCGGAGGCGGGCGCGCTACTCAACCGTAACGCTTTTGGCAAGGTTGCGCGGCTGGTCCACGTCGCAGCCGCGCATGAGCGCCACCTCGCGGGCGAGCAGTTGCAGGGGCACGCTCGCCGTGATGGGGCTAAAGGCGTCGCGCACGCGCGGGATATAGATCACGTGCTCGGCGATGCGGCAGATGTCCGTGTCGCCCTCGGTAGCGATCGCGATGATGCGCGCGCCGCGGGCCTCGCATTCTTTAAGGTTCGAAACCACCTTGTCGTAGGTGGCCGAGCGCGTGGTTACCGCGATGACGGGAAAACCCGGGTCGATGAGCGCAATGGGACCGTGCTTCATCTCGCCCGCAGCGTAGGCCTCCGCATGCAGGTAGCTCACCTCTTTGAGCTTGAGCGCGCCCTCGCAGCTGATAGCGGCGCCCATGCCGCGCCCCACAAAGAGCGCCGAGGGGGCGTCCTTGCAGGCCAGCGCCGCGGCGTGCACCGCCTCGCCCTGGGTGTCCAGGATATGCTGGATCTGGGCAGACGTCTCGGCCAGCTCGGCAAAGAGCATGCGCACCTGGCCGCTCGTAAGCTTGCCTTTGACCTGGGCGAGCAGCATCGCCAGAAGCGAGAGGCTCACCACCTGCCCGATAAAGCTCTTGGTGGAGGCCACGGCGATCTCTTTGTTGGCCTTGGTGTAGATCACGCCGTCGCTCTCGCGCGCCACGGGGCTGCCAACCACGTTGGTGATGCCAAAGACCTTGGCGCCCTTGATGCGCGCGTCACGGATGGCGGCCAGGGTGTCGGCCGTCTCGCCCGACTGGCTCACGGCCACCACGAGCGTCGTGGGCGTGATGATGGGGTCGCGGTAGCGAAACTCGCTCGCGGCCTCCACCTCGCAGGAGATGCGCGCCCAGCCCTCGATAAGGTTCTTGGCGATGAGGCCCGCGTGGTAGCTGGTGCCGCACGCGATGATGTAGACGCGGTCGATGAGATTGAGCTCCTCGTAGGTGAGGCCCAGCTCGTCGATCTTGAGCTCGCCGCCGGCGCCCATGCGGCCTACGAGCGTGTCGCGCACCACGCGCGGCTGCTCGCAGATCTCTTTGAGCATGAAGTCGGGGTAGCCGCCCTTCTCAGCGGTGTCCAGGTCCCAATCGATGTGCGTGACCGCCGGCTCGATGGGGTTGCCCGCCGCGTCCGTGAACTCAATGCCCGCGGGCGTAAGCTTGGCGAACTGCCCGTCCTCGAGTACCACCACGTCGCGCGTGGCCTCCACCAGCGCAACCACGTCGGAGGCCACGTAGGAGCCGTGTGTCCCGTGGCCCACCACGATGGGCGAGTCCTTGCGCGCCACGGCGATGGTCCCCGGCTCGTCGGCGCAGACCGCGGCGAGGCCGTAGGCGCCCATCACGTACGTGCAGGCCTCACGCACGGCGGCCATAAGGTCACGGGTGCGGGTGTAGGCCTCCTCTACCAGGTGGGCGATGACCTCGGTGTCCGTCTCGCTGCGAAACGTGTGCCCGCGCGCTTCGAGCTCGGAGCGGAGCTCGGCGAAATTCTCGACGATACCGTTGTGCACGACGGCGATGCGGCCGTCGCAGCTCGTATGCGGGTGGGCGTTGTCCTGCGTGGGGCGGCCGTGCGTGGCCCAGCGCGTGTGGCCGATGCCGCAGGTGGCGGAGTCCGTGGAGGCGGGGCGCGCGGCAAGGGCCTCCTCGAGGCCGGCGACCTTCCCCACGCGGCGCGTGACCTGGAGGGTGTAGGGGGCGGGGGCTGTGGTCGCAAGGGGCGCAATCTCCAGCGCCACACCCGCGGAGTCATACCCGCGGTACTCAAGGCGCTTGAGGCCCTCTATCAGGATTCCGCTCGCCTCATCTGTGCCGGTATAGCCAACGATTCCGCACATATCGTGTCCTTTCAGGCCGCCTCGGCGCGCGCAGAACCGTGCGCTCGCCTCCCCTCACGTTGGGGCACGATTCTACGCACTGGTCTTATATTCCAGCTACCAATTGGTATCTTTTCTCCAAGACCACACGGAGCACCAACGGGTTCTCCACAAACTCGACCATGGTGTTACAATACGAACGCTGGAATTGAAACGCATCAATAGGAGCTTTTCGTGGCGCATGTGACCATCGGAGACGTAGCGCGCGAGGCGGGAGTTGCCCTCGGCACCGTCTCGAACGTACTCAACCACCCAGAGAAGGTGCGCCCTGAGACCATCAAGCAGGTAAACGAGGCCATCGACCGCCTGGGGTACGCGCCCAACCAGAGCGCGCGCGTGCTTGCCGGCGGCAGCAACAACACCTTTGGCCTGGTTCTCCCCCGCCTCAATCACGGCTTCTACCTGCAGATTGCCACCGGCGCCACCGCGCAGGCGGCCAAGAGCGGCTACAACCTGCTCATCGCCAGCTGCGCCGGGGACGAAGACCGCACGGCCGATTTTCGCCGCTACTTTGCCGGCACGCAGATGTCCGGCATGCTGGTCGTGGCCTCGCAGCCCGCGCTTGGGACATATGCGAGCACGCCCTCCATCCCCACGGTCTACCTCGATGCCAAAAACGACCGACACGGCTACTTTGTGGCCGCCGACGCCGCGGCCGAGGGGCGCTTGATCGCCGAGCACCTTATCGAGCGCGGGGCCGAGCGCATCGCCGTAGTGGGACGCCCGCTCACGCCCAAGCTTCGCACCCGCGCCGAGGGCGTGCGCGCGCTCGAGACGCTCTATCCCCACATCGACTTCGACTTTATGGAAGAGGGCTCCTGCACCAAGCCCGCCGACGGGGCCGATGTCGCGCGAGAGATCACGCAGATGCCCGCCGAGCAGCGACCCGATGCCGTGCTCGCTCTCTCCGACCTGCTGGCGAGCGGTTTGATCGCCGGCTTTGAGCAGGCGGGGCTCAGTGTGCCGGACGACATCATGGTCGCCGGGTGCGACGGCAACCCTATGGCGTGGAGCTGCGGGGTGGCCCTCACCACCTGCGCGCCCACGGGGTATGAGATCGGCCGTCGCGGTGTGAAGGTCCTGATCGAACAGATCGAGCTTGCACAGACCGACCCCGCACAGGCGCGCTACGAGGCGGGCCAGCACCATCAGAACCTAGTGAAGCCCTTCATTCTGGCGCGCGCGAGCACCGGCTGCGCCGCCGCCGACCCAGCGCAGCTCGACCTCGGCCTCTACCTGTAGCGTATCGCAGCAAAATGGAACGCGGGCCGCATGGGTTCTAAAACCCACACGGCCCGCGTGCCAACAGTGACAGTGCCCCGCGATGCTAGGCGAGCTGTCCGGCGCGCTCGAGTGTGGTCTCCACGTCTGCGAGCGACTCGACGATCTCGCGGGCAAGGGAGGAAATCTCTTCGTCAGGCTGCACCAGATCGGGCACCATCACCGTGTACATGCCGGCAGCGCTGCCCGCGCGGACGCCGTTGAAGGAGTCCTCCACCACGGCGCACTCAGCCGGGTCGACGCCCAGACGCGAAGCCGCGAGCAGGAAAATATCCGGATTGGGCTTAGAGCGCTCGAGCTCGTCTCCGCAGACCACGGCGTCAAAGAACTGCAGCAGGTCAAAGCGGTCGAACTTATCGTGCATCTGCTTGGTACGCGTCGAGGTGGCAAGCGCCAGCTTGATGCCGCGCTCGTGCAGGCTGCGGATGAGCTCCGCCGCGCCGGGCTTGAGGACGAGCATCTCGGGATACAACTCGTCTTCGATAACCTTGTGCAGCTCGAAGACGTCCTCGGAGGCCTCCATGCTGCCCAGCTGGGCCGAAAGCATCTCGAGCGCCGCGGGGCGAGTGATGCCAATGAAGTCGTAAAACAGCTGCTCGGGAATGTCCAGGCCGCGTTGCTCGGCGGCGCGCTCCCACGCGATGATGCTGATGGACTCCGTGTCGATGAGCGTTCCGTCCATATCGAAGATTACGGCCTTGACCATACTGCTCCCCCTGGCGCCTCCCGCGCCGTTGCGCTGCGGCGCGTGCGCGCCCGAACGCCCACCATTGTGCCACGCCCGCCGGCGCTTTTGGTACGATAACCCGAACCAATCGAGATGACGAAAACCGGGGAGGCGCACATGGCTGGACGCAAACCGCATAACGCCGGGTCCCGCAGTGGCGCCCGTGAGCCGCGCGGATCCCGCGGTCCACGTAGTCCGCGCGGCCCACGTGGACGCAGCTCTTCAACCGCTACACAGAAGTTGATCGCCGGCGTTGTCGCCCTCATCGTTGCGCTGGTCGCGGGAATCTCCCCCGTGCTCTCGGGCAATGCTGGCCCGAATGCGAGCAGCACCTCGCAGCAGACCGCTTCTGCCACCTCGAGCAGCGCGTCAAGCAGTGCCTCTTCCAGTGCCGCCTCCTCCGCCAAAACGCTTGCAAGCGTCCCGGAGTACACGGACTCGCTTACGGTTTTCATTGGGGCCGATGATGGGCACGCGCAAGGCACACCGTCCTTTAGCAGCGAGGAGATTGCCGAGGCCGAAAAGGGCGCTTTCACGTCCTTTGGCGATCTTGACAGCCTGGGGCGCTGCACCGCGGCCTTCGCCTGCTTGGGACCCGAGACGCTTTCCTACGAGCCGCGCGAAAGCATTCAGAGCGTGCATCCCACCGGCTGGCACCAAGCCAAGTACAGCTTCGTCTCCGGCGAGTCACTCTATAACCGCTGTCATCTGATTGCGCATATGCTCTGCGGCGAAAACGCCAACGAGAAGAATCTCATCACCGGCACGCGCGCCATGAACACCGAGGGCATGGAGCCTTTTGAATCCCAGGTAGACAGCTATATCGAGGACACCAACAACCATGTGCTCTACCGTGTGACGCCCGTCTTCTCCGGCGATGAGCTTGTGGCCCGCGGCGTGCAGATAGAAGCGCAGTCGCTCGAAGACGATGGTGCCGGTCTTTCCCTCAACGTCTACTGCTACAACGTGCAGCCCGGGGTCGTAATCGACTACGCCACCGGCGAAAACCACGCCGCCTAGCCCCGCTTCGCAAAGCAGCTTAGACCCATCCAATAAAGCTACTTGATCCCGTCTCGTAAAGGAAGCCGTCTGACCCCATCACAAAAAGTTGCCTGAACCTGCCTTAGACCAGTCTCGCAAAGGGTGGGGCCGGCTTTGCCGGCCCCACCCTCCATTTCGCAGCTGCAAATTGCTCCTGAACAGGGGGTTTGTTAATAATTTTTACGAAATCTGGAAGCAGTAATGGAACTCACTGAGTAGACAAGGGTTTTAACTCTCCACGACCTGCGGTTTTACCGCCAAAAAGGACTGTCTACTTACCGTTTGCTGATATTGCTTCCAAATTTCGTATTTTTTGTTTTAGCCTAGCTAAAAGGGCCCACCGATGGGAGGCAAAAATGGATTTAACGCTATGCGGAACAAGTGCGTTCAATTACTGCCGCGTGCCGCCTCAGATTCTTGGGCTCTATCCGCCTTTGCAAAATACGTTTGAGGATTCAAACCACCGAAAGCTCGCAAGCTCTGAGCTTGTTTGCAACCTTTTACATAGTCCGCTGCACCGTATAGTCAGCAGCAATGAACAAAGCGGCTCAACCAAGCTCTACCGGTCGCACAGCATGACGAACGACCTGCCGTTTGGGTCGGTTCGCGATACTGACCACGGCTTTCGAGTAACGTCACCGCAGGCGACGTTACTCACCATGGCGAGCGGCATCTCGCAGGTGCACTTGCTCATGGCCGCATACGAAATGACAGGAGCCTTTGCCGTCTTCAACCCGACCGCACACGCGGAGCACCTGCTCGAACAGGCGATAGCGCAACAATTCATACGCCCGCGCGAAGGCTGGCAGCGCGTCGTAAACGTTGACGGACACGGCACCAGCCTTTGGAAACGCCGGCCGCTCACCACGCCCGAGGAACTCAAGATATTCTGCCAACAGGTCGATGGCTTTCATGGGGTCAAAAAGCTTCGCTGGGCGGCAGAGCACGTGACAGGCGAGGCGGCATCGCCCTTCGAGGTCCAAACATCGATGCTGCTTGGCCTTCCCCGAGCTGCAGGTGGCGAGGGACTTGATATCAAAAACAACCAGCGGATACCCCTCTCCCCCGCGGCAAGAAATATCTGCAGACAGGATACCTGCTACGCAGACATCCTTATAGAAGGGAGCGGCAACAACGCCGGGGTGATTATCGAATGCCAGGGTCGGTCGGTACACGCCAGCGAGGCCGCGAGCATCTCGGACTCAAACCGAACCACAGCACTCGCCAGCATGGGTTACGAGGTTATCCTGCTCACCCATGAGCAAATCACCAACCCGCACGCATTCCAAGCGGTCCTGGACATCATCGCGCGCAAAACCGGAATCAAACGTCGCCCCAAAACCGAGCGCCAGATCAAGGCGGAGTCCACACTTAGAAGCGAACTCTTCATCGATTGGGCAACGCTGGGCAGTTAGCCACGTGTACGCTCGGCGAAGAGCCGCTCGGCCCGCTCGCTCACCTCGGCAAACGTGCTAGCAAAGAACCCATCGTTAAGCAGCTGGTAGGGCGGACGCTCGGGGTTGCCGGGGTTCTCGCGCACGGTCTCGTGGATGACGGCCGTGGTATAGAGCACCTCGTCGCGCGAGATCGGATACTGCGGAAAACGCCCGGCCGCCGCGGCCAGACGGTCGGTTGCGCACACGATAGACGAGATGGAAAGCGTCTTGCCGAACCAGTTGAAGTCGCCCTGCTTCTTAATGCGAAAGCCTTCGCTCGGTTTGCCGCCAATCGAGTCGAGGTGCTCGTTGACACGCACGTTCCAGACGTTGTCGGCGAGCAGATGCAGCCAGGTGCCCAGAACCATGTCGTGCACGGACTGAGCCACGTCCGCCTCGGAGGGCGCCTCACTCATCGTCGAGTCAAAAGCCGCGGATACAACAGACTCGGCCCCCACATAGCGTTGCGGATAGTGCACCCGATTGATGCGATCGAGCTCCTGCCGCAAGGTGAAAAGCGGGCAGCCGGTCACCTCAGAGGGAGCCTCCTCCGCCAGTGCAGGTGCTACATAGGTATCCCAGAACTCCCACTCGCGCGGCTTGGGGATGTGCTCGGGCTTGGCGAAATGCGTGATGCGGTACGGAATCGGCTCCGCAATGCCCGGCACCATATAGCCCACACGGATATCGGGAAGCACGTTGCCAAACAGGAAGGCATTGCGGTCACGCACGGCAGCAGCAAGCCCACCCCCGCGAGCAAGCAGATCTTCCGCATGAGCAATATGTATGTTCCAACTGGGCAAACGTTTCAACCTTTAGAGCTAGTGAATAGAGAAACCGAGAGCGCGCAAGCAAGCAGTCAGCCCCGTGAGAGATCCGCTCGGATGGGCATTTACCAGGCCACATTCCGTAGTCACTCAAGGATGAGGGCTTGCCACGGGGATGCTCACGGCGCGGCAAGCCAGTAGGCAAGGTAAAGCGGCGAGCACGGCAAGCCGTAGAGAACCGTCCCGGGAGGAAGCTATCTAACGGCGCATCCCATCACCGCGCGACGGCGAGCCGACCGATAGACGCCCGCCCCGAAAAGAGCCCGATCAAGAAGGAGCCACCAAAGGGCGCATCCTGCAACAGCGAGGTGACAAGGGCGCGCCCCGGTGATGTCCACAGGCACGGCAAGCCGGCGAGCGCGGCAAGCCTAGATCCCGCCCTTGAAGGAGCCCGCCCCGGGAGGGAACTCGCCGCGACACACCCCGCAGCCGCAAAGCGACGAGGACATGTCGCCGGGAGCACCCACGCAGGCGAGCTCCAGACGCAGGCGGACTCCAGACGGAAGCGAGCTCCAAACGGGGACGGGCTCCGACCGAGGGCGGTTCCAGTCGCCTACGAGCGAACCTCGCCGCCGGTGGCCTTGCACACCTTGGTCACGACCTTCTGGTGCGCGCGCTCGACCTCCTCGCTCGTAAGCGTGTGGTCGTCGGCGCGATACGTGAGCGCAAACGCCATCGACTTCTTGCCGTGGCCCACACGAATCGGGTCGCGGTACACGTCGAACAGGCGCACGTCGGAGAGCAGCTTGCCGCCGGAGCTCACGATACGGCGCTCAAGGTCCTCGCAGGTGACCTCCTCGGGCACGACGATCGCGAGGTCGTGCTCAACCGAGGGGTACTGCGAGAACTCGTGGTAGTTCTCCTGGTTATGTGCGCCGGCGATGAGCTTGTCGAGATCGAGCTCGAAGGCCACCACGGGCAGGTCGATGTCGTGCGCCTCGCGCGCGGCGGGGTGAATCTCGCCCACCCAGCCGAGCACCGTGCCGCCCGAGAGCACCTCAGCGCAGCGGCCCGGCTGCAAGAAGCCGTAACCCTCGCCCTCGGCGGGACGGAAGCGCACCTTGGGCAGGCGCAACTGGGCCAGCAGCTCCTCCACAACGCCTTTGCCGTCAAAGAAGCGCAGCGGCTTGAACTTCTGGTTCCAGGTCGCATCGCCCATAGCGCCCGAGAGCACGCCGGCCACGGAGTGCGTCTCCTTGGGCAGGCTCGCGTTCTCGCGGCCGTGGAAGAGGCTGCCAATCTCGTAAAGCTGCACGTTGGCGGTGCCGTGCGCCTCGTTGTAGGCAACCGACTGCAGAAGGCCCGGGAGCAGCGAACGGCGCATCTCGGTCTGCTCGGCTACAAGCGGGTTCATAAGCACCACGGGCAGGCCGCGGCCCTCGGCGGACATGCCGATCTTCTCGAGGTCGCCCGGGGCGGCAAAGCCAAAGGTCGTGGTCTCGTTGAGGCCGCAGGCGCGCAGGATGGAGCCCACCTTGCGCGTGAGCTTCTGCTCGCGGGTGAGGCCGCCGATGTGGTTTCTGGCCGCCGGGATGGTCGCCTCGACGCGGCCCATGCCCCACAGGCGCAAGATCTCCTCGATGAGGTCGATCTCGCGCGGGAGATCGGGGCGGAAGCTGGGCGGCGTGACGAGGTAGTCCTCACCCGCGGCCTCCACGGTGCAGCCGAGGCGCGTAAGGGCGCGCTCCACAAAGTCGCGCTCGATAGGCGCGCCGCAGATGTCGAGAACGCGCTGGTAGCGCAGGGTGACCGGAGCGATCTCCTTGGGCGCGGGGTACACGTCGATGTAGCCCGGGGCCACCTCGCCGCCGGCGAGCTCCTCGATCAGCGCGCACGTCACCTCGGCGACCTCGATGCAGCCACGCTCGTCCACCTGGCGCTCAAAGCGGATGGACGCGTCGGAGATGAGCGAGAGATCGCGGCTCGTATGCGAGGTGCGGCCGGCATCGAAGCAGGCGCTCTCCACCATCACGTCGACCGTGGCATCGGTGATCTCGGAGTCCATGCCGCCCATCACGCCGGCCAGGGCCACGGGGCGCTCGCCGTCGGTGATGAGGCCCATGCCCGCGTCCAGCACGCGGTTCTCGCCGTCGAGGGTCTGGAACTTCTCGCCCTCGGTCGCCGCGCGCACCACCACAGAGCGCTTGCCGTCGCGCTCGACGAAGGTCGAGAGGTCAAAGGCGTGCAGCGGCTGGCCGGTGAGCATCATCACGTAGTTGGTGATGTCGACAATGTTGTTGTGCGGGCGAATGCCCAGCGCGTTCAGGCGCTTGACCATCCAGTCGGGCGAGGGCGCGACCTTCACGTTACGAACGATGCGCGCCACGTAGCGGTCGCACAGGCCCTCGTCGGCGATCGCGACGGAGAGCTCGTCAGCGGTCGGGCGGCCCACCTCGGCCTTGATGGTAGGCAGGTCGACATGGAAATCGCGGTCGAAGATGGCGCCGGTCTCGCGCGCCATGCCGATCATCGAAAGGCAGTCGGGGCGGTTGGGCGTGATCTCGCAGTCGAGCACCACGTCGCAGCTGCCAAAGTACTCGCCGAACGGCATGCCGACGGGAGCGTCCTCAGGCAGGATCATGATGCCCGCGTGGTCGCCGCCGATGCCCAGCTCGCGCGCCGAGCAGTTCATGCCGCACGAGGCCACGCCGCGCAGCTTGGACTTCTTGATCTTGATGCCGCCGGGCAGCTCCGCGCCCACCATGGCGGTGACGATGTGGTCGCCGGCCTCGAAGTTCTGTGCGCCGCAGACGATCTGCAGCGGCTCGGGGTTGCCGTCGGCGTCCACGTTGGCCGCGCCCACGTCGACCTTGCAGACATACATGTGGTCCGAATCGGGGTGCGGGGTCTTCTCGAGCACCTGCGCGGTGACCACGTGGTCAAAGCTCTCGCCCACCACGTCGATCGCCTCGACCTCGGTGCCGGTACGGATATATTCGGCCGAAAGCTCCTCAGGGCTCTCCGGCACATCGATCATAGTCTTGAGCCAGTCGTACGAAACGCGCATCTAGCTCTCCTTTCATATCGAAAACACTGCAAACGTGCAGGCATCGGCATTAAAACGACCAGTTACCTGGCTGGAGACGACTCTGGTACGTCGCCTCCGTGGCTCACCTCGACAAAGGCGCGCCTTTAAGGTTTTCCAGGTGCCCGAGATTGGCGTGAAAGAGGAGCGCCGCGTACTTAGGTACGCAAGCGACGGTTTGAACGCCAAGGTCGGGTGGCTGGGAAACCTTAAAATTGGTTCAGGAAGCGCATGTCTCCCGTCATCAGTGTGCGCAGGTCGGGCAGGTCGTAGCGCAGGGCCGCCACGCGCTCGGCGCCGATGCCAAAGGCGAAGCCGGAGTACTTCTCGGGGTCGATCCCGCAGTTCACGAGCACGTTGGGGTCGACCATGCCGCAGCCAAGAATCTCGATCCAACCGGAGTGCTTGCAGAAGTTGCAGCCATGGCCGCCGCACACGCCGCAGCTCACGTCGACCTCGCAGGAGGGCTCGGTGAACGGGAAGAAGTGCGGACGGTAACGCGTCTTGCGGTCCTCGCCGAACATGCACTTAACAAAGTAGTCGAGCGTGCCTTTGAGGTCGCCGAAGGTGATGCCCTCGTCGATGACCAGGCCCTCGATCTGGTTGAACTGCGGCAGGTGGCAGGCATCGGCCGTGTCGGGACGATAGACGGTGCCCGGGCAGATCATGTAGATGGGCGGTTTCTGGCTCTCCATGGTGTGCACCTGCACGCCGGAGGTCTGGGTGCGCAGCAGGATATCGGACTCGCCGTGTGCGTGCGCCTCGGGATGCGCCACCGTGCCGGGGGCGTTGTCCACCACGTAGAACGTGTCGCGCGCCGAGCGGCTCGGGTGATCCATGGGGGCGTTGAGCGCGGTGAAGTTGTAGTAGGAGGTGTCCACTTGCGGGCCGGACTCCACGGTGTAGCCGATGCCGCAGAAGATGTCCTCGGCCTCCTCAAGAATCTGCTTGATGAGATGCTGGTGGCCGATCTGCGGGCGCGCACCGGGGAGCGTCACGTCCACAGCCTCGGCGGCGAGCTGCAGCTTCATGGCCTCGTGCTTGATCTCGGCGATGCGCTCGGAGAGCAGGGCCTCCACGGCGCCGCGAATCTCGTTGGCGCGCTTGCCCACCACGGGGCGCTCCTCCTGGGAGAGCTTGCCCATCATGCGCATCATGCCCGTGAGCTCGCCCTTGCGGCCGAGCAGCGCCACGCGCGCCTCCTCGAGCTTGTCTGCGGAGTCGGCGGCAGAGATCATCTCCTTTGCCTTCTTCTCAAGCTGCGACAGTTCGTCGATCAAACTCATCTGCAATTCCTTCCTTAACGTCAGCGCGCATGCTCGCAGGCACCCGCGCCGCCCGATTCGGTGCAATAAAAAAACCGTCCTCGGGCATCGATCTTGCCCAAGGACGGTTGAATTCCGCGGTACCACCTTGTTTGGCTGCCGGCTGTGCACCCGGCATGCCCCCTTTGGCCCCATGTCGCCGGGGCGGCGGCTTCCCTACTGAGCCGGCGGCGCTTGGTGCCCGTGGCCGTTCAGGTCGCTGCTCGGGAGTGAACGCTCTGCCCTTGCCCAGCTAGGAAGGCTTGCAGCCCGTGACCTTCCCTCTCTTGAGCCAGACGCGGCGGGCAAAACCCTCTCCGTCAACGCATTGGCCAAAATGGTAGCACAAGGCAGGCGCCGCAACCACGCCGCGCACAAACGCGAGCCACAAAAAATGACGGGCCACCGCATGGATGACCCGCCATTTCAAGAGAGAGAAAGCAGCCAGGAAGCTAGCTCGCGTTACTTACTCGGCAAGCGCCTTCTTGCCGGCCTCGATGGCCTCGACGATCTTGTCGGTGTCGTAGACGCAGCCCTGCCACGTACCACCGGAGACGTCCTGGAGAGCAGCCCACAGACGGGTGTCGGCGGGCAGGTCCTCGTCCTCCATGACGCGAGGATCGGTCTCGCGATCGGCGAGGATGGCAGCGCCCTCCTCGTAGGAGATGGGGTTCTCGGGATCGGTGCCGATGAAGTTGATCGTGCCCTCGAGCGCGTTGGTGTCGACGATGATCTCGACGACGTCGCCGTCACGCAGCTTGCCGATCGGGCCGCCAGCGAGAGCCTCGGGACCAACGTGGCCGAAGCAGGCGCCGGTGGAGACGCCGGAGAAGCGGGCGTCGGTGATCAGAGCGATCTTGTAGCCCTCGGGGACCTTCTTGAGCGCAGAGGTGAGCTGGTAGGTCTCCTCCATGCCGGTGCCCTTGGGGCCAACGCCCAGGACGATCATGATGTCGCCGGGGACGACCTCGTGGTCCTTAATGGCCTTCATTGCGGCCTTCTCGGAGGGGAACACCTTGCAGGGAGCGGTGTGACGGTAGAAGCCGTCCTCGGAGATGGCGCGCGGGTCGATAGCGGTGGACTTGACCACAGAGCCCTCGGGGGCAATGTTGCCCTTGGGGAAGGTAACCGTGGAGGTCATGCCCGCGGCCTTGGCGGCCTCGGGGGTCTTGATAATCTCGTCGGCGTCCACGCCCGTGGTCTCCTTGAGGTGCTGGCGCACCTGCTGACGGCGCTCGCTGTTCTCCCACCAATCGAGGTTCTCGCCGAGGGTCTGGCCGGTAGCGGTCATGACGGACTCGTCGAGCAGGCCCGGGTAGTACTTGCGCAGGATCAGCATGACCTCGGGCACGCCGCCGGCCATGAAGGCCATCGACGTCGGGTAGTGCACGGGGCCGATGGGCATGACGGAGACCAGACGCGGCACGGCCTTGTTGACCTCGGCCCAGTCGTCGACGGTCGGGCGCTTGACGCCGGCCTCGAAGGCGATGGCCGGGATGTGCAGCAGCAGGTTGGTGGAGCCGCCGAACGCAGCGTGGATGATCATCGCGTTGCGCACCGAAGCCTCGGTGATGATGTCCTTGGCAGTGACACCCTTGTCCATCTGGGTGACGAGAGCACGGGCGGAAGCGCGGGCGATGTCCTCCCAGATCTTGGTGCCGGAAGGAGCCAGCGCGGAGTGGGTGATGGCAAGGCCGAGGCCCTCGGAGACAACCTGAGAGGTACCGGCGGTACCGAGGAACTGGCAGCCGCCACCGGCGGAAGCGCAGGCACGGCAGCCCTGACGACGAGCGTAGTCAAGGGAGATCTCGTCGTAGGCAAAGCGGGCGCCGATGGTCTGGATGGTGCCGGCGTCCTCGCCCGGGTCGTCCTTGCCGTGGTTGACGGGCATCAGCGTGGAGCCGCCGGGGCACAGGCAGACGGGGTAGTCGTGCTGGGAGGCGAGCGCCATCATGGTCGCGGGCAGGCCCTTGTCGCAGCTCGCGACGCCCAGGATGCCCTTACGGGTGGGCAGCGAACGGATAAGGCGACGGAACACGACGGCGGCGTCGTTGCGGTAAGGCAGCGAGTCGAACATGCCGATGGTGCCCTGGGTACGGCCGTCGCAGGGGTCGGAGACGAAGGCGGCGTAGGGCAGCTTGCCGTTCTCCCTCAGGACCTCGGCAGCAGCCTCGAGCTGAACGCCCAGCTCATATCCGCCGGTGTGGAGAGCGAGCGCCTTAGGGGTGCCGTCGCTGGAGCGGATACCGGCCAGCGTGGAGATCATCATGACGCCGTCGTTGGCGAGCTCGCTGGGCTCCCAGCCCATGCCGGCGTTCAGGGTCATGCCGAACATGTCGCCGGAAGGACGGTTACGCAGAATCTCCTCGGTCAGGGGCAGCTCGCCCTTGGCGCCCTCGGCGTGCGTAGGCGAATCGTAGATGCCCTCTAGCTGGTCGGAGTAAATGGAATCGAGTGTAGACATATTGCTTCCCTTCTTTTTCCCGGGCCCGTCCAGGGCCCGGAGTTTCCCTCTAAAACCGAACGGATGCGAACGCTTACAGAATTACAGCAGGCCTTGAGCCTCGATGATCTTGGCCGCGTTGTCGAGGATAGCCTCGATCTGAGCCTTCTGATCGTCGGTCAGCGGAAGAACCGTCGAACGGCAGATAGGCTTGACCGAAAGGCCGCGAACCGACATCGCGTACTTCACGGCGGGAACGAACAGGGGCGCCACGGTGTAGACGTCGGCGAGCTTGTCGATCACGTGCTGGATCTTCTCCACACGCTCCCAGTCGCCCGCGCCCAGGGCCTCGGCCCAGGCATGGGTGAGCTCGGGGTAGATGTTGGCGAGGGCCGCGATGCAGCCGTTGCCGCCGGCAAGGCCGTTGTGGGCGAAGTTCTCGTCAAAGCCCGAGTACACGATGAACTCGGGGGCGACGTCTTCCAGGGTCTCGAGGATGGCACGGGTGTGGCCCATGTCGGTGACGGTGTCCTTGATGCCCACCACGTTGGGGCAGCGGGTGACGACCTCGCGCACGGCGGCGGCGTCGATGTCGTTGCCGGTGCGCGCCGGGAAGTTGTAGAGCATGACGTTACCGTCGATCTGGCCGGCGACGGCGCAGAAGTACTCCACGATGCCCTGGTGGCCAAGGCCGAAGTAGAACGGAGTGATGACCATCACGGCGTCGGCGCCCAGAGCGAGAGCCTGGTTGGAGAGCTCCACGGTCTCTTCGACCGCGTTGGTGCCCGTACCGACGATGAGCTGCACCTTGCCGCGCGTGGCGGCGACCGCAGCCTCGATCAGCTGGAGGCGCTCCTCGCGGGAGAGAGTGAAGAACTCGCCGTTGCTGCCGTGAAGCAGGATGCCGTCGACGCCGCGGGAGATGAGGTCGTTCCAGACCTGGACGTTGGCCTCCAGGTCGACCTTACCCTGCTCGTCAAAGACCGTGACGACGGGAACGATAAATTCGGGTTTACGCATGGTTCCTTACCTTTACGTTAAGTCGGACGCAGGTTTTAAGCGAACAGGCTGAGGATGCAGACGCCGATAAGACCGATGACTGCGATGAGCGTACAGCTCGTCGACCACGTCTTGAACGTCTGTCCCAATGTGAGGCCGAAGTACTCCTTGACCATCCAGAAGCCGCCGTCGTTTACGTGGGAGAAGAACATGGAGCCGGCGCCGATGGCAAGCACGATCAGGCTGAGCTCGTAGGTGGAGCAAGAGGTGGCAAGCGGAGCGACGATACCAGCAGCGGTGATGGTAGCGACGGTGGCGGAGCCGGTAGCCAGACGGATGAAGACGGCGATGAGCCAAGCGGAGACGAAGATGGGCACAGCGAGCTCGGTCAGGTAGTTACCGAGGACCTCGGCGATACCGGAGTCGACGAGCGTCTGCTTGAAGCCGCCGCCAGCGCCCACGATCATCAGGATGCCGGCGATGGGGCCAAAGGAGCCACCGAGCATATCCATGACGTCCTTGAAGGAACGGCCACCCTTGAGGCCGAGGACAAAGGCGCCGTAGACGACAGCGGTGAGCAGGGCGACGATGGAGCTGCCAAAGAAGGAGACCAGGGTCGTGACGTAGGGGACCTCCAGGCCAGTGAGCTCGAACACGGCGTTCAGGAGCATCAGGATGACGGGGAGCAGAACGATCATGAGCGAAGCGAAGAAGGAGGGACGATCCTCAACGGCAATGGAGGTGTCGCTCGAAGCGTAGGCCTCGTTGGCCTTCACCGGCACGGCGCGAGCCATCCACTTGGCCACCAGCGGACCGGCGATGATCGTGGTGGGGATAGCGATGATCAGGCCGAGACCAAGGGTGATGCCCAGGTTGGCGTTCAGGTAGGAGATAGCGGTCAGCGGGCCGGGGTGCGGCGGAACAAAGCCGTGCAGGCAGCCGAGGGCGGCGATGGCCGGGATGCCCAGGGCGATAGCCGGCATGTTCTGACGCTTAGCGAGGCTCATGACCACGGGGATCATGAGGACCAGGCCGACCTCGAAGAACAGGGAGATGCCCATGATGAAGGAGACCGCGGCGATGGCCCACGGAAGCGACTTCTTGGAGGAGTGGGCAACGACCGTGTCGACGATCTGGTCGGAAGCGCCGGTCTTGGTGAGCAGCACGCCGATCATCGAACCCAGGACGATGAGGACGCCCACGTTGCCGACCGTGCTACCAAGGCCGGTCGTGAACGAGCTGAAGGTGTCCGTGAGGGGCACGCCGGCGAGAATCGCCATGACAAACGAGCCAAACATGAGTGCCAGGAAGGCGTGAACCTTCGCAAACACGATGAGGCCCACGATCACGGCGATGCCGATAAGCGCCGCGACAATGAGGCCAGCGGATGATCCGAACATATCAGTCCTTTCTCTGCTGTTCGATATATCGAACTATGTTCGCGTTAACTAAAATGTAAAGGTTTTTGTGGCGCTGACCCCCCCGCTTCAGCTGAACGGTGTTATCCGTTCCGTAAACGGCGAACTGAGTTTGTATATTCGAACTCGCGAGTTACCTGCTGCTAACCTGCTATACTCGTTCGCAAATGGGTACGCTCCGCTCTCCTTTCAGGGGGCAGCGAGACCCCTCCTAGCAACGCATATATATGAATTAAGAAGACTCCGATGACTGACGACACCACCACTCTCCATCGCCCCACCTACCGAGCTCTCACCCTCCTCAGCATCATCTCCCAGCACGAAGAGGGCCTCACGTTCACCGAGGTACAGCAGCTCGTTAACATCCCCAAGGGAACGCTTTCGCCCGTCCTCCACACCATGGAGCAGATGCGGTTCATCTCGTACGACGCCGCCACGGGACGCTACCGCGTGGGCGTCAACACCTACCTGGCCGGAAGGACCTACAGCCGCTCCGACGCCATGCTCCAGTTCATCCGCGAGGAGATGCACCAGGTCGTCAACGCCTGCAGCGAGACTTGTCAGCTCGGCATGCTCGAGGGCTCGAACGTCGCCTATCTCGAGAAGATCGATTCGCCCTCCCCTATCCGCCTGATCTCGGACGTGGGCAAGGTCTTCCCCGCGTACTGCACGGCCATCGGCAAGGCGATCCTCTCCGAGTACGACCGCGAGAAGGTCGAGGCGCTGCTGCCCGAGACGTTCACCGCCTATACCGCGCATACGATCATGAGCCACGATGAGTTCTGGGATCAGCTCGTCGAGGTCCGCCGCACGGGGTTCGCCCGCGATTACGAGGAGATCACCGATGGCGTGACCTGCATCGCCGTGCCCATCCGCATCAAGGGGAAGGTCGCGTACGGCCTGAGCGTCACCACGCCCTCCTACCGCCTGAACGATGCGAAGCGCGAGCTGATCGAGTCCTTGCTCACAAGCGCGAAGATGCGCATCGAGCAGGCCCACGCCTAGGGCCGGGGGCCTGGGGACGGACCCAGACGGAACCCAGACGGCGCCCAGACACAAGGGACCGTTCGAACAGTTTTAACGCGCGGGCCCAAATCACGCGAGTACACTCAGACATGTCAGACCGGTCGGATTCCCAAGACCGCAAGGAAAGGTCGCATGATGAGTAAGAAGGACAAGAAGGCCCAACAGGCACGCAAGCTCGAAAAGGCCCAGGCCGCGGCGCAGAAGAACGCCGCCAAGGTGCGCAAGCTCGAGCGCAAGCTGTGGTGCCGCAGCTACCTGATGAAGATCGCCGAGTTCGACGGGGCCACCGTCGCGCCCGAGAACGGCGCCGCCGCGCGCGCCGAGGCAATGGGGACGCTCTCGGGCGAGTACCACAAGCTCCTCACCAAGGAGTCCTCACTCGAGCGTGTAGCCGCGCTGCAAAAGGCACTCGACCAGGGGCTTATCGACGACCCCCAGCTTGCTGCCGAAGCCCGCGTGCTCGCACGCGACCAGCGCGAGGCCCGCGCCATCCCCGGCGAGGAGGCCGAGGCCTGGACGCGCCTGACCTGCGAGTCCCAAGCGGTGTGGCACAAGGCCAAGGTCGCCAACGACTGGGCGAGCTTTGAACCCTACATCGACCGCATCGTGGCCGAGCTCAAGCACCAGGCCGCACTTATCGACCCCTCCCGCGACCCCTACGACGTCTGGCTCGACCAGCACGAGCGCGGCCTTGACGCCGCTGCCTTCGACGCGTTCTGCACGCAGGTCAAGCAGACCGTTGTGCCCCTTGTGCACGAGATCGGCGCGCGCGGTCAGCAGCCCGATGCCCCCTTCCTGCACGCACACGTGCCCGAAGCCGCCCAGCGCGCCATCTCGCTCGACCTCATGAAGCTCGTGGGGCTCGACCTCGCCGACACTACGCTCGCCTTTACCGAGCATCCTTTCTCCGAGGGTTTCGCCGCAGGCGACGCGCGCATCGCCACGCACATCTACGAGGACGACTGCCTCTCTAATGTGTTCTCCATCGTGCATGAGGCCGGTCACACCATCTATGAGCTGGGCGTAAACCCCGCCTACGCCTACACCGCGCTCGAGGGCGGCACCTCAATGGGCATCCACGAGAGCCAGTCGCGCTTCTTTGAGAACACCATCGCGCGCAGCCGCGCCTTTATGGGGCCGCTGCTGGGCGTACTGCGCGCGCATGCGCCCGAGGTCTACAGCAACGTGAGCGAGGACGAGCTCTATCGCGCCGCGAACATCGCGCGCCCCTCGCTGATCCGCACCGAGGCCGACGAGCTCACCTACCCGCTGCATATCATGGTGCGCTACGAGATCGAGCGTCTGCTCTTCGCAGGCGAGGCCACGGCCAAGGACATTCCCGAGCTCTGGTCGCGTTTCATGGATGAGTATTTGGGCATCACGGTTCCCGATAACGCCCGCGGTTGCCTGCAGGACGTGCACTGGTCGAGCGGCAGCTTTGGCTACTTCCCCACATATGCCCTGGGCAGCGCCTACGATGCGCAGTACGTTACCGCCATGGAGGCCGACGGCGTGGACATCGCCGCTGCCTGCGCAGCGGGCGACCTTGCCCCCGTGCGCTCCTGGTTGGGCGAGAAGATCTGGCAATGGGGCCGCGCCAAGGACGCGCCGCAGCTGCTGGAAGAGGCCGTCGGCGGCCCGCTTGACGCCAGCGCCTACTGCGACTATCTGAGCAAAAAGTTCACCGCGCTCTACGAGCTGTAAATCGCGGCGCAATCGGGGGCGAAATCCGGCACCACGGCCCGGTATTTCGCCCCCGATTTTCATTTTTCACGAAATCTGGAAGCAGTATCACAAATTGCTGAGTAGACCGCTGTTTCAAGCAATAAAACCGCAGGATTCAATTGCTCAAAATGCCTCTCTACTTCGCCAATCGCTATACTGCTTCCAAATTTCGTATTTTTTGTTTTTGGACCCCCTGCCAATCCAACTTCGTTGACCTATTTGTCAGCATATTTAGAGGTGCGCGCCCCAGGTGTCGATGGAGAGATGGGCCTGGGCGATGAACTTTTCGGTTCGCGGGTTCTGCGGCGCGCCAAAAACCTGGTCAGGCGTGCCGTCCTCGAGGATCTTTCCGCCGTCCAGGAAGAGCACGCGCGTGGCCACGCTCTGAACAAAGCGCATCTCATGCGAGACGACCACCATGGTCATGCCGGTGCTCGCAATGTCGCGCATAACGGAGAGCACCTCGCCTACCCACTCGGGGTCAAGGGCACTGGTCGGCTCATCGAACAGCACCACGGAGGGGTCGACGGCCAGAGCGCGGGCGATGCCCACACGCTGCTCCTGCCCTCCCGAGAGCTGAGAGGGATAACGGTCCGCGCGGTCGGCCAGGCCCACGCGATCGAGCAGAGCGAGCCCGCGCTCGCGGGCCTCCTCGGCGTCCATGTGGTGCACGGCGCGCAGAGCCAAGGTCACGTTCTCGAGCGCCGTCTTGTTACGGAACAGCGCGTAGCGCTGAAACACCATTGCCGACTTGGAGCGCAGAAGCGACAGGCACTTCTTGCTGATCTTTCCGCCGTTGGCGTGAACGGTCGCGCCGTCGATGGTGATGGTGCCGGCATCGGGCGCATCCAGCCAGTTGAGCGTGCGCAAAAAGGTCGTCTTGCCCGCACCCGAGGGACCGATCAGCGAGACCACCTCGCCGCGCTGCACCGAAACATCGATGCCGTTGAGCACCCGCACCGGACCAAAGGCCTTGGTAAGGCCGCTGACCTGCAGAATCGGCTGCGTATCCGCCGCCGCGCCCGCTGCGGCACCAGCCGCAGCGGCGATCTTGACCGCATCGCTCATCGGGCAGTCACGCTCCTCTCAAAGTGACGCGAACGTCGTTCCAGCACAGCGATCAGGCGCTCCAGCACAAAGCAGCACACCCAGTAAATCAGCGACACCACGATATAGACCTCAAAGAACCTAAAGGCGCGGGCGCCCACGATCTTGGCCTCTGCCATCATCTCGACCACGGAGATGTTGAACACCAGGCTCGTGTCCTTGAGCATGCTGATGGCCGTGTTGCCCAAAGGCGCTAGCGCCGTGGCCGCGGCCTGCGGCAGCACCACGTAGCGCACGGCCTGCCAGCGCGTCATGTTCACGCTGTAGCACGCCTCGATCTGGTCCTCGCTCACCGAGAGCATCGCCGAGCGGATGGTCTCGGACATAAAGGCCGCGCCGTTCATCGAGAGCGCGATCACAGCGAACGCGATGGGCGGAATCCCGTTGACCGAAAGCTCCGTCCCCCACTGCTGATTGATCGCCTGCAGCGCCACGGGCAGGCCGTAGTAGGCAAGCAGCAGCTGGCACATGGCCGGCGTGCCGCGCATGATGGAAACAAACACCCGCGAGATCTGCGACAGCACGCGGATCTCAAAGAACCTCGTGAGCGCGATCAGAAACGCCAGCACCAGGCCCAGGACAAACGAGATGGCCGCGATCTCCAGCGTGACCGGGAGATAGGCCAGCACCTGCGGCACCGCCTGCATCATGAAATCGATGTCGAACACTTTACCGTTCATGCCGGCCTACCCCCTCTCGTCGCGCCAGACGCGCCCCTACGCCTGCTGCTCCTCGGCCAGCTTGTTCACGGCCTCCTCGGTGGTGTAGTCGGCGCCCAGGAACTTGACGGAGATCTCGGAGAGCGTGCCGTCGGCGATCAGCTCCTGCAGCGCGCCCTCGAACGCATCGGCCAGCTCCTGGCCGGCATCGCTGTTGGGGAAGGGGAAGTAGATGGGGGTGAAGCCGGTGTCGGGGAAGATCACCCAGTCGATGTCCAGCCCCTGCTCGTCCACGGCGGTCTTGATGGAGACCGGGCTGTTGATGGTCGCGTCGGCGCGGCCGTTCACGATGTCCTGCAGCATCTTGTTGATGTCGCCATCGGTGTAGCTGATGGTGATGGGGTCACCGTTCTCGGCGTTGTAGTTCTCGAGCCAGGTGGTGTTGGCGCTGGTAGTGCCGCCGTCGACCGTCTTGCCGTGCAGGTCCTCGATGGTCTTGATGTCGCTGCGGCCCGACTTGAACGCGATGGCGTTCACGGCGTAGGCGTACGGCGTGTCCTCGAACAGATACTTGGCCTTGCGCTCATCGTTCAGCGCCACCTGGTTGGAGATGGTCTGGATCTTGTCGGCATCGAGCGAGGCGAACATGCTCGACCACTCGATGGTCTGGAACTCGAACTCATAGCCGTCGAGCTTCTCGCCGATAGCACGCGCAACCTCGACGTCAAAGCCGGTGAGGTTGTTGTCGTCGTCCAGATAGCTGTAAGGGGCGTAGGTGCCCTCGGTGCCGATGATGATCTTGGTCACGCCCGATGCGGCGGAGGCAGAGCCGGCGGAGCTGCCGGAGGCAGAGGCAGAGGTGTTGCCGCAGGCGGCAAGGCTCAGGGTAAGGCCAGCGGCGCCGAACAGACCGAGGAAGCCGCGGCGTGAAAGCTGGGCGTTGAGGTTGAGGTTGGAATTGCTGGATGCAGACATGATGTTCTCCTTGGCTGGAAATGCGTGTGACAGGTGAGGCGCGACCGGTGCTCAAGGCAGGCCGCATGAAAAAGGGCGGAGGTGCTGCCCTTCGCCCGTGGTCATTCGTTATGCAAAAACGAAATCCTTAACGACATCGCACGGCGCAGGGCAGCTGCAGCATTCGCCCACAGGGGCAGCACATCATGGTGTGCATCGTGGTCACGGCAGCCTCCTTCTTGCTCGCGGCTTAATAATCGTACTTCCCTACCGGGTAGGTATGTTTATACACCAAATACAGGAGGCGTCAAGGCGGAGGGTCTATATTTCGGTTGTGTTTCGAAAAAACGGCCCGGGAGCAATCCCGAGCTGCCGCGCCCTACTGCAGGTTCTCCCGCATCACGCGAACGAGCTTCTCGGCGTCGAGCGGTTGGGTAATGTGCCTGTGCGCGCAGGCATCGCGCTGCGCCCGTTCATGCCGGCTTCGTCCTGCGCCCGTGCGCGTCTGCCTCGCACTGCGCACGGGAGGCTCGACGTGAACGTGCGCGAGACCGGCTTCGAGCCCTGCGCCCGCCGCACACTGCGCTCGCGGCGCTCGTCAAAGGCCGCCTACACCGTCAGGAACACCATGATGATGATCGCCGCAAAGCCCACGATGTCGGTGGGGGCAAAGACGGTGCCGAGCATAAGCGCGCTCGTAACGGCCGCCGAGATGGGCTCGATGGTGGCGATCATGCTCGCGCGCATACCGCCCAGGTCCTTGATGCCCTGCATATAAAGGAAGTACGCCAAGAACGAACCCACCACGATAAAGACCGCGAGCGCCGCGATGCCCGATGCGTCGAGCGCGGGCGGGTTCTCCCAGGGGCGAATAAACGCACAGCTCACCATGCCCGCCACCAGCATGGCCGAGCCGGTGACGATCGAGGAGCCGTACTCCGGCAGCACGCGCGTGGGAATGAGCGCCGTGAGCGCGGCACCCAGGGCGGCGAGCAGCCCCACCACAAGGCCCAGCGGCGAGATGGAGAGCTGCGAGATATTGCCCCCGGTGGCGATGAGGAACGTGCCCACAAGTGCGAGCACCAGGCCCGCGGCCTCGCGACGGCGCGGCGAGCGGTGCCGCCGCACGCACGTCACCACCATGATGATGACGAGCTGCAGGCACTGCAGCACCGTGGCGGTGCCGGCGTTGGTAAGGCGCACGGCCATGAGATAACCGAACTGGTTGAGTAGCAGGCCAAAGACGGTGAACAGCAGCTGCTCGCGGGCATGCGCGGGCGTGGTCCACAGGCGCACCAAACGCTGTCGGTCGCGCGCGAGCACCACGATCATGAACAGCAGGCCGGCAAAGATCTGGCGCACCGAGAGCAGCCAGAGCGTGTCCACCTGGTAGCGGCTGAACAGAAGGCTCGCCGAGGTGCCGGAGAAGCCCCAGAAAAAACCGCCGAGAAGGGTCGCCGCGATGCCGACGGCCACCTTGCGGGCCGCTTCGTCGTTCAGGCGGGCACGCCGGGTGCGGCGCGCCGCGCGCGAGTCGGCATCGGTGCCGGTATCGATGTCGGTGCCAACGGCAGGCGCCGCCGGCTCTCCCCCGCGCTCCCGCGCATCAGCTACCTGCTGTGTCTGCCCCGCCGGCTCAGCCACCTGACTCCCCCTTGCATCACGATTCAACGCGCATAACCTTACCACGCCTGCCTGCGCCCTCGGTAAAGGTTCGGCGAACAGGTGCGCGCGGGCGTACAGTAAGGGGTATACGTTTAACCGGCGCGCCCACGCGGCCGCGCCCGACCCGTAACGACCCGCAAGGAGATCCCATGCCTATATCCAACGCCTCCGATGCCCGCGAGCGCGCCGCCGCGCTGCTCACGCGCGGTGCGCATGTCCACGGCTTTACCGTCGAGGGCGCCGAGGCCATCGAAGAGCTCGACGCGCACGCCTATGTGCTGCGCCACGAAGCTTCCGGCGCGCGCCTGCTCGCCCTGCCCTGCGAGGACGAGAACAAGGCCTTTGCCATCGCCTTTAAGACCCCGCCCGCAAACGACACGGGCGTCTTTCATATCCTGGAGCACTCGGTGCTCTGCGGTTCAGCCAAGTTCCCGGTCAAGGAACCGTTCGTGGACCTCATCAAGGGCTCGATGCAGACCTTCCTGAACGCCATGACCTACCCGGACAAGACCATCTACCCGGTGGCCTCGACCAACGAGCAGGATCTCTTCAATCTCATGGACGTGTACATGGACGCGGTGCTGAACCCCGCCATCTACACCAAGAAGACCATCTTTGAGCAGGAGGGCTGGCACTACGAGCTCGACCGTGACGAGTCCGGCAAGCCCGCTCGCCTGCGCTACAACGGCGTGGTCTTCAACGAGATGAAGGGCGCGCTTTCCGACCCGCTCGACGTGCTGGACAACGCCATCAACCGCGAGCTGTTCCGCGACACGGCCTACTCCTACATCTCCGGCGGCGACCCGCGCGCCATCCCGCAGCTTACCTACGAGCAGTTCCTGGACACGCACGCGCGCCACTACAACCTGGCCAACAGCTACATCACGCTCTACGGCGACCTGGACCTGGACCGCGCCCTCGCTTGGCTGGACGAGCGTTACCTGGGAGACGCCGCGCGTGCACACGACGCCGCGGCGCGGCTCGCGGTGCTGGGCCACGAGCCGGCTGCGCCCAACGCGCTGGAGCACCAGGCGCCCGTCGCCTGCGACTACGCGCGCCTGGAGATGGACACGACCCCCGAGAACGCCCTGGTGGGTATGGGCTACGTGCTGGGCGACGCGCACGACCGCAAGCGCATCATCGCGGCGGACGTCATGTTCGAGGCAATTCTGGGATCAAACGAGGCTCCCATGAAGAAGGCCCTGCTCGCGGCCGGCATCGGCGGCGACGTGATGAGCTACACCTCGGGCGCATGCCTGCAGCCCTACGAGCTGATCATCCTGCAGAACGCCCGCCCCGAGGTGGCGCAGCGCATGCGCGAGGTGATCGAGCAGAGCGCCCGCGAGCTGGTGGAGAACGGCATCTCGCGCGAGCGTCTGGAGGCCGTGATCTCTGGCAACGAGTACGACCTGCGTCAGCGCGACTACGGCACGGCCGACGGCGTGGTGCTCGCCTGCGACGCGCTCTCGACCTGGCTCTACGACGACGCCGATGCCACGCTCTCGCTCAAGTACGGCCCCGTCTACGCCGAGCTGCGCCGCGAGCTTGACGGAGACTACTTTGAGAACCTGCTGCGCGAGCTGGTACTCGAGTCTGACCACTATGCGCTCGTGGAGCTGGTGCCCACGGGCAGCGACGCCGCCACCGCCGAGGCCGCCGACGACCCCGAGACGGCAGAGCTCGCCGCCAAGCTCGCGACCTGCAGCACCGAGGAGCTCGCCGCCATCGATGCGGAGGTCGCCGCCCTGCGCGCCGCCCAGGAGGCCGAGGACACGCCCGAGGCTAAAGCGACCCTGCCGCGCCTGCGCGTCTCCGACATCGGCCCCGCACGCGCAGAGCCCGCGCTCACCGTGGACGAGACGCGGGCCCTGCCCTGCCTTAAGCACAATATCCCGACGCGCCAGCTGGGCTACGCGCTGTTCTACTTTGACCTGAACTGCGTGACCTTTGACGAGCTGCCCTACGTCTCCATCATGGCAAAGCTCTTCCAAAAACTGCCCACCCGCTCGCACACGGTGGACGAGCTGGACAGCTATGCCGGCTCCAACCTGGGCTTTTTGGGCTTCAGCGCAGACATGTGCGCTCAGGACGACTGGCGCGCCGTCAAGCCGCTCCTCACCGTGGCGGCAGGTGCCCTTTCCGAGAAGATCGAGGCGCTCGCCACCATCCCGCGCGAGGTATGGGACGAGACGATCTTTGAGGACATAGACCGCATCCATGACGTGCTCACCCAGGTGCGCATATCCATGGAGCAGGGCTTTTTAATGAGCGGCCACGCAGCGGCGCTCGCCCGCGCGTACTCCTACGTGTCGCCCGCCGCGCTCGTGAGCCAAAAGCTCGGCGGCGTGGACTATTACCGCTTCTTGTGCGACCTGCTCGACCACTTTGACGAGCGCGCAGATGAGCTCTGCCATACCCTGCAAGACCTGCAGAAACGTATCTTTAGCTCCACCAACACTGTAGTGAGCTTCACCGGCAGCGACGAGGATTACGAGCGTTTCTGGGCAGCCGCCGGCACGCTCGGCCTCACCGCGCGCGCTGCGGGTGCGCCCACGCTCGAGGTGCCCGAGCCGCGCGACCTGCACGAGGCATTTGTTATCCCCAGTGACATCTCCTTTGCGGCGCGCGCGACCGACCCGCGCAAGCTCGGCATCGAGCCGAACGGCGCCTGGGCCGTGGCCGCCAACGCCTTGAGCTTCGACTACCTGTGGAACGAGATCCGCGTGAAGGGCGGCGCCTACGGATGCGGCTTCCGCGCTGGGATCGCGCGCCAGTTCGCCTTCTACACCTACCGCGACCCCGCGATCGACCCCTCGCTCGAGCGCATCGCCCACGCGGGCGCGTGGCTGGCCGACTTTGACCCCGAGCCGGCGGCCTTTGAGGGCTACATCGTCTCGAGCGTCTCGAGCCACGACGCGCCGGTCAAGCCCTATGCCCTGGCCCGTCGTCAGGACGGCGAGTTCTTTGCCGGCCGCCCCGTTGACTGGAGCGAGCGCCTCCGCTCCGACATGCTCTCCGCCACGCCCGAGCAGATCCGTTCCTTTGCCGCCGACGTCACCCGCGTGGCAGACGAGGCGCCCCTGTGCGTCTTTGGCGGCCGCGAGCTGATCGAGGCGAGCGTCAAGGCAGGTAAGAGCGGTCTCACCCTCTGCGAGATGTAGGCGCCACGGCCGGCGCACGGCCTACCCGGGCCGCACCGGCCGCCCCGCCGCGCACCTCGCAGCACCACAGAACACCCCGCACGCAAACGAGGCGGGCACCGCAAGCGATCGCCGCGGTGCCCGCCTCGTTCTTACATCGAGAGATTGGGGGCAGCCTTCTCGCTAACGCTCCGCTGCCGGCAGCACACGCGGGCGCACGTCGTAGGCGCGGGCGTTGCGCGCGCTCAGAAAGACCGTCGAGCCGTTGTGGATCAGCGAGCTCACCTGCGGCGGAATCACGCCGGCCACGCCGCCTGCAAGCAGCAGCGAGTTCAGGCCGATGACCTCGCGGAACGAGGCGTCCATGCGCTCCTCGAGCCCCATGGAGAGGTGGCGCAGCGTGACGAGCGAGGTCAGGTCGCCGTCCGTCAGGGTGATATCTGCCACCTCTTTGGCGATCGCGGTGCCCGAACCCATGGCCACGCCCACGTTGGCAGCGGAGAGCGCGGGCGAGTCGTTCACGCCGTCACCGACCATGACCACGCGGCGGCCGGCGGCGCGCATCTGCTCCACCACGGTGTGCTTGTCCTCGGGCAGCAGGTCGGCGCGGAACTCGTCGATACCCGCCTCGGCGGCGATGCGGCACGCAGCGTTGGCGTTGTCGCCCGTGAGCATCACGATGTGCTCAAAGCCAAGCTCGTGCAGCTCGGCTAGCGCGGCGCGCACGCCCGGCTTGAGCGGGTCCTCGATACCGATGACGCCCTTGAGCTCGCCATCGACCGCCAAGTAGAGCTTGGAGAGGCCGTCCAAGCGCTCGGCGATCTGCGAGCGCACCGTCTCGCCGATCGCCACGCCCTCGTCCTCGACCACAAAGTGCTCGGAGCCGATCACGCAGCGCTTGCCGTCGAGCGAGCTGGCGATACCGTGGGCCACCAGGTACTCCACCTCGGCATGGCGCTCGCGATGCTCCAGCCCCGCCTCGGCCGCTGCGTTTACCACGGCGCGCGCGACGGGATGCGGGAAGTGCTCCTCCAGGCAGGCAGAGAAGCGCAGTACCTGCGTACGGTCCCAGCCGTCGTAGGAAAGCACGTCGGCCACCTTGGGGGCAGCCGCGGTAAGCGTGCCCGTCTTGTCAAAGACGATGGTGTCTGCCTGGGCAAACGCCTCAAAGTGCTTGGAGCCCTTGACGGTAAAGCCCTCGCGGGCGCTCTGGCTCATGGCCGTGAGCACCGAGATGGCGCCCGTGAGCTTGAGCGCGCAGGAGTAGTCGACCATGAGCGCGGCGCTCGTGCGGATAAGCGAACGGGTGCGCAGCCACACGCCGGCAGCGAGCAGGAAGTTCCACGGCACGATGGCGTCGGCCAGGTGCTCACGACGGCTCAGAGTCTCGGCCTTGAGCGCCTCGGACTGCTCCACCAGGCTCACAATGGAGCGCAGCTTGGTATCGGTGGCCGCAGCCTTTACGCGTACGTAGGCCTCGCCCTCCTCAACGGCGGTGCCGGCAAAGACGTCGTCGCCCACGGTGCGCTCCACGGCAAGCGGCTCGCCGGTAAGCGAGGACTGGTTCACCATCGCGCTGCCCCACTCCACGGTGCCGTCCACGGGCACGGGCATGCCGGTGCGCACCACGATCAGGTCTCCGGCCTCAAGGCTCATGGCGGCCACGCGGCGCTCCTCGGCCCCGCGCACCTGGGCATCGCCGCAAGGGATGAGCTGCGCGTAGTCGGGCACCTCGAGCAGCGAGTAGATGAGCTGGTTCTGGCTCTGGGCGCGCGTATAGTCCTCGAGCAACTCGCCCAGGTTAAGCAGCAGCATGGTGCCGCCCGCCGTCTTGAAGTCGCCCTTCAAAAACGAGATGCCGATGGCCGAAGCGTCGAGCACCGGCACGTCCAGGCGTCCGTTGAGCAGCGAGTTGAGGCCCGCCTTCAAAAAGCCGCGGTAGGCCCAGATGGTGTAGACGGTGCGCAAGGGTGCCGGCAAGAACCAGCGGCGCGCGAAGTGCCCGCCCAGAAGTGTGGCGATGTCGAGCAGCAATCCATGTGTGCGCGGAGCCATGATGGCGGTGCACTCCTGACGCGCGTTCTCCACGGCCTCGGCGTCCACCGAAGCGAGGACGGCCAGCGCCTTCTCGCGGCACGCCGGGTCAAAGCTCACGGCCAGCTGCCCGATACGCGGGTAGATGGTCGCCTTGGCAATGGTGCCGTCAGACAGCAGGACGCGATTGAGCGCGTCCATGTCCGACTCGGGCACGCGCCCGGCAAGCTGCACGCGTACGCGCCCGGGAACCTCATGTGCAATGGTGAACTTCATCGATCTACCCCTTGAATGCTTTGGCGCGCCGCGCGGGCCCGCCCTCTACATAGCAACAGCTGCGGTGCCCGCCGTGGCCACCGCAGCTGTCCGCTCGTCACGTTTGGCTCGAAGCTACTCGGCCTTGCCGCCCTCGACGACCTCGGCGCTGCAGCAGCAGACGTCCTCGTTGGCGTTCAGGTACTCGGCCTCGGAGACGATGTCGTCGACCTGGGCCTTAGCCTGCTCGACGATGTCCTCGTAGCCGGACTTGACGCGCATGCCGGCAGCGACGGTGTTGACGGCGAGCTTGTGGGCCGGCTCGGAAGCGAGGATCTTGGGTACGACGATGCCGGCGACAGCGCCAGCGGCGACGAGCAGGGAGTGAGTCTTGGAGATAGGCATAATGAGATCCTTCCATCCAGCGCCCGTAACGGCCGCATTGCCGCGCATCGTGGCGCACTGTTGTTGAACAACGTTTAATCTACTCTCGAACCTCGAGGTAGGCCACGGTAACTTTACGGCTTCAAATCTCCGCCATAGTTGCCGGTGGCTACCCTTTGCGCACGGGTTTGCTAGAGTCTAAACACAGGAGGTGCGGCATGGATCAAAACGAGAAGAAGAGGCTGAGGCGCGCTGTTCTCGCCCGGCGCGACGCCATGGCGCCCGCAGATCGCGCCGCCAAGTCGGCCGCCATCTGCCGCGAGCTCTGCCATCTCGCGCGCGAGCGCGGCGCCCGCACCGTCGCCGTCTTTGCCGCCATGGGCAGCGAGGTCGACCTCGACCCCTTTGTTCGTGCGGCCTACGAGGACGGCACGCGCGTGGCCTTCCCCGCCATGCTGCCGGGCCTGTGCTGCGGCCAGCGTATGCAGATGCGCGCCGTGGGCATGGCGGACTACAAGCGTGGGGCCGCGCCCTTTGTCGCCAACCCCGTCCCCACGTTCGAGCCGAGCCCCGAGCAGGAGCGGCAATTCCCCGTCGTTGAGCCGCAGGACATCGACCTGGTCGTCGTGCCCTTGGTGGCCTTCGACGCCACGGGCAACCGCTTGGGCTACGGCGGCGGCTGCTACGACCGGTATCTCCCCGCCCTTCGCGAGGAGTGCGCCGTCGTCGGCGCCGCCTTTACCGAGCAAGAGGTGCCCGCCGTGCCGACAGACGAGCACGACCGCCCTCTCCCCCGCGTCATCTGCGCCTAGTCAAAAAGGCCCTTCGTGCCGCTATATGTCGCTATAGACATGTTTGCGCCAACGCATAGCAGCGCGACCCAGAGCCCAGGCTCCTCATGTAGCTACACAAAGCAGATCTGCAGCAGCTTGGTGGCGCAGGTGGGCTCCACGGCGTGCTCGACGTCGGCCGGCACACGCAGCACGTCGCCCGCTCGCATGGCGACCTCGCGCCCGTCCTCGCTGAAGCGAATATGGGCCGCGCCCTCTACCAGGTAGTACAGGGTATCGCCGGGATAGCGCTCCTCCGAGACGCTCTCGCCCGCAGAGAACGCGAGCAGCGTCGCCCCGATGGGATCGCCCAGACGCGTGAGCGCCATGCTCGAGACCTGGCCCGGGCGCGCATCGATAAGCGAGGCGAGGGGTGCCGCGGCCTCGGTGGGGAGGTTCCTAAACGGCATCGTGCTCCCCTTACGCCGGCAGGATGACGACGAGCAGCATCTTGAACGCGGTCACGCCGCGCACCGCGTGCGGAGCGCCCGCCGGGATCACGATGCTCTCGCCGGCGTGCACCTCATGCGCCACGCCGTTGATGGTGATCTCGCCCGTGCCCTCAAGCACGTTGACCATGGCATCGCCGCCAGCCGCGTGGCTGCTCATGCCCTCGTCGGCATCGATGGCGAACAGCGTCATCTTGGCTCCCGGCATCTGCGAGAGCGTCAGGCTGTTGACCTTGCCGGCCTCTGCGGGCACGGCCGCGGCCAGGTTGAAGACGGTTTCCTTCTCGATGTTCTTGATGAGCTCCATGGACGCTCCTCTCTCGCACGGCGCCCCGCGCCGCCCGTTGTTTACAAACACCCTAGGGATACCCCAAACCATGCAGCGTTCATACCATCACCTGCGCCATGCCCGGCAATCAAGGATTTTCGGTCCTCGCTCTCGGCAACCCGTCTCCTCGCTATCAAATGGCAGTTCGATATGGGAAAATGCTCGGTTATCAATGTGCAGAGACACGCAATTGCGAAAGGAGGATCATGGCGCTGTTCAACAAGCAAAAGCGCGAGCGGGATCGCGAGATCGAGCTGTTCGAGCAAAGCTGCAGGGAAGCCGAGAGCAGCGCCTTGTTCCTCATCCGCGCAAACGATTTGTACCCCGTCCATATCTCCGCAGGCTTTAAGCGCGTCTTCGATGTGGAGCCCGAGCGCCTGGAAGACGACATCGAGACCCTCTACCGCTTTGTGCCCGACGAGGACCGCCTGCGCGTGATGCGCCAGCTCAAGGACTGGGACCGCACGTCGCCGCTCGACTTTGAGTGCGACTACCAGATGCCAAACGAGCCCGGCCTCACCAAGCACTTCCGCGCGCGCATCTCGAACGTGCTCGAGGGCACGCACCTGCTCGTAGAGGTCGTCGACATCACCGAAGAGCACCGAAGGCTCATGACGGCGGCAGACGAGCGCGAGCGCGCCCTCGCATCGGCCCGGGAGCACACGGACTTCATGAGCCAGATGAGCCACGAGATCCGCACGCCGCTCACCGGCATCAAAGGCCTCATCGGCCTGGCGCGCACCCACGCGCAAGACACCGGGCGCCTAGAAGACGATCTCGCCCGTGCCAACGAGCTCTCGAACTACTTGCTCTCGCTCATCAACGACGTGCTCGACATGAGCCGCCTCAACTCCGGGCGCGTTGAGCTCGAGCAGCTGCCGTTCGACCTGCGCCTCGCCGCTCAGAACCTCCAGACCATGTTCGAGGTGCAGGCGGCCGACAAGGGCTTGACCTTCACCGTGAACGCCGACGAGTGCGCGCACCCCTACGTGGTGGGCGACCGCATGCGCCTGAACCAGATCATGGTCAACTTTGTCTCCAACGCACTCAAGTTCACCGAGGCGGGCGGCCTTGTGGAGGTCACACTGCGCGAGATGTACACGGACGAGACCGAAGTGAGCTACATGGTCCGCGTGCGCGACACGGGCAAGGGCATGGACCCGCGCTTTGTCTCGCGCATCTTTAGGCCTTTTGAGCAGGAGGACCAGACCATCGCGCGCCGCTTTGGCGGCACGGGTCTGGGCATGGCCATCACGAGCGCGCTCGTGGACCTGATGGGCGGCAAGATCGTTGTCGATACCGAGCTGGGGCGCGGGTCGGACTTCACGGCCTATATCCCCTTCGGCATCGCCACGGACGAGCAGGTCTCAGAGCTCGTCACGTCCGGCGCCGCCGTCAGCTCGTACGTTCCCACGGTCGACACCGATATCGAGTACAGCTTTGAGGGCAAGCGCTTCCTGCTTGCCGAGGACAACGAGCTCAACGCCATGATCGCCGTCGAAATCCTTGGCAACATGGGAGCCGAGGCCGAACGCGCCGAGGACGGCCCGGTAGTGGTGGAGATGTTCGAGAAGTCCGCCCCCGGCTATTACGACGCCATCCTCATGGACATACAGATGCCCACCTACAACGGCTGGGAAGCCACGCGCCGTATCCGTGCGCTCGACCGCGCGGACGCCGCGACGATACCCATCATCGCGCTCTCGGCCAACAACTACGCAGAAGACGCGCGCCGCTCACGCGAGGCCGGCATGAACGGACACGCCGGCAAACCCATCGACTTCTCTGAGCTCAAGGCCGAACTGGCCGCGGCGACAGCGGAGAGCGCTTACAAAGGGAGAGATTAGATGATCCTCGAACAATCCCGCGCCATCATCAACGAGGTCAGCCGTGCCTTTATGGGCAAGACGGAGGTCATCGAGCGCACGCTCATGGCCATCTACGCGGGCGGCCATGTGCTGCTGGAAGACGTGCCGGGCACCGGCAAGACCACGCTCGCCCTCGCGCTCTCCCGCTGCCTGGACCTGGAATGCAAGCGCGTGCAGTTCACGCCCGACACCACGCCCTCGGACATCACGGGCTTCAACATGTACGACCGCGAGACGGGCGACGCGCACTACACCTGGGGCGCCGCCAACTGCAACCTGCTGCTTGCCGACGAGATCAACCGAACCTCGGCCAAGACGCAGTCCGCCCTGCTCGAGGTGATGGAGGAGCTGAGCGTAACCGTCGACGGTGTGACCCGCCCGGTGCCCACGCCCTTTGTGTGCATCGCCACCGAGAACCCCGTGGGAGCCACCGGCACGCAGCCCCTGCCCGAGTCGCAGCTCGACCGCTTTATGGTGCGCCTCTCCATCGGCTACCCCACGCGCGACGAGCAGATCGCGATCCTCAAGGCCAAGCGCTACGCCAATCCGCTCGATGACCTGACGCCTAAGATCACCCGCGACGACCTGATGGGCATCCGCAACTTCCTGGGCAACGTGACCATCGCGGACACGGTGCTCGACTACATGGTGCGCCTGTGCGAGGCCACGCGCGCCTCCGAGTTCATCGAGCTGGGCGTGAGCCCGCGCGGCACCATCGCCCTCTCGCGCATGGCCGCCGCCTGCGCGCTCATCCGCGAGCGCAACTACGTGGTGCCCGAGGACGTGCGCGAGGTCTTTACCTGCACCTGCGCGCACCGTGTCGTCTTGCGCCCGCAAGCGCGCATCGAGGGCATGAGCGCCGAGGACGTGCTCGAGCAGATCATGCAAGAGGTCCCCGCGCCCTCTATGGGCGCCGTCCGCGGGCGCGCCTAAGTGCCGCGCAAGCTCCCGAGGCACCCGATGACCGGCAACCGTATCGCATGCGCCGTGGCGGCGATCATCGCCTTCGTGGCCCTTGTGTCTACAAACACAGCGGCCGCGCTCGGCCTGCTGCTGCTCGTCATCTGCGTACCGATCGCAAGCATGATCGTGGGTAGGATCCAGCTTGCGCACACGTACCTGGCGTTCTCGCTCAAAGACTCCTGCGTCGCCGGGGACGATCTTGGGCTCAAAATCTCCATCCGCCGCCCGCGCATGCTCAAAAGCCGCGTGGAACTGCTGTTCGAGATCGAGAACCCCCTGCTTGGCGTGCTTATGGAGCAGCCCGTAAGCCTCTCCCCAACCACAGGCTATATCGAGCGCTACACGCTGCCGCTCCACACGGACTGCCCGGGCGCGCTGCGCGTAAAGCTCGTCTCGGCACGGGCACACGACGTGTTGGGGTTCTTTGAGCTGAGCATCCCGGGGACCACGTTCAAGAAAACCTGCACCACGTACCCACGCATCAGCGACATCGACCTGCACATAGGTCTCACCGGTGCGCGTGACGACTCGAACGCGGCCTTCAATCTTGACTGCCCCGGGCACGATCGCAGCGAGATCTTTGAGCTCCGCGACTTCCAGCAGGGCGACTCCGCAAAAGACGTGCACCGGAAACTCTCCGCCCGCACGCGCGACCTGGTGGTTCGCGTGCCTTCGCGCCCCGCGGGCCACACCGTCGCCCTGCTCTGCGGCATCCATTCCGTCAAGGCCAACAGGCCCGAGGCGCAGATAGGCGTTGCCGCGCAGATGGGCCTGCTCGCCTCGGTGAGCCTTGGCCTGCTGCACGCGGGGACCGGACATACCCTGGTCTACGCAACGGAGGACGGGCTGCGCGCGCTTCCCATCGAGAGCGCCGAGGACTTTCAGGGTGCATTTGATGAGCTGCTCTGCTCGCCCCTGCAGCGCGAGGTGCTGCAGGACGCCGAATCTTTCACGGCGTTCAAGAGCGAGCACGGAATCGAGAAGACCATCGTGGTCACCGACCTCGTAAACGACGAGATGCTCGAGGAGCTCGGTGACCCCGGCCAGATCAGCGTCCTGCACGTGGACAACAACCTGCAGACCGGTGCGGACAGCGCCTCCGTCTTTCGCCTCATGCATATCTCGGTGGACGATCTCCCCGAGCGCATCAAGGTCCTGGAGCTCTGATGCGCATGTCCGCCAAACAGGTCCTCTATATGCCCAAGGCCGTTCTTAACGGAGCCTCGAGCGAGCAGCGGGCTCGTACACTGCGCACGGCGCGTGTCGCATCCATCTGCGCAAACGCGCTGCCGCCCGCGCTCTTCTCGGTATCGTTGCTGTTGCTTGTCTCGGCATGCATGGATACGGCGACGCTTATCTGCGCCCTGGCGTGCACCGTCGCCTCCACCGCGGTCCTGGGCGCCGCGCATGGGGCCACCGAGAATCGGGGGCGCTCGCTTGCGGTGCCGTTGCTCGCTGCCGCCGCTGCAGCATTCGCCGCGATGCTTGCGCTGCCCGACGCACGAGCAGGACTCTACGCGCTGGTAAACGGGCTGATCGACCATTTCGATACGGCATATGGCGGCTACGTGCCCTATCTGGCCGGCACCGAGACCTGTGCCCGCTCCCCGCTGTTCGGCGCCTGCCTGGGCGTGGCCGTAAGCGCTCTTTCCTGGGTTTCCGCCGGGCTGACCGGGCCCGGCGTGACCCTGATCGCAGCCGTGCTCCCCTGCGCTGTCTCGCTGCGCCTGGGACTGGGCAGTACCGCTCCCGGCTGCGTGCTCGCCATAGGCGCATGGATTGCCCGCGGGCGCGTGGCGCAGCTGCCGGGCACCACCTACTCGCTGTACTCCTTTGCCCTGAACACCGCGGTGAGCGCGGGAGCATGCATCTTGCTGATGGCCGTCGTCTGCGCAGTCTGGACACCGGTGGCGGTGCTGAGCGAGCTGCACGGAGCTATCAGCAGCGCTTACACCGAGGCGCGATACGGCCATGACACGCTCCCGCAGGGCGACCTTACGCAAGCCGCGAGCATGAACACAGACGAGGACGGCTCCGGCCTCACCGTCACCTACACGGGCGCGGTTTCAAGCGACCTCTACCTGCGCGGATACACGGGGGCAACCTTTGCAGACGGCGCTTGGTCCCCTCTTGACCATACGGCCTACGAGGGAGAATGGCACGGCATGGCCAGCTGGCTTGCCGAGCGCGGACTCACCTCGAGCCGGCAGCGCAGCGCCTTTGACGACGCCGCGGCGGCAGCAGGCGCCTTCGGCACCGCGGGCACAGCCAGCGTCGAGGTCGATGCCTCCGCCGCGAACCGCCGCTACGTCTACGTGCCCTATACCCTGCGCGAACTCGATGGCGCGAGCCTGGCCGAGCAGCTCGAGGGCTCGCTCTCCACAGGGGTTATCCCGGCGGCACACTACACAGAGACCGTCGATACGGTGGACCGCGCGAACGTCCTCGCGGCAACAGACTGGCTCGCCTCCTCCACGGGCGACTACGCGCAGACCGAGCGCGTCTACGCGGCCTTTGTCACCGCCAACTACCTGGCAGTCGATGAGGCCGAGAGCGATGCCGTGCACGAGCTCATCTTCAATGACGCCGCCTGGAACCACACCGACCATACCGATTACGAGGTAATCGCCCGTGTACGCACGGTCCTCCAGTCGCTCGTAAGCTATACGGAGGCGCCCGCGTCACCGAGCCAGGACGGCTCCTTTGTGCGCTGGCTGCTCAAGGACGCGCGCGCTGGCAACTCGGCCTACTTTGCCACCGCAGCGGTCCTCGCCTTCAGAAGCCAAGGCATCCCCGCGCGCTATGTTGAGGGTTATCTCGCAAGCGCGAGCGCACTCGCCGAGGCCGTAGTCAAAGAGAGCCCCCTCGCGCTCACCGCGCGCGAGGCTCACGCTTGGGCCGAGGTCTACCTGGACGGTATCGGCTGGACGCCCGTCGAGGTCACGCCCGGGTTCTACACGCAGGCCCTCAATGCCGACGAGGTCATCGACGTGGGCGAGGCATGGAGCGCCGGCAGCGACAACGAGCTGGGTGCGGATGCCGCCGATGCGCCCGTGCGCAAAGCGCACCAGGACAGCGGCACAGGCGAGCAGGAGATCGACCCCGTCTCCCGCGTTCTCGCCATCATTGTGCCGGTCCCCGTCGCCCTCGGCGTACTCGCCCTGATCGCACAGGCCCAGCGCAGCGTACGTATCGCACGGCGGCGTGCGCTCATGGCCTGTGAGGATCAGGACACCTGCGTGCCCGCTCTCTATGCCCACTTGGCAGAACTCATGCGCGAATGCTCGGTCGGCTTTGACGAGGACCGCCCGCTCGACTGCACGCACGCCTTTGATACGGCCATGGGCGATATCGACGAGAAAGAGTACCGCCGTGTGATCGAGCTGTACCAGTCCTTTACCTTTGGAGGGTGTACACTTCGACCTAACGAGCTGCGCACGCTGCGCCGTTTTAACGAGCGCCTGCATAGCGCCCTGCCCGTCCCCGATAGCCCCTACGTCCGCCTGCACCGCAGGTTTGTTTGCGCCCTTTAGGAACAAGCCATGAGCGACAAGCCGACAGCCAAACGAACGCGACCCTTTGCGGTGCCAGCCGTCACGGTGGCGCTGCTCGCCGCCTTTGGCGCCGGCGTGTACGTTGTGGCCGGGGGCGGCTCCTTCAACCCGCAAGGGCTTACCGGCAACTACGGGTCCGGCACGGCCGATGCCAGCGCGGGCTATCGCATCGACAGCACGGACACCGGCAGCGGCACAAGCCGTCACGATGCCCAGGACAACGACACGGAGGATGCCGTCGAGCAGGTTGAGGAGAGCCAGCCCCGCGCGGCCGAGACCGCGCAGGACGCCTTTACGGGCGCGGGCGACTCCTCCACCACCACGAGCGCCTACAACGTCACCGGCAACGACGACGGCACAGGCGTCACGGTGAACAACAGCGGCAGCTCCTCCGGCTCTGCAAACGGCTCCCCCAGCAACGACGGCGGGGATTCCGGCGTCATCGTCATCCCCGATTCCGGCGACGGATCGGGAGGCAAAACGGACGGCGACGGCACGGACTCGGACGGCAAGCACGACGGCTCGGACGGCAAGGGCGATTCCGGTTCCAAGGACGACCCGTCGCCGAGCCCCAAACCCACGCCGACCGACAACTCCTACGCCATCCTGCCCACCGATCCCACCCCCAGCAAGGACGCGAGCGCCGACTCGAAGCTCTTCCCCAACAAGGCGGGCGCGGACGCAAGCGAGATTGAACAGGCCGACGAGGGCGCCGTCACCGTCAACATCTCCCAGGCCGACAGCCAGGAGCTCTACTTTGGCCAAAAGCTCGATGCCTGGACCATCTTCTGCGCATTGAGCACCACCTACACTTACCGCGCGCCGGGCAGCACGAACAGCGAGGGCTACCGCTGGGAGTGCACGCAAGACGAGTTCGATGCGTACCCGTACTTCCAGATTGCCTCGTGGACCGATGCCGAGGGCAACGCCAACCCGTCGATCTGCCCCAAGTCCGGGCTCACCATCACGGTGCGCTATCGCTTTAGCGAAGACGGCGCCTGGCACGAGCAGGCCGTGGCCTACGAGCCCCAGGCCTCGCGCGTCTATATCCTTGGCCAGACGCGCGCCGACGGGACCGCCACCATCCTGGGCTGGAGCGAAGCCGAGACCCTCAACCTGCTCACCCTGGGCAGCAGCCAGCTGAGCTTTGAGGACGACACGGCAGAGCTGGGCAGCTCGATCACCGGCCGCGCCCTGCGCGACGCGGGCTACGTGCGCGACGACGGCACGATTACCCATCTGCTCCTTGGCTGGGAGGAGGCAGGCGAGGAGCTCGGCCTCACCTATACCGTCACGCCGGGGCGCCACGTGATCCAGCCCTCCGGTTTCTCTGAACTTGACGAGGGCTACTCCGTGCGCCTGCAGAACTACCAGGTTCGCTACGGCAGCGACGAGACGGCTTACAGCAGCACGCTCCAGACGCTGGTAGACGTGGACGAGTCGGTGCTTACAGACGATGACGGGACGGAGCCGGCGCTCACCGTACCCTGCGGTATCCAGGCCGTGGACGATGCGCGCGAGGACAAGTCTCGCGCGGCAAGCTGGTCTCTCAGCGAGGTCGAACTTCCTGCGACCGCGCTCTACTACAACACGGACGGGCCTTTTATCGCGCAGCAGCGCTTTGAGGTCGACAAGGAGAACGCGGTCTACGCCTCAACAGAGGGCGGCATCCTCTCCACCGAGGACGGCAGCGGATACCTGGGCATTCCCGCTGCGCTCACAGAGCTCGACGTGCCGTCTGGCGTCACGAGCGTGCAGGTGCAGCAGGTAAATGAGCTGAGCTGCATCAGCGTGCACGGCACGAACGGTGAGGCGCCCACGCTTCAGACCGACAACCTGCGCGACTGCGAGCTCGTGGTGGACGACGACATCTTCGATTCCTTTATCGAGAAGAACTACGCCGGGCTCGCGTCGTCTGACGACGGGGGCATCTCCATCGCCCGTGCCTCCAACCCAGAGGCGCACTATGCCTGCTCGGGCGGCATGGTCTACTCCGAAGACGACCTGGTGAGCGTGCACAACAGCGGCTCGGACACGGTCTTTGTGCAGGTTCCCACGACCATCAAGGCCGGCGCCTTTGAGGGCGCAACCGATGTGAGCTGCGTGGTGCTCTTCAACGACGAGAACTGCGTGCTGGAACCCGGCTCGCTTGCCGGCGGCGCCGTCAAGACCATCGTCTGCTTTACCGAAGAGCAGGCCGCAGGCGTCACGGCGCAGCTCGAGGCCGCCGGTGCTCCCGATGCGCATGTGATCCTGGCGCAGGCAAGTGCCGAGGACATGCTCTACTACAAGGACGGCAACACGGCCACGCTCCTCTCTGACCAGGGATTTGCCCAGAGCTTTGATGGCACCGTGACCGATGAGGACGGCACCTCGATCGAGGTCGACGCCATCGCGCCCTACGCCTTTGCGGGCGATACCGACCTCGCATGGGTAAACCTGGGCCCCAGCGTGACCTCCATCGGGGCACATGCGTTTGCGGGATGCAGCTCACTGCAGGGGCTGTTCATCGGCGCCACGGACAACGTGACCGTAGGCACCGGTGCGCTCGAAGGCTGCGAGAGCCTGGGCTTTGTGGCCTCGCTCTCGCCCAACGCCACGTTCGCGAGCACCGAGACGCCAAGTGAGAGCTGCGTCTGGTACTGCCCCAGCTCGTACACGGGCGGTTACGACGGGCGCTTCACCCATCTCAACGGTATCGATACGCTACTTGTCGAGGCGCAGGAAGACGGCAGCCTCGTGCTCTACGGGTCCTTTGATAAAGACGGCTCGCCGAACATCGCACTCGGTAGCGGCACAAGCTTTGAAGGTACACTCGTCCTGCCGAGCACGGTGACCGAGATCTTCACCGACGCCTTTGCAAACCTTGGCGGCAGCTGGAGCGTGGACTGGGCGAGCGCGCCCAATCTCACCTGGATCGACCGGGGCGCATTTGCAAACTCGGGACTCACCGGTTCGCTCGCCCTTACCGCGACCGGTGGCGGCACGCGCGACCTTGTCAGCATCGGAAAGCACGCGTTCCAAGGTTGCAGCGACCTGACCGAGGTTTGCCTTGAGGCAGACGAGGTCGAAGTCGATAGCTATGCGTTTGCCCGGTGCAGCGAGCTTTCAAGCATTGCGATCACGGCCACGAGTACGAGCCGCCTGGGCACGGGCGCCTTCACGGCATGCGACGCGCTCTCGGCGCTGCAGCTCAACAGCGCCACGCCCGCGAACCTCACGCTCGCCTCACCGGGCGTCCCCTTCACCTTCACCGACAGCGAGACGGGCGACGAGGCCATAGGGTTCACTGTTCCCGCCGGCTCCGAGAAGAGCTACCTCGGCGCCTGGATCTACTCCTTTGTGGGCTACTCCACCTACGACGAGTACTTTGCCGAGATTCAGCTGGAGCTTACACTCGAGCAGGGCTTCCGCCCCACCGAGGCCCAGGTACGCGAGCGTATGGCCCAAGAGCTGCTCGCACCCGAGAACCACCTACGCCGCATGCTCGGCCTGCCCGAGGTCGCGTCCTCGACCATCATCGCGGACAGCACGCAGGAGGAGGACGGCTTCACGTTCACACAGGGTGAAGACGGCGCGTACACACTCACCGCAGCCCCGGCCGACGCCGTGGACGTTGACTTGGATGCCGTGGTGCCCGAAGACTGCACGAACCTGACCATCGCCGCAGGTGCGTTTGAATCCTGCACGGGTCTCGAGCGCGTGGATCTGGGCGAGCTGGTGGGCACGATCGAGTCCGGAGCGTTCACCGGCTGCGACGGCGTAACCGTCGCGGTTACCGAGGGACGCGCAGAGAGCATCACGCTTACGGGCGGCAGCGCTGACGAACCGTTCACCTTTGGAGCGAACATCGCGCTCGAGGTGCCCGAGGCAGAACGCACGGTCCTGCTAGCCGCCTGGCCCATGAGGAGCTTGGGCTACGCGAGCGCGGATGAGCTCGATAACTGGCTCTTCAGCCTGATGTGGAACTACCTTGACGCCGAGGACCCCATCACCGAAGCCGAGGCCTATATCAACGGGAGGCTCCTCGAGCAGGAAAACTACCTGCGCGGCCTTATGGGCCTCGACCCCATCTCCTCCACCGACGAGCTCGCCTACCAGTACCAGCTCGACTGGTAGACGAGTAGCGGTAACCGATCAGCGTGCATGGGGCGCCGCAATCGCACAAACATGCCCGAATCTCTTGGCCTTGGCGCCTCCGCTGCCCAAAATAGACGGAAAACGTCAGGTAAATCGCCAGCAATGAAGTAGCCGGCCCTTTTGCCCAACGTTTCCGCAGGATAGCGAAGCCCAAAGAGGCCGTGTACTCAGGTGAATCGAATTTACCTGACGTTTTCCGTTCATTTTGGGCAGAGCATCTACACGCACACGGGCTGCGCGCACACGGGTTGTGTGCGCCGGCTACTCGCCCCAGGTCGTCTTTTTGTCCTCGTCCGTGATGGGGCGGATGACCCGGCAGGGGTTGCCCACGGCAACCACGCCGCCGGGGATGTCCTTGACCACTACGCTGCCGCCGCCAATCACAACGTTGCTGCCGATGGTCACGCCGGGCATGACCTTGACTCCGCCGCCGATCCACACGTCATCGCCCACGGTGATGGGCAGAGCATACTCGAGCAGCTGGTTTCTGCGCTCGGTATCGATCGGGTGCCCCGCGGTGTAGAAGCCGCAGTTGGGCGCCACAAACACGTTGTTGCCAAACGTCACCTTGGCACAGTCGAGGATGACGGTGTTGTGGTTCGCAAAGAAGCCCTCTCCCACCTCGATGTTGTAGCCGTAGTCGCACCAGAAGTCCGGCATCAGCCAGACATGCTCGCCCGTCTTGCCGAGCAGCTGCTTTGTGAGCTCCGCTCGGAGCGCCTCATCGGAAGGACGCGTATGGTTAAGCTCCCAGCACAAATCCTTCGCCCGGCTGCGCTCCCGTGCCAGCCCTTCGTCCGTTGCGTCGTAAAGCACGCCGGCCAGCATCTTCTCTTTCTCAGACATACACAACCTCGCTTTTCTCATTTCTTGCGCGGTAGATTCTATGCCCAAAAGCACCGTTCAGATATCCAGGGCGCTACCGACCCAACAACATCCGCGCGCTCGTGTCCGGACGGCGTCAACTAAAAAGACGGGAGATACCGGCGTTTTCGGTAGCGCAGGCGCTAAGGATGTCCTGGAGATCGCGTCCATATGTGCAAAGCTTGGAGCTCTCGGCGCCTCGGATCGCCTTGGGGCCACCCGAGGCTGCGGCAACAAAAAAGCTCGGAAGCCGTTAGGCTTCCGAGCTGCAAGTTCTTGGTCGCGGGGGCCGGATTTGAACCAACGACCTCCGGGTTATGAGCCCGGCGAGCTACCAGACTGCTCCACCCCGCAATGTCTGGGCACATCAAGTGCGCGAGTAGATATATTACGCACGGCAACTCCTTGAGGCAAGAATGACTTTGCTCGGCAAATTTTCTCCACATTCAAGCCCGCATTCAGCCTTCCCGGCCCGCGTAATCCTGGGCGCCGGGCTCGCTTGGCCAAAGTTGCGTCCACAGCCCGCGCACGCGGCAACCTGCACGGCACGCCTGCGCGAGTACAATGAACCGCAGACTCAAACCGACCTAGGAGGCCGCCATGCTGCTGGCAATCGACATGGGCAACACGCAGACCGCACTCGGACTGTTCGACGGCGCCGAGCTGGTGCACTCGTGGCGCATGCCCACCGACCGCACCTACACGGCGGACGAGATCCACATGCGCCTCTACGGCTATTTTCACATGTGCGGGCTAGCGCTCGACTCCATCGAGGCCATCGCCTTCGCCGGCGTGGTGCCCGAGCTCTCGCGCCAGTGGCACGCGGTGGCGGAACGCCTGGCAGCAAGCACTATCGTGATAGGCGCGCAAACGGCGAGCGTCACCAAACTCTGCGCGGCCAATCCCTCCGAGGTGGGCGCCGACCGCGTCGCCAACGCCGTGGCGGCCGAAGCGTTCTACGGCGCGCCGGCCATCGTGGTTGACTTTGGCACAGCTACGAACATCGATGTCGTGAACGCCGAGGGCTACTACATCGGCGGCGCCATCGCGCCGGGCATTCGTATCTCCATGGACGCGCTCACCGCGCGCGCCTCCAAGCTGGCGAGCGTCGTGCTTACCGCACCGCCGCACGCCATCGGCCGCAACACGGTGGAATGCGTGCAGAGCGGCGCCGTGATCGGTGCCGCCGCCATGGCAGAAGGCCTGGTTGCGCGTATCAAGGACGAGCTGGGCGAGCCTGATGCGCACGTCATCGCCACCGGCGGCCTGGCCGGCGTGGTCGCAAAGTCGACCGACGTGTTCGATGCGGTAGACGGCACCCTCACCCTGCGCGGCATCTGCGAGATCTACCGCCGCATGCGAGAGCAGGACGCAGGAAGAGCCGAGTAGCCTAGATCTGCCTCAGGCTCACGGCCTCGGCAGGGAAGGTTTGCTCGCCGGTCGGGGTCACCACTACGGCCCGGCCCCAGATGTCCAGACCGCCAAAGGTGCCGGTGTCGATCGCGCGGCCGTTCGGCCCCAGCACGGCCACCTGATGGCCAAGCATCGGCACCATGTCGAAGTACTCGTTGAGAATCGGCGCCATGGGACCCATGCCCACGGGCATGCTTGCCATCCGCGCGGCCCAGGCGTCCACGCGCGCCACCATGGCATCGCGCAGCGCCGCCGCGAGCGAGCCCATCTTGGGCGCGTCATCGCCCATCAGCTCTTCGAGCGAGATGGGGGCAAGGGCAAAAGGACTTGCCGCAGAGCCGGCGTCCGCTGCCTCGATCTCCAAGGCACGCATGTTCACGCCCAGGCCCACCACGGCAAACGGTCCCTCTGAGCTGGCCTTTGCCTCAACAAGAATGCCGGCGAGCTTGCAGTCGAACGGCGCGTCCTCACCCTCGTCCTCGCCCACCGCACGGGCCACGATATCGTTGGGCCATTTGATGCCTACGCGGCCCTCAAGACCAAGCTCGTGCAGGGCGTCCATCACGCCCATGGCGCACACGGCCGGCAGTGCGGTGAACTCCTGCATGCGCACCTGCGGGCGCAGCACGCACGAGAGATAGAGGCTCCCCGCGGGAGAAGCCCACACATGCCCGCGACGACCGCGTCCGCTCGTCTGCTCCTCGGCGCATACGCACCAACCGTGCGGCGCGCCCTCGCGCCCGGCATCGATCGCCACGTCGTTGGTAGACGTCACAGTCTTCTCAAACAGCAGCTCAGGCAACGTATCGGCATCGCTCACAACAGGCCTCCTTGCGGCAGATCGGTTTTAGGTTTCGGCGCACCCGCGCCCGCGTACGCGGCGGCAGCCGGACGAACAGACGGGCAGGTAGACCCTACAGCGAGCCCAGCTCACCCACGATGTGGCCCACGCGGTCCTCGGGCTCCTTGACGTCAACGCCCTCGTAGCGGAAGAAGCGCGCGGGGTCGTGCATCAAGTCCTCCAGCGGCACGAGCACAAAGTCGCGCTCGCCTAACTTGGGATGCGGCAAGCGCAGCTTGTTGCCGCCGTGCACCTCGCCTTCCATCCACAGCAGGTCGCAGTCGAGCGTGCGCGGGCCGTTGGGACGGGCGCTCGCGGTGCGGTTGCGCCCGAGCTTGTTCTCGACCTCCATAAGCTGGTCGAGCAGAATCAGCGGAGCCAGCTCGGTGCGGATCTCGATCACGGCGTTGGCGTAGGGGTCCTGGCGCATCTCGTAGGCGGGCTCGCTCTCGTAGATGCGCGAGCAGTTGGAGACGCACGTCATGGGAATCTCGGCGATAAGGTCCTTAGCTGCGCGGATGTTGTCCATGCGGCGGCCCAGGTTGGAGCCGAGCGCCACAAAGGCGCGGCGCGGCTGCGGCTTGGCCACGGCCCAGTAGGAGTTCAGGAACTGCGCGAACCCGGCCACGTCGTGCACGCGCACGATGTTCGCGCCGTTTTGGATAGCGCCCAGACACACGCCAAAGGTCGCGGCGTCGCGCGCGGCGGCGTCGGCCACGCCGGAGACGGTGCCCACAAAGCGCTTGCGCGACACGGCGCACAGCAGCGGATAGCCCAGCGAGGCCATCTTGGCCGTCTCGCGCTGGATCACGATGTCCTCGTTGGTGCTCTTGCCAAAGCCCGCACCCGGGTCGATGCAGATGCGCTCGCGGGCCACACCGGCCTGCATGAGCGCACGGGCTTGGTCGGAGAGGAAGCCCATCACGCGGCGCATGATGGGGGCGGAGTCGGGCATGGTGAATCGGCGCAGCTGCGAGGTGCTCACGTAGGCCTCCTCGCGGTGGACCGAGCGGGCCATGACGGCGGCGAGCGCATCGGCCGTGGGCTCGGCCTCGGCGGCCACATTGGCCGCGGCCTGCTCCGCACCCGTGCCGGCAAGCTGGGCACCGATGGCCTCGGGCGAAGTAGCGGCGTCCTGGGCGGCCTCGTCTGCGGTCTTTGCGGCGGCGTCCTCAGCGGCAGCGGCATCCTTGCCCTCGGGCACGAGCGGCGCGGGCATCTCGTCAAAGGGCAAAAGTGGCTGCAGCAGGCTCCCCTTGTTACCGCGCGCCTTCTTGGCGGCAGGCGCGCTTGCGGCCTGGGCGGCGGCGCGGGCCTTCTCGGCCACAAAGGCCGCGGCGGAGGTGTCCAGCTGCACGGCGGTGTGCATGCGGCCGGGCTCGGCCAGCTCGCCTGCGTGCATAACCACCACGCCGCAGTTGTTGGTGGTCACAAAATCGAGCATCTTGGGGTCGGTGAAACCCGTGACGTCGTTCACGATGGAGGCGCCCACGCGCACGGCGGCCTTGGCCACCTCCACATGGCGCGTGTCCACCGAGACGATCGCCCCGTGCTGGGCCAGCGCTCGGATCACGGGCAGCACGCGTTTGGCCTCCTCGTCGGCAGAGACGGGCGTAAAGCCCGGACGCGTGGACTCGCCGCCCACGTCGATGATGTCGGCTCCGGCATCGAGCATGGCCAGACCGTGCGCGATGGCGGCATCGGTGTCCATGTGCTCGCCGCCGTCGCTAAAGGAGTCGGGCGTGACGTTCAGCACGCCCATGATGCGGGGGCGGTCGAACTTGAGCTCGTACTTCCCGCAGCGCCAGACCTTGGTATCGTGAGCCATGGGCATCCTTTCACGCAGCTGAGCAGCCGGCGCGCGGCCGGCGATTCGTCAAATGAGGGCGCGGCGGAACGGGCCGGCGCGCAGTCGTGCCCCTTATTGTATCCGCCCGCGCGTCTAGAAAACGAACGTCCGCGCGATGTCGCAGGAAATCAAGAGGTCCCAAGACGCCGCATGCAGCGTGCGGCCGCGGCGGATATTATACGGAGTGCGAAACATACGGGCGCGCCCACCGGGCCGCTGCATCTTAAGGCCCAAGGAGAGCCCATGTCCCAGATCTACAACCTTGCCTCGTGGAACGTCAACGGCCTGCGCGCCGTGCTCAAAAAGGAGCCGAGCTTTGCCCAAATCGCTCAGCAGCTCGACGCCGATGTCCTCGCTTTGCAGGAGACCAAGCTGCAGGAGGGCCAGGTGGAGCTCGACCTGCCCGACTACCACCAGACCTGGAGCTACGCCGAGCGCAAGGGGTACTCCGGCACGGCGGTCTTTAGCCGCGAGAAGCCGCTCTCGGTGCGCCGCGCGACAGACGTGCTGGCGCATGCCGACGAGGGCGAGGCGGCCGAGCTGGTGGCCGCGGCGGCATCTGAGGGGCGTGTGTGCGCGCTCGAGTTCGAGCGCTACTGGTTTGTGGACGTCTACACGCCCAATGCGCAAAACGAGCTCGCGCGCATCGACGTGCGCATGGCATGGGACGACGCCTACCGTCGCTTTCTCAAAGAGCTCGAAGCTACCGGAAAACCTGTGGTGACCTGCGGAGACTTCAACGTCGCCCACAACGAGATCGACCTTAAGAACCCCAAGAGCAACCGCGGCAACGCGGGCTTTTCAGACGAGGAGCGCGGCAAGTTCTCCGAGCTGCTCGCCGCGGGCTTCACCGACACGTGGCGCGCCCAGCACCCCGACACCGAGGGCGTCTACAGCTGGTGGAGCTACCGCTTCAACGCGCGCAAGAACAACGCGGGCTGGCGCATCGACTATTTTTTGGTGAGCGACGCCATCGCCGGCAACGTGCGCGAGACGGATATCCGGGGCGACATCTTTGGCTCCGACCACTGCCCCGTCACGCTCTCCATCGAGCTGTAAGGCGCGGGGCGCGGGGCGCGAAAACGAGGTCCGCGCCCCGACCGGCCTCGGCACAGGCGCTAGAAGCCGCCGCCGATCAGCACGCGGCCCGTCAGCTTGAGGCCCACCAGTACGAGCACGATCACGCCCGCGCAGATCGCGAACGTGGCGATGCGGCCGCGCTTGTCATGCTGAAGCGCAAAGATGAACGCGGGGATCGAACCGAAGCACAGGATGACCGTGAGCAGGTGGAACGGCGGGTTGCGCAGCATCATGACCACGTAGGCCATGCCGAGGATGGCCTGCAGGGCGCAGCCCAGGCCAAGCACCACCCAGCCGAGCGGATTCTGCTTCTGGATGAAGTACGCGATAAAGCCGCCGGGCAGGGTGAGCAGCGTTGCCGGACCCCAGATGTTCAGGTAGCACTGCAGAGCGAACTCGGCAGAGATGCCGCCCAGCGCGACATCGACCAGGTAGAAGACGGGCTGGCTGATCAGGAAGAACACAAAGACCTTGAGCGCCGCCTCCCAGCTCTTCTTGCAGTTGGAGACGATGATGAAGGCAAAGATCACCCAGGCCTCCTGCGAGACCGCGATGTCGCGGAACGACGTGTGGTCGGTGATGGGCAGCGCGCCCACCGTGCCGGAGTACACGCCCACAATCAGGGCAAACACAACAACAAAGAGCCAGCTCATCTTGAGCCCGCCGAACAGCTTATTCAGAACGGTCACGTAGGTCTCCTTAACGAGGGCGCACTGGGCAGCGCGCGTTTTGCACCAGGTTATCGTAGCGCGCAAACCAACTCCCGGCGCCGCCCCGGCGCACGCGACCCAAAAACCAGAAGCGCCGCCCGCGGCCGGACTCGACCGCAGACGGCACTCCTCATGAGGCGCGAGTTCAGAGAGCCGGCGCGCAGCCCGCTCTCGCCCGGCGGCTACTCAGCCTGATCGGTGAGCGCCAGCAGGTCCTCCTCACCGGTACGGACCTTGAAGACCTTCTCCACGCCGTAGACGAAGATCTTGCCGTCGCCGATGTGGCCGGTGTACAGCACGCGCTTGATGACGTCGACGACCTTCTGGTAGGGGATGTTGCCCACCACGATCTCGATCTTCACCTTGGGCAGCAGGCGCGCGTCCACCTCGACGCCGCGGTACATCTCGCCCGCACCCTTCTGCAGGCCGTAGCCCGTGACCTGGCTCACCGTCATGCCAGTGATGCCAATCTTGTTGAGCTCGCTCTTGAGCTCATCGAGCTTGCTGGCCTTGCAGCACACCGAGATGTTGTGCATGCCGGTGGAGACGGGCGCCTCCACCACGGGCACGGCGGCGTTGATCTTGGCCTCGGAGGCCAGGTCGATGTTGTCCTCGCCCAGGTCGGTGCCCTCGTTGGGGTTCACGAGCTCGAGGTTCGCATAGGTGGCGTCGGAGATGGCGAAGCCTGCGTAGGCCGTGGGCAGGCCGTGCTCGGCAAAGTCGAGACCGTCGATCTCGATCTGCTCGGGGACGCGCAGGCCCACGAACTTGTCGATGACCTTGAAGATGACGAACATGGTCGCGAGCACCCAGACGCACACGCTTGCCAGGCCGAGCGCCTGAACGCCGAGCTTCTCGACGCCGCCGCCGTAGAACAGGCCGCCGTCGGTGGCGAACAGGCCCACGCACAGGGTGCCAAAGCAGCCGCACACGCCGTGGACGGAGATGGCGCCCACCGGGTCGTCGATCTTGGCGACCTTGTCAAAGAACTCGACAGCCAGGATCACGAGGATGCCGGCAACGGTGCCGGTGATGGCGGCGCCAAAGGGATCCATGACGTCGCAGCCGGCGGTGATGGCCACGAGGCCGGCGAGCGAGGCGTTAAAGGTGAGGGACACGTCGGGCTTGCCGTAGCGCAGCCAGCTGAAGATCATCGCGGCGAGCGTGGCCATGGCGGCAGCCAGGTTGGTGTTGAAGACGATGAGGCCGGCCTGGGTCATGGTGTCGTCGCCGGTCATGGAGACGGTGGAGGCGCCGTTGAAGCCGAACCAGCAGAACCACAGGATAAAGACGCCGGTGGCCATGGCCATCATGTTGTGGCCCAGGATCGCGCGGGGCTTACCGTCCTTATCGTACTTGCCGATGCGCGGCCCCAGAAGCGCCGCACCCAGGCAGGCCGTCACGCCACCCACGAAGTGCACAGCCGTGGAGCCGGCAAAGTCGTGGAATCCCATCTGGGCAAGCCAGCCGCCGCCCCAGATCCAGTGGCCGGAGATGGGATAGACCACCAGGCTGATCAGCGCGGAGTAGAGCACGTAGGCCTTGAAGTTCGTGCGCTCGGCCATGGAGCCGGAGACGATCGTGGCCGCGGTGGCGCAAAAGACCGTCTGGAACAGCGCGTAGACCCACGTAGGCAGGGAGCCAAAGTCGTAGGTGCCCTGGATGAACGGATCGAAGCCGCCAATAAAGGCGCCCGTGCCGCCGAACATGATGCCAAAGCCCACGAGCCAGTAGCACGGCGTGCCGATGCAGAAGTCCATGAGGTTCTTCATCAGGATGTTGCCCGTGTTCTTGGCACGGGTGAGGCCCGCCTCGCACAGTGCAAAGCCGGCTTGCATAAAGTAGACGAGGAACGCTCCCACGAGCGTCCAGGTCACATCTGCAGAACTGAACATGTAATGTCCCCCTTTTGTCGTTGGAAGGGACGGGAGGGGTGCTCGCGGGGTGCCCGGTTATCGATCGCTTGGCCGCGCACCGTGCGTTTGTGTCCGCCCGTCGAGGACAACTTGACAGACCGGACGCAACTTGTCTGTACCAGTAACAGTCTTGTAACCCCTCGCAACAAGGACGTAACGCGCCGGCAATCTCAATGTTTCGTGAGCGTGTCGCAGCGCCAGGCAGGGGGTCCATACGTTATAACGGTTGGCATTGCCCGCTCGGGGCGCCGGTGTCGCCCGCGCGGTATGTGCGCAAAGGAGCAGTTTATGAGTACCGAACAGACCCTCCCCCACCCGGGCGCAGGCTCCAAGATCGTCGCCGTGGACGCGGTGGCGCGCCGCTGCGCCCGCAAACCCGCGCTCCAGCGCATCACCGGCAACGGAACCATCGCGGCGGGCGTCATGGTGCTCGCAGCCATCCTCGCCGTGATCGTCGCCAACACCGATGCCTACTTTGGCGTGCGCGAGTTCTTAGAGGCGCCGCTCGTCTTGCAGGTGGGCCCGCTTGTGGGCGAGATCTCGCTCGAAGGCTTCATCAACGACTTCCTCATGGCCATCTTCTTTCTCTCCGTAGGCATCGAGCTCAAGTTCGAGCTCACGGCCGGCGTACTCACCAACCCGCGCCATGCGCTCATGCCCATCCTTGCCGCCTGCGGAGGCGTGGCCGCGCCCGCGCTCATCTACACCGTCTTCAACCTGGGCGGCGCCGCACAGGGCTGGGCCGTCCCCATCGCGACGGACATCGCCTTCGCGCTCGGCATCATGTCGCTCGCCGGCGACAAGGTGGCGCCGGCCGCCAAGGTGTTCTTCTCGACCCTCGCCATCGCCGATGACCTTTTGGGCATCATCGTGATCGCGCTCTTCTACGGCCAGACGCCGAGCATCCCGTGGCTCGCCGCCGCGGCGGGCGTCTGCGTGGCGCTCGGCCTGCTCAACGTGGCGCAGGTCTACCACGCGCGCTGGTACGTGCTGCTGGGAATCGTCCTGTGGATCTGCATGCTCAACTCCGGCGTGCACGCCACGCTTGCCGGCGTGATCCTGGCGTTCTTTTTGCCCGCGAAGTCCGACATCAAGCTCGACGCCGTGCAGCAGTGGCTCTCCGAGCGCGGTGAGGAACTCGACGACACCTTTGACCCCGAGGTCCATGTGCTGGGCCAGCACGAGTTCACGCGCACGGCCAAACGCGTGGAGAACATCATGCACCGCGTGACGCCCCCGCTGCAGCGCGCGGAGGGATGCATCGCCACGCCGGTGAACTTTATCATCCTGCCGCTCTTTGCCTTTGCGAACGCTCAGCTGCGCCTGGTAGGGGCAGACCTAGGAAGCATCGTCGCCGACCCCGTGGCGCTCGGCACCTTCTTCGGCCTGGTACTGGGTAAGCCCATCGGCATCCTGGCCGTGACCGCCGTCTCGGTAAAGGTCGGCTTCTCGCCGCTGCCCGAGGGCTCCACCTGGGGTCAGATGCTCTGCGTGGGCGTGCTCGGTGGCGTAGGCTTTACCATGTGCATCCTGATCAGCGGGCTCTCGTTCACCTACGGGCCCGAGCAGCTCGCCGCCAAATGCGCCGTCCTCGCCGCCAGCGTCACGGCCAGCCTGTTGGGCTTGCTCCTGCTCAACGTAACCCACGCGATCGAGGGCAGGCGAGCGTAGCAGCGCATACGAACACGCGTTTGATTCTTTTGGTATAATCGGGGACAAGCGGATTCCGCGCGCAGGCGATGCCTTACTCAAAAGGAGGTATTGCTTATGCTCAATGCTCTTACCGCCCTCGCTGCCTTGGCAACGGTGGGCATGTTCCTGTTGGAGTTATCCGACAGGTTTGAGATCAGGCGGCGCGCGCGGCCAGTGACTGGCAGAAAGGGCAAACGCCGAAAACGGCGTAAAAAAGGGTCGAAGCGGCAACCTCGACCCTAACCCCAAAACCAGCATCGCCCGCGCCTAGGTTAACGACCACGCGGGATCCGCTTGTTTCGATGACAGTATACCCCATTCAACAGGCTCGTCATGCCCTCGCGCGCAAATCGTACTTGCGCACCACGCGGTCGATACGGCGGCGCCACGGTACATAGAGCGCAGCCAAAAACACGCAGGTGGCAAACGAGTGCATCAGGTCGAACGGCACGGCCGCCGAGACGCGCGCGATGGCGCCCGCAACCGTGAGCGGTTGCACGAATCCGATGACGTCGTACGCGTTGATGATCACGCCGTAGATGATGCCCGAGGCAAAGCCATAGGCGAGCAGCGCCGGCGTGCGCACGCGTCCGTCCGCACGGTCGAAGGCCCCGGCGTCGGCAAGCATGCCACCTAGGTAGCCCACGACTCCCCACGCGTACATCTGCCATGGGGTCCACATGCCCTGGCCAAAAACAAAGTTGCTGGTAAGCGCCGCCAGCGCGCCCACCATAAACCCGTTGCGACGCCCCAGCGAGGCCCCGGCGATGATCGCGATGGCCGAGACGGGTTTGAAGTCCGGGATGGGCCCAAAAAGGATGCGCCCCGCTGCGGCGAGTGCCGCGAGCACGAGCGTGGGCATGATCTGCCGCAACGCCGGCCGCGAGGCCTCGTAGCCCGCAAAGAAGAGCGCGAGCACAAGCGCCACCACCAGCAGCATAAGCAGTGCCGACTGCGCGATGCCCGCAAGCGAGAGCGCCGCCATCACAACCGGCACCACCAGCAGCACCGGCCCTTCTATGTAGCGCCAGACTCGGGCAAACATCCTGAGGTGCCCTCCTCCCCTCGTGCACAAATTCGGCCACCCGCGGCCTCGAACCGTGCCGCCCATTGTGGCACACCCCTCAAAAACGCAAAAGCGGACGGCACATGGCACCGCCCGCTTGAGAGAGGGGACAAATGTATAACGCGCAGGCAACAGACCGGCTACTCGGCTACGGCCAATCTTCCCGCACCGTAGAACAGCCCGCAAAGCTCGCGTTTGCACGAAACCGGGAGCTTGGCATAGGCGCGATGCATGCGGCTCTTCACCGTGACCGGAGCCAGGCTGCAGTCACGAGCGATGCGTCTGTAGCTTTTACCAAGCATCGCCTGAAAGACCACCTCGCGCTCCTCTTCGTTCAAGGCGCAGGCATCGAACAGGGCCTCAAGGCCAACCGTCTCGGCCCACGCGCGAGCAACGGCATCGCGGCGCAGGTCAGAACGCTCTTCGCGTACGATGAGCACGTTACTCGGCAACACTGCAGGTGCCCTCTGCCTGAGAGGCCTTGTCGCCCGCGATGGCATGGGCGATCTTTGCCGCGATGGGATCGAACAGCAAGCCGCCCACCACGACGAACACCCAGCCACCGGTAACAAGACCGGCCCAGCGGGAGAAGTACGTCTTCTCGCCCACCATGCCAAAACCGGTCTGGAACGCAATCTCGAACAGACCGATTACCATGAACAGCAGCGTAGCGCCCACCACGGTTCCCCAGATGCGCGCACCGGGGGTATCGGGCTCAAAGCCAAAGTACTTCACGCACATGCCCACGGTCTTGCCAAAGATAGGCAGGTTGCTACCGATCTCGGCGATAAGCACGGCAAGGGCGAGCTGGCCCCAAAAACCGGTCGGGGAGGTCATATCGAGCGCGGCCTTGCCCTCGATGATGGGCAAAAACGAGCACATGAGCAGCGGGTTGGCAAAGCCGTTGATGATACCGGCGATCTTTGCCTCACGTGGATTCATACTTGCTGTCCTTTCTGGCATACGGAGTTGACACAAAAGCGGCACGAACCGGTGCCGCCCGAGATAGGGAGGAACGGGCGGCATCAGGTAAACCGATTCGCGCGGCAAAGAGAAGGAGGGGATCGATAGA
>CAVGNZ010000031.1:0-14313 GCA_963630805.1 Bacteroidaceae bacterium
TGCCGCGACCGTTTGTGAGACGCAGCAGCTCGTCCTCTACGCTCGAAGCGGGAAAGGAGAACACGGCGTCTGTCACGGCGTCGCCCTCGCCGCCCAGATCGAGGGGGAGGAACAGGTAGGGTTTGATGTCGAAATCGGCGGGAACCTCGTAGCTCTTTTTCGGGCTCCAGACCTTTGTGACGCGTTCGGCGCGAAACGTACGCACGCTACCGCTCAGATCGTCGAGTCCCACAAAATAGCAGCTGTTTTGCTGATTGAAAAAGCCGTAGGTGCTCACTGTGCGTTTGCTTTGGTTTCCGTGCGCATCGGAATACGTGAACGTGAGCTGCTTGCGCGAGGAGTAGGCGCCCCAGAGTGCCTCGAGCGTTTTGCTCCCGTCCTGCGCGGGCGCGCCCGGTGCATCCGTAAGCGTGGCGAGCGTGGTGCGCACGCGGAGGAGCGGCTCGCGAAAGACAACGTCTGCGCGACTAAGGTACTCATCGATTGCGCAGATGAGCATGTCGATGTCGTCGGCTTCGAGGGCGGCGGTATCGATATGCGAGGCCGTGCGATCGAGCACCCAGCGGCTCTCTTCGGTCTCTTTCTCGCCTTCCGGCTTGCTTTCGCGTATGACAAAGCCGAGGTTTTCGAGCCGCTGCCTATCACGGCGGAACTTCTTGAACTCCGAGTCGCGGTTGGCGCCGTCGTAGCCAAGGTCGCTATCGGTGATGATCTGCGTGGTGGAAAGGGGCCCCGTCGCGGTATTGAAGATAAACAGCAGGTTGAGGATACGCCGTGCGGTGTTGATGGCCGCCGAGCCCTGCGGCGTGTCGGGCTGCGCGCATGCGGGCATGTGGACGTTCCTTTCGACGGGGATTCGGCGCGTGCCGCTATTCTAGTCGATGTGTGCGGCTGCGGGGGATATTGCCCCGGCGCCAAGGATATGCAACGACCTACTGCACCTGCGCAGGAGTAAGGGTATACTTTCGCCTATCAGGCTTAACGTGGGAGCGCTATGCCTACCCGTATCTCAATCGCGATGTGGAGCCCTACATGGCTAATACCCGAACATATCTGAACCATCTTCTTCAGAGCACCGGCATTACGCCGGCATGCAGCGAGGAGGAGCGCGCCGCCGCCGAGGTTATCTCGAAGATCTTCAGCGACCACGGCTTTGCACCGGAGATGCAGGAGTTCACCTCGTCTTCTTCGAACAAGGTGGTTCACTCCGTGATGGGGATCATCCTGTTTCTCGCGGTGATCTTGATGGGCATCTCGGGCGTGCTCGGGGGCATCGGGTTCATCCTGGCCGTCGCCATCGCCGTCGTGTTTGTGCTCGAGCGCGCAGGAAAGCTCGCGCTGCCCCAGATCGGTAACGGTGGCCTTTCCCAGAACGTCATCGCTTACCACAAGGCTTCCGGTCCGCTGGCCTCCCCGCGCAACCGTCCCGTCGTGGTGGTCGCGCACTACGACTCCCCGCGTGCTGACCTTCTTTCGCGCGAGCCGTTCTCCGGCTACCGCGCGATTATCAACAAGCTGCTGCCGATCGCCATGGTCCTGCCCGCGATCGTCGCGGTACTGCGCCTGCTGCCGCTTCCCGGTGCGGTAAAGGTTCTGCTCTGGATTGTGGGCATCGCGTTCTCGCTGGTCCCGTTGCTGTGCGCGGTTTCCTCGATCATGAACCGCCACGTTCTCTCCTACACGACCGGTGCCGTGTGCAACAAGTCCTCCGTTGCCGCCATGCTCGGCGTGATGGATGCGGTGTCGCCCGCGTCCGTAGACAACGAGTTTTCCGACGACGTGCCGTTTGAGGAGTACATGGACGGTCTGCGCCAGCAGTATCAGAGCGCCTACACCGCCGCCGCGACTGCAGGCGCCGAGGGCGCGGGCGACACCTCGCTTCCGTACAAGCCGTCTTCGTATCTGAACCCCGATGCCGCGGCTACCCCGGTGGCGCCTGTGCCACAGAACACGCCCGGCTCCTATGTTGACGACATGTTCGGTGCTCCCGTCGAGGAAGACGTCGAGCCCGTGGCCGACGAGTACGCCTTTGAGCCTGCCGCCGAGTCCGAGCCGGTTGCGGTCGAGGCTCCGGTGGAGGAGCCCGCGTCTGTTGACGAGGTCCCCGTCGAGGACGACGAGCCGGTCCTGCCCGTCAACGCCGCCGGCTTCCTTCGCTACGGTGAGGGTATCGTTCGCGAACTCGGCATGCTCCCCGTGGAGTGCGAGCTTGTCTACGAGGCGCCCGTTGAGGTTCCGGTTGAGGTGCCCGCTCCCATCGAGGCCGAGCAGGTCGCCCCTGAGGCACCTGTAGCCGAGGCGCTTGCCGCTCCGGTCGATGAGCCTGCTGCTGTTGACCCGTTTACGGTCGATGAGACCGAGGACTCCACGGTTGCCGAGGCTCTCGCTGAGGACGCGGCGGCCGTCGCGCCCGTGCCCGTTGTCGCGCCGGTACCCGTGCCCGAGCCCGCTCCCGCTGTGGTTCCCGTTGTGCCCGTCATGAATCAGGCACCTGCTCAGAATTTTGAGGAGCTCGACGGCGACATCGACGACGAACTGGTTGTCCCCGCGGTGGTCGACGAGCTCGTCAACGCACCGGAGGAGTTGCTTGATGCACATGGCGAGGCTATTGAGGCTGTGGACGCTCCGACGGAGATGCCCGCAGCACCCATGGCCGATGAGGCTGCGGCCGAGCAGGACGACGCGGCTGCCGCCAAGGCGACCCTTGTCGATGAGAATCCGTCCGAAACCTCTGTTCTCGAGGCCATGCCCGAAGAGCTGGTTCTCGACGAGCCTGTGCCGGCCGCGCCCATCGAGACGTACGAGGAGACATCCGAACAGGTTGCCGAGCCGACCCTTACCGGTATCGAGGACTTCGAGGAGATCATCCCGTCTGATGACATGGAGATCGTTCCCGCTGCGTTCGAGGAACTTGAGGTTGTAGACGAGGAGGTTCCTGTTACTGTCGAGGAGCCTGCTGAGGCTGTGGACGGTGCCGTCACTGACGGGGAGACCGCGGGTGAGGATGAGCCAGAACTCCAGGCAGACGCCGTTGCTGAGTCCGAAGATGGCGAGCTCGTTGTCGAGCCCGCGCCCGATTCGACAGTTTCCTTTGATGCTGCCGAGTTTGACGAGCAGGCAGCCCCTATGGAGGATACGGACAACACGGTCGCCTCGACGCAAGTCTTTGAGGCACCCATCGAGAAGACCGGTGTCTGGGGTACCCAGGCTATTCCGGCGCAGCGTCAGGACGTCGCCGATGCTCCGGTGAGCCAGACCGCCTCTTTTGACATGCCGGTATCTCAGCCCGCCCCCGCCGCTGCACGTCCGCAGCGTCAGATCAACATTCCCTCCATCGGCTCCTCTCCGTCGAACGCGATGGCAAACCAGATTCCGGCCGTGACCCCGGTTGTCCCTGCCGCGCGCAACAACCGTTCGGCGCTCTTCGATCTGCCCGATCCCTCTGCAGCGCCTGCCGACCCGTTCGGAACTTCTTCGCAGACTCGTACCTCTTCTGCGTCTACCTCGGGCTTTATGGTCTTTGACTCCGATGACGTTATCCCCATGGACGAGCCTCAGCAGATGGCAACCGCCGCGCCCGTTCCCTTGGAGAAGCCTGCCAAGAAGAAGCGCCGTGGCCTGTTTGGCCGCAAGAAGAAGGAAGAGTCCAGCATGAGCGATTGGCTCGGCGTGGACGAGGACTTCGATGCAAAGCGCTCCGGCCGCGACATCGGCTCGTGGGACAACTTTGAGGGCGACGATGGCTGGAAGGGCGGTGCCGCCGGCGACGCCACCGAGGAGGAGCTGCGCCAGGCCGTCACCTCTATGGGTGATGACGAGCTGCTCGGTCATGACATCTGGTTCGTGGCGACGGGTTCCTCCGAGAACGACAACGCCGGTATGCGCGCGTTCCTCGATGCCCATCGCGACAAGCTGCGAGGCGTCTTCATGATCAACCTCGAGTGCGTCGGCGCCGGTCAGCTCGCGATGCTTTCGGTCGAGGGCTCCAACAAGACGTTCAAGGGCGATAAGCGCATCATGCGCCTCTTCTCCCATGTCTCTACCGACTTCCATCGCCCGCTTCCTACCGTTGAGATGCCCTATGTCGATACGGACGCCCGTGTCGCCATGGAGCGCAGTCTGCGCGCCATGACGCTTGCCGGTGTGGACGGTTCGGGCTTCGCGTGCTCGCACACCGAGGATGACCAGCCGATCAACCTCAACACCGATAACATTCAGTTTGCCGCCGATGTTGTAACCGAGGTCATTCGTCGTTCGTAGTAGGAGGAACGGTGTTCTCTTTCATACGACGTCATTGGGTCGCCTATCTCATTGCCACAGTCATCGCTCTGGCTTTGGGCTTCGGCATGGCGCACTTCGTGGATGTGAAGGGGTCTCTGCCTGCCGACGTGAAAGCTGAGCGCGTTGCCGCCGAGAAGAAGGCTGCCGAGACGAACGACGAGATCCAGGACTTCTCGTCGAGTGGGGAAGAGGACGATGACGCTCTAGACGATTCTTCTGATGAGTCTGCTTCCCCTGATACTGGCAGCTCGGATGCCGATGCTGCGTCCCAGGCCGCCGAGGGGGAGTTTCAGGACGTGGATTCGTCCGAGAGCGACTAGCGGGCAAAGACGACGAGTGTTCGCTCGCGCATTCCTCCCGTATCGTTTGAGCAGGTGACAAGCGTTAAAACCTGCTGGATGCTATCCGCTTCGGCGCCGTCGTGATTTAGGACGGCGCCGTTTTCTTTTTCAAGGGACCGTATCCACTCAACAAAGGACGCGCTGTCTTCCCAGTCAAAGGTCTGAATCGCCGCGAACGATTGATCTACGCGCAGGGCCAGTAGCGGCTCGAAGCACAAAGTCTTGCCATTCGAGGTGCGTATCACGGCATCCCCCAGAGAGGAAAAGACATCCTGCCGATATGCCTTGGCAAGCGGACCGAACATCAAGTCGGTGCTGCCGATATGGTGTCCAAAGACGAGCAGGTGCTTTGAGCCGAGGTTGCACCGGCTGTCGATGTAGGGACAGCCGATGCTGCTCCAAGAACCCCAGAAGTCATGTTTGAGCCAGTAGTCGGGCGCCTTCTTGTTCGCCTGCACCAAAGGGTAAGAAATCGGAGTGCTCTCGATCTCGATCCATCCTGCGCAATCGGGGTTGGCGGCGGTTAGTGTGTCCCATGAGGCTTGTTCCACAGTCGCCCCCGCATCCACTGTATCGACCTTTGCCGTTGGGGTCGCGGCAGGGGCGATCTTCTCGTAAGTCTGAGCGTCTCGAATCTGCTGGGCGGATTTGATCCCTGCGCACGATATCCAGAGAAGCGCGGCGATGCCGCAGGCGGCAAACAGGGGCCTCAATGGCCGCGTCCGCTTGCTCATCATCGACGCCTCTTTCCAGCGCACATCGAGGCCACGGCGGCAGCCAGGGCGAAGATGCAGCAAAACAGGCTAGCGAGTAACGGGAGCTCCGATGAGACGGAGCCGGTTTGCGCAAGCGGGCGCACAATCTTCTGTGTGACCGCGTCCTCATCATGGTCCTCGAGTCTGCTCCCGCCGCCGTTGCGGAACGCATCGACCTGAGCGCTGTTGGCAAGGTCGATATCCTCCTTAAAGGCCGCAGTCGTCTCGAGTCGAATAATCGCGCTTGAGCGGTTTGTGTCCGAGGACGGCTCGATCTGCTCCACTGTATCGCCTGTGTCCTTGATGCCTTCGCGGTCCCAGCCTGCACCGCGCGTGGAGAACGTTCGGTCAACACTGCCGAACTCGAAACGGATGGCATCAATGATCTCGCCTTCGGCTAAATCAAGGTCCGACACGTCAAGCGTTTCACTTGCAGAGGTCGAGATGTCCTGCTTCCAAAGATGCCAATTCGAGTAATCCAGTCTGCGCCCGCACTCAATGAGCCAAGGATTCTCGTGCCCGTCATCAATCGTGGCATTCGCGGTCGACTCGTTGAGATACTCCGTGGTCGAGGTGGTACGGTACCAGACGTTCAGCTTCTCGTCGTAGTCTCCCACTGCAAGCGGGGTGGTCACGCTCTCAAGCTTTGCAAGCCCTGCCCGTACGCACTCGAGTTCGTCGGTGATAGTGAATTCATCGACCCAGGTTCCGCTGTTGTTTGCGGCATCGATTGAGTAGACAACCGCTTGCCCTGCCCCTGTTTCCTCGATGCGTTGCTGGCGTTTGTCTACCTGAGCCTTGATCTCAATGGGGGTGTCGTACATTACGACCGTTTGAATCTCGCCGGTTTCAGTCACGGTGAACTCAACCGATTCTGCCTGTTCATGGCCCTGGGGAGTCTGCTTCTCGGTAAGGGTGTAGACGCCCGGCGCGAGGGCCTCGATACGGTGCGGCTTGTCGGTCGAAACCCAGGACTCGACGATCTTTCCCTCGGAGTCAGTCACGGCGAGGCTTGCTCCGGGGATCTCCTCCTCGTTGGTGATGTCGCGCTTGGAGACATCGATTTTGGTGAAGTCGTTTTCAAGTTCGAGCGTGAACGACGCCTCACCATCGATACTGCCGTCCACAGCGACGACGACCTCGTGAATTTCGTCGGAAGGCAGGTATCCGTCTGGCGCCGCGGTCTCACGGATGCGCCATGTGCCAGGAATCAGATGGTCAAAGCGCGCCTCACCGTTCTTGCCGGTTGTGACCTTGAGAGCGGTCTTTCCGTCTACCAGCGCCGGTACGCCCGATCCTTCCGTTTCGTCTTGCTCGGCAGCCTCGTCCTCCGCACGCCAAGCGGTGAACTCGACATCCTTGAGGGGTGCATCGTCGCGGCCCTGCACGGTCTTATGGATGAGAATCTCGGTGGGCGCGTTGGCGGCGGAGCACTCGGCAAAGACGAGAGCGGTGGTTGCATCCTGATAGGTGAGCGTGAAAGGTATTGGGGTGCTGTCCAGCACGTGTCCGCCGCCGGTCTTGACCTCAATGAACTCGTAGGAGGCGCTTCCGTTGCCGAGCGGGAGCTCGCCTGTCTGGGCCTGCCCCTCGGCATCGGTTACCGCGTGATCGACTACGGTGCCGCTCGCGATGGTCGCCTGTCCGCCGTGGCCGGGGATATCCTCGGCGGCCCGCACCTCGTATTCCACGCCCTCGATGCCGTGCCCATCTTCACTGCAGGTCTTTACTATTGTGGCTTTGCCATGTGCCTGCTTGTCAGCGAGCTCGATCACGGCGATGGGATTCTCATCGGTGATGTCGACGGCGATATCCTCTCCAGCGAGGAGATAGGGCGCCACGGCAGACGTCTCGTGCAGATAGTAACGGCCCACCTTGAGCGACTGGGGCAACCAGACGCTTCCCTCGTTGTCGGTGGTAAAGACGTTGATTTCAGAATGGCTGGGGTACCAGACCTCCTGGCTTACCGGCACGCCGTCTGCATCGAGCAACTGAAACTCGAACCCGGCAAGGTTCACGCGCTCCCCGGTCTGTGCATCAACTTTCACAATCTGCAGGCGGCAACGGCGCTCCTTGTTGTTAACGATATAGCGCAGCCGCGCGCCGTTGGCCATCTGGTTTGCAGTGATGGTCCAGTCCTCAATGGGCGTGACCCCGTCCGGTACCGTCTCGGCCACCTCGTGCACGGTGTAGCCGCCTGCATCAAAGGGGATGGCGCCGGCGTTCTTGTTCGACGGTCCGCCCGTGCCAAACCAGAGTCCGGACGTGCTGGCAAACCCGTCGTCACCGGTGGTGATGGAGCCGATCACGGCGTTTGTGGTGTTGGAGATGATCTGGAACTCGATACCTGCGCCCGGCAACTCGATCTTCGAGCCGTCCGACTCCTCGGTATTGATGAACTTCGAGATCTCGATATCGAACGAGACCGGCGTCTCTGCAAAATCGCCGTCAGGCTCAAGCGTCAGCGTGTCGTTGCTGCCAAGGTCGCCTGCGCCCACATGGTATTCGTGCACGGTCTGGTCGAGTAGATAGCCAGCAGGTGCCTTCGTCTCGCGCACGTGGACGGTACCGAGGGGGATCGCCTCAAACAGACAACGCCCTCTCTCGTCCGTCGTGGCGGTGAGGGTAAAGCTGGGGGTCGAATCCGATGTCAGCTCGTATTCTGCACCGGCCAGGCTGCAGCCGGTCTGCGCGGCGCCACCTGTAATCACATCGCGCTTCTGCACGACAAGATTGAAGGTCTTTGGATTGTCGCTGGCGGAAACGTCGGTTTGGAGCCCTTGCGTGGCGAACTCGATACGCTGGCTGTTGAGTGCGTAGCCGGTGGGCGCCGCGGTTTCCTGGGCGTAATAGGCGGTGTTCGGCTGCAGGGTGCACGATGCACGGCCCTGCACATCGGTGGTTACGGTCGCAACATGCTCACCGTCGGCGGCGCGGTAGATCTTGTACACGGCGCCTGCCAGGGCATACTCGCTGTTGCCGTCGGTGAGCGCCGCCTGCGCGGACGTCTTGCTAAAGGTGACCCGGACGTTCTTGTTGGCCGTGACGAGGCTTTGGTAGATAAAGGTCCCGTTGTTGCCGCCGGGCGTTCTGTTGAGCCATAGCACCGCGCATCCCTTTTCGATGCCGCCGCCCCCGGCCTGCGCATAGGAGAGGCCCGCCTGGTAGAGCTTCCAGGCGGCGTCCTTGATCGCCTGGTCCTTGATGTTTTGCCAGCGCTGGTAGTAGTACAGGTTTCCATGGAAGGGCTCTTCGTATTTGGGGATGAAGTTCAGCACGTCGGCGCGCTTGTCCGCGATCGAAAGCCAGACGGCCGCCATCGTGGCGGATTCTGACTTGCGGGCGTTGAGCCCATCGACCGAGGTGACGACCTCGCCGTCGTAGCCATGGTAGAGCACGTAATCGAGCTCATCGATTCCAAGCGAGCCGTACCGTTCGAGTGTCTGTCCCGGTTTCGGGTAGCCCAAATACCCCTGTGCACAGTATGCGACCTTGCCGTCCTCGACGCGAATGAGATTGCCGTGCCCGTCCGAAGAATCCGGGTTGTTGATCAGCTCGGTCACGTGCAAGGCATCGCTGTCCGCACGTGCGGAGACGAGCCCGCCGCATACGGCACGCAGGGAGCCAACGAGCGAGATTACCAGCAGCACCGTCAGCGCGACTCGTCGCTTCCCGTATGGGCTCCGCATAACCTGCCTGGCCCTGCGCAAGACGGTCGGAACAAAAGACGATGCAGTCACGATATCCTCCCTCAATCGGCGGGAGTCGAGGATATCGGGCCGTGCGCTACACCTATTCTCGATGTTCGTACCAAAAGCCAAAACGCCACGCCGGCTGCTCTAACAAGATTCCAACACGGCAGGTGGAAAGCCGTGAGCCGGGAGCGCCATCGCATCAGTGGGCGGGCCGCGACACCGCGTTTTCGTGCAATAATCCCACGATTCGCCGTGCTCGCAAGCTAAAAAGAAAAGCCGGCCTCCAACAGGAGACCGGCTTCAAAATGCCTGGAGCGGGCAACGGGACTCGAACCCGCGAGTGTCAGCTTGGGAAGCTGATGCCTTACCACTTGGCGATGCCCGCGTGGAGACTCATGGTAGCACAAGAGCCTGCCCGGCGCGGTGCCAGTTCTTCTATCTCTATGTGGCGCCCTCCTCGGCACTGGGCGCTCATGCACGCGGACGGTACAATGACGCAGTACTGATGAGGTGTGCCGGCTAAAAAGGAGCTAGGATGATCGATCGCTACACCCGTCCCGAAATGGGTCATATCTTCTCGCTGGAGAACAAGTACGCCGTCTGGCAGGAGATCGAGGTGCTTGCCTGCGAGGCTCAGGCCGAGCTCGGAAAGATCGGCATCACCCGCGAGGAGGCCGCTTGGATTCGCGAGCACGCCAAGTTCGTGAAGGAAGAGGTCGACGAGATCGAGTCCGTCACCAACCACGACGTCATCGCCTTCCTCACCAACATGGGTAGCTACATCGATGCCGAGGTTCCCGAGGGCGAGCCTAAGCCCAGCCGCTGGGTGCACTACGGTATGACCAGCTCCGACCTGGGCGACACCGCGCTGTGCTATCAGCTCACGCAGGCCTGCGACATCATCATCGAGGACGTGAAGAAGCTCGGCGAGATCTGCAAGCGCCGTGCCTTTGAGGAGCGCAGCACCCTGTGCGCCGGCCGTACCCACGGCATCCACGCCGAGCCCATGACCTTCGGCATGAAGTTCGGCAGCTGGGCATGGGAGCTCAAGCGCGACCTCGACCGTCTTAAGGATGCCCGTAAGAACGTCGCCTTCGGTGCCATCTCGGGTGCCGTAGGCACCTACAGCTCCATCGAGCCGTTTGTGGAGGAGTACGTCTGCGAGCACCTGGGTCTGGTACACGACCCGCTCTCCACGCAGGTCATCAGCCGCGACCACCATGCCTACCTGGCCGGTGTGCTGGCAACTACCGCAGCCACCTGCGAGCGCATCGCCACCGAGGTCCGCAACCTGCAGAAGACCGATACCCTCGAGGCCGAGGAGCCGTTCAAGAAGGGCCAGAAGGGCAGCTCCGCCATGCCCCACAAGCGCAACCCCATCACCATGGAGAAGGTCTGCGGCCTCTCCCGCGTGGTGAAGGCCAACGCGCAGGTCGCTTTTGACAACGTTGCCCTGTGGCACGAGCGCGACATCAGCCACTCCTCCGCAGAGCGCGTTGCCCAGGCCGACAGCTTCATCGCGCTCGACCATATGTTCCAGTGCCTGCTGCGCGTGATCGACGGCCTGCAGCTGTATCCCAACCGCATGATGGCCAATCTCAACAAGACGCGCGGCCTGATCTTCTCGTCCAAGGTGCTGCTGGCGCTCGTCGACACGGGCATCACCCGCGAGGAGGCCTACAAGATCGTGCAGGAAAACGCCATGGCCACCTGGCACGAGGTGCAGGATTGCGTGGACGGCACGACCTTCCAGCAGAAGCTCGAGGCCGATCCGCGCTGCACGATCGATGCCGCCAAGCTCGACGAGATCTTCGATCCGTGGGACTTCCTGACGCGCATCGACGTGGTCTTCGATCGCCTCGAGGACCTTTCGTTCGAGTAGGTTCGACTGCATCGCATCCTAGGGGAGGACGCATCTATGATCGAGTTTGATTTCAAGCCGCACGGCGTGTGCTCGCGCAATATCCACGTGCAGGTTTCCGATGACGGCCAGACCGTCGAGTCCATCGAGTTCCAGGGCGGCTGCAACGGCAACCTCAAGGCCATCTCCAAGCTGGTGGCCGGTCAGCCCGTCGACCGCATCGTCGAGGTTCTCGCCGGCAACACCTGCGGTCCGCGCAACACCTCGTGTGCCGATCAGCTCTCGCAGGCCCTCGAAGAGGCCAAGGTCAAGGCCGGGGCATGAGGCTCTTTGGCAAGAAGGACATAAGCCGTCGCGGCTTTTTGGGGCTGGGTGCGGCGACCGCCGGCGCAGCCGCTGCCGCGACGGCTCTTTCTGGTTGCTCGTCGGACGGCGCCGAGGTCAAGGAGACCACCGGCGAGCCCCAGGTGGTCAAGGACGAGTCGCAGATCACCGATGCGCTCGACGAGTACGAGAGCACCGACTGCGACCTCACGGCCGCGGCCACCTGGACGCTTCCCGTGGGTACCGTGCTCTTCTACAGCGAGGGCGACTGGTCGGCCGCGATGATGGCGCCGGAGTCCGCCAAGGTGCCCAACACTATCGGCGCGCTTTCGCTCAGCTCGGGCAGCCTCGTTACCCTGTGCGAAGAGCCTACCTGCGGAACTGGCTATGAGTTCTTCGACGTGCGCGTGGGTTCCGGCGTGTTCTGCTGGGTCGAGATCAACTACTCGACCAAGGCGTGGACGCTTTATGCGCAGTCCTTCTCTGCCGGCCAGCTCTCGGGCGAGCCGACTGAGCTCGACCATGGCAACGAGAACTGGGAGCCGGCGATGTTCTCGCCGTACGGTTCGGGCGTGATCTGGCAAAAGATGCCCAGCACCTACGGCTCCAAGACCTCTGAGTCGAGCCACTGCTACCTGTGGAACGCGAGCGACGGCTCAAAGACCAACCTCTACACCTCGCCGGGTCGCTTCGCCACGCATCCGCGCGTGTCGAACGACATCCTCACCATCTCGCCGCGCGTTCATGCCGACGAGGGCACCTACTACGGCATGACGGCGCTCGACCTGGCCAATTCGAACAAGCAAATCGACCAGCTGGTACTGCCCGCCTCGGTGCGCCCCTTTGAGGCCACCTACATCGACGAGATGTTCGCCTTTGCGATCGAGGCCACCTACAGCGACTCCGGCAAGTTGGGAAATCTCGGCTACTACCTGGGGCGCGAGGGCGGCCCGTTTATCTACATCGGTCGAGAGCCCGCCGCGGGCGTGTGCGGCGGCGGCACGCATATCTGCATGAAGACCCGTTCTTCCACCTGTGTCCTTAACCTTGAGGCGCAGAGCTACTCCGTGGTGACCTGCCCGGACCGCTCGCTCGATTACGGCGACTATCCGGCAAGCGAGGGACAGACAAACACGCTGGTCACCTTTGCCACGACCAAAAACGCGCAGGGCATTCCCGAGGCGGTCTGCGCGCGCGTCTTCTCGCTCAAGGGCTAAAGGTCAGAGCTCACGCAGCTGCTCGTTTGCCTGTGCAAGGATTGCATCCAGGACGTCTGAGTCGAGCGGTGTCACCGGCTGCGGGTGCTCATCGTAGGGCGCGAGCTGCTTTTCCATCCAGATGGTCGAAAGCCAGCGGTTGAACTTGTTGGCGCAGTTGTCAAAGCGCGCGCACTCGGTATAGCCGTGACGACGATGGAACTTCATCGATCCGGAGTTTTCCGAGGTGATGCAGGCCTCGCTCGTGCGAATGCCCTGGGCGGCCATGCACGATTCGAGCACCTCGAGCAAAAACGAGCCCAGCCCGCGATCGCACCAGTCCATATCGAGATAGATAGAGGTCTCGGCCGACCACTGGTACGCGGCGCGCTCTCCCAGCGCTCCGTAGTAGGCGTAGCCGACGGCCCGCGCCGTGCCCGCGCCGGCGCCCTCTTCTTCATGCTCGAGCACCAACCAGGTGTAGGCCGTGCGGGCATGCTCGATGCGCGCGGCGAACTCATCTGCGCTCGGAACATCGAACTCAAAGGTCACCGTGGTGTCTCGTACGTAGGGCGCGTAGATCTGCAGCAATGCGGCCGCGTCCTGCACGTTTGCGCGGCGAATGTGAAAAGCCATGAGTCTCCCGGTAGAAAAATCGCTTCTGGGGAACAATGTAGCGCAGATATGCGCCGCCTAGCCTGCTGGATCGGGCGGGGACATATGAGCGAAACGCGAAAGCGCTTCGTGCGGTAGAATGACAAAGTTCATGGACGTTACAGATAAGGAGGCCTGCTATGGCTTCGGACGCAAGGAAGATTCTTCTTGTTGAAGACGAAAAGGCGATTCGCGACGCCGTTGCTGCCTATCTTGAGCGTGAGGGCTACTGGGTTGTCGGTGTGGGCGACGGCCAGTCTGCGGTCGAGGAGTTCGAGAAGCATCAGTTCGACCTGATCGTGCTCGACCTCATGCTCCCCAAGCTTTCGGGCGAGCGTGTGTGTCGCGCCATCCGCGACACCTCCGATGTGCCTATCATCATGCTGACCGCCAAGGGCGAGGTCGAGGACCGCATCATCGGCCTGGAGCTTGGTGCAGACGATTACCTGATCAAGCCGTTCTCTCCCCGCGAGCTCGTCGCCCGCGTGCGCGCCCTGTTCCGCCGCACCCATGTTGCCGATGAGCCGCAGGTCGAGGTGCTCGACTTTGGCGATCTGGTCATCGACATCTCGGGCCATAAGATTCTGGTTGAGGGCAAAGAGGTCGACCTTACCGCCTCTGAGTTCAAGCTGCTTACGACTCTTGCCCGTCACCCCGGCCGCGTGTACAACCGCATGGAGCTGGTCGAGAAGGTGCTTGGCTATGACTTTGAGGGCTATGAGCGCACGATCGACAGCCACGTGAAGAACCTGCGTGCCAAGCTGGGCGACGATCCCAAGAAGCCCAAGTGGCTCTACACCGTTCACGGTGTCGGTTACCGCTTTGAGGCTCCGCAGCAGCCCAAGGATTCCGAGGGCAGCGCCAAGTAATGCTTCCCGCCCGCATGGTTATCGGACAAAAGCATAAGCAGGACAACGAGGCGAATTCCCGCGCGAGCTGGAATACGCCTCGTTCCGATTCGCGCACCGGCATGAGCTACGCGACACGCATGGCGCTTTCGTTCGCGCTGACGTCGCTCATGACGGTGTTTGTGCTGGTGTGCGTGATCATGGTGGTGTGGGGCGGCGCCTTTTCCGACTATACCCGCGCGAACGTGATCGAGCTGGCGCAGCTCACCTCCCAAAAGCTGGCCGACAGCTACGAGGAGGAGGGGGAGTGGACCCTCGAGTCGATCTACGCCGTGGCGAGCTCCAGCTCCATCTCCGA
>CAVGNZ010000031.1:14525-70285 GCA_963630805.1 Bacteroidaceae bacterium
ACTCGTCTGCCGACGGTGTGTCTGAGGCCGAGTCGACCTCAAGCGACACCTCGACCGCCACGACCGATACGGGCTCTGCTGAAGAGGCCGCTACGCTGCAATTTGACAAGCACGGCCTGGTCTCCACCGCCCCGACCGATCAGGAAGGCGCGGTTACCGAGGCCATCCTCACCTCCGACGGCAAGACGGTCGGCCAGGTGCGCCTGTGGGTGCTGGGCAGTGACGCGCTGCTCACCAAGGCGGACACGGCGTTTCGCGAGAAGACCATCGACGCCATGCTGCTCGCGGCGATCATCGCCGTGGCCATCTCGCTCATGATCGGCTTCCTCGTCTCGCGCATGCTCACCAACCCCATCCGCCGCATCACCGGTACGGCCAAGCAGATTCGCGACGGCGACCTTTCTGCGCGTACGGGCCTGCGTGGCGATGACGAGATCGACCAGCTGGGCGAGACCTTCGACGAGATGGCGACCTCGCTCGAGAAGGACATGAAGCACGAGAAGCGCCTTACCTCAGACGTCGCCCACGAGCTGCGCACCCCGCTCATGGCGATGCTCGCCACGGTCGAGGCCATGCAGGACGGCGTGTACCCCACAGACAACGAGCACCTGGAGACCGTCGCCTCCGAGACGCGCCGCCTTGCGCGCCTGGTGCAGCAGATGCTCGACCTCTCCCGCATGGAGAACCACACGGCGCCCATGAACCTGGAGCCGGTGGATACCGTCGAGCTGGTGCGCGGCATCGTCGGCGCCCAGGAACCGCTCTTTGACCAGCGCGATCTTCGCCTGCGCTTTGCCGACGAGACGCAGGGCAAGGCTCCGCTGCTCGAGCTTGATCCCGACATGATCACGCAGGCCGTGATCAACCTCATGAGCAACGCGATGCGCTATACGCCCGAGGGCGGCTGGGTCGTGGTCTCGGTTGCGCTCGACCGCAAGCACGTGATGATCTCCGTCTCGGATACGGGCATCGGCATCGCCAAAGAGGACCTCTCGCGCATCTTTGGGCGCTTCTGGCGCGCAGACGCGAGCCGCGCGCGCGAGGCGGGCGGCCTGGGCGTGGGCCTCGCCGTGACCAAGCAGATCATTGAGCGCCATCACGGCTTCATCTCGGTGGAGTCCGAACTTGAAAAGGGTACGACTTTTACGATTCATCTTCCGCGTGAGCACGTGAGCCAGCCCGCTTCTACTACAATGAATCCTTAGCTGCGGCTCAAGGCTGTGTCCGCCGCCGCAGACGTGTTCCATATCGATAAGAGGAGCTGACTCACGTGACTTCGATGGATCGCCGTCCCGATTCCCGCGGCAAGGTTCGCGACATCTACGACGCTGGCGACAACCTGCTGATGGTTGCCACCGACCGCATCTCCGCATTCGATTTCATCCTTCCGGACGAGATTCCCTACAAGGGCGAGGTGCTCAACCGCATCTCCGCGTTCTGGTTCGATAAGTTCTCTGACATCGTGCCCAACCACCTGGTCTCCATGGACCCGGACGACTTCCCCGCGGAGTTCGCCGAGTACCGCGACTACCTGCACGGTCGTGCCATGCTGGTCAAGAAGGCCCAGCCCATCATGATCGAGTGCATCGTGCGCGGCTACCTTACCGGTTCGGGCAAGAAGACCTACGACGAGGACGGCACCGTGTGCGGCATCAAGCTGCCCGCCGGCCTGACCGAGGCCTCCAAGCTTCCCGAGCCGCTGTTCACGCCTTCCACCAAGGCTGCGATCGGCGACCACGACGAGAACATCTCCTATGAGCGCTGCGTCGAGATCGTGGGCGAGGACATCGCCTCCCAGATTCGCGATCTCTCGCTCAAGATCTACACCGCCGCTGCCGAGTACGCGCTCACCCGCGGTGTGATCATTGCCGACACCAAGTTCGAGTTCGGCATCATCGATGGCAAGGTGACCCTGATCGATGAGTGCCTGACCCCGGACTCCAGCCGCTTCTGGCCTGCCGACTCCTACGAGGAGGGCAAGGTCCAGTCCAGCTTTGATAAGCAGTACCTGCGCAATTGGCTGCGCGCCAACTGGGATATGACCGGTGAGCCGCCGCATCTGCCCGCCGATGTGCTCGAGGGCACGTCGCAGCGCTACCGTGAGGCCTTCGAGGCCATCACGGGCGTCAAGTTTGAGCCCATGAAGGAGACCGTGTAAGTGAGCAAGAAGAGCCAGACAACCGAGACCGCCCCTGCCGCCAGCAGCAAGAGCGGATTTGCCCGCAAGTCGCCCACCTCGGCAAAGCCGGCTCGTGCGGCCGCTAGCTCCGTGCGTGTGGTGCCCGCGAGCGCCAAGGCCAAGCGCAAGCAGCTTGAGCGCGGCGAGGACCTTTCTGGTCTGAGCAAAGAGGAGAAGCGCGCCCGCAAGCAGGAGCAGCGCCTGCAGGAGGACCGCATCTACGCCGCCCAGAACGCCCTGATGCGCCAGGACGAGGAGTACGCTCGCCGTCGTCGCATCTTCTGGGCCCTGCTCGCCATCGGTCTGGTTGCCATCCTGATTGTCTGGCTGATGCTCGGCGTCGCTACCGAGATGCAGACCGTGCAGATCGTCGCGCTCGTCATCGCCTATGCCTGCATCCTGGGTTCGTTCATCTACGACATGGTGCGTATCCGCCCCATCCGTAACGAATGCCGCGCCAAGGCCGAGGGCATGAACGAGAAGAAACTGACCTCTGTGATCGAGAAGGACGCCGCCGCGCGCGACGCCAAGCGCTCCAAGCGCAAAAAGTAGCGCCTCCTCAACATATTGGGTATAAGTGCCAGGGCGCGCCGTCGATATCGCGGCGCGCCCTTACTTGTTGCACGATGGGAGATTCAATGGAACCCATGAATAGCTGCGGACTTACCGCAGAGGACGCCCGCGCGGGCATGAAGGCGATCGCCCCCCAGATCGAGCGCTATGCGCGCCTGATCGTGCGCACCGGTGCGCACGTCAAGCCGGGTCAGGAGCTTGTGGTCCAAGGCTCCGTGGAGACGGCACCCTTTGTTCGCCTGCTGGTAAAGAATGCGTACGAGGCCGGCGCCGGACACGTGACAGTGCTGTGGAGAGACGACGTGGTGACTCGCCTGACCTACGAGAACATGGACGTGTCCTTCTTCGAGACCGTTCCCGCCTGGCAGCGCGAGCAGCTCGATTCGCTTGCCGAGGCCGGTGCCTGCTTCATCTTTGTCGAGGGCTCCGACCCCGAGGCGCTGCGCGGCGTCGACCCGGCCAAGCCCGCAGCCGCCTCGCGCGCAAAGAACACCCAGTGCGCGAAGTTCCGCCGCGGTCTCGACTTCAACATCAACCCGTGGTGCATCGCCGGTGCCCCTGTGCCCGCCTGGGCGCATCAGGTCTATCCGGATGAGTGCACCGAGGTCGCGATGTACCTGCTCTGGAAGTCGATCCTCTCCACGGCGCGCGCTGACGGCACCGACCCCGAGAGCGATTGGGAGCTGCACGATGCGACGTTCGACAAGAACCTGCGTTTTCTGAATGATCGTCACTTTGACCGGCTGCACTACACGGCGGCCAACGGCACCGACCTCTACGTGGGCCTGACCGATAAGCACTTGTGGGCGGGCGGTCGCGCCGAGACTCCCGACGGCCATGCGTTTTTCCCCAATATCCCCACCGAGGAGGTCTTTACCTCGCCCGACCGCGAGTGCGTGGACGGCATCGTGCACTCCGCCCTGCCGCTGGTGCACCATGGCAACAAGGTGGAGAACTTCTGGCTGCGCTTTGAGGCGGGCCGCGTAGTGGAGTTCGACGCGGAGCGCGGTCGCGAGACGCTGGCGAGTATCATCGAGACCGACGAGGGCGCGCATCACCTGGGCGAGGTGGCGCTCATCTCCAAGAACACGCCGATCCGTCAAAGCGACACGCTCTTTTACAACACCCTGTACGATGAGAACGCAAGCTGCCATCTGGCGCTGGGCATCGGTTTTCCCGAGTGCTACGAGGGCGGCTACGACATGTCTCCCGACGAGCTGCGCGCTCACGGCGTGAACATCTCCTCCACGCACGTAGACTTCATGATCGGCACCGATGACCTCGACATCACCGGCATCGCCGCCGACGGAACCGAGACCCCGGTTTTCGTGAACGGCCAGTGGAGCTGGGAGTAGCGCCCACCTGACCGCCGTGCGTGGTACAATGCCATTCGCGGATCGTTAGCTCAGCTGGTAGAGCAGGGGACTTTTAATCCCAAGGCCCAGGGTTCGAACCCCTGACGATCCACCATTAAAGATAAGAGCCCGGAGCGTGTGCCCCGGGCTTTCTTTTTTCGCATGGGTTGGTCCCTGGGCTTTCCCTAAAAAACTGGTCGCTGCGCTCCAACAGTTTTTTAGGGAAAGCCCAGGGACCCTTCTGCTTGAAAGGTGGCCCGAAGCGTTTTGCTCAGGTCTTCAGCTCCAGCTAGGAATTTTGACTTGAAATGTTGACGTTGCTGTCCTTCTAGCTGTTTTCAAGGGGACACACTTCGGAAACATAGAGTGAAACTTCTTGACTAACCCTATTTACACACTAGGATTATGGGTTAATTACTCAAGAAGGCGGTTTTGCTATGGAAAAGCATCTGAATAACGCCCTGTCTTGCATGAGCATGGTCATGCGCGAGCCCGAGCGCTGTCCCGGGCAGGGGCTGTAACACAGAACCTATCCGGTCTGACGCGTTCGGGCGCCGCCGCTTTCCATCGTTTGTTTCTCAATTCGAAAATCTCATAGCAGAAATCAAGTGGCAACGCTGTTTGCACATCATTTTCTGCAGTATTCGCCGCACAGAGAGGGAGTACATCATGTCTCAGAACGCCTTTAACCTTAGCCGCCGCACCTTTGTCAAGGGGTTCGGTTCCGCCGCTGCGCTTTCGCTGCTCGCGCTTTCCGGCTGCGGCGGCAGCTCCGATGCGGGATCTTCCGCGGGTTCGGCCTCGGCTTCCGGGAGTGCGCTCAAGGAGCTCACGCTTGGTTCGAGCTCGGCCATCAGCACGCTGAGCGTCAACCAGGAGGCCGGTTCTGCCAACTATCAGATTGCCGCGCTCTTCCAGGAGGGCCTCACCGGCCTCGATGCCGAGGGCAATACCATCCCCGCCCTCGCAACCGATTGGAGCACCGAGGACAACCTCGAATGGGTCTTCAACCTGCGCGAAGACGTAAAGCTCCACAACGGTGAGACGCTCACCGCCGACGATATCGTCTTCTCGATCAACACCGCGCGCGACGCCACCCTCTCTCCTGGTCTTTCTACCTACTGGCCCGATTACATCGAGGGCGCCGAGAAGACGGGCGACAACCAGGTGACCATCACCCTGAGCTCCGAGAACGCCGACTTCGACGTTCAGGTCTCCAACGCTTCGGGCCTGTTCGTGACCTCGCAGGCCTTCTGGGACGAAGCGGGCAGCGATTACGGCTCGTCCAAGGGCCTCATCGTGGGTACCGGCCCCTACAAGGTCACCGAATTCGATTCGTCGAGCCACGTGACGCTCGAGCGCTTTGAGGATTGGTGGGGCGATGCCGAGGGTCCCGAGACGGTTCGCATCGACTTTATCCCCGAGGACTCCACACGCCTGCTCGCCTTCCAGGACGGCTCCGTCGACGCCTCCCTCAACGTTCCCGTTACCAGCGTGGACGAGTGGAAGCAGAACGGCACAATCTCCACGTACTCCGATCGCTCCTATTACGGCCTGACCTTCGACCCGACGGTCGCGCCGTTCGACGATGAACACGTGCGCCGCGCCGTCGCCTACGCTCTCGACAAGGAGAGCATCGTGTCGGGCATCCTCAAGGGATACGGCACCGTGGCCACCGGCATCGATGCCCCCGAGCAGCTCGCCGGTTGGGCAGGCGGCGTCAAGAAGGCAAAGGAGCTCGTCAAGGACTTGGGTGCGCTCGAGTTCGACCTCGAGAAAGCCAAGGCCGAGCTCAAGAAGTCCTCGCAGCCCGACGGCTTTTCCACCACGCTCACCTATCCCACGGGCTACGCCGCCGTGGGCCAGGCGTCGCTCGCCCTCGCGCAGTCGCTCGAGGAGATCGGTATCGAGCTCAAGGTCAACGAGATCACGCTCGACCAGTGGCTGAGCGAGGTCGGCAACGGTGAGCAGGGCGTGGCGTGGATGATCTACAACCCCACCACCTCCATCCCCAACGAGATCACTTCGTGGCTTCTGGCCGCAGGGGGCGCGGGTGCCAACCCCGCCAACTGGACCGATGACGACGTTGCCGAAAAGACCAATTCCATCTACGCGCTCACGGGCGACGAGGAGCGTCTCGATATTGTGCTCGAGACCACCAAGACGGCCCTCGAGCAGGCAATCTATGCTCCCGCATGGTGGGGCCAGGCACTGATTGCCACCAAGGAGGGCGTCACGTTCAAGAACTCGGGCAGCTATTGGCTCGCAACGCCCTGGGCAGACGAGTTCGTCGGCGCCTAACTGCCGAAGGCCAGAGCTGGGATAGGGCCGGTCGGAGCGCATGAAGCGAAGGCGGGCAACCGGAGATAGCATATGCAGGTACTGAAGATTCTGGTAAAGCGTATAGCGGGGCTGGCGCTTCTGCTCTTGGCGCTTTCGATCGTAACGTTCGGGTTGCTCTACCTTACGGGGAGCGACCCGGCGCGCTCGCTTGTGGGCGCCAAGAACGTGAGTGAGGCTCAACTGGAGGCCATACGGAACCAGTACCATCTCAACGATCCGGTGTGGCAGCAGTACCTGTACTGGCTGGGCAACGTCTTTAAGGGAAACCTCGGCACGTCGACGCGTACGCAGCTCTCCGTGACGTCTATGATCGCCAGCCGTTTCGGCATCACGTTGGCGCTTGCGCTCATGGCGCTGCTGCTGGCACTTGCCATCGGTCTGCCGCTCGGCATTACCGCCGCCAAGCACGTGGGCGCATGGCAGGACCGTCTTATCACGACGCTTTCCATCGCGGGCCTGAGCGCCCCGAGCTACGCCATCGGCCTGCTTTTGCTCTACGTGCTCTCGGCGCGGCTCAAGCTCTTTCCCGTGTACGGCGTGGGCGACGGAACCCCGCTCGACGCGTTCTACCATCTGCTGCTTCCCGCCATCACGCTTGCCATCGGCATCTTGGCGAGCATCGTCAAGATCAGCCGTGCCGCACTCACCAACGAGATCAACTCCGACTACACGCTTTTCGCCCGCTCGCGCGGCGTGGCGCGCCGAAGTATTACGTTGGGCCAGCTGCAAAACGCCTCGCTTCCCATCCTCACCTCGTCGGGTCTCCTGATCGCCTCGCTGGTATCGGGTACCGTCATCGTCGAGACCATGTTCTCGCTGGGCGGCATAGGAACGCTGCTGCAGCAGTCGGTCACCTTTGGCGACATTCCCTGCGTGCAGGCCATCACCTTGGTGCTCGCCGGCATCATCTGCATATCCACCGCTATTGTCGACACCGCGGCGCAGGCTATCGATCCCCGCCTGCGCGTGCGCGGACGAGCGGTGGTCGCTCCGGCCGCAGCCGGCGCCCCGCTTTCCGAGGGCTCTGCCAGCCAGACCGATGCCGAGACCGAGAGGGGAGATGAGGCGCATGCGTAAGTCTCTTCGCCGTAATATCCCGCTTATCCTTGCACTCGTGTGGCTGGCCGGCGTGATCGTGTTCACGCTGTTCCCGCAGCTCTCCGATGGTGCCCTCGAGCAGGACCTCATGCTCACCACTGCCGCACCCGGAACGGGCGGACACATCTTTGGGACCGATGCCTTGGGGCGCGACGTCTTTAAGCTCACGCTTGCCGGCGCCCGTACCGCTATCGTCGGCCCCGTAGCCATTGCCGTTTGCGCCATGGTCGTCGGTCTCGTACTGGGTATCGCCTGCGCCTATTTTGGCGGCGTCTTCGACTGGGTCGTCTCGCGTGTGGTGGAACTCATGCTGTCCCTGCCCACGCTGCTTTTGGCTATCGTCATCGCCGGCGTGCTGGGCGGCAGCTACACCACCGACGTCATCGTTTTCGTTATCCTCTATGCGCCCTACGAGGTGCGCCTGGTGCGCTCCGCGGCCCTGCAGCATATTCACGATCCGTTCCTCGATGCCGCGCGCCTGCTTCAGCTGAACCCCGTGCGCATCATGGGACGTCACGTGCTGCCCGTCATCGAGCCCGTCGTGGTGTCCGCCATGTTCCTGGATATGGCAAATGCCCTGGTATCACTCTCTTCGCTCTCGTTTTTGGGCATTGGCATCTCGCCCCAGGAGGCGGATTGGGGACGTCAGCTCTCCGATGCCCGCTCGCTTCTCTACAGCAACCCGGCCGCAGCCATCGCTCCCGCCGTGGCCATCATCTTGACGTCCATCGCGCTCAACGTCATCGGTGACCGTATCGCCGAGCGCCACGAAGGCGAGGTGCGCGCATGACGCCGATCATCGTACGCAACCTGCATGTCTCCATTAACGGGACCCCCATTATCCGCGGGGTCGATCTTAACGTTCCCGCCAGCGCCACCGTGGCCATTGTCGGAGAATCGGGTTCGGGTAAATCCATAACCGCCAAGGCCATATCGGGGCTGTTGCCCCGCGGCGCCCAGGCGACGGGAACGCTTGAGCTTCTGGGCAGCAATGTCGATCTTGCCGCCCCTGAGCGCTCGTGGGAGAAGCTGCGCGGCCAGAGCATTGTTTGGCTTCCGCAGGATCCGTTCTCGTCCCTCAACCCTCTGCAGACCTGCGGCAAGCAGATCTCTGCGGGGTCGCGCCTTCCGCGCGGCGAGCGTCGTGGCCAGGGTGAGCGCCTGCTTGCCAGCGTGGGCCTTGACCCGAGCGTCTACGATGCCTACCCGCACGAGCTTTCGGGCGGCATGCGCCAGCGCGTGGCCATCGCGTGCGCTTTGGCGCCCGAGCCCAAGATCCTCATTGCCGACGAGCCCACAACGGCACTTGATGCGAGCACCCAGGAGGGCGTGCTCGACCTGCTGCGCGATGCCTGCGCCGAGCGCGGCATGACGCTGCTCATCATCACGCACGACCTGGCCCTCGCCGCCGAGCGCGCCCAGCACCTGGTGGTGTTCCATGATGGCCAGGTTGTTGAAGAGGGCCCGAGCGAGCAGATCGTGCACAACCCCACCTCTGCCTATACGCGCGAGCTCCTCGATGCGCACGGGCGCCTTTCGCGCAGCGGCGATGCCTCCGTTGGCGATACCGTGCTCACGGTTTCCCACCTGGTAAAGCAGTTTGAGGGTACTTGCGCCCCCTCTGTCGACGACGTGTCGCTTGAGGTGCGCGCGGGCGAGATCTTGGGGCTTGTCGGCGAGTCTGGTTCGGGCAAATCCACCGTGGCGCGCTGCATCACCGGGCTCGAGGAGCCCACCGCGGGCACCGTCTCGTTCCGCGACGAGGCAAGCGGAGCGAATCTTCCCTGGTCGCGCGGGCAGGCGCAGCTGGTGTTCCAAAACCCCTACGGCTCGCTCAACCCCACCATGACCATCCGCCAGACTCTGGCCGAAGCGCTGCACGCCGCCGGCAAGGCCGAGGACGAGGCTAGCGTGCTCGCATTGATGGAGCGCGTGGGACTCGAGGCAGAGCTTGCCAATCGCCGTCCCGGAACGCTCTCGGGCGGACAATGCCAGCGTGCCGCCATCGCGCGAGCGCTCGCGCCCGAGCCGCGCCTGCTCATAGCCGACGAGGCGGTGACGGCGCTCGATGCCAATATTCAGACGCATGTGCTCGAAACCCTGCTTGATCTGCGTCAACGCCTTAATCTCGCCATCCTGTTCATCAGCCATGACCTCGATACCGTGCGGCGCATCTCCGACCGCATCGCCGTCATGCAGCACGGCAAGATCGTCGAGGCCGGGCCCACGTGCGAGGTTATGGAGAACCCTCAGCACCCGTACGTGCGCAAGCTCATCGCCGCCATGCCGGCCGCCCTCGACCGTTAGGGGTGCTTATGGACGCGTGCGTTTCCTATCAGGCTATCGAGGTGCCCGCGGGCGCCTTTGACGAGCGGGACCTTTCCCTCGCTCCTTCTTTGCCCGCCGAGACCCTTGCTGCTGCGCAAAATGCACGGGGGGCGTTGATTCGCACCCTCTTTGTGGCGGTCGATGCGGCGGGTCAGCTGGCTGCCTGCCTGGGATATCACCGCCCCCATACCGCACAGCTCAAACTCTGCGCTCTAGACGGTGCCGCCGAGCTGTTCGACGGCCTGCTTGACTATGCCGCCCAGCAGGTGCAGGAGCAGGGCCTGGTGCTTAAAACCGAGCTTGGCCCCCTCGCACCCGATGCAACCGCCGGCTTTGAGCAACGCGCCCGAGCGGAGCATTACCGCCAGACCACCGATTTCACCTGCGGGGCCGTTGCCACGCTTGATGCCCATAAGCGCTTGGGGCTCCGTGGCCCGCTCAATCGCACCGATGAGGTTGCCCTGTGGCGCGAGGCCACTATGGTTGTGGCCTGCGACCCCTACGGCCTGGCGCTTGCCTCAGCGCGTCGCGGATGCACGCCGACGGTCTACGTGAGCAAGACGGGCTGCGTCCTCGAGCCCAAAAAGGACTCGTTCGGTCTGACAGATCCTGAGCTCGCCCGCGATATCCAGCTTGCCTTTGAGGCCCAGGTGCACGAAGAGCAGATCCCCGTTGTTCTCGGTACCTTTGGTGCCGGCGACATCGCTCGCGCCCTCGACGAGGGGCACGTCGTTATCGTGCTGGTAGACGAGATGCACTGGCATGGCGAGCGCTGCCCTCACTGGGTCACCGTCGTGCGCCACGAGGGGGACCGCTTCTTTATCGATGACCCTTGGTGCGACCTCGAGTTCGGCGAGAGCGCCATCGATGCCTATGAGCTTGCGGTCGATGCGGGCGACCTCGATCTCGTGAGCTCCTACGAGGGCGTGCAGTCGATGCTCGTGTTCTAGCGCCGCGTCTGCAGCCAGATGAATGTCCTGTAAGGAAGATGAACGATATGCAGCAGCAGGAAACCCAGGAAGAGCGTATACGCCGCGAGTTCGCCACGATGGTCGGCTTTGATTCGGTGTCGCTGAACGAGCGTGCCTGTGCCGATTGGCTGCGCGAGCGCCTCGAGGAGCTGGGGTTCGAGGTGGAGGAAGACGATGCCGGCGAGGCCCTGGGCGGCAACGCCGGCAACCTGCACGCCTGGCTTCCGGGTACCTTGGACGAGGAGCCTATCCTTCTGTGCGGCCATATGGATGTCGTCGAGCCCGGCCGCGGCAAGCGCGCCGTTTTCCATGAGGACGGGCGCATCACCTCGGACGGGACCACGGTGCTCGGCGCCGACGACATCGCTGCCATCATCGAGATCCTCGAAGGCGTGCGCGCCGTTCTGGCTTCGGGTCGCGCCCATCGCGGCATCGAGCTGCTCTTCTTTGTTGACGAGGAGGCCTATGACGGCGGCAGCCGCGTGTTTGATTATCATGCCCTGTGTTCGCGCGAGGCCTACGTGCTCGATGTTTCCGGAGCTCCCGGAACCGCTGCCATCGCCGCGCCTACGATCATCTCGCTTACCGCCACGGTTACGGGAAAGGCCGCCCATGCCGGATTTGAGCCCGAGGTGGGCATCAACGCCATTGCCTGTGCCGCTGCCGCCATCGCGGGGCTCGCACAGGGGCACATGAACGACCATACGACCTTCAACATCGGCACCATTTCGGGCGGGGCGCAGGCGAACGTCGTTCCCGAGTGCTGCGTCTGCACCGGCGAGATCCGTAGCAGCGATCATGCCGAGGCGCTCCAAACCGTCGAGACGGTGCGCCGTGCGTTCGAGGAAGCCGCCGAGCGCTATGGTGCGGAGACCCGTGTTGACGCTGAAGTTCGCATCAAGGCCTACCGCACCGGCGAAGATGCCGTATGCGTAGAGCGTTTTCAGGCCGCGTGCCGGACGCTGGGCCTCGAGGGGGCGCTCATCGAGACGTTCGGCGGCAGCGACAACAACAGCCTTGCCGAGCACGGCATCGAGGGGATCGTGCTTTCGTGCGGCTTCGTCAACCCGCACTCCACTGCCGAGTACGTGCGCATGCAGGACCTTCTGGTCGGTGCCCGGCTCATCGAGACTCTCATCGGCTAGGCCCGCCGCCGCCCTTTGCTTTTGGGGCTCCGGGGGAGCTCGTGTAAGCGGCCCGCGCCGTCGCCGCCCCCGTTCGTCCAACGGGTGTGTCCTCAATAGGGGAGCGTGCGCCCCGTTTCAGAAACTCTCACGCTGGGTGAATGTTTCCGGACGGTTACAAAAGTGATTGGGCGAAAGCGGTTTTGCGGAGCTCGTCTACGAATTCGCTTGAAACTGCTGGCAATTAAACGCGCTGGTAAACCTAGGTAAAAAGTAACCATGCCGCATCGTCTGTGTGGCCTATCTTTGCGGGACTCCGTATTTGGCTGTCGCGTCTTTTGAGGCGTTGCGTGCGCGCCGTCGCGGCATCGGACGGGTCGTCCTTTTGGCTCGTCAACCCGATTAATGCTAGTAACACAACATCATATCGTGCCGTTCACATCGTTTCTCAAACCGTTCGGCGGTGCCGAATGTGAAGAATGCGCGGCACGGAGCCGCTCGCGGATGGTGAGCGGCTCGATTCTTCCCCTTCCGTATACGTCAATTCCTACCGTTATGGCCATTGAGTGCCAGCGGAGTCGACACGCGGGCCAAATCGAACGATCGATTAAGGAAGGAGACTGTTTGCATGGCAGCAACAGCAACTACTTCGACAGATCGCGACCTAGCGGTCAAGAAGAAGAAAGCGCTCGACGCTAAGTTCTTCAAGAAGGGCATCGCAATCGCGGCGCTCTCCTCCATCATGTACGCCGTGTACACGGCGTTCGTCACCGGTGGCCAGCTCTATGGCGTCTGGGGCAACTGGTTCGGCTCCTTTGCTGCGACCAGCCTGCTCGTTGTCTTTGTGCTCCCCACTATCGCTTCTGGCATCAACGACACCATCAGCGCCGTCTGGGCCACGCTCGTTACCCTCAAGCAGGGTAAGCTCGCCGACCTCGGCCGCTGCATCGCCTCCAAGCCGGGCCTCATCGTGATCGCCGCCGCCTTCATCGGTGGCCCCATCGCCTCCGCGGCCTACGTTATCGGCGTGTCTCAGGCCGGCACCCTGGCCGTGCCCATCGCCGCCCTGAACCCCGCCATCGGTACCGTTCTCGCACGCGTGCTCTACAAGCAGCCGATGGGTCCCCGCGTGGTCATCGGCATCATCATCTGCGTCGTTGCCGGCGTGATGATCGGCAGCACCGGCCTTACCGGTGAGGCTCCCGCTGGCATGGCGCTCGGTCTCGGCCTCGCCCTGCTCGCCGCGTTCTGCTGGGGCATCGAGGGCTGCGTGGGCGGTTACGCCACCTGCATGATCGACTCCCAGATCGCCATCAACATCCGTCAGCTCGTCTCCGGTATCGGCAACCTGCTCATCGTCCTGCCCATCCTCGCCTCCGTGTGCGGCGTGCCCCTGGGCGATGCCTACGGCTACGTGGGCCAGGCCATCACCGACGGCCCCTCCATCATCTTCTTCGTGGTCTCCGGCTTTGCCGCCTACCTGTCCTTCATGAGCTGGTATCGCGCCAACTCCATGTGCGGTACGGCTCTTGGCATGGCCATCAACGGCACCTACACCTTTACCGCCCCGCTGGTCACCTGGATCGTGCTTGGTCTCATCCTCGGCAACGACGGCTACGCGCTGGCTCCCATCGCCTGGATCGCCGCCGTCGTCAACCTGGTCGGTATCTTCCTGATCGCCGTCAACCCCGCCGAGCTCTTCAACAAGGAAGGTGAATAGCATGAGGCCGCTCAACTACGCCATGCTCAAGTACTTCACCGAGGTGGACGAGGCCTGCGTCGACGACGTCATGGATGCCCTGCGTGCCGATTACGCCTCGTTCCCGGCTTTCGCCAAGGACAAGATGGTCGAGGCCGTCATGACCGCCGAGAAGAACGGCATGGTCAGCGAGTCGCGCTTTGACCTCGACGATTCCGGTGAGGTGCGCGTGTATTACAGCTCCGACGAGGAGCAGCGCGCAACCATCAACTCCTACATCAAATAGGAAGGAGCAGCAATGTCCCGTTACAACGGCGAGGAGGCCATCGGCCTGATCGAGACCCTCGGTATGGTCCCGGCCCTCGAAGCCGCCGACAAGATGCTCAAGGCCGGTGACTGCGAGCTCATCAGCTACGAGAACGTCGGCTCGACGCTCGTCACCATCATCGTCAAGGGCGACGTTGCCGCCTGCGAGGCCGCCGTCAAGGCCGGTGTCGAGGCAGCCGCGGCGATCGGCAAGGTCACGGCCCAGAACGTCATGAAGCGCCCGGTCTCCGCCATCGGCGATGTCGTATCCGTCCACGACGTGGATTACTAGGAGGTGCCCATGTCTGATTTCAAGGGCAACGCGTTCGGTGCCATCGAGACCTTTGGTCTCGTGTGGGTGCTCGAGGCCGGCGACGCCATGTGCAAGGCCGGCGATGTCGATCTGATCGGCTACGAGAACACCGCTTCCGGCTACATCTCGATCCTGGTCGAGGGCGACGTCTCTGCCGTCGAGGCGGCCGTCAAGGCCGGCGTCGAGGCCGTGCACGCACTCGGTGCCGAGGTCTACAGCTCTGTTGTCATCCCGCGTCCGCATCCCGATCTGAAGAAGATCACCGCCCACTACGTCGTCGAGAACCTGCTTCCCTACTAGGAGGTGTGCCATGTCCCTTGTCGATAACGATCTGCTCTCCATCCAGGAAGCGCGCATCCTGCTGGAGCGCGCCGAGGAGTCCAAGGCCGTTCTCGAGGGTCTGCCTGGCACGCTGATCGACGGCTTTTTGCACGAGCTCGCCTCCCAGCTCAAACCCTGCTGCGAGAAGTTCGCCCAGCAGGCGTTTGAGGAGAGCGACTACGGATGCGCCGCCGACGAGCAGGCGCTTACCGAGTGGGTCCTCACCGATCTGCTCGACGACGTCTGCGCGCAGACGCCTCCGCTCGAGATCTACTCGCGCGAGGCAACGCATTCTGCCGAGGTGGGCCTGTCCAAGGGCCTCGTCTTCTCGCTGCTGCCCGATTGGATCGCCGTGCCCACGATGCTCTCGCAGCTCGTGTGCGCCGTGGCCTCGCGCAGCCCCATCATCTTCTCCGCGCGCCCGCGTATCCACGCCACGTGCGAGGCCGTGATGGAGCAGGTGCGCGAGATCGCCCGCGCCTGCCATTACCCGGCAGACGCCCTGGGCTACCTGTGCCTGTATGCCCACGAGGGCGAGGCCTGGCTGGCGCGCCAGCCGCAGGTGCGCATGCTCATCGATTCGCGTGAGTGCGAGCACCTGGACCTGGGCGACACCACCGGCAAGGACGTCTACTACGCCTCGATCGGCAACAACCCGGTCTTTGTGGAGCAGACGGCAGATCTAGCGCACTGCGCCGAGGAGATCGTGCTGGGCAAGTCGTTCTGCTTTGGCATGATGCCCGGAGCGGAGCAGTCCGTGGTGGTGGAGGAGGCCGTGGACAAGGCGTTCAAGGCCGAGCTCAAGAGCCGCGGCTGCTACTTCCTCTCCGACGAGGAGTGCCAGCGTCTGCTCAACGTGTGCTTCCGCGAGGACGGGCGTACCTACCGCGAGCTTATCGGCAAGTCGGCCTGCGACCTTGCACGCCGCGCGGACATCGTGGTTCCCGACGGCACCTGCGTGCTGGTGGCCGAGAAGCCCTACGTCTCCGAGCGCAGCTACTTCTCGCGCACCAAGTACGGCCCGGTGCTCTCCTACTACGTGGAGGACAACTGGCGCGATGCCTGCGAGAAGTGCATCGAGCTGATCCTCAACAGCGGCTCGGGCAACGCGCTCTCGATCTTCTCGCGCGACGGCGAGGTGGTTCGCCAGTTCATCCTGAAGAAGCCCGTGGGCCGAATCCTGGTGAACGTGGGAACCGCCATGGGCAGCACGGGTTGCCACTCGACCCTGCCCAAGACCCTCACCGTGGCCGGCTGGGAAAGCGCGACCACCTCGAACCTGGGTGTGACCTATCGAGACTTTATCCGCCGACGCCAGGTTGGGTGCGGCTTTGAGTCTTTCGACCTCTCTCTCCTCGAGGCCGCGGGACTCAACCGGGCGCCGGAACGGATGGGTCTAGACCATACGTGTACTGACCATACGAGCGACCGGCAGGAAAGCGGCGATGCCCACGGGCAATCGTGGTTCGCAAGCCTGCTGGAAGACATGAACGATTGCTAGAAAAGGAGTATCGATGGACATTAAAGAGTTCGCAAAGGAGCTGTCCGACGCCACGAAGGACATGAGCGACGAGCAGCGCGAGAACGTCCGCAAGATGTTCGCGCAGGTCGCAGACCAGCTCGACAAGCCGCTCACCAGCACCGTGGCTCACGACGACACTCAGACCGACGTGCCCGACGGCCCCACCGAGCGCCACGTCCGCCTGAAGCAGAACTTCCTGAAGCAGGTTCCCTCCATCACCACCTACCGCGCCCGCGCCGTCACCGAGATGACCCGCAAGTACCCGGGCATGCCCAAGATCGAGTTGCGCGCCAAGTGCTTCCGTTACTGCTGCGAGACCGCCCCGCTGGTCATCCAAGACGACGAGCTCATCGTCGGCAACCCCACCGGTGCCCCGCGCGCCGGCGCCTTCTCGCCCGATATCGCCTGGCGCTGGATGCGCGACGAGATCGACACCATCGGCGACCGTCCGCAGGACCCCTTCTACATCTCCGAAGAGGACAAGAAGTACATGCGCGAGGAGCTCTTCCCGTTCTGGGAGGGCAAGTCGCTCGACGAGGTCTGCGAGGACCAGTACCGCGAGTGCGGCGGCTGGGAGCTCTCCGGTGAGTCCTTCGTGTCCGACTGCTCCTATCACCAGGTCAACGGCGGCGGCGACTCCAACCCCGGCTACGACGTCATTCTGATGAAGAAGGGCATGCAGGACATCCAGGACGAGGCCAAGGAGAAGCTCTCCCACCTCGACTACGCCAACCCCGACGACCTGGACAAGATCTACTTCTACAAGTCGGTCGTCGACACCACCGAGGGCGTCATGATCTACGCCCGTCGCCTCTCTGAGTACGCATGCCAGAAGGCCCAGGAGTGCACCGACCCCAAGCGTCGCGCCGAGCTGCTCCAGATTTGCGAGAACCTCAAGAACGTGCCTGCTCACAAGCCGCGCACCTTCTGGGAGGCCGTGCAGAGCGTGTGGGTCATCGAGAGCCTGCTGCCGGTTGAGGAGAACCAGACCGGTATGTCCATCGGCCGCGTCGACCAGTACATGTACCCCTTCTACAAGGCCGATAAGGAAGCCGGTCGCCTGACCGACTACCAGGCCTTCGATATCGCGGGCTGCATGCTTATCAAGATGAGCGAGATGATGTGGGTCACCTCCGAGGGCGGCTCCAAGTTCTTCGCCGGCTACCAGCCGTTCGTCAACATGACGCTCGGCGGCGTGACCCGTTCCGGCGCTGACGCCACCAACGACCTCACCTACCTGCTGATGGACGCCGTGCGCCACGTGAAGATCTACCAGCCTTCCGTCGCCTGCCGTATCCACAACAAGTCGCCCGAGAAGTACATGCGCAAGATCGTGGACGTCGTCCGCTCCGGCATGGGCTTCCCCGCCTGCCACTTCGACGACACGCACATCAAGATGATGCTCGCCAAGGGCGTCTCTATCGAGGACGCGCGCGACTACTGCATGATGGGCTGCGTCGAGCCGCAGAAGTCCGGCCGCCTGTATCAGTGGACCTCCACCTCCTACACCCAGTGGCCCATCGCCATCGAGCTCACGCTCAACCACGGCGTTCCCCTGTGGTACGGCAAGCCCGTCACCCCCGACCTGGGCGATCCCGACCAGTACCAGACCTACGAGGAGTTCGAGGCCGCGGTCAAGAGCACGATCTACTACATCACCAAGTGGACGAGCGTCATGACCGTCATCTCCCAGCGCGTGCACCGCGACATGGCGCCCAAGCCGCTCATGTCCATCATGTTCGAGGGCTGCATGGAGTCCGGCAAGGACGTCTCCGCCGGCGGCGCCATGTACAACTTTGGCCCGGGCGTCGTGTGGAGCGGTCTTGCGACCTACGCCGACTCGATGGCCGCCATCAAGAAGCTCGTGTTCGATGAGCACAAGTACACCCTGTGCGAGCTCAACGAGGGCCTCAAGGCCGACTTCGTGGGCTACGAGCAGATGCGCCAGGACTGCCTGAACGCGCCCAAGTACGGCAACGACGACGACTACGCCGACAACATCTGCGCCGACATCGTCTACTTCACCGAGCATATCCACTCCGGCTTCAAGACGCTGTACTCGCGCCTGTCGCACGGCACGCTCTCCATCTCCAACAACACGCCGTTCGGCCAGCTCACCGGTGCTTCCGCCAACGGCCGTAAGGCCTGGACGCCGCTGTCCGACGGCATCAGCCCCACCCAGGGCGCCGACCACAACGGCCCGACCGCCATCATCAAGTCCGTCTCCAAGATGAGCAACGACCTGATGAACATCGGCATGGTGCACAACTTCAAGCTGATGGCCGGCCTGCTGGACACCCCCGAGGGCGAGCGCGGCCTCATCACCCTGCTGCGCACCGCCTGCATGTTCGGCAACGGCGAGATGCAGTTCAACTACCTGGACAACAAGACGCTGCTTGATGCCCAGGCCCACCCCGAGGAGCACCGCGACCTGGTGGTCCGCGTGGCCGGCTACTCCGCGTTCTTCGTCGAGCTGTGCAAGGACGTTCAGGACGAGATCATCAGCCGCACGATGCTCACCAAGTTCTAGTTTGCAGACGCAACCGAGGTTTGAAAGGAAAGGAGGACGCAGATGACCGAATCGCTGGAAGAGAGCGTAGAGCGCACCGCCCGCATCTTCAATTTGCAGAAGTACAACATGTACGACGGCCCGGGCATCCGTTCCATCGCGTTCTTCAAGGGGTGCCCCCTGCGCTGCAAGTGGTGCTCCAATCCCGAGAGCCAGCGTCGCGGCTACGAGGTCATGTTCAAGCGTTCCGCATGCGTGAACTGCGGGGCATGCGCAAAGGTGTGCCCCGCCCATATCCATCAGATCGTTGATGGCAAGCACGTGGTGGACCGCACCAAGCAGTGCCTCGGCTGCCGTGCATGCGAGAAGGCCTGCCTGCAGAGCGCCATCTCCATTATGGGCGAGGACAAGAAGATCTGCGACCTGGTTGAGTTTATGGACCAGGACGCTGACTTCTACCGCATGTCCGAGGGCGGCATCACCCTTGGCGGCGGCGAGGTCCTCGCCCAGCCGGAGGCGGCAAAGAGCCTGTTGGCGGCCTGCCGTGAGCACGGCTACCACACCGCTATCGAGACTTGCGGCTACACCAAGACCGAGACCATCTTGGACGTCGCGCAGTACGTGGACCTGTTCCTGTTCGACATCAAGCAGATGGACCCGGTCAAGCACAAGCAGTGGACCGGCGTGAACAACGAGCAGATCCTGGCCAATATCCGCGCTCTGCTGGAGAACGGCTACAACGTGCGCGTGCGCATGCCGCTGCTCAAGGGAGTGAACGACGACAAGGCCGAGATCGACGCCATGATCGCCTTCTTCACGCCGTACCGCTACCAGAAGAACTTCGACGGGGTCGACCTGCTTCCGTACCACAAGCTGGGCGTGGGCAAGTACGACCAGCTCGACCGCGAGTACGAGATCGTGGACGATCCGTCGCTGTCCGAGGCTGACCTGAATCGCATCGAGACCTGGATCTCGGGTGCCGACTTCAAGGTCAACCTGGTACGTCACTAGGGGAGGTGCGAAGTGGAGAACCTGCAGCGCATCATCCAGGAGTCGGTCGACGGCAAGGAGGTCGTGCTCGCGCACGTGATCGCCTCGCCCGCGCCCGACATCTACGACCGCATTGGCGTGGCGCATGGCGAGTCTATCGGCATCTTGACCCTGTCGCCCGAGGAGACCTCGATCATCGCGGCCGATATCGCCGCGAAGGCCGCCCCGGTGAGCATCGGTTTTCTGGACCGCTTCACCGGCGCCGTGGTGATCTTGGGCGACGTTCAGAGCGTGGAGACCTCCATGCAGGAGGTTGTCCGCGTGCTTCATGACGACTTGGGCTTCAGGGCCCACGAAGTCACGAGGTCGTAATGGAGGACCGTCTGATGATCGTGGGCTTGGCCGGTGCGGGCAAGTCGACGATCTCCGACCTGGTGGAGGGCGAGACGTCCGATCACCGGCATCGGGAGGACTGTTTTTACCGCACCTGTTGCTTCGAGGTTCCGGGGAGCTACGTCGAGAACCAGTGGATGCACAGCATCTTGATCATGCTGTCGCAAAACCAGGCTTCGGCGGTGCTCCTCCTGATCGACGGGGTGACGGGGCAGACCCTCTACAACAGTGGGTTTGCCCGAGCGTTCAACGAGCCGTGCCTGGGGGTTCTCACCAAGTGCGACCTGCTGGACGAGGCGGGGCGGGAGCGCGGGCGTGCGCTTCTTGCAGACGCCGGGTGCGACGAGGTGCTCTGCGTTTCACGGGAAACCGGGGAGGGCCTCGAAGCGCTTTTGGACTGGGTGCGTGCGAACGTGCCCGTGGTTAGTAAACGACTAGACCAGAAAGGAGGAGACGCACATGTTCTATGTAACGGAGAATGATCTGCGCACCGCATATGCCAAAGAGCATTTCTCGAGTTTCACCGTTCCCGCCGACGCCAAGCTCACCCCGAGCGCCCGTCAGTTCCTGATCGACTTCCATATCGACTTTACCGACGGCTACGGCCCCGCCGCGGGCACCAACGACGCCACGGGTACCGACCCGGCGATGGCCGCTGCCCGCGCCGAGGACGCCTTTGCGTCGTTTGCCGACGACGTCGCCGTGCTGGGCGCGCGCCTGCGCATGCTCGGCCGCAACGCCTTGGGGCTGGACAACAACGTGGCCTATGCCTGCGACGCCCTGGGTACGTCCTGGCAGCAGGGCTGCGATCTGGGGAACCTGCTCGAGGATGACGAGGAGCCGGGCGCGGAGGAGCTTGAGGCGGCGCATCTGCCGGCGCTTTCGGCTGCAGTGCATCCCCTCTACTACGAAATGGCCTTGCTCGATGCCGAGCTCGCGCGCACCGTGCGTTTCTGGGTTCACGCCTGCGGCGACATGACCGCCGACGGCAAGAACGTGGTGAACGCCTGGGCCGCCGGTGCCCGCCGTATGCGCGCCTGCCTGGCAAAGAGCATCGATGCGGCAACGAAGGAGGCCCACCGTGGTTGATTTCGAGGCCAGCAACGCAAAGCTCTCAGCCCTCCTTGAGCGTGTGGACGCCCCCCGCGCCGTGAGCGAGGACGAGCCCCTCTTCTGCGGCCTCGATGTGGGCACGGCCTTCATCGTGCTCGCCGTGGTCGATGCCGCCGGCGACCCTGTGGCCTGCGCATACCGCTTTGCCAGCGTGGTGAAGGACGGCATGGTCGTGGACTACATCGGCGCCGTGGACATCGCCCGCGAGCTCAAGGAGGAGCTTGAGGGCAAGCTCGGCCGCGAGCTCGAGCAGGGCGCCGTGGCGCTTCCCCCGGGAACCGAGAACCTCGACGGCGGCGTGGTCAAGAACGTCGCCGAGGGTGCGGGTCTCGACGTGATCGCCGTCTTTGACGAGCCCACCGCAGCGAACCTGCTCATCGGCACGCGCGACGGCGCGGTGGTCGATATCGGCGGCGGCACCACCGGTATCTCCGTCTTCCAGGACGGCAACGAGGTGGAGTGCATCGACGAGTCCACCGGCGGCACGCACTTCTCGCTCGTGCTGGCGGGCGCCAAGGGCATCTCCTTTGACGAGGCCGAGCTCTACAAGCGCGACCCCGCCCACCACAAGGAGATTTTCCCCGTGGTCAAGCCCACGATCGACAAGGTCGCGAACATCGTGTCGCGCGCCATCGAGGACTACGACGTCCCCGAGGTCATCCTTGTCGGCGGCACCTCTGAGCTCACAGGCATCGAGGCCCCGATCGAGAAGCAGCTGGGGATCCCCGTCGTCAAGCCCAACCACCCCATGTTCGTGACGCCTTTGGGCATCGCGCTCGGGTGCATGAAGGCTGCGGCAGGTGAGCTCGATGCTTGATGTGAAGGTCATCAAGGCTCCCTCCAAAGGGACCATGGACATCCTTCGCCTGAGGAGCGGTAAGCGCTGGGCCGAGGACTTCACGCCTGCGGCCGTGGGGCTTGTCCAGGGCAAGCTCATCGACATGGTGGTCGCCTCAGACATCGCCGAGAAGACGGCGGGCGTCACGGTGACCGACGTGCGGGGCAGCTGCCCGCAGAACATGATTCTCTTGGCCATCGCCGGCGACACGGCGGAGGTCTTGGAATGCCTGGCACGTATCAAGGAAGGAGGGGACGGCAGCCATGATCATCTGTAAGCTCATCGACTCCATCTGGGCCACTCGCAAATACGAGGAGCTCGAAGGCATGAAGCTCATGCGCGTGGAGGTGATCGATGGACCGGAGGCCGGGCGACGCCTGGTCTGCGTGGACACCATCAGCGCGGGCACCGGAGACCGTGTGCTCGTGGCGACGGGTTCGGCCGCCTACCACTTCATGAAAGAGCGCTTTGGGAGAGAGGCGCCCGTGGATGCGGCCATTGTAGGAATTATCGACGAAGACGTGAGTCTGTAAGAAAGGAGGAGGAGATGAAGAGACTGATCAGTTCAGCAGATGTGCGCCAGGCGGCGGCACACGGCGGCAAGCTCGTGATCGACGACAACACCATCGTCACGGCCCAGGCCAAAGACGAGGCCGCCGACCTGCATGTCGAGCTGGTGCACGGCACGGTCGAGCCCGAGCCCGCGAAGCACCACGAGGCCGCGCCTGCGGTCCACGAGGACGCCTCGCACGCTCAGCACGCCGAGCACGCAGAGGAGCACCACGGCGACCCCGCGGTGTCTGCCGACGAGATGGAGCGCCTGATCCGTGGCGCTATCGACCACGGCATCTGGAGCGAGCAGCAGCTGGCAGACCTTCTGCATCCTAAAAAAGAGGTCTCGATGAAGGTGCCGGTCGGCGTGTCCGGTCGTCACATTCACCTGTCTCAGGCAGATCTCGAGGCGCTGTTCGGCGCCGGCTACGAGCTCACTCCTATCAAGGACCTCTCCCAGCCCGGCCAGTTCGCTGCCAAGGAGACGGTGACCCTTGTGGGTCCCAAGGGCGTTATCGAGCGCGTGCGCGTGCTCGGCCCGGTTCGCGCCCAGACTCAGGTCGAGGTGCTTGCCGGCGATACCTTTAAGCTGGGCGTTCCCGCCTGCGTGCGCATGAGCGGCAAGCTCGAGGGCACCCCGGGCGTCACGCTCTCCGGCCCGCACGGAACGGTCGCGCTCCACGAGGGCGTCATCGTGGCCGCCCGCCATATCCACATGACCTGCGCCGAGGCGGCCGAGCGCGGCCTGCACGACGGCGAGGTCGTCTCCATCGTCGCGCCCGGTCTGCGCGGTGGACGCCTTGACAACGTGATCGTTCGAGCCAACGACTCGAGCGCGCTGGATTGTCACATCGATACCGAAGAGGCAAACGCCCTTCAGCTCAAAAACGCATCTGAAGTCGAGATCGTTCGATAACTAGGAGGAAACCAAGATGGCAAACGTTACCCAAGCACTCGGCATGATCGAGACCCGCGGCCTGGTCGGCTCCGTCGAGGCCGCCGACGCCATGGTCAAGGCGGCCAACGTCACCCTGATCGGCAAGGAGCCGGTCGGCGGCGGCCTCGTGACCGTGTTCGTCCGCGGCGACGTGGGCGCCGTGAAGGCCGCCACCGACGCCGGCGCGGCCGCCGCGCAGCGCGTGGGCGAGCTCATCTCCTGCCACGTCATCCCGCGCCCCGACGCGATGGTCGAGTCCATCCTCCCCGGCGCCAAGGCGTAAGTAGGCCATGGCGACCCGCGCGTCCGCCTCTGGTGAGGGCAACAAGCCCCAGGAGCCCAAAGCGACTCTCGCGGTAGAGAAGACCCCCACCAAGACTCCTGCCTCCAAGAAGGAGCCTGCCGTAAAGACGCCTGCGGCCAAGAAGGCGCAACCCAAGGCGTCAGAGCCGGTAGAGGCAAAAAAGCCCGCACCGGCACCCAAGGCCTCCAAGCCCCAGGAAAAGGCAAAGCCCGCTCCTGCCGCTAAGGAGACCGCAGGGCAGAAGGCGACGGAGAAGCCCGCAGCGGCCAAACCCGAGCCCAAGCCCGAACCGCTCAAGGAAACCGCGCCGAGCGTACCCGAGCCTCGGCCCAACCATCAGGAGGAAACCAAGATGGCAAACGTTACCCAAGCACTCGGCATGATCGAGACCCGCGGCCTGGTCGGCTCCGTCGAGGCCGCCGACGCCATGGTCAAGGCGGCCAACGTCACCCTGATCGGCAAGGAGCCGGTCGGCGGCGGCCTCGTGACCGTGTTCGTCCGCGGCGACGTGGGCGCCGTGAAGGCCGCCACCGACGCCGGCGCGGCCGCCGCGCAGCGCGTGGGCGAGCTCATCTCCTGCCACGTCATCCCGCGCCCCGACGCGATGGTCGAGTCCATCCTCCCCGGCGCCAAGGCGTAACCTCTCGCGGCTAACCACCCGTTAGGCAGGCCGCCCGTCCACGCCATGCGCGGGCGGCCTGCCCGCTCGGGGCCTTAAGCGCCCCGGGCACCCCGATTGCCCATGCCCCTGCCGCGAGTCGCGTCTGGGCAGGTGCACGGACGATCGTCCACAACAACACTTCGCGCGCCCGTCGCGCATCCTTTAAGGAGGAAACCAAGATGGCAAACGTTACCCAAGCACTCGGCATGATCGAGACCCGCGGCCTGGTCGGCTCCGTCGAGGCCGCCGACGCCATGGTCAAGGCGGCCAACGTCACCCTGATCGGCAAGGAGCCGGTCGGCGGCGGCCTCGTGACCGTGTTCGTCCGCGGCGACGTGGGCGCCGTGAAGGCCGCCACCGACGCCGGCGCGGCCGCCGCGCAGCGCGTGGGCGAGCTCATCTCCTGCCACGTCATCCCGCGCCCCGACGCGATGGTCGAGTCCATCCTCCCCGGCGCCAAGGCGTAACGACGTCCGCGCTGTAATCCATCTAGGTTATTCGAGTATTCGAAGGGAGTCTCATGCAGGACTACGATTTCGATCTTCAGAGCATCCAGGCTGCCCGCGAGCTCGCCCGCAAGGGTAAGGTCGCGGCCAACCAGCTCGCTCACTTCAACGAGGAGCAGATCGACCGCATTCTCCAGAACATGGTCAAGGTGGCCGAGGAGAACGCACAGGTGCTTGCCAGCATGGCCGTCGAGGAGACGGGTTTTGGCAAGGTATGCGACAAGGTGTACAAGAACCACATCGCCAGCGCCCTGCTCTATGAGCAGATCAAGGACGCCAAGACCATCGGCGTGATCGATGCCGACGAGAAGAGCCAGGTCATCTCCATCGCCGAGCCGGTCGGCCTGCTGATGGGCATCGTCCCCTCCACCAACCCCACCTCCACGGTGATCTACAAGTCGATGATCGCCCTCAAGGCGCGCGACGCCATCGTCTTCTCGCCGCACCCCGCGGCCGCCAAGTGCACTGCCCTGGCTATCCAGCTCATGAACCAGGCCGCCGTTGAGGCCGGTGCCCCCGAGAACGTCATCCAGGGCATCAGTCTCTCCTCTATGGCCGCCACCAACGAGCTCATGCACGCTCCCGAGGTCGCGATGATCATCGCCACCGGTGGCCCGGGCATGGTCAAGGCCGCCTACAGCTCCGGCAAGCCCGCCCTGGGCGTAGGCGCCGGCAACTCGCCTGCCTACATCGAGCGCACGGCCAACGTGTCCGATGCCGTCCGTCGCATCATCGCCTCCAAGACGTTCGACAACGGCACCATCTGCGCCTCCGAGCAGTCCATTATCTGCGAGACCGTGAACCACGACGAGGTCGTCGCCGAGTTCAAGCGCCAGGGCGGCTACTTCATGACCGAGGACGAGTGCAAGAAGGTCTGCGCCCTGCTGTTCCGCAACGGCCATTCCATGAGCCCCAAGTTCGTGGGCCACAGCCCACAGTCCATCGCCGAGGCCGCCGGCATCCATATCCCCGAGGGCACCAAGGTGCTTATCGGTGAGCAGCACGGCGTGGGCGACGCATGGCCGCTCTCCTACGAGAAGCTCACCACGGTGCTCGGCTTCTATACCGTCTCCAACTGGGAGGAGGCCTGCGACCTCTCCATCGAGCTGCTGCAGAACGGCATCGGCCACACCATGAGCATCCACACGACGGACAAGGACATCGTCCGCAAGTTCTCCGTCAAGCCGGCTTCGCGCATCCTCGTGAACACCGGCGGCAGCCAGGGCGGCACCGGTGTCATCACCGGCCTCGACATCGCCCTGACGCTCGGTTGCGGCACCTGGGGCGGCTCCTCGGTCTCCGAGAACGTCGGCCCGCAGCACCTTATCAACGTTAAGCGCGTCGTGAACGGCCTGATCGAGCCCGACGAGGTCGTGGCCCACGACGAGCTGTTCGCCAAGTGGCACCCCGACATGGTGCACGGCTGCGCCGACGAGCATGCCCACACCGAGGGCTGCTGCCACACCGAGGAGGCTCCGCACCCCACCGCGGGCATCACCTATTCGGTGGGCTGCAACTGCACCGATGTCTCTCCCGACCAGATTGCCGCCAACTCCGAGAAGCCCAACGACGTCATCGACGCCCATGAGCTGGAGAAGATGGTCAACGAGCTCGCTAACGCCTTCAGGGGCCTCTAGCAAGCTGCGGCAGCCAAGGCGCGCGGGGAGAAGCCCGCGCGCCGTCTTGCGTGCCGATGGGTAATAAAACACGCGATCCCAAGAAAGCGAGGTGAAGTCATGAAGGGCCTTGAGCTTGCGCGAAGCTATCACGACGTGTACGTCTCCGCGCTGTTCGAAGGGCTGCCCGGCGACGTCCGTTACCGTGCGGCGACCGGCCTTGTGGGTCCCGGCTCCGAGTGCCTGGGCTTTGACGACGACATCTCGCAGGACCACGACTTCGGTCCCGGCTTCTGCGTCTGGCTTCCGCGCGACCTTTTCAACGCCTACGCCTTCGAGATTCAGCGCCGCTACGACGCCCTGCCAAAAACGTACGCCGGTTACGCGCGCCAGGTGAGCGAGCTCGCCGGCAAGCGCGTGGGCGTTTTTGAGATCGAGTCGTTCTACCGGGGTTTTACCGGCTTGGAGCGTGCGCCGCAGACCGCAAAGGAGTGGCTCGCTATCCCGGAGCAGTTCCTGGCTGTGGCCACGGGCGGCGAGGTCTTCTGTGACCCGAGCGGCGAGTTCTCCGCTATCCGCAGCGCCTACCTGAACTTTTATCCGGACGAGGTGGTGCGCAAGAAGTTCGCGGCAAACTGCGCCGTCATGGCCCAGGCCGGCCAGTACAACCTGCCGCGCTCGCTCGAGCGCGGCGATGCCGTGGCCGCCAACGCCGCGCGCAGCGAGTTTCTCACGGCAGCGCTTGCTGCGATGCACCTGCTGCACCGTGTCTACATGCCGTTCTACAAGTGGTCGTACCGCTCGCTCACGGAGTGCGTGCACGCGGCGGCCCCCATTGCCCGCGCGGTGGCAGACATCGCCGCGGCACCCGTGGCCGAGCTCGACCAGGACCTGGTCGAGTCCCTGTGCATGGTGGTCGCCTCCACGTCGCGCGCCCTTGGCTGGTCCGATACCTCGAGCGACTTTCTGCTCGATACCGCCACGCAGATCTGGCGCGGCCTTTCTGATCCGTACCTGTCCGCCTGCCCGCTCAACGCGGGCGCCTACCGTTAGGAGCCTTCCATGGGAGACTGCAGAAGCACAAGCGGCACCCCGCGCCGCGGGATGGGCCGCTTTTTCAAGCTGCCCGCTGTGGCCGAGCTTCTGGCCGAGGAGGGCTTTGTCGAGGTGGAGGTGGAGATGCTCCACGAGCTGCTTGACACCGAGTGGCTGCACTTCGACGTGGTGAACGGTATCGCCGGGCGCGCCGAGTGCCAAGACAACGCCATTGGCTTCTTTATCTACCGCACGGCCCAGTACCTGAGCTTTCCGCGCGAGACGCTCGCCTGCGTGCACGACGACGTGCTTGCCGCCGACGCCGCGGGCCGCAACGTGATCCGCGAGAAGTACGCGCGCATGATGGAGCGCACCGATCCGGTCGAGTTCGAGCGCACCTGGCGCGGCAGGCTCGAGAAGATCTCGACCGTCAAGCAGGGGGTTCTCGACTCGATCGAGCAGACCTTGCGCGCGATGCTCGAGGACGCCTCCTGTGCCATGCCGGCCTCGACCAAGCATGCCCGCGGCACCGTCTCGCGTGCCGAGCTGGTATCATCGATCGACTACTATATCTGCGAGATCTCCAGCTACTCGCTCAACACGCTGTATTGCCTGCGCGATGGTCTGCAGCAGCAGCTCGCCAACCACGTGAACCCCATCGCCGACACCTACGTCAACTCGCTTCGTGTGCAGCGGGCGCTGGAGGCGTAGGGGAGATGGCGAAGATTTCTAACAGCGAACTGCACAACGGTCATCTGCTGGGCATCGGCGAGGCGAGCGAGCTCTCGGGTATCTCGCCGCGCGCCCTGCGTCATTACGACAGCCTGAACCTGGTCCAGCCGGACATCATCGGCGAGAACAAGTACCGCTACTACTCGATCGAGACCATCCTGCGCATCCCTGTCATCAACTATCTCAAGATGATGGGTTTCTCGCTCGAAGAGATCGCCGAGATCTTTGACTGCGATTCGTACCTCCAGATCAAGGAGAAGTTTCAGGATCGCTCTGCGGGCTGCCAGGAAGAGATCAACCATCTTAAAGAATGCCAGACCACGATCGACGAGTGGGTCGAGCTCATCGACGAGGCGAATTCCATTCTCTCCATCAAACCGCTGGACGTCAGCTTGAAGTACCACGCGGCCAAGGAGTTTATTGCCATGCCCTATCACTTCTGGGGCAACTATGCAGATGCGACTATCAACTTGGATTTCACCTCGTTTGTCGAGCGGCAGGAGAACGTCATCTCCGGCGCCGTCATCCTCTACGCCGAGGACGCCCGCGCGCACTGCGAGCATCGCAAGAACAACGACGAGTGCGACATGATGGTAATCCAGCGTGCGCTGCGTCCCGTCAAGGACCCGACGTGCCGATTCGATCGTATGGCCGGTATGTATCTCTCCACCTACCACACCGGTTCGTTCGAGAACATCGGCGAGGCCCACGAGCGCGTGTTGGCCTATGCTGACGAGCACGGCTACCAGGCAACCCGTGGCGTGTTCGAGCGCTATGTGACCGACTACTGGACCACCTACAACAAGGATCTCTTTGTCGCCGAGGTGCTGCTGCCCGTTGACTGCGGCGGCTCCCGCGGCTGATCGCTATAACGAAAGGACACATCCATGCAGGGATTCAAGCTCACCACCGAGCTTTTCTTTGGGCCCCAGGCCATCTCTCATCTTGAGGGCCTGCCCTACCGCAACATCTTTGTGATCACCGACGGCTTTTTGGAGTCCTCGGGCGCGGTGGCCAAGATGGCCCAGCACCTGCCCGCCGGCTCTCACTACCAGACGTATTCCGACGTGAAGCCCGATCCCAGCCAGGAGCTGGTCGATGCCGGCGTGGCCGTGATCGAGAAGATCCATCCCGACATGGTGATCGCGTTCGGCGGCGGCTCCTGCATCGATGCCACCAAGGCCATCCTGTACTTCGCGCACGAGCACGGCATGGAGAAGCCCTACTTTATGGCGATCCCCACCACCGCGGGTACCGGCTCCGAGGTTACGAACTTCGCCGTCATCACGCGTGGCGAGAACAAGGTCGTCCTGATCGACGACTTCCTGGCTCCCGACGGAGCGCTGCTCGAGGCCGACTTCACCAAGACCGTTCCGGCCAAGATCACGGCCGATACCGGCATGGACGTCCTTACGCATGCCCTTGAGGCCTACGTTGCCAACGCGGCGACGACCTTCACCGACGCGCTTGCCGTCAAGGCCCTGCGCATCGTGTTCGAGGACCTGCCCGTGGTCTACCGCGACGGCATGGCCATGCGCAGCCGCGGCCGCATGACCGAGGCCTCTTGCGCCGCCGGCATCGCCTTCACCAACGCCGGCCTGGGCATCAACCACTCCATCGCGCATGCCCTGGGCGGTCGTTTCCATGTGGCGCACGGTCGTTTGAACGCGGTCCTTTTGCCCTACGTGATGCGCTTCCACATGGCAGAGCCCAAGTACCGCGAGCCCTATGACCGCCTGGCTCACGAGCTCGGTCTCGCCGATGCCGACGAGCTTTTGGCCAAGATCGTCGAGCTGCGCCACACCCTTGGCGTGGAGAACTCGCTCTCCGAGCTGCCGAATATCCTGCCCGGCGACTTTGAGGCAGCCGTCTCGGACGTGGCCGAGGCCGCGCAGCACGACCGCTGTACGCCCACCAACCCGCGCCCGGTCTCTAAGCAGAACCTGGTGAACATCGCGAGGGACGCCTACTACGGCTGCTAAATCGGATACGAACGCCCGGAGCTTCGTGCTTCGGGCGTTTTTCTTTTGCGCGGGGGTTGGCCGTCTGAGTTGCTCTGAAAAGCTGGTCGCGTTCGCTCCAACAGCTTTTCAGGGCAATTCAGACGGCCCCGTTGCTAGAAAAGTACCGTGGCGTTCAGGGGCTCCGGGGTTTGTGGGCTCCTGGCTACAAGTTTTTGTTGCGCTGGTGACGCGGCATGCAGAGCATCCATAATAGTGGGCACGCTTGATGAGAAGGAGGCGGAGGATGACTCGGGATGAGGCGGCGGCTGTGTTGGGCGTCGAGGCGGGGAGTTCTGCTGCCGAGGTTCGCGCGGCGTATCGGGAGCTTGCCCAGATGCTGCATCCGGATAAGTACGGCGGCAACAAGCGGCTGCGCGCCCGTGCCGAGCAGCAGATGCGTGCGGTCAACGAGGCGCGCGACGTGCTGCTAGGCAAGGGCGCTGCCACGGGATCCGCTCGTGTCCGCACTCGTGCTGCCGCCGCGGCGGAACCGGAGGACATCGCCTTTGAGGCGACCGCTCGGGCGCGTGCGGCGGAGGTCGCCCGCCTGGCCGTCGCCGCGCAGCTGCGCACCCTGGTGGAGCGCCGGCACGGGGTGGCGACTCTTCTTGGAATCTCCCTTCTAGCTGCACTGGTCTGCTCTCGCCTTCGTGGTACAGTGGGAGCGCTGGGCTTTTCTGTCTCCTCGATGCTTCTGGTATGGAGCGCGGTGGACACGGTCTCGCTCGGCAACCAGATCGGCGTGCTGAGGCGCCGCTCGCTCGAACTCACCCGCACGCGCGACCGCGCGAACGATATCGCGCGGCAGGCGCGCGAGCTCTAGATACAGGACCCGTGGCAGAAAGGGACTTTGCGCATGGCAGCAGATTCGCAGGGCGGCTCATCGGTATCCGCGCAGCTTGACGGCATGGTCTGTGACCTGCTGGGAACCTATCTCGATGCGCTGGCCGAGGGCGATGACCCCGGCGTGGTCCTTTGTGTAGAGGACGCGGAGGGCATGCGCTACGAGGTCGCCTTCACCGACGACGGTGAGGAGCAGTGCCTGGGCGCGGCCTCTGCATTTGTGCAGGAGCACGCGGGCGGCTATGCAGAAGAGGGCCTGTCCGCCATCGAGCGCTACACCATCGCCTGCACCGGGGCCGTCGACGTGGACGGCGCGTACCAGGACGCGATCCTTGCGACCTTCTTCGAGCGCGGCATGAAGGTCGCGTACTCGGCCTTCGTCTTGTTCCAGGGCGTGGGCGAGGGAGAAAACTTTATGTGGAGCGACCCTGAACCCGCAGGTGAAGAGCCTCCGCTGCTGTAAAACCCGATACTATAGGAACGTTTTTGCCAAATCGCAGCGCGTGCGCACGCATCCGCTGCTTTTGTATGTCAAAAGAGGATAGGGGAATTTATGCGTGTAGAGCACCTGAGGGACATCGCGATCATCGCCCACGTCGACCACGGCAAGACGACGCTTGTCGACAAGCTGCTGCGTGCGACGGATGCCTTCCGTGCCAACCAGCAGGTGGAGGAGCGCGTGCTCGACTCCAACGACCAGGAGCGCGAGCGCGGCATCACGATTCTCGCCAAGAACATCTCCATCGAGTACAAGGGCATCAAGATCAACATCCTCGATACCCCGGGCCACGCCGACTTCGGCGGCGAGGTTGAGCGCGTGCTCCGCATGGCCGACGGCGCCCTGCTGCTCGTCGACGCCTTTGAGGGCCCCATGCCCCAGACGCGCTTCGTGCTGCGCCACGCCATCGACACCGGCCTGTCCATCATGATCGTCATCAACAAGATCGACCGTCCCGGCGCCGATCCCGAGCGCGCCTACAACGACTGTCTCGACCTGATGGCAGACCTGGGCGCCACCGACGAGCAGCTCGAGTTCGCTATGGAGCACGTGGTCTACGCGAGCGCCATGAACGGCTTTGCCCGCCTGGATCCCGAGGACGGCAACATGGACATGTTCCCGCTGCTCGACATGATCGTTGAGGACCTGCCCGCGCCCGACGTGGACACCGAGGGCCCGCTCGCCATGCAGTGCGTGACCATCGACCACTCCAACTTCGTGGGCCGTATCGGCATCGGCCGCGTGTACTCCGGCACCATCCACGCCGGCGACTCCATCCTTGTGGTGAAAAACGACGGCGAGCGCAAGACCGCTACGGTCAAGCAGCTCTACACCTTTGACTACCTGGGCCGCACCGAGTGCCAGGAGGTCAGCGCCGGCGACATCGCCGCCGTGGTGGGCGTCGACTCCACCGACATCGGCGACGTCTACACCGACCCCGAGAACCCCGTCGAGCTCGAGCCGATCGAGATCGACCCGCCCACCCTGTCCATCGTATTCGAGGCTTCCACCTCGCCGCTCGTCGGTCGCGACGGCGACATCGTGGGCGCCCGTCAGCTCAAGGAGCGCCTGTTCAACGAGCGCGAGAACAACGTGACCATGCGCATCGAGGAGCTGCCCGACAAGACCGGCGTCGAGGTTTCCGGCCGCGGCATCCTGCATCTCTCCGTCCTGATGGAGACCATGCGCCGCGAGGGCTTTGAGTTCCAGGTGGGCCGTCCCCGCGTGCTGTTCAAGACCGATGCCAACGGCAACAAGGTCGAGCCGGTGGAGCAGGCCGTGGTGGAGTGCCCCGAGGAGTACTCGGGCAAGGTCATCGAGCTGTTCGGCAACGCCGGCGGCACCATGACCAACATGACGGCCGGCGACGTGGTGACCCACGTCGAGTTCAAGATCCCCACCCGCGGCATCATGGGACTCAAGAACCGCATCCTCAACGTCACGCACGGCGAGGGCGTCTTCTACCACACCTTCCTGGAGTACGGCCCCTATGCTGGCGAGATCGGCAACCGCAACAACGGCGCCATGATCTCCATGACCACCGAGAAGGCCGTCGCCTACGCGCTCGGCACGCTGCAGGAGCGCGGCCAGCTGTTCGTGGAGCCCGGCACCGAGTGCTACGAGGGCATGCTCGTGGGCGAGCGCTCCAAGCCCGGCGACATGGTGGTGAACATCGCCCGCACCAAGAACCTGGGCAACCAGCGTTCCTCCACCTCCGACATCTCCGTGCAGCTGGTGCCGCCCCGCACCTTCACGCTCGAGGAGGCGCTGGAGTACATCGCCGACGACGAGCTGGTCGAGGTCACGCCCAAGAACATCCGCCTGCGCAAGCGCCTGCTCAACGCGACCGACCGCAAGAAGGCCGCCGTTCGCGCCAACATGGCAAAGTAGGCGTGCCGCCTGCTCTTGGTGAATCGCGTTTAGAAGAGGCGCCGTTGCAGCCCACATGCTGCAGCGGCGCCTTTTTCGCTTGATATGGGGGAGTGGAGGGATGTGGCTGCGCGGCCGCTTCCGCCGGACTACTTGCGGTGAAGCCAGCGCGCGATATCGTCCTCGGTGGGGCTCTTGATGTCAAAGCGCACCGAGAGCCAGCGCAGGCCCATGGTGATGACCACGCAGACCACGAGCGCCGCGACGTTGGAGACGGTCGTGAACTCGCGCAGCGCCACGTAGGCTCCCGCGCCGGCGATGGACGCGATGGCGTAGAAGTTGGTGGGCCTAAAGATTCCCGGCACCACGCCCATGAGGCCGTCGCGCAGCATGCCGCCGCCCACCGCGGTAAAGAAACCCATCATGATGCAGATAAACGGGTCAAACCCGTGGATGAACGCCTTGTCGGCCCCGGTGGCGGAGTAGATGCCTACCGAGAAGATGTCGAGCAAGGGGACGAGTCGCTCCGGCTTGTCGACGACTGCCGGAACGACGTAAATGACAGCGGCCGTTCCGATAGAGATGGGCAGCGCGAGCGGCTGCTTGAGGATATAGACGTCGCCCACCTGCAGCGTCATGTCGCGCAAAAGGCCGCCGCCCAGGCCGCAGACCACGGCGAGCGCGACCGCGCCCACGAGGTCGAGCTTGAAGCGGCGCGCGGCGAGCACGCCGGAGATGGAGGCTGCCACGACGGCGACCATCTCGAGCCAGATGGGGATGGCTACGGGCTGGTCGTAGACCGGCGTGCTGATGATGACCGAGGCCAAAGTGGTGATACTCGCCACGAGAACTCCTGAGATACGGAAAGATGATGTGCTGGATGGTGCTTTTTGCCCGAACTATCTTACCTGTTTAATCGCGCCGTACGGGCCCGTTTCGCCCACCGGCTCTCCATGACTTTTGAGTTTTGAAATTTTGCCTGTTGCGTCGCGCGGATTTTCCGGTAGAATTGCCTATGCACTTAACGGAGAGTTGTCCGAGTGGCCGAAGGAGCACGATTGGAAATCGTGTAGGCGTCAAAAGCGTCTCCGGGGTTCAAATCCCCGACTCTCCGCCAGATTTCTCCAAAGCGCGTCCTTCGAGGCGCGCTTTGTTTTCACCCCATGCGGAGGGGTGGCAGAGTGGTTGAATGCGGCGGTCTCGAAAACCGTTTGGCCCGCAAGGGTCACGAGGGTTCGAATCCCTCCTCCTCCGCCAGCATGAACTTCTAGCCTCCATCGCCGGGGGCTTTTTTATTACCGATACGGCCCTTATTTAAAATAAGCGGCATGGATTCCGCTCCTTATTTCAGATAAGGCGTGCCTATTTGAAATAAGAAGGCCTTCGGCTTGGTCGACGAGGCACGGAACTTTAGGGGCCACTCTTCGTAGTCGCCGAGGAGTTGGTTGACGGCGGTGTTGAAGTCGTCATCGTCGATCGTCCAGGTGCCGTCTTCTTTTTCAGCCTCCAGGCGGACGGTGCTGCCGGTGTCGCTGAGGTCATCGAGGGTGCGTGTGAACAGCTTGTTGATGCGCGCTTTCTGGCTGTCGGTGAGCTCGGCGGCATCCTGTCCGTTCAGGTAATCGCCGACTCGCCCGGTAAAGCTATCGCTGAGCTGGTAGAGGGCGGGGTGGCTGGAATCGATGTAGATGCTGGCCGTGCCGTCCTCGTAGCAGTAGACGCCGCTTATCTCCACCGAGACGCGCTCCTGCATCCAGGTGCTAAAAGCACCCGTGTCGATACCGAGTTCCTCCGCGCCGTACCCAAGGTTGCTTTCGATGCACTGGTTGAGCACCTTGATGCAGCGAGTGTCCATGCCGGCGGTGTCGGCGAGGGCGCCATCGAGCCTTGCCTGCACCAGGTCGTGAATCTCCTGCTCTGATTCCTCGTCAATCACCACGTCCGGTTCCGAATCGTAGGAGTCGGTGCTGTCGTCAAAGGGGCTTGCGCCGCTGGTCACGTCAGAGACGACCTCTTCCACAAAATCGACGGCCGCGCCGATAAGACCGACGAGCAAACTGAGCGCCGTCATGCCGACGATGATGCCGATGATCAGGCGCTTGGGATTCGGGCTCCTTTTTGTCGGCGTAGCTGTATGCGGCACGGCCCCGCGCGAAGAGGCCTTCTTGCGAGAGGCGCTCGCAACCGTCTCGGCAACCGCCGCGTCTTCCCCATGCGCCTGCGGCTCGTAGTCGTCTTGCTGCTTGGTGGGCGCGCGGTAGCCACCCTCGTCCTCGATCGGAGCGGCGTTCGCGGTGGGCCCGGAATCCTCTATCGCCTGGGGCTCGTCCCAGGGCATGACGGGGTCGCCCGCGTTGAACGGGTCGATATTGCTGCGCTCGCGGTCAAGAAATCCCATGGGTGCTCCTCAGGGTGTCAGTCGTGCCCCCAGTATACCGATGACGGCGCGCCCGCGCGCTCGCGCCCGCGCGAGGTCGCCTGCGGGCGCGTGCACCCATGCGGCGCCGCAACATCGCAAAACAAGGTATCCTGTACGCACGTTAGTTCCTGCAAAAAGGAGTGGGCATGGCTATCATCGCTACCCTCGTGAGCCTTATCTGGCTCGTAATCATCGTACTCGTTATCGCGGCGCTTACCGGCCAGGTGTTCTACGTGGTCAAACAACAGCATGCCGTGATCATCGAGCGCCTGGGCAAGTTCAACCGAATCGTAGGCGCGGGCTTTCACGCCAAGATCCCGTTCATCGACCGCAAGGCCGCCACGGTTTCGCTGCGCACCATGAAGAACGGCTTTTCCATCGACGTTAAGACCGAGGACAACGTGACCATCGGTCTCGAAGTCTCGGCGCAGTACCACGTGAGCTACGACATGGGCGCCGGCCCCGCCGACTCGGGCGTCTACAAGAGCTACTACATGCTGCAGCAGCCTGTCGACCAGATGCGCGACTTTATCACCGACGCCCTGCGCTCCTCGATCCCCGTCTACACGCTCGACGAGGTCTTTGCCAAGAAGGACGACATCGCCAAAGACGTCAACGCAACCGTGTCCGAGCAGATGGCCGCCTATGGCTTTACCCTGGTGAGCACGCTTATCACCAAGATCGCGCTGCCCGCCGAGGTCGAGAACTCCATGAACGACATCAACGCCGCTCAGCGCAAGCGCGCTGCGGCGCAGGAGCTCGCCGAGGCCGATCGCATCAAGCGCGTGACGGAGGCGACCGCCGAGGCCGAGGCCATGGAGAAGGCGGGCGAGGGCATCGCCAACCAGCGCAAGGCCATCGCCATGGGCATCAAGGACTCGCTCGAGACCATCCAGGAGACGGGCGTGGGCAACGACGAGGCCAACCAGCTCTTCATGTTCACGCAGTGGGCCGAGATGATGGGTGAGTTCGCCAAGAGCGGCAAGGCCGCAACGGTGGTGCTTCCGAGCGATTTCAGCCAGGCCTCCAGCATGCTGAGCCAGATGCTCACGGCCAATACGGCGCACGACGCAAACGATACGTCCGCGCCGTCTGGCAAGTAGCCGCATCGGGAAGATCTCGCTCAAGGGCTCCCCTGCGGGTGTGAAGGGTGGGTTGCGCATAGCGCTTCCGGCACCCATTCGCATCGGCGGGGGAGCCTTTTTCTGCACTCGGGGGTCGATAAAAATCGCTTGGCAGAAATAAATTTGAAATCGGCAAACGGCACCCGTTTGACCTCTCCCGGGTGGCATAATCTCCTGCTCGGTTAATGCCATGGAAATAAAGGCATCGGTCTTGCAGATCGCCGAGAATTATGAACACCGCTCATCCTGATGGGCACGTTCGTACTTGCAGCCGATGCTCCCGCACGACAAAACCGTTGTGTGGGAGAGAGGAAAAGGGGAGGGGAACCCATGCTCTCTACCGTCGTATCCGATGCGCAGCGTGTGTCGCGCCGGGTCCTGGTGCCCATGCTGGCCCTGCCGCTGCTCGCAGGCGCCCCGGTGTATATGGCGCCCGTGCAGGCGTATGCCGCCACGGCCGCCGCGAGCCAGGAATCGTCGCTCAGCGTGAAGGGCATCGACACTTTTAACGTGGGGGGGGGCGACTCCTTTGAGTGCGCCACGGTCTCTGGTCTAGGAGACGGCACCCTTTACGCAGACGTCTCCGTTGGAGACAAGGTCCTGAAGAAGGACATGACCTACGCCTTTGATAGCGCGAACGACACGTTCGGTGTCGTGCAGCTCAACAAGAAGGCCTCCTATGTCGCCGAGCACAGCGGCGACATCACCCTTGATTTCTACGCGGCAAAGTCGGCCGAGCGCGCCGACGCCTCGCCGCTTCTTTCCGCCACCGTCTACGCGGTGTGCATCCAGGTTGACGGCAAGCCCGTGGGTTCCGTCTCCGAGAGCATGATCGCCATCCGTACCGCAGCCGCGGCAGACGCTACGCTCGCCATCGAGGCGCCGGCGCAGATCGTGCGCGGCACCAGCACCTACAACCTTGTGGGCAGCGGCAAGGTCACGCCCACGCTCAAGGACGGCGTGCTCTATGTCTCGTACGAGAAGGCCGACGAGGACGCGAGCAGCGTCGATGCCTCCGTGCTCTATGTGGACGAGAACGGCAACACGCTCAAGCGCGATTCCTACACCATCGCGGCAGATGAGCAGAAGAGCGTAACGCTTCTCACCAGCCTCGATGTCGACGGCAAGACCTATGCCCCCATGGCCAAGGTCAAGCAGGTCACCCTGTCTGCCGACGCCCCCGAGCAGCACGTCTACTGCGTGGCGCAGGCCGAGGCCGACAAGACCACCAAGGACGTGACGCTCACCTACGAGTCGACCGAGGGCAAGCAGCTTATGGTCGACCGCGTGAACGTGGGCGCGGGTGGGTTCCTGTACGCTCCGGCCGCAGCGTTCTCTCAGGCCCATGACGTCGAGGTCTCACGCTACGTGCTGACCGGCGCCAAGGACAGCCTGGGCAACACCTACACCGCCAAGCAGGCGGCCAAGCTCTCCCTTACGCGCGATGGCGCCCCCGCCTACACGCTCTACTACGAGGCGGAGCAGACCGAGCTTACCTACACCGTCAACTTTGCCCTGGTGAGCGCCGGCAAGAACGGCAACACCGCGGTGAACGTCGCCAAGTCGGCAACGGCCAAGGTGAGCGCCAAGGCCGACGCGTCTGTCGAGCTGCCCAAGACCATCGAGCAGGACGGCGTCACCTACACGCGCTTCGGTACGGACGAGACCCTGTCCTACACGTGGGCCGATCTTTCCGCGGGCCGCACGCTTTCCGATACGGTCTACTACGTTGCTTCCGATGTCGTGGCGCCTACTGCCTACGACGTCACGGTTCGCTACGTCGACGCGGTGAGCGGCGCGCAGCTCGGCAGCAAGACGGTCACCTGCGAGGCGGACGGTTCTGCCGTGTCCATCACCTCGCCCGAGTCCGTGACGTTCGACGGCAAGGAGTACGAGCGCCTGAGCGGTCAGAGTGCCGCGATCGCGCACCGCTTCTACGACCCTTACCGCACCTACACCGTCTACTATGCCCTGCCTGGCTCCATGAGCGCGGGAGACGTTACCGTCACGCGCACCGTGGTGGTGGACGGCGGCGTGCGCCGCTACATCATCGATGCGGAGGGCAACGTCTCCGGCGCCGATTCCAACGGTGCGGGTGGCCTGGTCACCACGGCTCCGTATACGTCCGTGACCACGCAGGCGAACAGCAGTGATGCCGACGATGACGACTCCTCTGCGGACGCTTCCCAGACGGGCGATGTCACCGCGCCGAGCGGCGAGAGCGCCTACGAGGAGCGCATCTCCGATAACGAGACGCCTCTGGCCTCGGGCAAGGAGAGCAAGTCGAGCGTTCTCGGCATGCCGGTGATCGCGGGCGTTGCGGCGGCAGTCGTGCTGCTTGGCGCACTCGTGGCCGCGTTCTTCAAGAAGCGCCGTGTTGCTGCCGGCACCGACGATGTGAAGGGGGCGTAGTCAAACATGCAGAACCTTAACGTGAACAAGGACGGTCGTGAGATGAAAAACGCGCTGCGCGTGCTCGCCACCAAGGCACTCGCTGTGTTCATGACGCTCATCCTCGTGATGGGAACGTCTCCCCTCATGCAGGTTGCATATGCTGAGGAGCAAAACGCCGCAGAGACGCTCGAGCTGAACGTAGCACCCCAGAACGAGGACGCTCAGGACTCCGGCGAGGCGGACGAGGGCGCCGGCGATGCGGCCACCACGGATTCACAGGACGCCACGGCGGATACCGGTGATGCCCAGAGCGCCCAGAACACCGAAGACGCCGACGCCGAGGAAGAAGCCGAGGCCGAGGCAGAGGCGCAGGCCTCCGATGAGGACGCCATCGCGCCGGCAAGCGCAGAGGGCGAAGACGGCATCGAGCCGCTTTCTGACGAACAGAGCGACAAGCCGGTCTCCGGCAAGAAGTACGGCAGCATCACCTACACCCAGAACACCGAGAAGAACGCTTTTCTGTCCAGCGCCTACGACAAGTACCGCGATGGCGGCACCTCGCTGGGCATCGCCAACAGCTTCCACATCGTGGCATTCGACACGCTGAGCGCGGGCGTGGACATCTACGGCAACCTCCTGGTCAAGAACCTGACGCGTATCGTCGACAACGGCACGAGCGATAAGTTCGTGGATATCTACCAGCACAACACGCTGAGCTATATCCAGAACTACACCGGCACCTGGCCGCGCTGGGACAAGAGCGCGAACGGCTGCGTGGTCTTTGGCAGCGGCGTGAACATCACCACCCGCAACAACAGCGAGCTGCTGCTCAACGGTGCCCGCATCGAGAACCCCAACAGCGTCGTGCAGGACGCCGACTCCGCCACGGCTCCCTTCATCGATATCGATGCACTCCAGTCGAACATGAGCTCCCTGTCGGCTACCCTGGCGGCCCGCGCTGAGGTTGGCGCGACCTCCGAGCTCGTCAACGACGGCAAGGTGCGCAACATCACGATCAACGAGGGCTACACCGGTTGCGCCTACGTCTCGCTCACGGCGGCCGAGCTTACGAGCAGCTACGAGCGCATCAATATCGACGGCCTTTCCACCAAGAGCGGCTCCGGTCTGGTGATCAACGTGGACTGCCAGGGCGCCAGCTCCATCGATGTCCCCAAGACCTATCTGCGTATCAACGGCAAGGATGTCGGAATCGGCGAGGTCGATAGCGTCTACGGTGACACCGGCTACGTGCTCTACAACTTCTACAACACGGCAGAGAACCTGCCCATCACGGTGCACGAGTGCACGGCGAGCGTGCTCGCCCCCAACGCCTCGCTCACCCTGGGCCCGGGCAGCGCCTGCGGTACCTTTATCGGCAACAACGTGACCGTCATGGCCGAGAGCCACACGCGTCCGTTTCACGGTAACCTCACCCCGTCGGACGATGATGACGATGACGACGAGGACTTTGCACTGAGCGGCTACTCCATGCGTGCTGCCGACGCCCCCGTGAGCGATGCCGACAAGATCTGCTACGTGGACCCCAAGGTCGTCAAGGTGCTCGATGGCCGTGCGCTCAAGGACGGTGAGTTCTCCTTCCAGCTCATCGATGAAAGCGGCAAGGTCATCTCCACCGCCACCAACGATGCCGCCGGCATGGTCGACTTCGACCGCGCGAACCCCGTTGAGGGCAGCGACCCGGACAACCCCTCCTGCCTGAGCTTTAGTGCTGCGGGCACCTATACCTACACCGTACGCGAGACGCCCGGCCAGGTAAAAGATCCCACCGTTGTCTACTCCACCGAGGTTGTGCAGTTCGTGACCACCATCGGTGAGGACGAGGACGGCTCGCTGTACGAGGCCGAGAGCCACTACGTCAAGTACGCGAACGCCGAGGACGCGGCCGCGCAGAAGAACGGCACGATTTACGCGGCAACCGAGCACCCCACCATCACCAACGCGGTAAAGCCCCTGAGCCTTGCCGTGACCAAGACCGATGCGGCAACGGGTGCGGGCCTCTCCGGTGCCGTGTACGCGCTCTACCGTGTGGATGCCTCTGCCGCGGGCGGCGCCGTTCAGGTCATGACGGCCACGAGCGATGCGGACGGTCTTATGGTCTTTACCGGTGCTGACGCCTCTGCCGTCGCGGAGGGCGAGCAGTACTACTTCCAGGAGATTGCCGCGCCTGCTGGCTACACCGTCCAGTCTAACAAGACGGAGACCTTCACCATCGAGCGCGCCACCGACGGCACCTACAGCCTGAAGTACGCGGACGGAACGGTGAGCAAGAGCAGCTACGCCGGCACCGCGACCGACCCCATTGTCTTCAAGGCGGGCGAGGGCGTGACCGACGCCCAGACGAGCGTGACCTTTGGTAAGGTCTCCTCTGACGGCACGGCGCTTTCTGGAGCCAAGCTCGCCATCCGCGACGCCGCGGGCAAAGACGTTGACGCCTGGACCACCGGTACCGCCGGTCATGTGGTCATGGGTCTTTCTGTGGGCGTGGAGTACACCCTCTACGAGCAGGAGGCCCCGCAGGGCTACGCCAAGGCCGCCCAGGTCGTGTTCACCCTCGACGAGTACGGTAACGTCACCATCGTGAGCGGTGCTACGGCGAATAGCGTCATGAACGCCTACGTGACCGGATCGACCTTGACCCTGATTGACTACAAGCGCACCGAGATCGAGCAGAAGCGCGAGGTCATCCGCGAGGAGGGCACCCCGGCCAAGAAGACCACGGCTTCCAAGAAGGGCTCGCTGCCCCAGACGGGCGATTCCTCGATCGTCATGATCGCAGCGGCCGTAACCGTCGCCCTATTCAGCATCGGGGCGGGCTTGGTGCAAAGACGCCGTAACAAAAAATAAACCCGCTAGGGGGGCAGTGGCAACGCAAGGCCACCGCCCCCTTTTCCGCACTGCGCGAGGCCGGGGCCCTTACCGTGAAAAGATGTCTGGAGCGAAGCGACCAGCTTTTCACGGTAAGGGCCCCGGCCTCTCCGTCAGATTAATTAGCCCCGTTCGCGATGTTTACGTGCGGGTGGGGCCCCAAAAGTCCTATCATCTCTACTAATTATGGACTTACTCTCTGTGTTTGAGTTATTGGAGATGTGATTATGTTTAACGTTGCTGCGACTGCCTCGGATTTTTCCACTGGGGGGGGTTATAGGAAAAAGCCCCTGCGCCAGCGCATCAAGCATGCTGTTGCCGTGGGTGCGGCGGCTCTCGCGGTGGTTGCGGGCGCGAGCGCCGGCGTCACCCTGGCGCCGACTGACGCGGCCGCTGCCGACTCGATTTCGAGCGACAAGCAGCAGGTCATCTCCATCAACGCTGACTCGCTGAACGGCAATGCCGTCCGTGGCAAGGGCGATTCGGCTAGCTCTGTGGCCATGGACAACAGCTGTCACTTCTACAGTGCCGATTACTACACGACCAGAGGCGGCTTCCCTGTAAACGGCAAGATTACCGCTCCTACGAGTAACATCACCTACCAGCTGACGTGGTCCGGTACCACCAACGCCTACGATGGCAACGACTGCATCCGCCTTGTGAATGGCGATGCCACCAAGACCATGCAGCTCTCCTCTTACGGCGCCTACGAACAGATCTACGTTCTCGCTACCGCAGGCGGCCCGGGTACGGGTAACTACGCCAACTTCGACGTTACCCTGACCTACACCGACGGTTCCACGAGCACCACCAACTACAAACTCTATGACTGGTATGACTCCACCAAGGTCACGAATGTGGAGCAGATTCCCAGCTATATGCGCGAAAACAACGGTTCGGACACCAGTAGCATCAACGGCTCCACCACTGCCGGCCCCATTCTGCACTCCGCTGCCATCCAGGCCGATAAGACCAAGCTGCTCAAGTCCATCACTTTTACGTCCAAGGGCAAGAACACTTCGACCAGCAATTACGGCCTCTACTCCACCATCTATGCCGTGACGGGTGTCGTTGACAAGTCCGCGCCGGCCACGCCTGTGGCAACCCCAGCCACCAACGTGGGCTCTGCGAGCTTTACCGCCAACTGGAACTCCGTGAGCGGTGCCACCAGCTACGTCATCGACGTCGCCACCGATGAGAACTTCTCCAACATGGTCTCGGGCTACAACAACAAGAGCGTCGGCAACACGACGAGCGCCGATATCTCGGTTCCCAACATCGGCAACCAGACCTATTACTACCGCGTGCGTGCCGTGAACTCCTCGGGCCAGTCGCTCAGCTCCAACGTGATCACCGTCAACACGATCGCGGCGCTCAAGGTCACCAAGACCGTGGCGGTGGCCTCCGACAAACTGACCGCGCCCACCAAGTACTATCTGGCGGACGGCACCGAGGTCGGTGGCTTTACATTCCAGTTCACCGTTCCCACCACCGCCTCCGGCTACGAGGCGCAGGTCTATAACGCCGACGGCACCACCGCGGGCAGCAGCTTCCGCATCACCAACGGCTACACGCAGACCATCAAGGGCGGTCAGTACATTCTGGTCTACGGCCTGTCTGCCGGCGACGCCGTGACGGTGCAGGAGCTTACCGAGGACGAGACCCGCGCGCCCAAGGGCTTTACGCTCACGAGCCGTACCAAGGGCGGCCAGGAGCAGTCCGGCCGCGGCAACTCCATCGAGGCCACGATCACCGCCGCCACCGGCGAGACGTCCGCGCAGAACATGCTCAACTTCACCAACACCTATAAGCCTGAGTCCTACACCATCGAGGACGGAACCTTCACGGCCAAGAAGATCCTCGACGGCCGCGACTGGACGGATTCCGATAGCTTCACCATCCGCATCAAGGCTCCCGCCGGCACTCCGATGCCGACCGACCTTGAGGTGACCACCGACTCCGACGGCTATCAGGTTGTTACTAAAAACGTTACGAGCGCGAACAAAGACGACCTGCTGACCTGCGGCGCTATTGAGTACACCGAGCCCGGTACCTATTACTACACGCTGAACGAGGCTATCCCCGCCGAGCGCGCCCAGGGCATGACGTATTCTGGAGCCGAGTACAGGGCGACCATCACCATCGCCGATGACGGCAAGGGCGGACTGTACGTGAAGAGTGCCACGTTCGTGCAGAACCTGGACGACGACGCCAACCCCGTTAGCACGACTATCAAGCCCAATGAAGACGGCGTGTACGTCGGCACCTTTACCAACAAGTTCAATCAGACTTCTGCGAGCGTTATCGCCGAGGTCACCAAGAACTACACCAACAACGACACGGGCGCCTCGCTCACGAAGGGCCAGTTCTCCTTCACGATGGAGGCGATTGGCGGCTACAACGACAACGCGGCCACCTTCGACCCCGATACCGTAGACGGGAGCATCGCTGCTCCCATGCCCCAGTCTGCTAACGGCGCGACGGCGACGGTGGGCAACCTCGACAACGGTGTGGCCACGTTCCCGGCCATCACCTATACCGTTGATAGCGATGCGGGCAAGGCCTATGTCTACAAGCTCACTGAGGTGAACGATGAAACGCCTGGCGTGACCTACGATGACTCTGTGTACTACATGGTCGTGCGCGTGGCCCCCGCAGGCGCGGGCATCACTGTCAGCCGCGAGTACTACGAGTACTCCGATGGCCGGGTCGAGAAGCTTGAAGACGCTCGCCCCGACTTCTCGAACACCTACGACGTCTCGTCGGTGACGGTCGATGCCGACAGCAACATCAAGGGCACCAAGACCGTTGCGAACCGCAGCTGGAACGAGGACGAAACCTATACCTTTACCGTGACGCCCGATAGCGCGACTGCGGCTGCGATCGAGGCCGGCTATGTGACCGATGTCGCTCGCACGGTGACCGTTTCGGCTCCCGAGGACGGCAGCGCCAAGGTCTCCTTTACCGCGAGCCCCGTGGATGCCGACGCCATGACGTTCAAGAAGTCCGGCACCTACACCTTCACGGTGGTCGAGAGCTACGTGAACGATACGGCTACGTCCGGCATCACCTACGACTCGCATGAGGGCAAGGTCGTCTACAAGGTGACCGATACCGGCGTGAAGGATGACGCCACCGGCAAGAGCAAGCTGGCCGTCTCCGTCGAGTACGAGAACATGGACTTTACCAACACGTACAAGGCCTCGGGCGTTTTCTCGGGCATCAGCGTCACCAACACGCTGAACGGCCGTGCACTGGAGAGCGACAAGTTCTCGTTCGATGTCCAGGGCTTGACCTACAACGGCGAGCAGCCCTCCATTGACGCTCCGAGCGAGATTGCGGTCCCGAACGGCGGCAACGGCCAGAAGACCGTGCTCACCAATACCGATGGCTCCATGCTCCTCTCGGCCAAGACCGACCAGAGCATGGTCGGCAAGGTGCAGGCGTTCGCAATCCGCGAGACCAGCCCCGAGACTGATGGATACACCTTCGACACCGAGAACTCCGGCGCCGCGCTCGTGCTCGTCGAGGTTAAGGCCAAGGCCGATATGCCGGCAGACCTCTACACCGTGACGCGCGTGTACAAGGGTGCGGCCGTGGATGCGCTGCTGGCTTCTGGCGCGGACCTCAACGACGACGCTATCGCCTCGCTGACTCCAGTTCAGACTATCGATTCCTCCCAGACCGGCGACAAGCCCACCGTCGACTTTGTGAACAAGTACGAGGCGACGCTCGACTACGGCGCGCAGTCCAACCTGAAGATTCACGTTGCCCTGGCCTATGAGAAAGACAGTGCCGTTACCGACCGCACGCATGCCTTTGAGGTGATCGTGAAGCCGGTGGCCACCGATACCGTGTCTGCGGAAGAAGCGGGCAAGCACCTGACGACCTCCCCTACGGGCAAGGTCATCTACACGGATCAGATGACGCCCTCGGTGGCGAGCGAAGCAGAGAAGAACGCCTATATCTTCGACCTTGCCAACTTCAAGTTCGGCGCCTTCACGCAGGACGATGCCGGCAAGACCTTCGCATTCGACACGAGCGAGGTCGTCTCGAAAGAAGACGTTGACGGCTACACCTTTGATACGAACACGTATCGCACGTGGATCGCCGTCGAGGACAACGGCGACGGCACGCTGACTGCCATCACCACCGTCAAAAAGATGAATGCTGACGGCTCCGAGGGCGAAGAAGTTGGTAAATCCTACACCTGCTCCACCACCGAGAAGGGCTCCGGCTCCACCTACGTGGCCTTCACCAACACCTACAGGGCGTTTCCGCCCGCGGATTACACGCCGCAGGTGACCAAGACCGTGGCCGGTAAGGGCGCTACGGAGAGCGAGACCTTCTCGTTCGAGATGGTCGCTGCCGACGATGCCACCCGCGCCTTGATGGACGCCGGCATGCTGCTCGACTCCACCGGTAAGGCCATCTCTGCCGACACGACGCTCACCGCCAAGACTTCTGGCGCTATCGAAGAGAACGGCTCGCAGACCGTCAGCTTTGCCAAGCTGATCTTTAACAAGGTGGGCACCTATACGTTCAACATCACCGAGAAGGTTCCCAACGATACCGATGGCTGGAACTACGACTCGCATACCTACACGCTTGCCGTTAAGGTACGCGACTCCGGCGGCAAGCTGACAGCCGAGGTCTCGGGTTCCAGCACCGAGGGCGGAAGCAGCTTCTCCAATACCTTTAGCACCACCACGACTTTGGGCAAAGAGGGCGGCTTTGACGTCGAGAAGGTTTTGCACGGCCGCACTCTGCGCGCCGGCGAGTTCACCTTCAAGGCCGAGGGTGACGATGAAGCCTCTAGGGCAAAGGTCAACCTGTTGCAGGGCGCCAAGGACGGCGTCGTGACGGCAACCAACGAGGGCCTGAACTCCGATGGCCGCTCCATTACCGACATGCTTGATGGCCTGAGTTTCTCGACCGTCGACTGTGATAAGAAGTTCACCTTTGTCATCAGCGAACAGGCTGGTTCCGTTAAGGCGACTACGTACGACACCAATTACTACAAGGTGACGATCACTCCCTACGTGGCTGATGAGGCCAGCGGTGAGCTCAAGCTCAAGGTTAAGGTCGAGAAGTGCGACAAGGCCGGCAACACGCTCTCCACCGTCGACTATGACAGCGGTACGGCCGGTACCATCAACCCCGTTATCGTCACGTTCGAGAATACCTATAAGGCGAGCGGCTCCTGGGCGGGCGATACCGATAGCAAGCTCAACGCCAGCGTGACGCTGACCGGTCGCGATCTTGCCGCCGGCGAGCTGCACTACAACGTGTATGCCCAGAAGGCCGACCAGAGCAGCCGCCAGAAGGTCGCCGAGGCTGTGAACAAGGCCGCCGATGACGGCGAGGCTGCGAAGATCTCTGTGCCCGAGGTCAAGTTCAACCTGGGCGGTGGCATGGCCAAGGACACCATCGACCTGTTGGCTGCCGTTCAGGCCGGCTATGCTCGCAAGACCATGAAGGACGACGGCACGGCCACCTACACCATCATCTTCCAGATGGAGCAGGACATGACCCAGATGCCTGCCGGTGTGCGCCTTGCCAACCAGGGCGATGCCACGCGCACCGCGCGCCTGATCGTGACCGACGACGGCGAGGGCCACCTTACGGCATCCGTCGAGTACCGCACCGGTGACGACTCCGGTTCCATCGATTTCTACAACGTGTACGAAAAGGTCAAGACCGTGACGGCTGAGGGTTCAAACGAGGACCTCGACGGCAAGATCCTTTCTGCCGGCGGCACCTACACCTACCACATCAACTGGGTGAACAATGCCGTAACCGGCGAGGGCGACAATCGCCAGAGCATTGCCTCTACCGTGACCATCACCGATTCCCTGCCCGACGGCGTGGAGTTTATCTCTGCGACCGATGGCGGCGTGTACAGCGAGGGCACCGTTACCTGGACGCTCGCTGACCGTCCCGCCAACTCGTACGGCAGCGTGGGCGTGACCGTCCGTGTGAAGAGCGATGCCACGGTTGCCGCTGCAAAGATCAAGAACCAGGCTCAGGTTTCCGTCGAGAGCGGCTCGACCTATGAATCCAATAAGACCTCGAGCAGCGTGCTCTCCAAGACGACGAGCACCGACGAGGGCGCCAAGGTCAAGGTGGGCGACGAGATCACCTACACCATCGGCTACGCCAACGACACGGACGAGACCGCGACCGTAGCCCTTACGGACACGCTGCCCGCAGGCGTCGGGTTTGTCGAGGCGAGCGATGGGGGCGTGTGCAGCGACGGCACCGTGACCTGGACGCTTGTCGGCGTGCCTTCCGGTGCTACCGGTACCGTTACCGTGAAGGTTCGCGTGCTGGCGAGCGCCGTGGACAAGACCATCTCCAACTCCGCGACCATGCGCATCGGCGATGACGAGCGTGAGGTCCAGACCGCCAAGGCGACCAACTACGTTAAGTCCGGCAGCCTGAAGGTCAGCAAGACTGTGGAGAGCCCGAGCGGTGTTGTCGCGCCCGATGCCACGTTTACCTTCAAGGTCACCCTCAAGGACGCCGAGGGCAACGAGCTGCCTGCATCCGAGCAGTACCCCGTGACCGGCAACGTTACCGGCTATGCCTTCAACGGCGTGACCTTCAATCTCAAGAAGGACCAGTACCTCGTGATTAACGGTCTGCCCGAGGGCTACACCTATCAGGTGGACGAGACGAACACCACCGAGGGCTTTAAGGCCAAGAAGGCCACTTTCACTGGAACGATTGATGCCGAGAAGACGTCCGAGGCCGCATTTGTTAACGAGTACACGCCCGATGCGGCGCGTCTCGACGGCTCCAGCTTCCTCAAGGTGGCCAAGACCCTGAGCGGTCGCGCATGGCAGCAGAACGACAGGTTCACCTTTACGTTGGACTGCCCTGAGAATAATAAGAACCCGTTGCCGCAGGGCGGCGGCGATACCGTGACGCTTACCTATAACCAGCACGCGGGCAGCTTTGGCGACATCGATTACACCGCGACCGGTACGTATTACTACAGGGTGCGGGAGACCGGATGCACCACCGATGATACTGGCAACCTGACCAACTCCCAGGCCTCATACACCGTTATGGTCAACGTTGCGGACGCCGGCGAAGGTAAGCTGAAAATCGACGAGGATAACACTAAGATCCTGTGGATGACCAAGGACGACGGCTCCACTGGTCCCGGGACGGCTGTGGATGCGGCTACATTCACCAACACGTACGCCACGGCTCAGGATCTCACGATCTCGAACACCGTGACCGCGGGCGAGTCCTTCAAGCCCTCCGCGGACCAGAAGTTCAGCTACACGATCGAGCTCAAGTACGAGGACGGCACGAAGGTGAACGGCGAGTTCGGCGGCCTGACCTTCGTTGATGGCAAAGCGACCTTTGAGCTGAAGGCCAACGAGTCTAAGACGCTCTCCGGCCTGCCTGCCAACGCCACCTACACCGTGACGCAGGGCGAGGTTGCCGCCTACACCACCAAGGTGGGCGACGAGGAGACCCGTGTGGCGACCGGCTCCGTATCGAGCGACACCAAGACCTCCGTGAGCTTTACCAACGGCTATGCCGCAACGCCGACCGATCCGGTCTCTATCAGCGCTACGGTCGAGCTGAGCGGTCGCGCCTTCACGGCGGACGATCTGGGCCACCATATGTTCAGCCATCAGCTGTTGGAGGACGAGGACGGCCCGGTTGTTCAGCTGAGTGTGGATCCTCATATCGAGGCTGGCAAATCCAGCGCGCAGCTGGTCTTTGATGCCATCTCGTTCGATACACCGGGCGTGTACACGTATACGTTCAAAGACGAGCGAGCCGGCAATACGGTCAACGGCGTTACGCATGACAGCAGCGAGCACAAGGTGACCATCACCGTGACTGATAACGGTATGGGCAAGCTGAACTACACCATGAGCTACGACGATGCTGGCGAAACTACGCCTACTTTTAAGAACGTCTACAAGGCTGCGGCTGCCACCGACACGGTTTCTGGCTCCATGAGCGTTTCTCCCTCCGAGGGCAACACCTACACGCTTGCAGCCGAACAGTTTGGCTTCACGCTTACCAATACCGAGAAGCCCGCTGGCTGCGATACCGAGTACCCGCCCACCACGGTCAAGAACGCGGATCCCGCAACCGAGGGCGGCCTGAACGCGGCGTTCGGCTTTAGCCAGCTGACCTTCCCGGTGGTAGGCACCTACAAGTTCACCGTGACCGAGGACACCACCAGCACGCCGGGCGGCATCTCGTCCTCCGGCAAGGTGTACGAGATCGTCTATGAGGTCGAAGACCTTGGCCAGGGAAATCTGAATGCCAAGAAGACCATCTACGAGGTCGGCGAGAGCGGCTCCAAGACGAAGGTTGACTCCATCAACTTTGCCAAGACCTACAACCCCGAGAGCGTGACCTACACGGTCGCCGGTGCCAAGGTGCTCAATAACACCGATGCAGGCACCACGCGCACGGCGAAGGATGGCGAGTTCGGCTTCACCATTGCGGCTGCCAACGACGCTGCTGCCTCGTATCTGCCGGAAACTACCACGGTCTCCAACGTGGGCACGGCGTATACGTTTGGCGCCATCACCTACGACCGCGTGGGCGAGTACAGCTACACGGTTACCGAGGTGGCCGGCAACGATGCGACCATCACCTATGACGCGCACGAGTGCACGATCAACGTGAAGGTCGTGGACGAGGACGGCGTGCTCAAGGTCTCCGAGGAGTCCTCCGTGAGCCCGACCGACGGCCTGACGTTCACCAACAGCTTCACGCCGGCTGCGGTCTCGGGTGAGGCCATCTCCGGTAACGTTTCCCTGAGCGGACGCGACGCCGACGCCGACGAGTTCACCGTCAAGGTGACCGACAAGGATGGCAACACGGTTGAGGTCAAGCCCGGTGCGGACGGTAACTTCTCGCTTGACGCCCCGACGTTCGATAAGACTGGCGTCTACACCTACACGGTGAGCCAGGAGAGCGGCGAGCGCGGCGGCATGACCTACGACAACACCGTCTACACCGTGACCTACAAGGTGACCGAAAACCCTGACACCCACGAGCTTGTGGTCGAGCGCGAGATCACCAAGACCGACGGTTCCGCCAAGTCTGAACCTGCCGACGCCATCGAGTTCAAGAACAAGTACGCGCCGGTCGGTACACCTAAGGCCGACGTGAGCGCCAAGGTGGACGTCTCCGGTAAGGACCTGGGCGAGGGCGACTTCACCGTCATCGTCGTTGACAAGGACGGCAACATCGTTGCCGAGGCCAAGAACAACGCCGACGGCACCGTTGACCTCTCCGGCATCGAGCTGCCTGGCCCCGGCACCTACACCTTCACGGTGAAGGAGAAGGCTACCGACGCCGAGGGCGTGACCATCGACTCCAAGGAGTACACGGTCACCATCGTGGTGGAGGACGACCTCAACGGCGGCTACAACGTCAAGGTCACCTACGACGGCCTGGCCGACGGCGAGGTGCCGACGTTCAGCAACACCTACACTGCACCCTCCGACGGCGACGGTGACGCCGACGGCAAGGATGACAAGGGCAACAAGGGCGGCAAGAAGACCCTGCCCGGTACGGGCGACACCATGTGCGCCATCGTTGCCGGCGTTGCCGCGCTGGGCGCCGCGGTGGCCGCGGTCGGCGCCGCTTCGCGCCGCCGCAACAACGCGTAGGCCCGGCTGACAGAGCAAGCCAATGGGAGAAGGCGTTCCATCAGGGCGCCTTCTCTTTTTTGTGTTTTGCGCGAGGCGCCGAGACTTACCCCGGAAAGATGTCTGGAGCGCGCAGAGCGCGCGACCAGCTTTCCGGGGTAAGCCTCTGGCGTCTCTCCGCCAGAAAAACGCCAGAGAATCTGTGGAAGAGAACGGCGCCAAGACAGTAGAACCGTCCGATAGCGATAAGCATGCACATGGCCCCACCTGCAGTTGTAAGAAAACAGCAAGACATGCAGTCTCACCCTGTGAGCGCGCTCGCAAATCTTGTAAGACATCGTGTCCGCACGCCGTGGGACACTGCCCCTGACGTACAGCTCGGAGCCGGGACGGAGACTCGGCAAGGGCGTTCACAGCCGGCCCAGCCCAGAGCGTGCGTCGATGTACGCGCAGGATGTGTAGAGCTCATGGGTTGTAGCTGCGAAGACGTGAAAAAGCAGACAGATGGTCTAGCATAATCAGGTCTTTTCCTGCCCCGGGCGCACCTTCACGACCCGGAGCCTTATGCCCAGAGGAGGTGACCATATGAAGGCTTATGAACTGCTGTTCTTCGTCGACCCCACCTGTGACCCCGAGACTCGTCTCGCTGTCATGAAGCGTATCGACAACACGATCGCTGAGGGTAATGGCAAGGTCGACAACGTTGACGAGTGGGGCAAGCGCAAGCTCGCTTACGAGATCAACGACCTCACCGAAGGTGACTACACCCTCATCAAATTCCACGCAGATCCTACTCAGATCGCCGAGCTCGACCGCGTCCTGCGCATCACCGACGCCGTGATCCGTCACATGATCGTCCGCCGCGACGACCAGGAGTAAATCTCTGCATCCGAGAGGTAGTGAGTTTAGATGAGCATCAATCGAGTCAACATTTCCGGTAACCTCACGCGCGACCCCGAGCTGCGCGCAACCGCGGGCGGCACCCAGGTGCTGTCGTTCGGCGTGGCCGTTAACGACCGTCGCCGCAACCCTCAGTCGGGCGAGTGGGAGGATTACCCCAACTTCGTGGACTGCACGATGTTCGGCACCCGTGCCGAGGCCGTCAGCCGCTATCTCTCCAAGGGGTCGAAGGTCGCCATCGAGGGCAAGCTTCGCTACAGCTCCTGGGAACGCGACGGTCAGCGCCGCTCGAAGCTCGAGGTCATCGTCGATGAGATCGAGTTTTTGAGCCGTGGTAACCAGGGCGGCCAGGACGGCGGCAGCTCCTATGGCGGCGGCTATGCCCCTGCGCCCGCACCGCGCACCAGCGCTCCTGCACCCGTGCAGGCGCCTCCCGCGGTCGACGTCTACGATGAGGACATCCCGTTCTAGGCCTTGCCTAGCCAGGATGCCACCTGTTAAGTGAGAGGCTCCCCGGTATTAACCGGGGCGCCAAGCGAAAGGTATTTTTGACATGGCTAATGATTATTCTGCACGTCAGCCGCGTCGTAAGTACTGCCAGTTCTGCAAGGAGAACACTGAGTTCATCGACTACAAGGATACTCAGCTTCTCCGTAAGTACATGACCGACCGCGGCAAGATCAAGCCCCGTCGCGTCACTGGCGCTTGCACGCAGCATCAGCACGACATCGCGAACGCCATCAAGCGCGCCCGCGAGATGGCTCTTATGCCCTACACCGTTCCCGTGGTTTCTTCCCGCGGCGAGCGCAACCGCGGCTAAGGTGACCAGAGCTTAGGGTTGATGCGATGATCGACGAGAACTCCGAGCCTGAGCGACAGATCGTGCCCGCAGGGCAGCAGATCGGCTCGCGTCCCCCGGTTGTTACCCAGGGCATGCTTTGGGTGGTGCTGGGAGGCATCGTAAGCTCGTATTTCTCGTATTTGGGAGTCTTTTTGGTCGCCTACGGGCTGCGTGAGCTGCTCGAGGCCAAAAGGGTTCAGGGCTTAGGGATAGGTTTTGCCACCTGCGTAGGCGTTAGCGTCGCCGCATGGTTTTACGACCAGACCTTTGCCACGAGCCTGATTCCCGACCTTGTTTGCGCCTTGGGAATCTCATGGTTCATGTGGCGCAAGCAGGCGAACGTTACGGCCGTCAGCGCGGTGGTCGTGGTGGGCTCTGCGGTGTCTCTGGCTATCGATGCGGTATACGCGTCGTCGCTGGGATACTCAATTTCCACCATGGTTCAGACCGTGCTGGAGGAGAGCGTTCGCGTCGCGGTTGGATCCGATATCCAGGCCAGCCTGCTTATCTCGCAGGTCATGCCCATCGTCCGCGCCATATGGCCTTTTGCCTACCTGATGGCGGCCATGATCAGCGCGCTCGCTGCCGGAGTCGGCTCCTATGCGATGTCCGTGCGCTGCACGGGTGTCGCCCGCATGCCGCAGATCGCCAACTTTGACGCGCCCATGTGGTGCGTCGGGGCCTTGGCGCTCTGCATCCTGGGACTCGGGGCGTCGTTCGCGGGCATCCCGGAGGCCGAGACGGTGCGCACGGTGTGCGCCACCGGCCTTGCGAGCCTTCGTGTTGTCTTTGCGCTTCAGGGCTTTGGCGTGGTATCCGCGCTGACGGCCAAAAAGCGCATGGGATGCGCCACCAGGTTTTTGATCACGTTCGCAACCGTTTGGCTCGAGGCGATGTGCTTCGCAATGTGCATCGTCGGCCTCATCGATATCTGGGCGAACTTCCGCAAGCTTTCGCGGGACGGCTCGGATAGCGTAGAGGCACAACAGTAATCCAAAGCACCGCACCCGCGGTGCGTATCCGCAAGGAGATCTCATGAAAGTCGTTCTTCTGGGTGAGATCCAGGGCAAGGGTGGCGAGGGTGACGTCGTAGACGTCGCTCAGGGTTACGCCGAGAACTACCTGTTCCCTAAGAAGCTCGCCGTTGCGGCTACCAAGGGCAACCTGAAGCAGCTCGAGGAGCGCCGCAACAACATCGAGAAGCGCGAGGCCGTCCGCATTGCCGACGCCAACGCGCTCAAGGAGACCATCGATGGCAAGTCCGTCACCGTCGACGCCAAGGTCGGCGACGAGGGCGTGCTGTTTGGCTCCGTCACCAGCTCCATGGTCGCCGATGCTATCAAGGCCGACCTGGGTGTCGAGATCGACCGCAAGCGCGTCGAGCTCGGTAAGCCCATCAAGGTTGCCGGTGCCCACGAGGTTGCCGTCGCTCTGTATCGCGAGATTCGCGCTACCGTCACCGTTCTCGTCGGCGTTACCGCCGAGGAGGTCGTGGCTGACGAGGCCGAGGCTGAGGAGACCGCCGAGGAGGCTGTCGCCGAGGCTGAGACCGAGGCAGCTGCCGAGTAGTAGCTACTCGCTATAGGCTGTGCGTGCCGCCCTGGTGCGCATCGAGACCCCGAGTCCACGTGGCTCGGGGTCTTTTTTGTTTGTGCGTGCCCGCACGGGCATCGCGGCTTTGGGTGATAATCACGGGGAGATATCGCCAACGTGAGGAGCTTCCGATGTGTGCCCATGCCGTGCCCGACCTGCCCGAAACCTACGCGAACAACCCCGTGCTCGCATCCATCGAGCAGCGCTCCTCGACGCGCGTCTTCAAGACCGGAGCTGCCGTGTCGGACGCGCAGCGCGCCGCCGTGCTGCACGCTGCAAGCCGCGCACCTTCTGCCGGCGCCATGATGATGTACTCGATCATCGATATTCAGGCCCAGGAGACGCTCGACCGTCTGGCCGTGCTGTGCGACAACCAGCCGATGATCGCCAAGGCTCCCTGGGCACTTATCTTTGTGGTGGATTACGCCAA
>CAVGNZ010000032.1:0-23698 GCA_963630805.1 Bacteroidaceae bacterium
ACATGATGGGTCTCATCGGCATGGGCAACAACCCCATGGTCGGTGCCACCGTCGCTTGCGCCGTTGCCGTCGAGGAAGCCCTCAACGCCTAAGTTCGCTTAAGTGCGCATAGCCCTTACGGGCAAAGCAAAGCCGCCATCTTCGGATGGCGGCTTTTTTGATTGAGATTTTGCCCCGCGTCGGAGACGGGAAATTGGGTCAGGCCGAAGCGACCCGGGCTCCAGCTCAGGCCGGTTCAGGCCCGTTCAGGCCGATGCGATTCGGGCCTCCACGATTCGGGCCGGTGTGCAAGAACCGATGAGGCTTGGGCCGATACGTTTCAGATCAACGCGATTCTATTCGAGCAGGCACGGCCTGAAGACAGGTCCGGGAGATGTTCCCGGACCCAAGTGCGCAGGAGGCTAGGCCAGGTGCAGCAGGCGCTTGTAGACCTCGAGGCCGGGCAGAAGGGCTTCCTCAGAGAAGAGCATGTTGTCGGCATGCAGCGCACTCGTGGCGAACGCAGGGCAGCCCTCCTCATCGCAGGGGTTGTCCTGAACGCAGCCCTCTGCGCCCTGAGGCGCACCGGTGCCCAACAGGAAGAAGACGCCCGGCAGATGGCGCTGGTAGAACGCAAAGTCCTCGGCGATAAGCAAGGGCTCCTCGACGAGCTGGAGTTCCGGCAAGGCCTGCTGGGCCAGGCCGAACAGCGCGGGATCGTTGTCGACAGGCGGGTAGCCTGTAGCGAAACTGAGCTCGTAGGTGCAAGACGTCGCCTCGCATGCCTCGCTCAGGACCCGCTCGATCTCGGCCTTGGCGCGCTCGAACATCGTATCGGAAAAGACCCGCAGGCTGCCTGCGATATGCGCCTCCCCCGCCACGGCATTGCAGACCGAACCGGCCTCGACGATACCGAACTTGCAGATACAGGGCTCCTCGGCTCCAAGCCGTGCCATTAGCTCGCGCTCCGCCAGCACAAAGCGGGCGGCCGCCAGTGCGGCGTCGTGCGAATCAGCATCCGAGACGCCGTAGGTCTTAGCGATGTGCACGCTCTTGCCGTGGATGCGCGCATGGGTCTCGCTGGAACGCGCGAGCATGGGACCGGCGCAACTCGCCACCGTGCCCCGAGGCAGATCGGGCCAGACGTGGAAGCCGAAGACCCGGTCGACGCCGCAACGCTCAAAGATGCCCGACTCGCAGACCACCTTGGCACCGCCCGTGGTCTCCTCGGCCGGCTGGAACACGAACAGCACGTTGCGCTGCAGCTCGCCGGGACGTTCTCGCAGGGTACGGTCCACATAGGCGGCCATGGTAAGCGCCATCGCCATATGCGCGTCGTGCCCGCAGGCATGCATGCAGCCGGGATGCTCCGATGCAAAGACGGCGCCCGTGGCCTCCTCGATGGGCAGGGCGTCCATGTCGGCACGGATGGCCGTGGTCTGCCGCGCACCCGCACCGGCATCGAAGTAGGCGCACACGCAGCCGCGGCAGGGCCGGATGACCTCGCAGGAAAGCGGCGCCAACACGCCTTCGATATAGGCGATGGTCTCGGGCAGCTCGAAATCGAGCTCGGGGATTCGATGGAGCGCACGGCGGTGACGCTTGAGTTCGGCCAACTCGTCTGCCGCGGTTGCGCCCATTGCGGTTGTGCCCATGGGGCCGCCTTTCGGGTCGTTCACAGTGCCCGACATTATAGGGCAGGCGCGCCGTCTCCCGTAACCGTTTAGAAACAGTATCGGCGCAGCTTCCGGGTTGTTTTTGGACACCGCTCATGATACGGTAGCAAAACTCGATAGAGGAGCGGGCGCGATGGGTCGCGGGCGAGCCGGCAGGCATCGACCCCGCGGCGAGGCAACCCCGCCGAACCCGGCCGTGCGGGCGCGCAAAACCGGGTGGGCCTGCGGGGAACACCCGCCGGACTGTCTGCATCGATACTTTGCAGGAGCGCTATCAGACAAGGAGCCTTTATGGCCAAGCAGCCATTTGTGACTAAAGACCAGCTGGTCGAGGTCGCCAAACGCTATCCGACCCCCTTTTACCTCTACGACGAGGCGGGCATTCGCCGCAACATGGAAGCCGTTCGCGAGGCGTTCTCGTGGAACCCCGGCTTTCGTGAATACTTCGCCGTCAAGGCGAACCCCAACCCCGCGCTCATCTCGCTTTTGACCGAGTACGGCTGCGGTTGCGACTGCTCGAGCTACACCGAGCTCATGATCGCCCAGGCGCTGGGCGTCACCGGCGAGCGCATCATGTTCTCATCGAACGACACCCCCGCGGCAGACTTCGCCTTTGCCCGCGAGCTCGGCGCCATCGTGAACTTTGACGACATCAGCCATATCGAGTTCTTCGAGCAGGTGGCGGGACCTGTCCCCGAGACGGTCTGCTGCCGCTTCAACCCGGGCGGGCTCTTCCGCCTCTCCAACGGCATCATGGACAACCCCGGTGACTCCAAATACGGCATGACATACGAGCAGCTTTTCGAGGCGTTCTCGATGCTCAAGGCAAAAGGGGCCAAGCGTTTTGGCATCCATGCCTTTCTGGCAAGCAACACCGTCACGGACGAGTACTACCCCGCGCTCGCGCGCATCCTGTTCAAACTGGCAGTCGAGCTCGAGCAGAAAACCGGGGCCAAGATCGCGTTCGTGAACCTTTCCGGCGGGGTGGGCATCCCCTACCGCCCCGATCAGACCGCAAACGACATCCACGCCATCGGGCGAGGCGTGCAGCAGGCCTTTGAGGAGATCCTCGAGCCGGCAGGCATGGGAGACGTCTCGATCTACGCCGAGATGGGCCGCTTCATGATGGGCCCCTACGGCTGCCTGGTCACCCGTGCGATCCACGAGAAGAAGATCTACAAGGACTACATCGGCGTGGACGCATGCGCCGTGGATCTGATCCGCCCGGCCATGTACGGCGCATACCACCACATCACCGTGATGGGCCAGGAGGGCGGCCCCGACAAGTCGGCCCTGCCCGCAACGGAGACCTACGATGTCACCGGCAACCTGTGCGAGAACAACGACAAGTTCGCCATCGACCGCCCGCTGCCCAAGATCGACCTAGGCGACCTGCTCGTCATCCACGACGGCGGCGCGCACTGCTACTCCATGGGCTACAACTACAACGGCCGCCTGCGCCCGGCCGAGGTCCTGCTGTGCGAGGACGGCTCCACGCGCCTTATCCGCCGCAGGGAGACGCCCGCCGACTACTTTGCCACGCTCGACGTGCAGGCAGGGACCCACGCAAAGCTCATGCAGGCCTCAGAGGGCCTTGCCGACATCAAGTAACACCTGCGGCACCGCACCGCTCGATTTCAGACAGGAGCACCCTATGGACATGAGGAACCTTGAAGGCTCGATCGTCGCGCTCGTCACGCCCTTCCACGAGGACGGGAGCGTCGACTTTGAGGCGCTCGCGCGCCTGGTGGACTTCCATCTGCAAAACGGGACGGACGCCATCCTCACGCTCGGCACCACCGGCGAGTCCTCGACCATGACCGACGAGGAGGACAACTCCGTCGTCGACGCCGTGGTGAAGCAGGTGGCCGGGCGCATCCCGGTCATCGCCGGTTCGGGCTCGAACTCCACGGCCACCATGCTCGACAAGTCACTGAGCTACCAGCGCCTGGGGGCAGACGGCCTGCTGGTCATCACGCCCTACTACAACAAGTCCAACGAGGAGGGCATCTACCAGCACTTCAAGGTGGTGGCCGACGCCGTGGACATCCCCTGCATCCTCTACAACATCCCCGGCCGCTGCGGCTGCTCGATCAGCCTGAACAACATGGAGCGCCTGGCCGCGCACAAGAACATCATGGGCGTGAAGGAGGCCTCGGGCAACGTGACCTTCGCCGCGCAGGTGGCGCAGCTGCTCTCCGACGAGTTCCGCATGTACTCCGGCGAGGACGCGCTCACCGTGCCGCTCATGAGCCTGGGCGCCTCGGGCACCATCAGCGTATGGGCGGATATCCAGCCCGCGCTCGTGCACGAGATGTGCCGCGCCTTCCTGGACGGCAACGTGCAGCGCGCCCGCGAGATCCAGGTGGCCGCCCAACCGCTCATCAGCGCCCTGTTCAGCGAGGTGAACCCCATTCCCGTCAAGGAGGCGCTGGGGCAGATGGGGCTTCTCGACGTCCACTACCGCCTGCCGCTCACCCATATGGCACAGAACACGCGCGCGCACCTCACCCAGGTCATGAAGGAGGCCGGTATCCTTGCTTAAGATCGCCATCATGGGCGCGGGCCGCATGGGCTCGCTCATCAAATCGACCGCCGAGGGCATGCGCGACGCGGACGGAAACGCCGTCTTCGACGTCGTGGCCCAGATCGGGTTCGACCTCACCGAGGCCGAGAGCGCCCCGGCAGCCGACGTGCTGATCGACTTCTCGAACGTCGCGTGCCTGCCCGCCACCGTCTCGTACGTCGAGCGCTGCGCCTGCGCGCTGGTGAGCGGCACCACGGGGCACACCGTGGAGCAACTGGAGCAGCTGCAGGCTCTCGGACACAAGCACGCCGTGGTGCACTCGGGCAACTACTCCATCGGCGTGGCGGCGCTGCGCCACCTGACCGCCCAGGCGACACGCGAGCTGCCGGGCTTTGACGTGGAGATCTGCGAGACCCACCACAACCAGAAGGTCGATGCGCCCTCCGGCACCGCCAAGATGCTGCTCGACGAGGTTCTGGCTGCCGGGCCCACCGACGATTACCGCCCGGTCTTTGGCCGCGAGGGCATGTGCGGCGCACGCGATCCGCACGAGGTGGGCATGCACTCGCTACGTGGCGGCACCGTCGCCGGCGTGCACACGGTAAGCTTCTTCGGAACCGACGAGGAGGTCACGCTGACCCACCGCGCCACGAGCCGCCAGATCTTCGTGAACGGCGCGCTCGCCGCAGCACAGAAACTCATCGGTCGCGAGCCCGGCTTCTACACCTTTGACCAGCTTATGTTCGAGTAGGCACGCGCTGCACGCGCGCCCGTACAGCAAGAAAGGAACACCCATGTCCAACGATACCAACATGGACGCTCAGGAGATCATCGACTTTATCGCCAAAGCCGAGAAGAAGACCCCCGTCAAGCTCTACGTTCGCGAGAAGGCGGGTGCTGCCATCGATTACGGCTGCGCCCACGTCTACGGCGATGCGGACGGCAAGGTGGTCTTTGGCGACTGGGCCGAGCTTCAGCCCGTGCTCAAGGCCAACGAGAACGCCATCGAGTATTTTGACATCGAGAACGACTGCCGCAACTCCGCCGTGCCCTTGCTGGACATGAAGGGCATCAACGCCCGCATCGAGCCGGGCGCGATCATCCGTGACCGCGTGAGCATCGGAGACTCCGCCGTCATCATGATGGGCGCCGTGATCAACATCGGCTCCGTGATCGGCGAGGGCACCATGATCGATATGGGCGCCATCCTGGGCGGCCGCGCCACCGTGGGTAAGAACTGCCACATCGGCGCGGGCACCGTGCTCGCCGGCGTGGTCGAGCCCGCCAGCGCCACCCCCGTCATCGTGGAGGACAACGTGCTCATCGGTGCCAACGCCGTCGTGCTCGAGGGCGTGCACGTGGGCGAGGGCGCCGTGGTGGCCGCGGGCGCCGTGTGCGTCGAGGACGTGCCCGCCGGCGCCGTCGTGGCCGGCGTCCCCGCGCGCGTGATCAAGCAGCGCGACGAGAAGACCAACAGCAAGACCGGCCTGGAAGAGGGCCTGCGCCAGCTGTAGCTCAAAGCTGCCGTACGGCTCGCAGATACCGCCCGGCAGCCGCGCTCCCGCACCGACATCGCACGTAGACGAACCGCCTCCCGCGCGCAGGACGCCGAGAGGCGGTTCGCGTGCGCGGCATCGTTCACATCTTTTGCGCGCCTGCGCCCCGCATCCGTGGCACAATGGAGCGCCCGGCAAACCCAAGACCCAGGAGGCCCTGTGGACATAATCTCCGTTCTGGCAGAAGAGCTCGATCTCAAGAAGAGCGCCGTCGAGGCGGCGGTCCAGCTGCTCGATGAGGGCAACACCGTCCCGTTTATCGCCCGCTACCGCAAGGAGGCGACGGGCGGTATGGACGACGTCTCCCTGCGCGCGCTCGAGGAGCGCTTGGCCTACCTGCGCAACCTCGAGCAGCGCAAAAGCGATGTCTTGCTGCTCATAGGCGCCCAGGGCAAGCTCACGCCCGAGCTCGAAGAGCAGATCCGCGCGGCCACGCAGCTGCAGCGCGTGGAGGACCTCTACAAGCCCTACCGCAAAAAGCGCCTCACGCGTGCCCAGAAGGCACGCAATGCCGGCTTGGAGCCGCTCGCCAACATGATCATCATGCAGGCCGCCACCAAGGGCTCGGCACTCGATGCCGCAGCCGCATACGTCAACGCCGACGAGGGGTTCGACACACCCGAGCGCGCCCTTGCCGGCGCCGCCGACATCGTGGCCGAGACCGTGGCCGAGGACCCGGAGAACGTCTCGGACCTGCGCGCCTTTACCCAGGCCACGGCCAATCTTGCCGTCACTGCCACCGATGCGTCCGAGAAGACCCCCTACGAGCCCTATTACGACTTCAGCGAGCCCGTGCGCAAGATTCCGAACCACCGCGTCCTGGCCATCGACCGCGGCGAGCGCGAGGGCAAGCTGCGCGTGAGCGTCGATGTGGACGACACGGCCGCCCTGGCACGCCTGGGAGGCCGTTGGCCGCGCCGCCAGGGCGTCTTCGCGCCCGTGTTCGACGCCGCCGTGGCCGACGGCTACAAGCGCCTCATGGCGCCCTCTCTCGAGCGCGAGGCCCGCGCCAAGCTCACCGTCCGCGCCCAGACCGAGGCCATCGGCGTCTTTGCCAAAAATCTCGAGGGCCTGCTCTCCGCGCGCCCGGTGCGCGGCGCGCGCATCCTCGCGCTCGACCCGGGCTACCGCAACGGCTGCAAGCTCGCCGTGATCGACGAGACGGGCAAGCTGCTGGACCACGGCATCGTCTACCCCACCAAGCCGCGTCACGATGTGGCCGGCACCAAGCGTGAGCTCGCGCGTCTGGTAAAGAAGGACCGCGTGAACACGATCGTGATCGGCAACGGCACCGCGAGCCGCGAGACCGAAGAGGTGGTCTCCCAGTTCATCGCCGAGTCCGCCCCCGACCTGCGCTACACCATCGTCAACGAGGCCGGCGCCTCGGTCTACTCGGCCTCGGAGCTCGCAAGCCAGGAGTATCCGGAGCTCGACGTGACCACGCGTGGCGCCATGAGCTTGGGCCACAGGCTCCAAGACCCGCTGGCAGAGCTCGTAAAGATCCCGCCGCAGTCTATCGGCGTGGGCCAGTATCAGCATGACCTTGACCAAGCGGAGCTCGCGCGCGCCCTGGGCAACGTGGTGGAAGACGTCGTGAACCGCGTGGGCGTAGACGTGAACACCGCGAGCGCGAGCCTGCTCGGCTACGTCTCGGGCATCACGCCGACCGTCGCCAAGAACATCGTTGCCTACCGCGAGGAGCACGGCGCCTTTACCGACCGCCGCGAGCTCAAGAAGGTTCCGCAGCTGGGACCCAAGGCCTATCTCAACGCCGCGGGCTTTTTGCGCATCAGCGGCGGCAAGAACCCGCTCGATGCCACAAGCGTGCATCCCGAGAGTTACGCGGTGGCGACCGGCCTCCTCGAGCGCGCAGGCGTGGACGCCGCGGAGCTCGAGCGCGGCGGCGTTCCCGACATCGAGAAGCGCGTGGGCTCCGTCGCCACGCTTGCGGCCGAGCTCGACTGCGGCCTCCTTACGCTCATCGACATCATCGACGAGCTCAAAAAGCCCGGCCGCGACCCGCGCGACGACGCCCCGGAGGTGATCTTTAGCCGCGCGGCGCTCTCCATCGAGGACCTGGAGCCCGGCATGGAGCTCACCGGCACGGTGCGCAACGTCGTGGACTTCGGCGCGTTCGTAGACGTAGGCGTGCACCAGGACGGCCTGGTGCATATCTCCAAGATGTCTACGCGATTCGTCAAGCACCCAAGCGATGTGGTGCGCGTGGGCGACAACGTGCAGGTCTGGGTTACCGATGTGGACCGCGCGCGCAAGAAGATCTCGCTTTCCATGGTCGAGCCGCGCTAGCCGGCAGACAACCCGTAACATGCAAAACGGGGCGCGTCCGCAAAACAAGCCGGACGCGCCCCGCGTTTATACCGGGCGGCTCTGAGCCGCCCTCCTACGCTGCCCTATTTAACAAGGGAATCGATAAGCTCAACGATCCGCGCGTAGGAGTGCTTGCGGTCGAACTGCTCCTCGGCGATGCGGCGCGCGATCTTGCCCATGCGCGCGCGGCCGTCCGCGTCCGCGAGCAGCTCCATGATCACGCGCTCCAGGGCGTCTACGTCCTCAGGCTGTACGTTCACGCCAAAGCCGTCCGCCTCGACCTTTGCCGAGAACTCGGGACTCAGCGAGGTGTTGATCATCGGGATGCCCGCGGCCAGGTAGTCGCCGATCTTGGTGACGATGCTCTGCGCCGCCTTGGCGATAAGCGAGTTGACCGTAACGTCCGAGGCGGCCAGCCATGCAGCCATGGCGTCGTAGGGCTGGTAGCCCAAAAAGTCCACGTCGGCGCCGCTCTCGCGCGCCACCTGCTCAAAGCCCGCACGCGCGGGGCCGTCGCCCAAAAGCTTGAGCTTGACGCGGGGCTCGGTCCGCTGGATGCGCGCGACCGCCTGAATCAAGGTGCCCAGGTCGTAGTTGGCGCTCATCGTGCCCGCATAGATGAGCCAGAACTCGCCTGCGGGCTTTTCCACCTCGTGCGCGTGCGTGGCCACGCCGGCATCGAACTCGTCGAGGTCGTTGCCCACATAGACCGTAAGGCGCGGCACGTCGGCGGCACGGTCCTTAAAGCCGCGGGCGGAGTACTCATCGGAAGTTCCCACGATGGCGCTTGCAAGGGCGTAGGCATCGCGTGCCTGCCGCTCAAAGGGAGCGAAGAGGATGTCGGACACCACGGGGACGTCGAGAGCGACGCGAAAGGCCTCGGGCCACAGATCGTTCACGTCCACCACGAACGGGATGCCGTAGCGCTGCGCCACGCGCCCGATGGCGCGCGTGATGTCGTTAGGGGGAATCTGACAGTAAATCAGCTGGTAGTCGTGGTGCTCATCGAAAAACTCCGCCGCGCGGGATGCCGCCACGTGATGCGACCAGATGCGCTGCGGGCACATGTTTTTGGGATAGCCCGGCTCCGAAATGAACTGGATGCGGTAGGCATCGGTCGCCGCATCGAAGTGCTCGACGTCGCGAGGCTCCTTGTCCCAGTGCTGGAAAGACGAGGTCACAAAGTCGACCTCGTAGCCATGAGACGCCAAAAGCGTCGCCAGAAAGGTGTAGCGCGTGGCCCCGCGCACCTCGCGCCCCAGTTTGGCGTCGAGGCTGAAAACAGCGATGCGACCCTTGGCCGTCATGCGAATCTCCTCCAAAGGATCAATGCGCCGCCCCCGAGACGGACTTGCGGCGCTCAAGGAACAGCCCGATGCGCGACAGTGCGAAACCCAGCCCGTTGGCGCGCACGGTGTAGACGAACTCGCGCCCCTGCGCGGCCAGATAAGCACCCTTTGAGGCCGGAAGCGGCGCACGGCCGGTTAGCTCGGCGTAGAGTGCGGCGAGGGCCGGCTCAAGGGCAGGCATCGTGCACGCGACCCCGTGGTCCATGCGCGTGAAGATGCGCTTCACCTGTGCGGCAAGCGCGGGATCGTCCATGGCGCCGGCCGCGACGGCATGGCGCACGTAGTTGAACCCGATGGTATAGAACGCGCGCAGCACACCCGCATCGGTGGTGCCGAGCGCCTCGACGATATCGGCCATGTCGTTCCAACGCTCGAGCGAGAGCGGAATCAGGCGGTTGGCCGAGGACGAACCGGGCGCGTCCTCGCGGTAGCAGTAGAACGCCTCGTCGGTGTAGACGATCGCGCGGGCGCGAAGCATCGTATCGATCAGAAACGGGTTGTCCACCCAGCCGGCGCCGGGCACCTCGCGAAAGCGGATGCCCTCGCCGTTCAGGAAGTCGCGCCGATAGAGCGCCGACCAGATGGACGGGTGGTACTGGATCAGGTTCGGGCAGTCCGCAAGCTCAAACGGCTGCGAGGCCGGCTTGATGCGCTTGTAGTACAGGCAGTGCAGCTCGCGCTCCTGCGCGGTGCCCGGCATGATCACGCGCCAATACGAGGACTTCACGATGTCGGGCGCGCCGTAGGACGAACCGAGGGCGAACAGCGTATCGAACATGCCCGGCTTGAGATAGTCGTCGGGCTCGACGATGGCGATGTAGGCACCGCGGGCCTCGTCGATGCCGCGGTTGACCGAGGCGCCGTAGCCCTGGTTTTCCTTATCGATCACCCGGACGCGCCCGTCGCGCGCGGCATGGGCGCGCATGATGGAGAGCGAACCGTCGGTCGAGCCGTCATTCACAACGATGACCTCGAGGGAGACCTTTGAGTTGGCCTCGATGCTCGTCAGACACTGGTCGAGATAATCCGCCGTGTTGTAGCAGGGAACGATGACGGTCACATCAATCGGTTGCATCGAACTCCCTTAGACCTGGCTGCGAACCTTGCTGCGGCGAACTTATAAAACGACTGGTAAATGATAGCACAGCCCTATCTGGCAACGGCGGCCCCGCGCCCACGGCGGCAAAGCCTACCGGTTCTCGATACTACCGATGTTCTTGAGCTCGATGCTGATGAGGCCGTTGGGCTCGTTCACGAACTCGATGTAGTCGGAGTTCGAGCCCATCTCCACGGGGAAGCTGATCTCGATGCCCGTGTCGGTACGGATCTTGTGGTTGCGCACCGCAGCGCGCTCCACCTGCTTGCGCTCCACGGGCACGCGCTCGGGCAGCGACTCCTCGCGCAGGGCAGACTTCACGCGCTCCTTGATCTGCGGGCTGTCCTCAAACACCTCGTCAACGATATCCCAGGGCGGCAGCTCCTCGTCGTCCTCGACGCGCTCGGCGACTGCAGCCTTCACCTTGGCGAGTGCCACGGCGGTGTTGGCACCGTGCTCCTCGGCGACTTCCTCGACCACACGGGTCACCGTGTCGATGGCCTCCTTGCCGGAGACGCCCGTCTCGCACTGCAGCAGGCCGTCGGGGATGAGCATCGTGTCCTCGCCCGCGATCTTGCGCTTCTTGTCCACGTAGCCGATCTCCATCGTGCTCGCGCGCACGACGGCGTAGCTCGTGACCTTCTGCGACGGGTTGGGCAGGATCGCGTAATGGCGGCTGATGGCGCAGGCGGTCTGACCGTCCGTGGTGCCTACCTCGTGCATAAAGGCTTGCTTGCTCGAGAGGAGCATGATGGCAAACCAGCGCGCGTCCTCGTCGTCATCGAAGTCGGCCACGAGCACATCGGTGGAGTCGGCCTTGTCGGCGCGTGCGAGCTCGCCGGCGATGAACTCGGCAATCTGCTGGGAAAGATCGATGAACTCGCGCTGACCGAAGAAGTAGCTGCGAAGCTCCTCGGCAAAAGCTGAGTTCTCAGCGAACACCGCGCGCTTGTTGTCGACGCTCTCGCGTGCGCGGCGCAGATGCGTGGTCACGAACGAACGGCCCGCGCGCGAGTCCTCGAGGTCGAGCTCGCGCTGGCTGATCACGTTCACGGCGGACTCGAAATCCAGCACGTGCAGAATCGCATGGTTGATCTTCATGCAGGTAAAACTCCTTATCGATGGGGTGATGAGCGCTTCAGACAAAACATCGCCCGACAGCGCAAGGCCGCCGGGCGACGCGAAGGCACACGGGTGGACGTTACTTCAAGGTGGCGTACATCACTGCCTTGATGCTGTGCATGCGGTTCTCGGCCTCATCAAAGACCACCGACTGCGCGGACTCGAAGACCTCGTCGGTGACCTCCATCTCGGTGATGCCGAACTGTGCGGCCTTGGCGGCGCCCACCTGGGTGTTCGTGTCGTGGAAGGCGGGCAGGCAGTGCATGAAGATGGCCTCGGGGCCGGCAAGGGCCATGACGTCGGCGGTCACGCGGTAGGGTGAGAGCTCAGCGATGCGCTCGGCCCAGACCTCGTCGGGCTCTCCCATGGAGACCCACACGTCGGTGTAGATCACGTCGGCGCCGGTGCAGCCGGCCGCGACGTCGTCGGTGAGCGTGATGGTGCAGCCGTTAGCTTCGGCAATGGGACGGCAGGCCTCGAGCACGTCGTCTGCCGGCATGCAGCTGGCAGGACCGCAAGCCACGAAGTTCAGGCCGAGCTTGGCGCACACGACCATGAGCGAGCGAGCCACGTTGTTCTTGCAGTCGCCCATAAAGACGAGCGTGCGGCCCTTGATGTCGTAGTTGAACTTCTCCTGGACGGTCAGCATGTCGGCGATCATCTGCGTGGGGTGCCACTCGTCGGTCAGGCCGTTCCATACCGGCACGCCGGACTTGGCGGCGAGCTCCTCGACGTCTGCCTGCGCAAAGCCGCGGAACTCGATGCCGTCGTACATGCGGCCGAGCACGCGGGCGGTGTCCTCGATGGACTCCTTCTTGCCCACCTGCGAGCCGGCGGAATCAAGGTAGGTCACGCCCATACCCAGATCCATGGCGCCCACCTCGAACGAGCAGCGGGTGCGCGTGGAGGTCTTCTGGAAGAGCAGCACGACGTTTTTACCCTCGAGGTATCGGTGCGGCACGCCCGCGCGTTTGAGGTCCTTGAGGTTCTTGGCGAGGGCCAGCAGGTACTCGATCTCCTGGGTAGAGAAATCCAGGAGCTTGAGGAAGCTGCGCCCCGAGAGGTTCACGCCCATCTGCATCCTTTCTGTCGAATCTGTCGCAGGTATCGAGTATGCCACGCGAGGGGGCGCACGGGGCGCGCCGGTCGCTAAATCCTCAATTCGCAACAGAGCGCCAAGCGCCCGAGCGGGCACGGGGCGCGGGCGCGGCAGCCCAAACGTAAGCAAACGGTCAACGTTTGCATGCTCGACGCCATTGTGCGTCCAAGCCCCTATAGTGTTAAGGGTTGCGCCCGAGCGCACGAACGAAAGCACATGACCAAAAAGGATGCATCATGTCTAAGGGCAAGAAGAGCAAGATTCAAGAGAGCCACGTCGTGGAGGTGCCGCGCAGCGAGCGCCACGACTTCACCTATACGCAGAACCGCGAGCTCTCCTGGCTCCGCTTTGACGGGCGCGTGCTCGACGAGGCCTTTGACGAGACGGTTCCCCTGTTCGAGCGCATGAAGTTCGTCTCGATCTTCGAGAGCAACCTGGTCGAGTTTTTCATGGTACGCATCGGCGGCCTTTCGGACCTTGCGACCCTCAAGCGCCAGCCCGTGGACAACAAGAGCAACCTGACGCCGGCCGAGCAGATCGACCGCGTCTTCGAGACGCTGCCGCCCATGATCGACCGCGCCGAGGACGCCTTCCACCGCATCGAGGCCGCGCTCGAGAGCTACGGCATCTACCGCGCGCGTCCCGAGACGCTCGACGGCGACGAGCGCACCTTTGTGGAGGGGTACTTCCGCGCATATGTCTCGCCCATCATCTCGCCGCTTGTCATCGACCCGCGCCACCCGTTCCCCAACCTGCGCAACGGCGGCCTCTACCTGGTCTGCACCATCGAAGGCACCGAAGAGGAGAACCTTTTGGGCCTCATCGAGATCCCGCCCTCGATGAGCCGCGTGATCGAGATGCCGCACGGCGTGGGCGAGTACCGTTATATCCTGCTCGAGGACGTGATCCTCGCCTGCTTTGACAGCTGCTTTGGCAGCTATACCCCGCTCGACCGCGCCGTGATCCGCGTCACCCGCAACGCCGATATCGACCCGGACGGCGAGGGCGTCGAGGAGGACGAGGACTACCGCCTGCACATGAAGCGCATCCTCAAGAAGCGCCTGCGCCTGCAGCCCGTGGCTCTCTCCGTCTCCGGCGAGCTCTCCCGCACCACCTTGAAGACCATCCGCAAGTCGCTCAAGCTCACGCAGCGCGCCGTCTCGGTCATCGACATTCCGCTCGATCTGGGCTACGTCTTTGGCATCGAGGGGCATATCCCCGAGCACGCGCGCGAGACGCTCGTGTTCCCGCCGTTCAAGCCGCAGGCCTGTCCAGCCATCGAAGCTGGGCGCTCCATGCGCGAGCAGGTGATCGAGGGCGACAAGCTCCTCACCTACCCCTACCAGTCCATGGGCCCGTTTTTGGACCTGGTGCACGAGGCCGCCTTCGACGAGGACTGCATCTCCATCCGCATCACCCTCTACCGCGTGGCCAAGCAGAGCCGCCTGTGCGAGTCGCTCATCGACGCCGTGGAGAACGGCAAGGAAGTCACCGTGCTCATGGAGCTGCGCGCCCGCTTTGACGAGCAGAACAACATCGAGTGGGCCGAACGCCTGGAGGAGGCCGGCTGCACCGTCATCTACGGCTCCGAGGGCTTTAAGTGCCACTCCAAGATCTGCCAGATCACGTATCGCGAGGGCATGTCGCTCACGCGCCTCACGCTTCTGGGCACGGGCAACTTCAACGAGAAGACGGCCAAGCTCTACTCCGACTTTATGCTCATGACGGCGCACCCCGGCATCGGCGAGGACGCGAACCTGTTCTTCCGCAACCTCTCGCTGGGCAACCTCCACGGTGACTACCGCTTCCTGGGCGTGGCGCCCGCCGGCCTCAAGCCCATGATCCTGCGCGGCCTGAACCGCGAGATCGAGCGGGCCCTGGCTGGCAAGCCCGCCCGCGTGTTCTTCAAGCTCAACTCGCTCACCGACCGCGAGGTCATCGACAAGATCTCGGAGGCGTCGCGCGCCGGCGTGCAGGTGCAGATGATCATCCGCGGCATCTCTTGCCTGCTGCCCGGCATCCCCGGCAAGACCGACAACGTGCACATCTGTTCCATCGTGGGCCGCTTTTTGGAGCACGCGCGCATCTACTCCTTTGGCGTGGACTCCGACATGATCTACCTGTCCTCGGCAGACATGATGACGCGCAACACCGAGCACCGCGTAGAGATCGCCTTCCCCGTGCTCGACCCCGCCTGCCGCGGCATTGTGCAGAAGTACGTGGCCGCCCAAGTGCGCGACAACGTGAAGGCGCGCGAGCTCACGGCCACGGGCGAATGGGCGCCCATCAAGCGCGCCGTAGGCGAGGCCGCCTTCAACTCGCAGGAGTACCTGCTGCGCCGCGCCTATGACGACGCGGCCGAGGCAGAGGCACGCGGCGAGACGGAGGCGCGGAAGACCGCTGTGCCGACGCGCGCAGAGGCTACCGTTGAGGCACCGGCCGTGGAAGCCGCGAGCGTCGCGCCCGAGGCCGCGCACACCGCTGTGAACGAGGCGGAGAACGAGGCGGAGACCGAGACGGCCCCTGCCGCCGAGCCGGAGCCCAAGCCCGAGACCCCCGTGGCGCAGCCCGCCGGCGAGCCCGAGCCTGCTGCCGCGCCTGCGCCGGCGCCCGCAGCTGAGCCTGCGCCCGCGCCCAAAGCCGAATCCGCGTCCGCACCCGCAGCCGAGCCCACACCGGTGCACGCCACGATCATCGAGGACGCCGAGGCCGAGCCCGCGCCCCAGCCCGCTGCCGGCAAGGCCGCAGGCGGCCCGGCGCAAAACCAGGTCGTTGTGCGCCGCCGCGGGCGCTTTGGCACCGGCTTGGCACTCATCGGCCTTGGCCTCAAGACGCTCATCACCGGCAAGTCCAAATAGCGCACGGCCCCGCGCGGGCCGGCGACGCAGAAGCCCAACCCCTGCCCTTTTGGTCGGCACGAGCCATAGCGCCCGTGCCGACCTGCTACTATAGGCACGTTGTACACGCCACGGGAGGGCATCCATGAAGCTGACGATCGAATCGATGATGTACGGACCGGACGGTCTGGCCCATGCGGAAGACGGCAAGGCCGTATTCGTTGCGGGCGGTGTCACCGGAGACGTCGTGGAGGCCCAGATCGAAGGCGAGGGCAAGACCTTTGCGCGCGCCAAGGTGACCGAGGTGCTCGAGCCCTCAGCCCTGCGCGCACAGCCGCCTTGCCCCTTTGTCGACATCTGCGGAGGCTGCCCCTGGGGCAATCTCTCCCGCGAGGCGCAGCTCGCCGCCAAAGAGGAGAACCTGCGCTCCACGCTCAAACGCATCGGCAAGTTCTCCGATGAGGAGATCGCGCAGCTGGTCTCCCCCATCCGCCACACCAAGGACGCCTGGGGCTACCGCAACAAGATCGAGCTCGCGCCCGCCCTGCAAAACGGGCGCTTCAGACTCGGCATGCACGGGCGCGACCCGCAGCAGATCGTCCATGTGGACCGCTGCCCGCTCTTTGAGCAGAAGTTCCCCCGCGCCGTCAAGGCCGTGAGCGGCGCCCTGGGTTTTCTGGGCAGCTCGCGCGACTTGCAGCTCGAGCGCGTGGGCATCCGCGCCTCCCGCCGTACCCGCGCCCTCGAGGTGGCGCTCTGGACCCCCACCGGCGGCTTTCCGCGCGGTCAGGTCTCGCATGTCCTCAACGATGCCCTGCCCGCAACGAGCGTGGTCCGCGTCATGAGCAAGGGCGAGAAACGCGCCCGCCGCGTCTCCAAGGTCGAGCTGCTGGCCGGCGAGGGCTCGTGGACCGAGGACATCGGCCAGGAAAAGATGCGCCTTTCTGCACCCTCGTTCTTCCAGGTGAACACCAAGGCGGCAGAGATCTTGATCGAGCTCGTCATGGAGGCACTCGCGCCCCAGCCCGACGAGTGCGCCGTCGACCTCTACTGCGGAGCGGGCACCTTCACCCTGCCGCTCGCCCGCCGCTGCGCCTACGTGGCCGCCGTCGAGGCCTACGGCCCCGCCGTGCGCGACCTGCGCCGCAACCTCGAGAGCGCGAACCTTGAGAACGTGGACGTCATCGGCGGCGACGCCGTGCGCGAGTTCCCCGAGGAGGGCGGCGACGTGCTGGTGGTCGACCCGCCGCGCGCTGGCCTGGACGAGGCCGCCATCGGGCTCATCGCCGGCTCGGGCGCACGCGCCGTGGCCTATGTCTCCTGCGACCCGGCGACCCTTGCGCGTGACCTCAAGCGCCTGCGCGACGAGGGCACGTACCGCATCGAGAGCATCACGCCCGTGGACCTGTTCCCCCAGACCTTCCACTGCGAGACGGTGGTTCATCTCGTGCGCGCCTAGCCGTGTGCGCATACGGGTATAACTCCTGCGATTTTCATCTACAAGAAAGGACGCATCATGTCTGCTGTTGCCATCCTCGCGGCCGATGGTTTTGAGACCATCGAGTGCCTGACCATCGTCGATATCCTGCGCCGCGGCGGCGTGCGCGCCACGCTCGTCTCCGTGATGCCCACGCGCGACGTGCTCTCTGCCCAGCAGATCGCCGTGAGCTGCGACTGCACCTTTGACGAGGTGGATTTCTCCGAGTACGACTACGTGGTCCTGCCCGGAGGCATGCCCGGCACCACGCATCTGCGCCAGGACGAGCGCGTCTGCGGCGTCGTGCGCGAGTTCGCCGCGACCAAGCACGTCGCCGCCATCTGCGCCGCGCCTTCTGTTCTGGGCGAGCTCGGTCTGCTCGAAGGCCGCCGCGCCACCTGCTTCCCCGGCTTTGAGGGAAGCTTCCCCGAGGGCGTCTATGCCGGCGAGAAGACCGTCGTGGTGGACGGCAACATCATCACCGCCTCCGCCATGGGCCAGGCGCTCCCCTTCGCGCTCGCCGTGCTGGAAGACATCGCCGGCGAGGTAGCCGTGGCCAAGGTGCGCGAGGGGATCCAGCTGTGATTTTGGCGTCCCAGTCTCCCCGCCGCATCGAGCTCATGCGCGAGGCCGGCTACGACATCACCGTCTTGCCGGCAGACATCGACGAGAGCGAGCTGCCCGGCGAGTCTCCGTTGGAGCTCGTCGAGAGGCTCGCGTGCGCCAAGGCGCAGGTCGTCGCGGCCGTCTCCCCTAAAGACGAGACGGTACTTGCCGCCGACACCATCGTCGCCATCGACGGCAAGAAGCTGGGCAAACCGAGCTGCGCCGACGACGCCAAGGCGATGCTTCGTCGCCTCTCCGGGCGCACGCATCAGGTGGCCACCGGCGTCTGCATCGTCCACGGGGATACGTGTGAGTCGTTTGTCGAGGTGACAGACGTCACTTTCTACGAGCTGAGCGATACAGAGATCGAGACGTATGTGGCCAGCGGAGAGCCGCTCGACAAGGCCGGCGCCTACGGCATCCAGGGCACGGGTGGCCGCATGCTCGTGCGCGGCATCCAGGGCGACTTCTACAACGTGGTGGGACTTCCTATCGCGCGCGTCAAGCGACAGCTCGAGCGCCTTGGCACGGCCGCGCGCTAGAGACGCATCGCGTATGCAATGAAAAACCGCCGTCCCTCGGGGCGGCGGTTTCTGTATTAGTTGAACTTGAAGATCTTGTTCGCCAGGTGGTAGAACCCGAGCGTCGTCTTCTTGCCGAGCGCCGTAGGCAGATTTGTGCCCAGGCCGAGCAGGCCGTAGCGTGCATGGCGGTACATGCGGTCGTCATAGGCCTTGAGGTCGGCCCAGAGCGTCTTGATCTTCTGCGGCATCTCGGGGTCGTCCGAGAGCTTGGAGAACACCGAGCAAATCACCATCATCATGGTGAAGTAGCCCATCATGTAGGAGCGCAGGCGCGCGGACTCGATATCGTCGTACAGATGGAAGGCCTCCATCATGATACGGGTGACGCGGAACTGCTGGTCCAGGCGGCGCACCATGGTTGCCTCGTTGACACTTTGGCCCTCGCGGCCAATAAAGTAGCGATAGAGGTCGATATCGGCGTAGTACATGGTCTTGCAGCGCGGCAACGGCACGTAGGCGTAGATGTTGTCCACGTAGAACGTGTGCGCCGGCATGGGAAGCCCGCCCTCGCGCAGGATATCGGTGCGGTAGCACAGGCTGTGCATCAGCAGGTTCTGATCGGGACGGAAGCGCCCCATCTCGTCCCAACTGAAGATCTTCTTGCGCGGCAGGGCCGAGCGGTAGCTGATGGCCGTGTGCGTGCCCTCGTGAACCTTCTCGTACACGTAGTTCGAGATAAACAGGTCCACGCGCGTGTCGCGCTCGATAAAGCCGCGCAGCACGGAGAGCATGGTCGAGAGCGCCTCGCCATCCAGCCAGTCATCGGAGTCGACGACCTTGTAGTACACGCCCGAGGCGGCGTTGAGGCCGGCCATGACGGCCATGCCGTGGCCACCGTTCTCCTGGTGCACCGCGCGGATGATCCCAGGATAGCGCGCCTCCCACTCGTCTGCCTTCTGCGGCGTGTCGTCCTGACTGCCGTCATCGACGATGATGATCTCGATATCGGAGGCATAGCCCGACCCCTCAAGGATCGAGGTGATGCAGCGGTCCATGTCGAGCGCCGCGTTATAGCTGGGGATACCGAAGGTTATGGTCTTAGACTGGGAGTCGTTAGGCATGGCAGGCGATGATCTCGTCGGAGAGGTTCAGGGCAGAATCCGTCACGGCGTCCATGTCGTAGTAGCGGTACTCGGCAAGACGGCCCACGGGATGGAAGTTCGAGAGATCCTGGACGCGCTCGAGATAGCGCTCGTACAGGGCGCGGTTCTCGGGCTCGAGGATCGCGTAGTACGGGGTCTGGCCGCTGCCGGGCTCGTAGGCGTGGCTGTACTCCTTCATGATGACGGTCTTGCCGGGAACAACCTGACCGGTCATGTTCTTGAACTCGGTGATGCGCGTGTAGTCCTCGCTCGTGGTGTAGTTCACGGTGCCCACGGGCTGGAACTGGTCCTGGTCGAGGGTCTCGAACTTCATGTCGAGCGTGCGGTACGGAAGCGCGCCCAGATCGAGGTCGAACAGCTCGTCGAGGGGGCCGGTGTAGACGATCTCGCCGCCGTAGACCTTACCGCAGACCGACACGTTGGTCTCGCCGATCTCGAAGATGTCGCGGGCGTCCACGCTGCAGAACACGTCGATCAGGTCGTGATCGAGCATGTGCTCGAACAGCGGCGTGTAGCCGTCGACCGGCATGCCCTGGAACGGAGCCTGCGGGAAGTAGCGGTCGTCATCGCCCACGAACACGGGCACGCGGCCGGTGATGGAGGGGTCGATCTGGTCGGGGGTCTGGCCCCACTGCTTCATGGTGTAGTGCAAAAAGACGTTCTCGAAAACGTAGTCGGCGACCTCGGCAAGGTCGGGATCGCTCTTCTTGCGCAGCTCCATGATGGGCACCTTGACGTCGCGGCCAAAGGTGTCCACGAGCTTCTGGTAGAGCTGCTCTCCGCGCTCCTCGCCAAAGGCGAGCTTGAGGCTCTGGTGGTTGAAGGGCACGGGCATCAGGGTGCCGTGGATGTTGGCGAGCACCTTGTGCTGATAGTCGGTCCACTTGGTGAAGCGCGAGAGGAAGTTGTGCACGCGCTCGTTGAAGGTGTGGTAGATATGCGGGCCGTACTTGTGGACGAGGATACCGTTCTCGTCGCAATAGTCGTAGGCGTTGCCAGCGATATGGTCACGGCGCTCCAGAACGGCGACGCGGAACCCGGCGGTCTCGGCGAGGCGACGGGCGCACACGGCGCCGGCGTAACCGGCTCCCACGACGATCATGTCGTAAGCGGCCGGATTGAAGCCCTCCGGTAGACCAGTTGTGATCTGCATTACAGCTCCTTGCAGGAAAAACGATATGCACGCAGTATAGGCGCGCAAAATGTCAGATGGATTATAGCGCCTGCTGCCTATAATGTGTCCGTGCCACACAAGGAAAGCTCAACACGTGTGGCAAAACGTGCGGAGGATTCCACACGCTCAAATAGAGATGAGGAGACACATGAGCGACTTTCTAGACCGTATGAAGGCTGCCGCCAAGGCTGACAAGAAGACCATCGTTCTGCCCGAGGGCGAGGATCCCCGCACCATCGAGGCCGCCAAGAAGATCGTCGAGGAAGACCTTGCCAACCTCGTCATCCTGGGCGACCCGGCGCAGATCGACGTCCCCGGCGTCACCGTTATCGACCCCGCTACCGCCGAGCAGCACGAGGCCTATGCCGCCAAGTTCGCCGAGCTGCGCGCCAAGAAGGGCGTAACCATCGAGCAGGCCCGCGAGCAGATGAACGACGCCACCTACTTCGGCACCATGATGGTGAAGATGGGCGACGCCGACGGCCTGGTCTCCGGCGCTTGCCACTCCACCGCCAACACCCTGCGCCCCGCGCTGCAGATCCTCAAGACCGCGCCCGGCACCAAGCTGGTCTCGGCCTTCTTCATCATGTGCACCAAGACCCCCGAGTACGGCGCCGACGGCACGCTGTTGTTCGCCGACTGCGGCCTGAACATCGACCCCACCGCCGACGAGCTCTCCGAGATCGCCCTGGCCTCTGCCGAGAGCTGGAAGGCCTTCATGCCCGGCGTCGACCCCAAGGTTGCCATGCTCTCCTTCTCCACCAAGGGTTCCGCCAAGGGCGACGTTCCCGCCAAGGTCCAGGAGGCCACCAAGCTCGCCAACGAGAAGAACCCCGAGCTCGCCCTCGACGGCGACCTGCAGCTCGACGCTGCGCTCGTGCAGTCCGTCGCCGACCTTAAGGCCCCGGGCTCCGAGGTCGCCGGCAACGCCAACATCCTGGTGTTCCCCGACCTCGAGGCCGGCAACATCGGCTACAAGCTGGTCCAGCGCTTCGGTGGCGCCGAGGCCTACGGCCCGGTCCTGCAGGGCATCGCCCGCCCGGTCAACGACCTGTCCCGCGGCTGCTCTGCCGACGACATCGTGGGTGTTGTCGCCATCACGGCCGTCCAGGCCCAGATGGCCGAGTAAGGCACTCGCCTACTAAAGTCGCTGCTTAATTCGACCTAGTCGGAAGCCCCCGGATGTTCTCCCAACGGTTCTCGCCACCTCACGGTCGCGGAATTGCCCCGGAGAATATTCCGGGGGCTTTCTTTGTGCCGTTTTGGATTAGGCTATATCTCGTAGAATTTGCAAGACTACACAGGGGTTGCCTATGTCCGTATGCTCAACACGAGAGCCCGTTGTCATCGAGGAAAGCATCATCCGGTTTGTAAACGGTGAGCTGGAAACTATCCTCCCCGATGACCCGGCACAGGCATATCTAATCTCGGACTACCCCACCGTCTACATCTGCGCGGCCAGCAACACCGTCGGCAAGCATGGCGGAGCCCGCAAGTTCATCGCCTATGTCGGAGAGACCAACAATATCAGGGCCAGGACCTCGCAGCACCTAAACGGCGACGCCGCAGTTCGAGAGGACTGGAGGGCATTTCGAGCACGTGTGGATGCTAATCCCAAGTCGGTGAGACAGTTCGTAGTCGGACATGAGCATTTCAACAAGTCGCTTACCCTCGACTTCGAAAACCGGATGATGCACTACCTGCTCGGCGTCAGCTCCGTAGAAAGCCTTAACAACCGGAGAACGAATCCCCAGGGAAGCTACTACACAAAAGACGAGCTTAGCGACATCTTCAGCCGCGCATGGAAGAGGTTGCACGACCTGAAGCCCGATCTGTTCCCATGCGAATCCGAGGTTCTCGACTCCGCACTGTATAAGGCCTCGCCCTTTCACAGACTATCTACAGGACAGATTGAAGCCGAGCGCAGCATTCTCGATGCGATCTCAAAAGCAATCGATAACAAAACTAACAACCTTCCACTCGGTGCGTACGGCAAGCTCATCGTGGTAAAAGGAGGAGCGGGGACGGGCAAGACCGTTCTGCTGAGCCACCTCTTCAACACGATTGCAACAGGCGGGGTAGTTGGCGAAAACGACCCCGAGGGGCTTGAGGAGAGGAAGCTGAACGACGCCTATCTCCTGATTAGCCATGATGAGCAGCGGACTGTTTACAACCAGATCGCCTTAAAGCTTGGACTTCAAAAGACCGAAGACCAGGTCGTTCTTAAACCAATCACGTTCCTTAACGCGCACAGCAAAAGGAAAGTATCTAAAAGCGGGCAAAGCACTACGACCGATTTCAACGCCCCTGACTCCCGCGTTGACGTTGCTCTCATCGATGAGGCGCACCTGCTCGACACGCGAAGCGGACAAGCGTACCAAGGCGACAGCATCCTTTTGGACATTATGCGCCGCGCCAAGGTGACTATTGCCGTTTTTGACCCCGAGCAGATACTCGCCAGCTCGCAGCGTTGGACCGATGACGACCTGGAATGCCTCCTTGGAGGAAAAGCGGACTCAGACGAAGAGTTCTCGACTACCACCACAAGCAGCGGTGTAACTTTTGAGCGTTTGAGCATCGAACTCGCAGGCCAGTTTCGCATCGCAGCAAATGACGAAATTGTTGCTTGGATCGACAACTTCGTTCACGGTGTAGAAATAGCCCCCATTCCCAAGAGCACTAAATACTGTCGGGATGGCAAGCTCATAGAAGAGCCATACGAAATACGAGTCTTCGATTCTCCTGTTGAACTTCATCGGGCGATACGCGAGAAAGCAACAGCTAAAGAGGGGGAAGAAGCTGGACTTGCCCGTATGCTCGCGACCTACGACTGGGCGTATTCGAGCTCCAAGAACCCCGACGAACCTCAGGGGCTTTGGAACGTTGAGCTTCACCGTGACACAGACGGAAACTGGATACCGGGACTTGCCGACGGAGACTGCCAAGGCTATATAGCCGGAGACACCAACCCCAATAGGTTTTGCCAACCCTGGAACTACGGCCTCTCTCCCAAGCGAGGGCGAGGCAGCAGTAAAGACTCGTGGGCGGAACGTGCGGCCACCCTTGAGGAAGTTGGCTCTACCTATACGATTCAGGGTTTCGACTTGAACTATGCGGGCGTGATCATAGGGCCCTCAGTCAAATACCGTGACGGCAAGTTAATCTTCGACGCCTCCGCGAGCAAG
>CAVGNZ010000033.1:0-17530 GCA_963630805.1 Bacteroidaceae bacterium
CCGGCGGGATGCGCGCCGAGCTTTGTAAGTCCGTTACCGACACCCTACCCGGCCGTTATACACTCCGCACCGCCCAATCGGCATACGAGGCGATACGCACGCCAGACGGATAATAGCCCCCGTCTTTCCCAGCTGCCGCGCCCGTGGGCTTTCCGAACGCACGGGTGCGCAGATAAGAGGAGCGCTGCGCGTTCAATTACGTAAGCGGCGGTTCGAGGCCGAGAATGCGGTGCCTAGAGATTCAGCGACGTCAGCCCAGCGGGTTTTCCAGGTGCCCGAGGTTCTTAAGCGACAAGCCCGACGCCGCGTACTTAGGTACGCAAGGAGGGTTGGAGCCCGAAGATCGGGTAGCCAGGAAAGCCGCCCTATTCGGTACGCAGAGCTGTGACAGGATCCTTCTTGGCCGCCATGCGGCTGGGAATCACGCCGCCGATGAGGGTGAGCAGCACCGAGATCACGACCAGCACCGCGCCTGCCCCCACAGGAACCGCGGCGAGGTTCGCCACGCCGGCCACCTGCTCGATGATCACGTTGATGGGGATGTCGAGCAGCACGGTGATGCCGATGCCCAGCACGCCCGATACCAGGCCGATGATGAACGTCTCGGCCGTGAACACGCGGCTCACGTCGCGCTTGCTCGCACCGATGGAGCGCAGGATGCCGATCTCCTTTGTACGCTCGAGCACGCTAATGTAGGTGATGATGCCGATCATGATCGAGCTCACCACCAAAGAGATCGCCACAAACGCGACCAGGATATAGGTGATGGAGTTCACGATGTCGGTCACGCTCGACATCAGGGTGCCCACGATGTCGGTGTACTGGATCTGGCTGTCCTCCTCGCCCGCGGCGGCGAGGTCGTCGTTGTGGTTCGAGATGATCTGGTCGATCTGCTCTTTGGCCTCAAAGTCCTTGGGGTAGATGTTCACGGCGTAGGGCTCGTCCATGCTCGCCACGCCCAGCTTGGAGAGATTGCCGCTGTAGGTGGCGTTGTCGGTCTGGCTGGCCATCTGCTTGGAGAACGCCTGCGCGATGGCGTCGTCGCTCATGCCGCTCTCGCGCATCTGCTCCACGTAGGCGCTGAGCTGCGATGCCTGCTCCTCCGGCATCTGGGCGATCATCAGCTCGATGCCCTCCATAGTGAGGTCGGTCGTCGTGTCCTGGAAGGGCATACCGGTAAAGATGTCCGTCGAGGTGTCGTCCTTCTGCGCGGCCACGACCTCGCTGGCATTCACCTCGTCCACCATGTGCTCCATCAGCTCGGGCGTAAAGAGCACCGCGCCCCAGTTGCTGCCCGTGCTGTTGTCCTCGGTCGGACGCACGATGCCCACGACCTTCACCGTCTCTGCCCCGTCCACGGCATCGCGCATGTACGAATCGTCCTCGGACATGTCGGCCCAGGTGCCGTCGTCCTGCTTTTGGTACTTGGCGGTCTCAGGCAGCAGCTTGAAGGTGAGGCTCATCAGCTCGTCGTAGGTGTAGGTGCTCTTGGCGGAGGTCTCCACCTTCTCGCCCGCCACCACGTCGCTCATCATGCCGCGCAGGTCGGCCTGATCGAGCAGGCCCAGCGCATAGAGCGTGTAATCGGAGATGCGGTCGTTTTTGTCCACGTACAGCACGACCTCGTTCCAGGCCTCGGGCATGCGGCCGGTCACGACCTCGTAGTCGCGCTCCCAGATGTCGCGGTTGGGCAGCAGCTGCGTCCAGACGTCATAGCTGCCGCCGCCGGAGGCCGACATGCTCGAGATCATCTCGCTCTGTGTGGAACCCGAGGTGGAGAAGCCCAACGAGTCCATGACGGTAGCGGGGTTCACCTGTACCGCGCCGTCGGAGATGTCGCTCTTGTACACGTTGAGCGGCGTGTCATAGGTGTACTGGATCGCGTTAACGTAGTCGTTGAGGTTCTCGGGGTTCGAGTCGAGCCATTCCTTGACGGCGGCCATGTCGTTCTCGGTCGCGCCGTTAGCCACGCTCGACACCATGTCGGTTACCAGGTCTTTCGACTCCACTTCGCCCGAGGTGTTCTCCTGGTCGGCGTCTTTGCCCGCCCCCATCATGGAGGTCATCATACTCGCCAGATCGACCGAGGACTTCTGGATGGTGAGCGGGTACTCTCCCATCGTCGACTCCTCGGTGGTGGCGATGTAGTTCTGCGCGCCGTCGGAGAGCGACAGGATCAGCGCGATGCCGATGATGCCGATGGAGCCCGCGAACGCCGTGAGGAACGTGCGGCCCTTCTTGGTCATGAGGTTGTTGAACGAGAGCGCGATGGCGCTTGCGTAGCTCATGCCGCGGCGGCCCTTGCGCGCGTCGGCCACGGCGTGCTCCTGGATCTGCTCGGGCGTGAGGCGCTCGTCGGTGCAGGGGCGGGTGTCGTCGGTCAGCACGCCGTCGGAGATGCGCACGATGCGGTCGGAGTACTCCTCGGCCAGCTGCGGGTTGTGCGTGACCATAATCACCAGGCGGTCGCGCGAGAGATCCTTCAGGATCTCCATCACCTCGACGGAGGTCTCGGTGTCGAGGGCGCCCGTGGGCTCGTCGGCCAAGATGATCTCCGGGTCGTTCACGATGGCGCGCGCGATGGCCACGCGCTGCATCTGGCCGCCGGAGAGCTGGTTGGGGCGCTTGTTGAGATGCTCGCCCAGGCCCACGCGGCGCAGGGCCTCCTCGGCGCGGCGGCGGCGCTCGGCCTTGGGCGCGCCGGAGAGCAGCAGCGCCATCTCGACATTTGAGATCACGCTCTGATGCGGAATCAGGTTGTAGCTCTGGAACACGAAGCCCACGGAGTGGTTGCGGTAGGTATCCCAGTCGCGGTCCTGGTAGCTGCGGGTGGAGCGGCCGTTGATCACCAGGTCGCCCTTGGTGTACTGGTCAAGGCCGCCGATGATGTTGAGCAGCGTGGTCTTGCCGCAGCCCGACTGGCCAAGGATGCTCACAAACTCCTGGTCGCGAAAGGTGACTGATATGCCTTTGAGCGCCGGCACCACCGTGTCGCCCGAGATGTAGTCCTTGGTGATTCCCTTGAGTTCAAGCACGTTCGTATCCTTGGTGTCTGCGGGTCCGCCGCGCGGATGCGGGCGGAGTCTCGGCAGCGCATGCAGGTAGCAGGCCGCCGCTGTTCATGCGCTCCATTGTACCCGGCACCCTGCATTTGAACCGGTCGACGCCCGCGGGTGCGAACTTGTCACCGTACGTTCGCGGGCAGGGCGCCGGCAGGTCCGGCCGCCAGCGGATGGTGCGTTGGCAGGCCGCGGGTGGGGCGCACGCTGGCGAGTCGCCGGCAGGGTGCGTACAGGCAGACCCTCCGACAGGCCCGGCTGCCAGCAGACCGTGTGCCGGCAGGACGTGTGCTGGATGAACACTGGCGGGCCGCGTGCAGCGGGCCGCGTGCGGGTAGGCAGCGCGCGAGCAGGCAGTGTGTTGGCAGATCGCACGTTGGCAGCCGCGCGAGGCGCAGCTATTCTCCCGCCCCTTGTAAGAATCCCTGCAAAAGGACTGCCGCCGTGGTGCCCGGCAAACAGTTGCCTTTACAATGTACGGGCATACCGCCCACGACCGAAAGCCCTCCATGTCTTCTGACCAGCACCGCGCACGTACAGATCTCAAGCCGGCCATCACCACCTGCGACGGCCCCTGTCCCGTTATGCGCGCCTGCGGTGGCTGCGCGTGGCTCAACCTGCCCTACCGCAAGCAGCTGGCCCGCAAGCAGGAGGCCATGGAGCAGCTCTTTGCCCCGCTTATCGCCGAACACGGCTTTACGTGCAGCGTCGAGCCCATCGTTGGCATGGGCGCACGCGCGGGCGACACCGGGAAAATCCCCGCGCCGCGCGGCTTTCGCCACAAGGCGGCCTCGCCGTTCGCCCCGGGCGATGCGGGACGCGTGCGCTCGGGCTTCTTTGCCCGCGGAACGCACAACATCATCGAGGTGCCCGACTGCTGCGTCGAGGCCCCGGGTGCGCGCGCGATCCTGAACGGGGTCGCCGCGGCAGCCGAGCGCTGCCATATCCCCGCCTACGAAGAGGACCGCGGCCGTGGCCTGCTGCGCTACGCCGTGGTGCGCATGGGCTACCACACCGACGAGGTCATGCTCACCGTAGTGACCCGCGAGCGCCGCATGCCGCACTACAGGCAGTTCGTCGACTCCCTTGTGGCGATCGACCCGCGCATCACCACCGTCGCACAGAATATCAACCCCAGGATGACCAACGCCATCCTGGGCGGCGAATCGCATATCCTCTCCGGCCGCGCCCGCATGCGCGACCGCCTGCTTTCGTGCACCTTCGAAATTTCGCCCACCGCGTTCTACCAGACGAACCCCGAGCAAACGGAGGTTCTCTACCAGCTGGCGATCGACGGCATGGGGCTCAAGGATGGCGACGTGCTGCTCGACGCCTATTGCGGCAGCGGCACCATCGGCATGTGCGCCGTGGCCGAAGCACGGCAGAAGGGCCAGCGCATCACGCTGCTGGGCATCGAACGAAACCACTTCGGCGTGCGCGATGCCCAACGAAACGCCGAGGTCAACGGCCTTCTCGACCGCACGCGCTTTGTGGAGGCCGACGCCACCGAGTACCTGCAGCATGCCGCCCGCACCGGCGAGCGCGTAGACGTCCTTGCCCTCGATCCGCCGCGCGCGGGCTCCACGCCCGCTTTCATCGATGCCGCGTGCGCCATGGGACCCCGCCGCATCGTCTACATCAGCTGCAACCCCACAACGCAGGTGCGCGACCTCGAGCGGTTCGCGGGTGCCGGCTACCGCATGATCCGCATGACGCCGGTCGACATGTTCCCGCATACCGAGCACGTCGAGACGGTCGCGGTGCTCGAGCGTTAAAACTCACAACGTCGATATTGACCCCTTGTAAAAGCTATACTGTTTTGCTATTGACCAGCAACCATTGGAGTCACCATGCTTGTCACGTTTAGGGAAAAGCACCCGATAATCTTCGCCGCCCTCGCCGTCGCCCTCTTTGCCGTTGTGGGGCAGCTCAGTGCAGAGCCCTGGCTCTTACTCATCGAGAAGACCGGCTTTTTGGCCGATGACTACACGATGGCCGATGCCGTGTTCACCGTGTACTACGAGACCGTCTGCACCATCGTCATGCTGGTTGTTCTATGGGGCACCAAGCGGCTCGGCCTGCTACGCCATCGCGGCATCGGCTTTTTCCGCGGCCTGGGCGTGGGCGCGTTTGTGCTCGTGTATGCCATCGTTACCGCCATCTTTGTCTGCATGGTAGGCATGTCGGAGTTCAAGCTTTCCTTCAATCCCGCGCTCACCATCGTCATGAGCGTGATCTCCTACCTGTTCGTCGGCCTTTCCGAGGAGCTCATGGCCCGCGCAGTTGTGGCCGAGACCATACTGGAGCACTTTGGTACCGAGCGTGCCGGCATCCTCAAGGCTTGCCTGCTCAGCGGATTCCTCTTTGGCCTTCTGCATATCAGCAACATCTTCACCGTCAGCGCTTCTTTTGGCATCCCCAACGCGATCAGTGCGTTTGCCCTGGGCTGTGTGCTCGCCGCCATCTATTACCGTTGCGGCAACATCTGGGTCACCATCGTGCTTCATGCCGTCTACGACATCGGCGTATCCTCAATCATCGTCTTTTTGAACATGGGCACCATCAGTGACGCCGCAGAGGCCGCCGCATCGAGCGGCGACAGCCCGCTTTTCACCATCGTCACCGTTGCCATCAAGTTCGCGCTGGCCTACTTCCTGCTCAGGAAGTCCAAGACCGCCGAGGTCCAGCAGGCTTGGGCCGACGTTATCAGCAAGTAAGGCACTCACTGCAGCCAAATAAGGCCGCTCAAAATCAAAAAATACGAAATCTGGAAGCAGTAATAGGATTTGCTGAGTAGACGGGCTTTTTCGCAAGTAAAACCGCAGGTCAGGATGACCCGATTATACTGTCTACTCAACGTGACGCGATATTGCTTCCAAATTTCGTAAAAATATTAATTGACCCCGCGCAGTTTGCAGGCGCCCGAGGCTCTGAGTTGGGAAATCAGGGCGTCACGGCTGCGGGTGGCGATCAGTTCCTCGGGGAAGTGGATCTCCTCGAGCATCGAGATGGACCGTGTAAAGTCGCCGATCACGGGCGCGATGTGCGCATCGGTTGAGACGCCGATATGAACGCCCAGCTCGGCGCAGCGCTCGGCGATCTTCTTGCAGGTCTCGTGGCTCGAGCCGTGCGGGCCGGCCACAAAGCTGTGCTCGTTGATCTCGATGATCTTGTTCTTCTCGCGAGCGACGGAAAGCACCTCGTCGATGTCGAACGGCACGGCAGAGCGACCGACGTGCCCCAGCATAAAGACCCTCTTGTGCTCGAGCGCGCCGATGTACATCTGCGTGGTCTGCGCGAGGCTGGCACCCTGCGTGAACAGGTCGTTATGCACGCTTGCCACTACGTAATCGAGCTCGGAGCAGGCGCACTCAAAGAGGGTACGCAGATGCTTGTAGGGGCGCCCCACGATGTTATCGGTGCAGACGATGTCCTCGCCGAACAGCGCGCCGTTGAGCGAGACGATATCGGCCTCGGCGCCACGCAGCAGCGTCACGCCATGCCACTCACGCGGCCAGCACCCCTGGTTGATAAAGAACTGGTAGTCGCGCAGATGAAGCGTGGGCGAAATCATACTCGCAAAGTGGTCGGCCGAACCCAGTACCTCAAGCCCGGCCTCGGCCGCAGCGCGCACGTTCTCCTCAATGGTCGAGTACGCGTGGCGCGAATACAGCGTGTGCGTATGGATATCGCAGCGAAGCTTCATGACACGACCCCTTACGCGCGGTACTCCTCGGCAAGCGCCTTCCAGGCGGGCAGCGAGTTCACGATGGTCTCGTGCGAGATGCAGTAGCCCAAACGGAACCAGCCGGGCACGCCGAAGCTGTTGGAGGGCACGGCCAGAAGCTCGTACTTCTTGGCGCGCTCGCAGAAGGCCTCCGCATCTTCCTCCAGCGCCTTAACCCACAGGTAGAAGGCACCGTCAGGCTCCACGTAGGTGTAGCCGTACTCGGTGAAGGCGCTTGTGAGCGTCTCGCGGTTGCGGGCATAGGCCTCAACATCGGAGGGCTCGTCCACGCAGTCGGTAACAACGCGTTGGAAGAGCGCCGGGGCGCACACAAAGCCCAGGGTGCGGGCGGCGCCAGCCACAGCGGGCATCACGCGGGAAGCCAGCGGCATGGTGTTGGGCACGAGCACCCAGCCCACGCGCTCGCCAGGCAGCGAGAGCGATTTGGAGTACGAATAGCACACAAGCGTATTCTCGTAGATGGAGGGCACCCAGGGCACGTCCGCGCCGTAGGTGATCTCGCGGTAGGGCTCGTCGGAGACAAGGAAGATCGGCTGCTCGCGGCCCTCGCTCGCCGTGCGCAGAACGCTCGCCAGGGCCTCGAGGGTCTCGGCGGTGTAAACGGCACCGGTGGGGTTGTTAGGCGAGTCGATGATCACGGCGGCGGTGCGCTCGGTGATGGCGGCGGCTACGGCCTGGGCATCGACCTGGAAGGTGACGGGGTCGGCCTTGACCTCGACGCACACGGCGCCGGCCTTCTCGATCCACACGGCGTACTCGGGGAAGTACGGCGCGATGACGATAATCTCGTCGCCCGGGTTGGTGATGGCGTGGCACACCATAGAGACAGAGGCGGCGGCACCGACGGTCATGAAGACGTCTTTGCCCTCGTACGCAGTGCCAAAGCGACGGTTCAGCGAGGCGGCCACGGCAGCGCGCGTCTCGGGCAGGCCGGGCGCGGGGGTGTAGCCGTGCAGCACCTCAGGCGGGAGCTCAAGCGAGTGCTCGATGGAGGCCTTCACGCTCGCGGGCGCGGGCACGCTCGGGTTGCCGAGCGAGAAGTCGAACACGTTCTCCGCGCCGATCTGCGCCTTGCGCTCAAGGCCGTACGAGAAAATCTCGCGGATGATGGAACTCTCGGCCCCGCGCGCGTACATGGTCTCGTTAATCATCGGACTCCCCTTCCTTGGTGCCGGCTGCGGCCGTGTCGGTCGGGTCGGTGGTGGTAGCAGATACGTCGGCAACGTCGGTCTCGGTCCCGGCGGCGTCGGCTACAGTCCCGACAGCAGCGCCAGTCTCAACAGCGGCGTCAGCGTCAGCGTCAGCAGCGTCGCCAGCAGCCGCATCGGCCTCGGCGGCCCCAGCAGCGGAGCCAGCGCCAGCCTCGGCATCGCCGGCCCCGGCGGAGCCCTCGGTCATGGCATCAGCCTCAGCAGCAGCGGCATCGGCCTCGGCGGCCATGGTGGCCTCGGCGTAAGCCGCGGCATCGGCGGCGATCTCCTCGTCGCTCATGCGAGGACGGCGAGCGGCCGGCTTCTCGGCCGCGGCAGCGCCGGCGGCAGCGGCATCCCCGCCCTGCTCGCGGGCCAGATAGGCGTCCCACTCGTTGTTGAGCAGGGCCTCCACGGCCTCGCCCTCGACGGTCTCGCGCTCAAGCAGCACCTTGGCCATCAGGTCGAGCTGGTCACGATGCGAATCGAGGATGGACTCGGCGCGCTCGTGGGCCTCGCGCATGATGCGCGCGACCTCGACGTCGATGCGGCGGGCCGTCTCCTCGGAGTAATCCTGGTGGTCAGCGTAATCGCGACCCAGGAACACCTGGTGCTGAGCCTCGCCAAAGACCTGCGTGCCCAGCTCCTTGCTCATGCCCAGGCGCGTGACCATCTCGCGAGCCATCTTGGTGGCGCGCTCGAGGTCGTTGGATGCGCCGGACGTGATGTCGTCGCACATGAGCTCCTCGGCCACGCGGCCGCCCAAAAACACGGCGAGCTCGTCGAGCATCTCATTTTTAGTCTTGAGGAAGTGGTCCTCGGTGGGCAGCGAGAGCGTGTAGCCCAGAGCCTGGCCGCGCGCGATGATCGAGATCTTGTGCACCGGGTCGGAGTGCTCCAGGATATGCCCCACCAGGGCATGACCGCTCTCGTGGTAGGCGATGGTGGTGCGCTCGACGTCGGTCATCACGCGACCCTTGCGCTGCGGGCCGGCGATCACGCGCTCCATGGACTCCTCGACCTCGTCCATCGAGATCTCGTTCTTATGGCGGCGCGCGGCGAGCAGCGCAGACTCGTTGAGCAGGTTGGCCAGGTCAGCACCGGTGAAGCCCACGGTGAGCTGAGCCAGCTTCTCGAACTTGACGTCCTCGGCAAGCGGCTTGTTCTGGGCATGCACGCGCAGGATCTGCTCGCGGCCACGCACGTCGGGGCGGTCCACGGTAATCTGACGGTCAAAACGGCCGGGGCGCAGCAGCGCCGGGTCCAGGATATCGGGGCGGTTGGTGGCGGCCAGCAGAATCACGGACTCGGACTCGTCAAAGCCGTCCATCTCGACCAGCAGCTGGTTCAGGGTCTGCTCGCGCTCGTCGTGACCGCCGCCCAAGCCGGCGCCGCGCTGGCGACCGACGGCGTCGATCTCGTCGATGAAGATGATGGAGGGCGACTGCGCCTTGGCCTCTTTGAACAGGTCGCGCACGCGGGAGGCGCCCACGCCCACGAACATCTCCACAAAGTCGGAACCGGAGATAGAGAAGAACGGCACGCCCGCCTCGCCGGCAACAGCCTTGGCGAGCAGGGTCTTACCGGTGCCCGGAGGGCCCACCAGCAAGACGCCGCGCGGAATCTTGGCACCCAGCTTGCGGTAGCGGTCGGGGTCGACCAAAAAGTCGCGAATCTCCTCGAGCTCCTCCACGGCCTCCTCGATGCCGGCAACGTCCTCGAACTTCACCTTGGGGCGCGTGGCCTCGTTGGTCTTGGCGTTGGTCTTGCCGAACTGCATCGTCTTGTTGTTGGCGCCCATCATCTGCCGCATAAAGTAGAAGATGATGAGGATGAGCGCGATGGTGGGAAGCACCGAGACCAGCAGGTCAGACCAGAAGTCGGGGTTGTTGGTGTTCACGATGTAGGTCGTGCCCGAGTGCTCGGCCATGAGCTCGGCCAGCGAGTCGGAGCCCACGTAGGAGGTCTTGAACGAGACGAGCTTGCTCTTGTCGCCCGCCTGCGACTTCTTCTTCCAGTACTGACCCTCCACCGAGCCGCTCGCCACGGTATAGGTGGCCGTCTGCACGCGGTCGTCCTTCACGGCCGAGACGAACTCGCTCGTAGCGATCTCGTTGGTGGTGGCGGAGCCGCCGCTGAACACGCCGCCCATGTTGAGGAACAGGTAGGCGAACAGCGCGCAGGCGATCAGGAAGTACAGCCAGCTCATGCGCGAGGGCGGCTTGCGGCCTCCCGGGCCGCCGGAACCGCCGGGGCGGCGCAGCAGGGGCTCGCGCTCATCGCGCTTGCCCGAATCATCAGAACCGTTGCCCTCGGCAAAAAGGGCAACGGTCGAGGTGTCGATTATTCCGTTTGCGTTCAACGTCATCTTACGAGTAGACCTCCGGCTTAAGCACGCCCACGTAGGGAAGGTTGCGGTAGCGCTGGGCAAAGTCCAGGCCATAGCCCACCACAAAATCGTCGGGGCAGTGCGTGCATACATACTTGGGATCGACGGCAGCCTGCTTGCCCTCGACGTCCTTCCACAGGAAGGCGGCGACCTCGATGGAGGCGGGCTGGCGGCTGGCGAGGTTCTTCATCAGGTACTTGAGCGTGATGCCCGAGTCGAGGATGTCCTCGACGATCAGCACGTCGCGACCCTTGATATCGAGCTCCAGATCCTTGACGATGCGCACGATACCCGAGGACTTGACGCCGTTGCCGTAGCTCGACACGGCCATGAAGTCGATGGAGAGCGGGCACTTGATGGCGCGCATCAGGTCACCCATGAACACGACGGCACCGCGCAGGACGGCGATGAGCACGAGGTCCTTGTCCTTGTAGTCCTCGGTAATCTGCGCGCCCACACGCTCGATCATCGCTGCAATGTCCTCTTCGGAGAACAGGATGTGGTCGACGTCCGGATGCATGGCTTCCATGGGGGTCCCTTCTGGTTGCGAATGTGTGCGTGTCCATCAAAACGCGGATGGATGCACGCCCGCTCGATGGTTCGTTCATTTTACTCGCAGTTTACGCAATGGCCTGCCGGGGCATGCGCCGCGGGCGAAAAATTACGCCGCCCCCACGGGCTGCGCGCCGGGCGCCGCGGGCCCCGGTCGCAGTCCTTAGGCCGCGCCGGCGGGGCGCATCACGATCTTGAGGGCCACGCGCGTAGAGGCCGTGCAGCGAAAGCGCTCGTCGGAGCGGATGCCGGCGAGCCAAACGATGCCGCAGCCCGGGGCCGTGCGCACCACGGGAACCAAGCGCCGCTCCGCCACGGGCACCTTGGCCTCGTTGAGGATGTCGGAGACCTTCTTGGTGCGCCCGCTCATGCCAAGGGGGCACATCACGTCGCCGGGCTCGAACGAGTCGACCCATACGCGCGCGGCCGGGTGCGCGGCCGCCACCTCTGCCGCGCCATAGCCCAGGGCCTCGGCGTCCGCGTACAGCACGTGGATGCCGGGCGCTGCGGCCGCGGCGGCCGCGCGGGCGAGCTCGGGCGCGCTCTCACCTGCAGGAATGCACTCGAAGGAGGCCTCCATCACGCACTGGTTTGCAAGCGGCAGGGCGCCGGGGACGGTAAGCCAGCCCTGGGGGCACTCCTCGCGCGCCTCGGCCGTGCGGAACGCCAGCGTGCCGAACTCCATCCGAGCATCGATACCCGCAGGCAGCGTGCGCGATCCCGCGCCTGCGGCCACGATGGCGAGCACGCCCTCCACGTGGTGCATCTCGAGCCTGGCCTCGGGGTCGAGCTCGCGCACCGCCATGCGCACCATGCGGCGCGCGATGGCCACCTCGGCCGCGGCGAGCCTGCTGCCGTCGAGCACCAAGAGGCCGGTCTCGCGCTTGCGCACGCACGAGCGCAGGGCCGTGCCGGCGAGCTGCGCCATGAAGGCATCCTCGTCGCCCAGGATGTCGCAGGCGGCGCCCACGGTGCGCTCCACGTTGCCATTGCGCTCGCGCGCGAGCGGCATCACGCGGTGACGCACGAAGTTCCGCAGGTACGAGGTGTCCTTGTTGGTCTCGTCCTCGCGCCAGCTCTCGCCCGCCACCTCCAGATAGCGGCAGAGCTCCTCGTGCGTGCGCTCGATCAGAGGGCGCACGATGATGTTGCGGCGGCGCGGAATGCTGGAGAGCCCCGCAGGCCCCGAGCCCTTGATGGCGTTCATGAAGAAGGTCTCCGCACGGTCGCTCGCCGTGTGCGCCGTGAGGATACGTGCCTGGGCGCGCGGGGTGCCCAGCTCCTGCGAGAGAGCGCGCACGTAGCGGCGGGCCGCCTCGTAGCGCACCTCGCGCGCGGCGGCTTCGAGGTTTTGGCCCTCAAGCTCGGCAAACGAGGCATGCTCCACGCAGAGCGGCAGACCGAAGCGCTCACAGAGCTCGCGCACGAACGCCTCGTCGCCATCGGAGGCGGCGCCGCGCAGATGGTGGTTCACGTGCAGCACGTACAGGCGCTCGCGGGCTATGGCCGCGCATCCGCGCCCGTCGGCGATGTCGAGCCGCGATGTGCAGGCCATGATGAGCAGCGCGGTGGAGTCCGCCCCGCCTGATACCATAAGCACCACGGGAGCCGCATGCGCCCCGCGCACCTCGTCATGCGCGCCGCGCCCTGCGTACTGTTGAGACACCGTTGGCATCTGCGACCTCCTTGAATCTGCACACATTGTATCTGTTGGGAACCACATGGACCGTTTGCATCTGCATATCCTGGCGTCGGGCTCAAAGGGCAACTGCGCGCTGGTCGAGGGGCCGGAAGGCCTCATCATGATCGACAACGGCTTGTCGCGTAAAGCGACGCTTGAGCGCATGCACGAGCTGGGCCTGTCCGAGGACGACGTGCAGGCGCTGGTCTTGACCCACGAGCACGGCGACCACGTGAGCGGCGTCACCGTATGGTGCAACCGCTGGCACGGTGAGCTGTATGCCAGCCGCCACACCGCCCAGCAGCGCAAGTACCTGGCCAGCATGCCCTTTTGTCCCATCGATCCCGGAGACGCCTTTACGGTCGCCGGCGTGCAGGTGCAGACCTTCTCTACCTCGCACGACGTGGTGAACCCCATGGGCTTTCGCTTTGAGTGCGCGGGCGACGCCATCGGCTACGTGACCGACACGGGCGTGCTGCCGCAGACGGCGCAGGAGACGCTGCGCGGCGCGCGTATCATCGCGCTCGAGAGCAACCATGACGTGCCCACGCTGCGCTGCGGCCCCTACCCGCGCTATCTGCAAGACCGCATCGTGTCGGATACCGGGCATCTCTCCAACGCGCAGGCTGCCCAGGCGGCGCGCGCGATTGTGACCGATGCCACCGAGCAGCTGGTCGCCATGCATATCTCTCAAGAGAACAACCGGCCGAGCCTTGCCGTGCGCGCCCTCGCCGAGGCGCTGGGAGCCGAGCTCGACAACGAGCTGGGCTCGAGCGCCACGCTCCAACGCACCGGCGCCCCCGCCCTGCATATCCGTGCCGCCGGGCAGAACCGCCCCATCAGCCTGCTGTAGCGCGAGGCCGCAGCACAAAGTCACAGCGCGGGCCCGCAGCAAAAGGGCCAACCAGAAAAAGGGGGCGCATCCGCGATGGGATGCGCCGCCCGTGCGTTACGCGGATGGAACCTGGGCCGCGCACCTACTTCTTGCGAAGGCGCAGCACGACCCCTGCGGCCACGGCCAGGATGCCCACCACGAGCACGACTGCAATCGCGATCGGGCTGTCATCGCCCGCACCCGGGAGCACCTCCTGTTTTTTCTCGGGTTCAACATAGATGCATTGATGATTGTTGAACAGGGCTCTGTATGGGGTTGTTTTTGATAGAGAAAAGGCCGGCTCCCTGCGGGAACCGGCCTCTGCGTTGCCCTTGCGGGCCGCCGTGTTTTGTGCCGAGACGCGCCGTTAGTCGATGGCGATCTTGGTGACGTTCTTCTTCTCGGAGATCTTGGGCACCGTTACCGTCAGGACGCCATCGGCGTACTTGGCGGCCAGCCCCTCGCTCGAGGCGTCCTTCAGGTACACGCCGCGCGTCGCGCTGTACGAGGTGAACTCGCGCTGCAGGTAGTTCTTCTGCGCGTCCTCTTCCTTCTCAGTCACGTTGACGGAGATGGAGAGGCGGCCCTCGTTGAGTTCGACGTCGATGTCCTCCTTAGCGACGCCCGTGAGGTAGGCCTTGATCTCGTAGCCCTCGCCCGCGTCGACCACATCGATGGGGAACGCCTTGCTCGCAAAGGACATGTTGGAAAGGTCCATCATGTCATCGAAGGCGTCGAGCAGCGATGCCGGGGTGGTGGGACGAATACCGAAAACCGAACGATAAGGAACCATGCTTGCCATAACGAATCACTCCTTTTGTGATTGCCGCGCCCCTTGTGTGGGACGGGGTCTTCTTTGGACAATGCAGTTATTCCCTCGCCTCCGAAGATTAATCGCACTTGCACAGATTTTTTAAGCGTCACAGTATCATCAAATCTAAGTGCGTATGACTTAGGTTTACTTAAGGCTTTTCAACTTCCGGTTGGGCACTCCGTGTAAATGGGCCAGCCGGCAAAATGTTTGCAGGCCTGCAACATCACGAACGTACAATGAGGGCTACTTGATCACACAACAGGATGGCTCATGGACGACTACGCGAACCCCACCAACGAATACGACCAGGCGCAGCCCGCGGGCGGCGCCGGCAATCGCGTTCCCTATCGCCGTCAGGTTCCCCATATCACGCAGGAGCCCATCGACGACGTCGAGCCGCAGTACGTGACGCGCGAACGCTACGTGACCCTGGAAGAATCGCGTGCCGGACGCCGCCGCCACATGGGCACGGCCGTAAGCGACCCGGATTACCTGACGCAGCCCACAAGAGACCCGGGCGCGAACCCGGGCACCAGCGCCACCGGTCAGCACACCATCACGCACTCCGCGCGCTACCTGCAGACACCCAAGCCTGGCAAGTCGATCTTCACCTCGCAGAAGGCCCGTGCGCGCCAGCACACGCGTCGCGTGGTGGCCGCGCTCACCCTGCTCGCGGTGATTGTTATCGCCATCGTGCTGTTTGTTGTTCGCTAATGGAACAGGCGAATTCCCCTATCTACATTTATGCCGATAATGCGGCAACCACCTGGCTTTCCGATGTCGCCCGAGCAGCCATGCTGCCCTATCTTGGCGACTCCTTTGGCAATCCCGGAGGCATTCATCGCTATGCGCGTGCCGCAGCCGAAGCCGTAGCGGGCGCGAGGGCGACCTGTGCGGCATGCCTGGGTGCGAATCCGCGCGAGGTCTTTTTTACCAGCGGCGGCACCGAGTCCGATGTCTGGGCACTCGCCGGCTGCGCGCGGGCCGCACGCCTGGCCGGCATGACACCGTTCACTATCATCACCAGCGCCATCGAACACCACGCGGTACTCAACACCTGCAAGTCCCTTGAACAGGACGAGTGCCGCATCGTCGTGCTACCGGTTGACGCCGAAGGGTTCGTCTCCCCTACGGACCTCGAAGCCGCCCTGCAACGTGCGGCCGAAGACGGCACGATGGGCAGAAGCCTCCTTGTCTCCATCATGTACGCCAACAATGAGGTCGGTACCGTTCAGGACATCGCCACCTTGAGCCGCATCGCGCACGAGCACGGAGCGCTGTTTCATACCGACGCCGTGCAGGCCGCAGGTCATATCCCCTGCAAGGTAGATGAGCTTGGAGCGGATCTACTCTCCGTTTCCGGTCACAAATTCCATGGCCCCACAGGTACCGGGCTGCTCTACATCAAGAGCGGCACCCCCATCACCCCGCTTATCACCGGTGGAGCCCAGCAGTGGGGTATGCGCGCTGGAACCGAGAACGTGTCCGGCATCGTCGGCATGGCCGCCGCGCTTGAAGAAGCCGTAGCGAACATGGACGTCCGCGCCGCGCGCGTCGGTTCCGCACGCCGGCGCATCACCGATGCCGTCCTTGCCGCGTGCCCGGGCGTCATCGCAACCGGCCCGCGCGATGCGGCACGGCGGCTTCCCTCGATTGCCTCATTTATCTGCCCCGGTGTCGACGCCGAGCTGCTTATGGTTATCCTCGATCAAGACGGTATCGCCGCAGCAACGGGATCTGCCTGCTCCGCCGGCAGTACCGAGCCGTCACACGTCACGGCAGCGCTTGGCTACACCGACTCCGCACTCGCCAGGGGCACGCTGCGTCTTTCCCTTGCAGACGACATCACCGAGGCCGAAATCGCCTACCTTTGCGAGCACGTCCCCGCCTGCATCAGGCGCGCACAGGCCACATCGGGCGGAGATCTCCGCAACATCAGCCTCTTTGGCGCCTCCGTGTAACAAAAAATGCGAAATTTGGAAGCAATATCCGTAAAGAGCGAGTAGTCAGCCATTTTTGACAACAAAACCGCAGGTCGCGGTAAGTCAAATTGGTCCTCTACTTCGCGAGTCGCAATACTGCCTCCAAATTTCGTAAAAAATGAAATGGGTCGACCCGGATTTGCCCGAATCGACCCGTAAACGCGCTTCCGCTAACGGAAACTGTGCACTTTGCACAACTTACGCCAAGAGCTTGCGACCATCCTCCTCGATGGCGGCGAGCAGGGCGTCAGCCTCCGCCGCATCGGCACCCTTGGCAAAGATATAGAGCTTGATCTTGGGCTCGGTGCCGGAGGGACGCACGATAGCCTTGTTGCCGCCCTCGAGGTCGTACTCGATCACGTTGGCCGCAGGCAGGCCGTTCACGCCGTCTTTGTAGTCGACGACCGCGACGATCTTGCTGCCAGCAATCTGCGTGGGAGCCTCGGCGCGCAAGCCCGCCATAATGCCAGCCATCTTGGCGGCGCCATCGGCGCCGGGGTAAGCAAGCGAGACGGTCTTGTTGTGGTAGTAACCGTACTTCTCGTACAGGTCGTGCATGGCATCGGCCAGGTTCTTGCCCTGAAGCTTGTAATACTGAGCCATCTGGCAAATCAACAGCGAAGCGTTGACGGCGTCCTTGTCGCGCACATGATCGCCCGAGAGATATCCGTAGCTCTCCTCAAAGCCAAAGATAAAGCGGTCGACCTCGCCGGCATCGCCAAGAGCAGTAATGATATCGCCGATGTACTTGAAGCCCGTAAGGCAGCGGCGCAGCTCAAAGCCGTACTCGTCGGCAAGCGCGTCCACCATGGCAGAAGACACGATGGTGGTCACGGCAACCTTGTTGGAAAGGTCCTCACCGCGCTCGGCGCGCATCTTGGCGATGTAGTCGAGCAGCAGCACGCCCATCTCGTTACCGGTGAGCAGCAGATAGTCATCGCCAGCCTTGACGGCGGTGCCCACGCGGTCAGCATCCGGATCGGTGGCCAGCAGCAGGTCAGGGTGCACCTGCTCGCACAGGTCGATGCCCTTCTGCATGGCCTCACGAATCTCAGGGTTGGGATACGGGCAGGTGGGGAAGTCACCGTTCGGCTCGCGCTGCTCCTCGACGATGGTGATGTCGTTCATGCCCGCGCGCTCGAGCACCGTGGTGACGGGAATCAGACCGGTACCGTTGAGCGGAGTGTAGACCAGTTTGAGGGGAGCGGCGGCAACCTGCTCGGGCTCAAGGTTGGAGACGG
>CAVGNZ010000033.1:17799-57686 GCA_963630805.1 Bacteroidaceae bacterium
GAAAGGGTGGGCACGGGCGAGATCTTGGGGTACACCAGCGCGGTGATGCCGTTGGCGGCCAGGATAGAGGCCGTGGTGTGAACAAACAGCTCACCCTTGTTGCGGCTATCGCGCGCGATGGCCACCGTCGGGTTCTCAAACGTTGCATTCAGGTAGTCGGCAAAGCCCTGAGTGGCGCGGCCCACCGTGTAGATGTTCATGCGGTTCGTACCGGCACCGATCGTGCCGCGCAGGCCCGCGGTGCCAAATGCCAGGTCCTGGAAGAACGCATCGGTAATGGCGTCCTCGTCTGCGGAGTCCTTGAGCTGGGTGAGCTCGGTGAGAAGTTCGGGGTCTGTAACGTGCTCGATCCATGAGTCGAGCGCGGCGTGAACATCAACCATCGGTCGCTACCTTTCAGTTCGTCGTCGGTAATGAAAATACCTGCATCCATCATACGGCAAGTTTGGATGGGTGAACCCGCCTATACGGTAGGCGGAATACGACTGGTGAAAGCTTGCTCGCCTTTACGGCTCCGCCCCGGACCGGGTTCGATCCCCGTGGGTCGGCGGCAAAGATACCAGCCAGCGCCGGTGTCTGAATCATTCACATGCCAGGGGTTGAAGGAATCCAGGGCTCGCCTCGCCAACATTCCTGCCGCTTCGGCCCCATTGGCGCCTTGCGCGCTGTGCTGGCAAACGCCTACGCGTTTGCTCAGCTTCGCGCCCCAAACGGGATTCGATCCCCGTGCGCCGGTAACAAACTCGGCGTCACAAACGGGGTTCGGTCCCCGTGCAGCTGCCACAAAAAAAAGACGCCAGCCAAAGCCAGCGTCTCAAACATTCATATGGTGGAGGTTAGGGGGATCGAACCCCTGACCTCAGGCTTGCAAAGCCCGCGCTCTCCCAGCTGAGCTAAACCCCCACATAGTAATAAACACCCCAGCGGCGACTCGGCTCTCGCTGGGGTGTTTATTGCGAAAGAAAGTGGTGGACCTGACAAGGTTCGAACTTGTGACCTCCCGGTTATCAGCCGGACGCTCTAACCAACTGAGCTACAGGTCCATCGCGCTTGGTAATAATAGCCCAGACCGAATTTCGAAGTCAACGACTTTTTTGAAAAAAGTTTCCGCCCGCGGAATCGACCGGATTCTCGCGCCCGCCCCGTACATTTTGGGTACTATTACTATCCGATTCGCACCGTATAGCAATGCAACCACTATTCAAGGAGGTGCCATAATGATCCGCGTCGATATCGAAACCATTATTATGGCCGCCGGTCCGATTCCGTCCGTCATCGTTTTGCGCGAGCGCGCTGCGTCCGACAGCTCCGATGTCCCCCTGCGCGCGCTCTCTATCCAGACGGGTAATTTTGAGGCTGCGGCGCTAAGCCGTGGTATCCACGGGAGCGATGAGCGCCCTATCACCGCCGACTTGGCCGTCAGCATCATCAAGCAGCTCGATGCCAAAATCGAACGAGTTGAGATCAATCGCGTGGATGGAGATCTGTTCTTCGCCAACGTCGTTCTTCACCGTGAGGGCGCCGACGACGTCATAATCGATGCGCGCCCGAGCGATGCCCTCTCCCTGGCTGTACGCGTTAACGCACCAGTCTATGTAGAGGACGACGTCATGAACCGTGCCGGTTCGACGTCCTACCAGACCGAGACGAACGACCAGGCCGAGCAGGAAAAGTTCGACCAGTTCGTACAGACACTTTCCCCGGACGACTTCTAGGCCCCGGCTGGCCCAGGCGTAGTCCTTAGGTCTGGGCAACCATTTGCTTCGGTCACAGCTTCGATCGTCCAACACAACGGCAATGTAAAAGAGGCTCCCAGCCGTTAGGCTGGGAGCCTCCTCGTTTAGGTTTATTGAAGAAAATGGGCTTATAGGACAAATATGTGTCTCGGTAGAACGCCCATTCCTTTTTCTAATCGAGCCAGAACGGGTACGGTTCGCGGTGGCGCAGCTCCTCTCATACGACCCTGTCGCCCAATTCCGCACCGCCGCCCCACATGGCAGCACCGAGCAGCAACACAAAAGAGGCTCCCAACCGCTTGATTGGGAGCCTCTTCGTTTAGACCTTGAGCACCAGGCTTATGCCAGCAGCGCCACAAGCTCCTTCTTGCTCGAGAACGACTTCTCCTTGTTACCGTTCGTGCGATCGATGGTAATCAGGCTGCCCTCCCACGTGGGCTCAGCATCCTTGGAATCGCTCGCAGCCGGCTTGTAGGTCTCGGTCTTGACCACATAGCGGTAGTCAAACTCGTCGCGCGCGGGTGCGTCCTTGGTGCCAAAGCCGTACTCCAGGCCACGCAGAACAGACTCGGCTGCATCGGCGGGGGCGGCAGCGTTAAGCTCCCGCACGCCGACCTCGCTGTTGTAGAGCGCCGTCGGCGTCAGGTACACCGTGCGGATGGCACGCTGGCGCTTGGCCTCCCAACGATTAATCAGCACCACCAGCAGCACAATCAGCAGCCACCAGACGATGGAGATCACAAGATCGAGCGGGTCGTCAATCTTGTTGAACCCATAGGCGTACCAGATGTACAGCAGGAAGACGGAGACCAAAGCCGATACGGCAAGGACCAGATAGTTGCTCTTCTTCATGGCTCTAACCTCCTTTTAGTTCTTAGACTCGTCGTCGTTGCCGAGAATGTCGTTCAGGTCATCCTCAAGGCGACGGGTGTGCTTGTTGCGGTGCAGGCCAACGAAGATTCCGTAGACCGCCGTGGCGAGAGCACAGATGATCATGTACCAGTGGACCCAGCAGGTGTCCCTCTTCTTATCGAGGTTGGCCAACGGGTTCTCGGTATCGGAGATCTTCTCCTCCTCGGCGGGCTCTTCCTCGGTATCGCCGGTGATGGCGCGGTAACCGTTGTCGAGCGCGTCGACGATGACGTCAATCACGGTGCCGCCGTTGTTCGTCGGCGTGACCGGAGTCGTGCCGCCGTTATCCGGAGTCGGAGTCGGGGCCGGTGCCTCGGTGACGGCCAGAGTACCGAGCTCGTCGGTCAGGGTGTAGTTGTCCTCGTTCACCTGCATCCAGTCGATGGTGTAGGTGTTCTCGGAGCTACCGACCTGAGTCTGAGCGCCCGTGGCGGTGACGGTGATGACATCGCCGGCGACCAGACCGGTCACCGTGACGCCGTCGCTGGTCAGGGCCGTGCCGTCGTAGGTCTTGGACGCACTGGCGGTTACCACGTGCAGCGCGGCAGGAGTGATGCGGTAGGTCTTGGTGATCGTACCGGTGAAGTTGCCCTTGCCGGTGATGGTCACAGTGATGGTACCGGTGTTGACGAAGTCAGAAGTGTCGTAGGTCACGTCGTAATCGGTGCCCTCGACCAGTTCCTTACCGTCAGCGTCCTTCACAACCGGGGTCCACTTGTGCTCGGTGCCGTCGTAGGTGACGTCGGTCGGGTCGTCCGTGGTCACGCCCTTGTAGGACGGATCGGGATCGTCAGGGTCGACGTCCTTGGGGTCGATGGACTGCGGCGTCACGGAGAGGGTGCCCTCTGCAAGCTCGATGACATAGTTGCCATCGCTGTAGCCGGCCGCCATCGTGTAGCGAATCGTGTTGACCGCGGTGTCGCCCACGTTCTGGACCTCACCGGTCGCGGCCAGGAGGGCCGTCTGGCTCTTGAAGAGCTCGAAGGCGCCGGAGCCGTTGACCGCATGGTCACCCTGCTTGCTGCCGTTGTAGACAAACACACGCGTGTTAGAGCTCAGGGTCACCTCAGCCGGCTTGATGGTGTACTGCTTAGTGACCTCACCGGTGTAGTTGCCCGTACCGGTGATGACGACCGTGATGGTACCCGCGTTGGTGAAGTCAGTGGTCTCCACGCCGTCACGCTTGTAGATGACGGTGTAGTCCTTGCCGGCCTCGAGCGCCGTGCCGTCGGCAGTCTCAACTGTCGGCGTCCACTTGTGAGCGTTGGCATCGTAGGTGGCGTCGGCGGGGTCGTTGACCGTAACGCCCTTGTAGGACGGATCGGGATCGTCAGGGTCGACGTCCTTGGGGTCGATGGACTGGGCCGTCACCGTAAGGGTGCCGGGCTCGTAGGTCACCTTGTAGTTGCCCTCAGCAGCCGTGGACTTGGTCCAATCGACTGTGAAGGTGTTGTTGCCCTGCTTGCCGCCGACCTCGGTCTGGGAGCCGGTGAAGCTGTAGGAGAGCTTCTCTTCGCCCGCGAGACCGGTCTCGGAGGTGACGTTCGCCTCGTGCTTGGTGAGCTCGGTGCCGTCGAAGACCTTCGTCGCATCGGCGGAGGTAACGGTGATCTCGCGCTTGGTCACCGTAAGGGTTGCCGTGCTCTTGGTATCAACGTTGAACTGGTCGGTAACGTCGTTACCGGACTCATCGTAGATGATGAAGGAGTCGACCTTGGCGGTCTTCTCGCCCACGTTGGTGATAGCAGCGTTGCTCACGACCTTGGTCGTGAAGCCCTCGGGCAGCTTGCCGGCCACGTGCGAAGTGGCCTTGTGCTCGTCGCCGTCGTAGGTACCCTCATAGCCGCTGAGCGTCACGACGATGTCCTCGTCGCTCTTGCGGACCGTCAGTTTGCCGTACTTCTTCGTGATCGTGTAGTTATCGGCCTTGGTGTTGCCGTTCAGCGTGTAGGTGAACTCGTTGTCAGCCTCGTCGCCAACCTTCTTCACAGACTTAGTGAAGGTGTAGGACGCAACACCCTCGCCATCAACGAAGCTGCCATCAGTAACGTTAGCAGTCTCCTGCTTCTGGGCCTTGCCGTTGTAGACAAAGTCGCCGTTGTCAGACGTGATAGTGACCTCACGCTTCTTGATCTCGTAGGTCTTGGTCACGGTACCGGCGTAGTTGCCCTTGCCGGTGATGACGACGGTGATGGTGCCGGCATCCGTGAAGTTATCGGTCACGTCGTCGCCGCGCTTGTAGGTGACGGTGTAGTCGTCGCCCTCGGTGAGCTCGGTGCCCTCGGCGCTCTTCACCGTCGGCGCCCACTTGTGGGTGTCGCCGTCGTAGGTGGAGTCGCTCGGGTCGTCGACCTTGGCGCCGGTGTAGCGCTTGTCGGGGTCGGTCGGGTCGGTCTTCGGGTCGATGGACTGCGCCAGGACCGTCAGGGTGCCCTCGCCCTCGAGCTCGACGCTGTAGTTGGACGCCTTGGCGGTGCCCCACTCGACGCCGCCGTAGGTGTTGTCGGAGGAGCCGACCTCGGTCTGCGAGCCGGTCGCCTTGACCGTGGCGGTCTCATCGCCGACCAGGCCCTTGATGTTGGACGCGGTGGCCGCGGCCGTGAGCTCAGAGCCGTCGTAGACCTTGGACGCGCTCGGGGTGCTGACCTTCAGCGTGGCCTTCTTGATCTCATAGGACTTGGTGACCTCACCGGCGTAGTTGCCCTTGCCGGTGATGACGACCGTGATGGTGCCGGCATCCGTGAAGTTATCGGTCACGTCGTCGCCGCGCTTGTAGGTGACGGTGTAGTCGTCGCCCTCGGTGAGCTCGGTGCCCTCGGCGCTCTTCACCGTCGGCGCCCACTTGTGGGTGTCGCCGTCGTAGGTGGAGTCGCTCGGGTCGTCGACCTTGGCGCCGGTGTAGCGCTTGTCGGGGTCGGTCGGGTCGGTCTTCGGGTCGATGGACTGCGCCAGGACCGTCAGGGTGCCCTCGCCCTCGAGCTCGACGCTGTAGTTGGACGCCTTGGCGGTGCCCCACTCGACGCCGCCGTAGGTGTTGTCGGAGGAGCCGACCTCGGTCTGCGAGCCGGTCGCCTTGACCGTGGCGGTCTCATCGCCGACCAGGCCCTTGATGTTGGACGCGGTGGCCGCGGCCGTGAGCTCAGAGCCGTCGTAGACCTTGGACGCGCTCGGGGTGCTGACCTTCAGCGTGGCCTTGGTGATGGTGATGGTCTCGGTAGTAGTAGCCGTGCCCTCGAAGTTGGAGGACGTGGCACGAACGTTCACGACCACAGGCGTGCTGGTGACATCCGTCTGCGTGATGGAGCTGGGGTTAGAAACCCATTCGCTATCGGGATCGCTCGCGAGCTGGTACTCAATCGTAACCGCATCGTCAAGATCGTTGCCCTTGCTGTCCTTGGGCGTCGCGGTAGCGGTGCCGGCGGCGTGAGACTTGCCATCGTAGACGTGGGTCACGTCAGTGCCGACGAGGTTGAGGTTGTCAGCAGAGAGCTTGTTGACCGTCAGGTCGCCCTCTTCCTTGGTGATGCTGTAGTTGGTGGCAGCAGTACCCTCGTTCAGCTTATAGGTGAAGCCGTTCTTGCTCGAACCCGCATCAGTCTGGGAGCCCGTAGTCTCGGCAGTGAAGCCCTGCCCGTCAACGAAGCCTTCCTTCTTCTCGGCATCGAAGGCGGTCGCGGTGACCTCATCCTTGGTCAGCGGGGCGCCGTCATAGACCTTCGAGGCGCTACCAGAAGTCAGCTTCACGGGACGCTTGGTGATGGTGAGGCTCACGTTAGAAGCACTGGGGTCAATCTGGAACGTTACGTTGGAGAAGTTCGCGTTGGTGTTCTTGAAGTCGCTAGCGTTGAGCGCCTTGGTGTAGGCGACAACAGCACCGGTCGCGGAGTCGACAGCGACATTCGTACCGGAAACAGAGAGGTCAACGTCATCCTTGAGCGCAACGTCTGCAGCGGTGAATTTGCCGTCACCACCCGTGATGCCGGCGATGTCGTAACCGGTGACCGTGTGCTCCTCGCCGTCGTAGACGACGGTCTCGCTCTTAGCCTTGATGGTCACAACGACTGCATTGGCGTCGGCAGTAATGGTGAGTTTACCAGGGGTCGCCGTAATCTCGTAGTCGTCCTTGCTGGTGCCCTTCTTGAGGCTGTAGGTAAAGGCGTTGTCGACGGAACCAACGTTGGTGATGGTGCCGGTCACATCGTACGTGGCGCCCTCGCCCTTAATGAAGCCCTCACCGGTCTCGGCGTTGAACTCGGACACGGTGACCGCATCGTTGGTGAGCGGCGTGCCGTCATACGTCTTGGTGTCGGTAGCGGAGGCCATGGTGACCTTGCGCTTGTTCACCGTGATGGTCTCGGAGCTGGTGAAGTACTTGCCAGACTCGTAGTTGTCGCTCCTGGCGCGCAGGCTAACCGTGACCTTGCCCGCGTGCGTAAGTGAGATCTCGGTCGGGTCGGATACCCAGGTCTCGCCGTCGGCGCTGTACTCGACGGTCAGGCTGTTGCCGTATTTGTCCTTAGCGGTGGCGGTATGAGCGGTGAGCTTCTCACCGTCGTAGAACTTGCTCACATCTTCCTTGGTCCACTCGGCATCGTTGTTGTTGATGCTGGCGGGCTCGATCTTAAGCCAGCCGTCGGTGACCGTGAACTCAACCTTGGTGAAGTTGGAGCTGCTGTTCGTAAAGTCACTCTTCTTGAGGCCCATATCGTACTTGTCGACGTTGGTGCCGGAAGCAACAGCATTGCCGCTGAACGTGACGTAGTCCTCGGTGTAGAGGTCGTTGCTGGCTTCGAACTGATAGCCCTCAACGGTCTTCTGTGTACCGTCGAACGTCTCGGTCTTGGTGTTACCGGTAATGGTGACCGTCACCGTATCGGTAACAGGCGTGACCTCGAGCGTACCGTCCTCGGTCTTGATCTCGTAGTTGTCGGCCTTGGTGTTGTTGTTCAGCGTGTAGGAGAAGGCGTTCTCAACCTTACCCTCGCTTACGTTGGTGACAGACTTGTCATAGGTGAAGGTTGCGCCCTCGCCATTGGCGAAGCCAGAGACGGTTTCCATCTCTTCCTTCTTGTGGGACTTGCCGTCATAGACCCAGGTGCCAGAGGCAGACTTGAGGGTAACCTTGGCCTTTTCGATGACAAGCTTGCCGTTCTCGGTCTTAACCGTGAACTGATCGGTGGCATCGTTGCCCTTGGCGTCGGTCACCTTAGCCGTACCGATAATGTTGTTGGTGTAGGTACCAGCATCGGTCTGCTTGGGGTCCTCAGTCGTAAGACCGGAAACGGTGTACTTCTGGCCGTTCTTGGTGAACTCGTAGGTCTTGACGCCCTTGGCCTCATGGGCCTCGCCATCGTACGTAGCGGTAGTGGAGTTGGCCTTGACCGTGACCTCGTACTTAGCGTCACGGTTGGTAACGTTCAGCGTTCCGTTGTGGGTCTCGATGTTGTAGTTATCGGCAAGAGTGTTCTCGTTCAGCTCATAGCTGAAGGCGTTCTCAGAGTTACCCACAACAGTCTGACTACCCGTGATGGCGTAGGTTGCGCCCTCGCCGTTGGCGAAGCCGTCACCGGAGACCGTCACGTCGGTCTGCTCGTTGCGAGTCAGCGGCGTGCCGTCGTACTCCTTCTCAGCCGAGGCAGAGGTCAGCACGACATCGCGCTTGGAGATAGCAAGCTCGCCATCAGTCACGTTGAACGTAACATTGGTGAAGTTCATGTTGCTGTTAGTGAAGTCACTCTTCTTGAGGCCCATCTTATAGGTATCGGCGTTGGTTGCCTTTACCTCGGAAGTGCCCTCGTAGGAGAAGTCATCCTTCTTGTACAGAACGTTGCTGATGGAGACATCGTAGCCCGTGGCGGACTTCTCGATGCCGTCATACTTGGCCTCGGTCTTGTGACCCGTGATGGTCACAACAACCTCGCTGGTCACCGGAGTGATGCTCAGCTTACCGACCTGCTTGGTGATGATGTAGTTACCGTTCTCGCCCTCAGTGGCGCCGCCGGTCAGCTCATAGTCAAACGCATTGTCGACTGCACCCTCGCTCACGTTGGTAACGCTGCCGGTCGCCTCGGCCTTGAAGCCCTGACCCTCGACAAAGCTACCGCTCGCGATAGTAACGGTCTTTGCGGTAAGCGCCGTGCCGTCATAGACCTTGGATACGGTCTCGGACTTCAGCGTGACCTCGCGCTTGGCAATGGTCAGCGTAGCGTCGACGATCTTGAACTCAACGTCGGAGAAGTTGGAGCTGTTGTTCGTGAAGTCGCTCGCCTTGAGCTGCATCTCATAGGTGCCGGCGTTGGTGCCGCGCACGGTATCGGTGCCGCTGAAGGTGAAGTCGTTCGCGGTGTAGAGCTCGTTGCTACTGGAGACGTCGTAGCCTGTGGCGGTCTTCTCGGTACCGTCATAGGTGTAGCTTCCGCCGTGCTCCGTGATGGTCACGGTCACCTTGTCGGTAACCGCGGTGACCTTGAGCTTGCCGTACTCGGTCGTCACGTTGTAGTTCTTGGCATTAAGGCCAGAAACTGTGAAGGTGTTCTCCGTCTCACCAACATTGGTGATCGTACCGGTGTAGTCGTACGTGACCTTGCCCTTATCGGCATCCGCAATGCTGCCCTTCGTGACCTCAGCTTCATGCTTGGTCAGAGGCTGGCCGTTATAGACCTGCTCGGCAGACTTGGACTTGATGGTGACGTCGCGCTTGTTGATCTTCAGCGCACCGTTCTTGGTGGTAACGGCAAACTCACTCGTAACGTCGTTGCCCTCGGCATCCTTCACCATGGCAGTACCGGTTACGGTATTCGTATAGGAATCCGCGTCGATGCCCTTGGCGCCGGAAGCCTTGAGCCCCTCGACGGTATAGGTGTTGCCATCGACCGTGAAGGTCGTGGTCTTGATACCGCTGACGGACTTCTCGGTGCCGTCGTAGGTCTCGGTAGCAGAGTTACCCTCAACCGTGATCTCATACTTGGCTTTACGGTTGGTAACGGTCAGCGTACCGGTCTCGGTCGTAATGGTGTAGTTATCAGCCTTGGTGTTCTCATTCAGCTCATAGGAGAATGTGTTCTCGCTGGAGCCGGGCTTGGTCTGAGAGCCCGTCACCTTATAGGTAGCGCCCTCGCCCTCAACAAAGCCCTCACCGGTCTCGGCGTTGAACTTGGTGGCCGTGACCTTAGAGTTCTTGAGTGCCTTGCCGTCGTACTCCTTCTCATCACTCGCGGAGGTGAGTTTCACGGTGCGCTTCTCGATGGTGAGCTTGCCATCCTTGGTGGTCACCGTGAATTGCTTGGTAACGTCCTTACCGTTAAGGGTGACCTTAACGTTGGAGACCTTGTTTTCAAGAGTTGTGACGTCAGTGGACTTCGGATCGGTCGTGTCCGCAGTGATGGTGAAAGTCACGCCCTTGTCATTGGTATAGGTGCTGGAGGCGGTGGTAATACCAGAAGCGGTGTGCTCCTTGCCGTCGTACACGACGCTCGTGGAGTTGCCCTCAACCGTGATCGCATACTTGGTCTCGCGATCGTTAACGGTCAGCTTGCCCTCGGACTTCTTGATGATGTAGTTGTTAGCGTCGGTGCCGTCCTTCAGCGTGTAGGAGAAGGTGTTGTCGGACTCGCCAACGTCGGTCTGGCTACCGGTAAAGCTGTAGGTTGCGCCTTCGTTCTTTACCCAGCCGTCCTCGGTCTTAAGGGCGGTGTCGCCGTTGGTGAGTGCGCTGCCATCGTAGTCCTTGGACAGATCGGCAGACTCAAGCGTGACGGTGCGCTTGGCGATCTTGACCGTGGTCTCAGCGGTGAGCTCGGTGGTCTTGCCGCCAACGGTCACCTTCTGGCGCACCTTAACGGTGTAGGAGCCAGCATTCGTGAATTCCGGCTTGTCCTTGCTCCAAGTGTCGCCGCCGTCAGTCGAGTACTCAACGTCGCCAGCCGTGATGAGCTTCTTGGCCTGCGCAACGTACTTCGAATCCAGACCGGTGCCCTCGTTGATGTTGACGTCTACTGTAACGGTATGGGAATTACCGTCATACGTCACGTCCTCGCCCGTGGCAGAGAGGCTCGCCCACAGGGCATCGAGAGTGTACGTCTGATTGTTACTATATATATATGTAACCTCATCGCCGGCCTCACGAATCGCGGCAGCCTGGTCGTCGCGTTCCTTATCCATCCAACCGATGAAGGCACGGTTCGTAGCCGTGGGCTCGCTATCGGTCACCGTAAAGGTGTCACCCTTCGCGAAACCGTAGTCGTAGTACCACTTCATCTTCTCGGTATTGGTGGTCTCGTCCGGAGCAGTCCACGAAGCACTATCCAGCACCAGGTTATAACCGGCCTTGCCGGCCTTCTTCTTGTACGTAACGGTGAAGACGTTCTTGGATTCGTTCTTGTTGATAGTCACGCTATCCGGATTCGTCTTGCTATAGCTGTAGCCCGTAATCTCCGGATGATCGATGGCGTCCTTCTTGACCTTATCGCCGAGCTTGTTGCCAGAGACCGTCTTAGAAGCAGCGAGTTCGTTCCCGTCCTCGTCAACATATTTAATGGTGTACTTGCTGTACTTGGTGAAGGACCAGGTGCCGGTGAAAGTAATACCGTCCTCGGTCATCGTCTTGCTGGAAGAATCCCAACCTTCGAAGGTCCAGTAACCGTCGTTGTCCACATCCTCATAAACGGCTCCCGACTTCGGAGTGTTGGAGGCAGTGACCTTCTTGCCCTTCTGATAGGTCTTGGAATCCTTGGGCAGCACGCTATAGATGCCGTTGGGAAGCGTCTTGTCGCTCGTTCCGGACTTGAATTCATACGTCACATCACTCTTGGGCGCGATGGCGCAAGTTGCCGTCGCGGTCTTGTTGATAGACGACGTAGTAGTAATGGAGCTGAGCGACGTGCTGAGACTTGCCTCGTAGGTCGAGGTCGCATTTACCACCAAGTCCACACTGGAGCGATTGCAGTCGGCTTCAGTAACGGTATAGGAAACCGTTGCAGTGAACGTACCGTCACCGTTGTCGACAATATCGGACCACTCTGCAGCCAATCCATTAACAGTAACGCTGTTCACCCGAACACCCGTCACCTTGTCCCTATTGCTGCCGGTGAGATGGGGCGTCATGACAATCGTGAACGTCAGAGTTTCACCAGCAAGGACATCACTGGTCTTGCTGCTCGTTGCAGCAATGGTCATATCAGGTGACTGAGCCGTTACCTGGAACGCGGAATACGACGGGGGATTATCTCCCTTGACCCTTGAGTAGCCAAACGCCGCAACATAACCCGCAGCCTTCGCTGCGTTCATCACTGCGGAGATGTTGGGATACCCGGCGATGTTTCCGTACTCACCGGAACCGACAACATAGGTGTCACCATTGCCGTCGGCGCCAAGACCCGTAAACAGATAGTTACTGCTCGGCTTGACGAAGAAAACGACGTAACCAGCCTGACTCGAGCTGTTGTAATTCCCAATGGAGAGCGTGCTGCCCGATGCCACCGGAGTGAAAGCAATATCGCTCGTGTCGCTGCTGCTGTGCCAGTTAAAGTAAGCAACCTCCGCATTGGAGACAGTCGGCACAAACGTGGCTGTATTACCAGAGCTCCAGCGGGAAGACGATGACGCCTTGGTAACGGTGATCGTCTTGCTGGCAGTCTCAGTGCCGCAGGTGGCGGTAATCGTCACCTTGCCAGCCGCGACAGCGGTCACGACGCCGTTGGAGTCAATGGTAGCGATGGACTCGTCAGACGTGCTCCAGGTCACCGCGGCGGAGAAATCGTTAGCGGTATAGACGGCGAACTTACCGACCTCGAGGGTGTCGTTGCCGGTGACGCTCCAGTCGCCATCGTCGTCCACGACGGCAGCGTCATTCTTGTCGGACTGGTCGTCGGTCTGGGCGTCCTCGTCCGCGAGGCTGGTGATGGCGATGGCGTTGTTCTGGGTAGCGGCTTCCTCGGCCTGCTCGGCGGTCTCGAGTTTGACGGTGGCGCCGGCAGCGACCTGATCGGCCGTGACGGTGTAGGCGCCGTCCGCATCGGCGGTGAGCTCGGACTCGGAACCGTTGACCGCGAGCTTCACGGCAGTAAGGTCAAAGCCCGTGTTAGCCGTGGCGGTGAACTTAAAGTCCTTACCGGTGGGAACGGTGACCTTGGTGGAGGGCAGGGCGATGTCCTGACCGTTATAGGTGATATAGGCAGAACCCAGGTCGAGCTTCACGTCGGCCTCGGTTGCGACCTGCTCGTCGGACGCGGGGGTGTCCTGAGCGGCAGAGGTGTCCTGTTGCGAAGAGGTATCAGCGGCGGGGGTATCGCTGGAATCGGTGGTCTCGGTTGTGGTGGCACCCTCGTCGGTCGTGGTGCTCGTATCTTGCGTTGTAGGTTCTGTTGTAGGCTCGACCTCGCCCTGGGTGGCGACGACGCCGGCCTCTTCCAGCCCCTCGGCAATCGCGGCCGTGGGCACGCCCGAAAGCAGCATGGATGCCGTTATCACAACGGTCATCGTCTTGATGCCAAACACCCTTGCGCGACGCAGGACGGTGCCGCCCGTGCCCTGGCTGTTCTCGAAATACTCGTTCGTGCTCATATCTATCACCTCAGCAATTCCCCGTGCCCCCACACGGCTCGTGCCAATCTTCTACAGACCACGCCCAAGGATGAGCATGATTCAAATACGACTATATCACCACGCATGCAAAACTAGAGGGGGGTGACCAGCTTTTTTGGCATGTTTCTGGTCAATTTCCACCCGTTTGGCCGGAAATTACCTCCCAGCCATGCAACAAGCCCTAAACCCGTGCTCCCACCTGCTTTTTTAAGGCTTCCCGTCTATACTCATCCACAGTGAGCGTTTGCAAGAAACATAAAGCCCCCCTGGTTGTGTCCGTGCTCTGCACGGCGCTGGTTGCTTTTGCACTCGCGGGCTGCTCAGGTGGCTCGGATGAGGCCACGGGAGCAAGCTTTACTGCACCCGGCTCCGTCACCGCCGCCGCTTTTAATGCCGAGGCAGCCGTCACGGAAAACTCCGCCTCCATCGATATCTCGTCAGTGGCCGAGGGCTACGTGGGAGCCGCCGCCACAAACTCCTCCCGCCTTAAGTTTCTGGTCACCCTTGGCGAGAGCACCTATAGCTACGACCTGCCGCAAGACGGCACGCCGATCATCTGCCCACTCACCCTGGGCGACGGCTCGTACACGTTCCGCGTGATGCAAAACACCTCTGCCGACAACTACATCGAGCTGCTGAGCACCACGGCAAACGTGACCCTTACCAGTGAGTTTGCGCCGTACCTGGTGCCCAACGTGTTCTGCAACTACTCCGAGGACAGCGACTGCGTGACCCAGGCGCGCGAGCTGGTAAGCGAGTCGCAAAACGAGGGCGAGGCGCTCGAGAGCGTCTGCCAGTGGATCGTCGACAACATCACCTATGACGAGGAAAAGGCCGCCCAGCTCAAGACCTCGAGCGGCTACGTGCCCGACCCGGACGAGACCCTCTCCAGCAAAACGGGCATCTGCTTTGATTACGCCAGCCTGGGAGCCGCGATGCTGCGCGCGGTGGGGATTCCCACCAAGATCGTGTGCGGCTATGTCTCCCCCGGGCAGATATATCACGCGTGGATCATGGTCTACATCGACGGCACGTGGACCTGCGCGCAGTTCGATGTGCAGAGCAAAACCTGGTCGCGCGTTGATTTAACGTTCGCGGCCGGCGGAAGCACCGAAAATGTTGGCGACGGAAAGGAATATACTGACCGCTATGTATACTGAGGCTTACAAAATGTCTCTACGGGAGGATGCGAATAATGGCTGACACATTACTGGAGAGCAGCGCCATCAGCGCTTTTTGCGACAGCATCGCCACCATGCTCTCGGCGGGCATCCAGACGGAAGAAGCCGTGCACATGCTTTCTGAGAAGCGCGAGCAATCGCACTTCAAGAAGGTCTGCGACGGCGTGTACACCAAGCTCATCGAGGGTGTAGGACTTGCCGAGGCTATGGAGAGCACCGCCGCCTTCCCGCCGTACGCGGTGGAGATGGTGCGCATCGGCGAGGCATCGGGCCGCACCGAGCGCGTGCTGCGCAGCCTGGGCCGTTACTACGACAGCGAGGGCCGCATCTTTAGCCGCCTGCGCAACGCTGTGGGATACCCGGCGGCGCTGCTGTGCATCATGAGCGTCATTCTTGCCTTTACCGTGGTCGTTATCCTGCCGGTGTTCACCGACGCCTACGACAACATGTCCGGCTCACTCACCGCAGGCTCGTTCTCGATGATCGGGGCATCGGCCGTGATCGGCTGGATCGCGCTCGCCGTGGTGCTTCTCGCCGCGATTGCCGCACTCGCCGTCTGCGCGGCCACACACACCGAGCGCGGACGCCTGCGCGTCATCAAGAAATTCGAGCGCATCCCCTTCACCAAGCGCGCCATGTACCAGCTTGCCATCTCGCGCTTTACCAGCGCACTTTCTGCCTTTGTGGCCTCGGGCGTGCCCGATAGCGCCGCCATGGAGCGCGCCGCGGCGACCGTCGATCACGACGAGCTGGGCGCCAAGCTCGAGCAGGCACGTGTCTCTATGCTCGACGTGAACAACCCGCGCAGCCTGGCGCAGGCCATCGCCGAGAACGAGATCTTCGAGCCCGTCTATAGCCGTATGCTCACGGTAGGCATTCACTCCGGCTCCACCGACGAGGTGCTGGGACGCCTCTCCGACATCTTCTTCAACGATGCGACCGCGCAGCTCGACGACGTGGTCGATGGCGTCGAGCCCGCCCTGGCGGCGTTTCTGACCGTCGCCGTGGGCGCCACGCTCATCGCCGTCATGCTGCCGCTTATCGGCATCATGGGTTCCATCGCCTAGCAGGAAGAGCGGACCGATGTTTCACGAGATTACCGATCGCGAGCTCAAGCAGCGCAAAAAGCGACGCATCGTCGCTGTGGTGGTTGCGGTGCTGGTGGTGCTCGCGCTGGGAGCCGTAGGATTCAGGGTGCGCGAGAACGCACGGGAACAGGGCGCCGTCGCCCTGCGCGACTCCGTCCTCGCGGCGGCCAAGCAGTGCTGTGCCATCGAGGGCAGCTACCCGCGTTCCCTTGAGCACCTGGAAGAGAGTTACGGCCTCACCATCAACCATAACGACTACGTGGTGAGCTACGAGTACTTTGCCGGCAACATCATGCCCAGCGTGGTGGTGACGCCGCGATGAGTTCCTACACCGACCAGCACGATGTCGAGCGCATCGACGCGCTCTCCAAGCTCTCCGACGTCACTTTTGACGAGCCGACGGGTCGCCGACGCCTGCGCCGCCTGTTCCCCGTCCTTCTGCTCACTGTGTTCTTTACCGCGATGCTCACGGCACTCATCACCGGCGTCTTTGTGTACCGCCACGTCTCTGACGTGCAGCAGGAAAACGTCGAGCGCCGCGAGGGACTCGACCTGATCGCGAACATCGTGCGCGCGAACGACGCCACCGGTGCCGTGGCCGCGGGCGAGGGCCCGGAAGGCCGCTCACTCGTGATCGTCGAGTCACTCGACTCGGGCACCTACGAGACGCGCCTCTACCTGTACGAGGGCAAGATCGTGCAGGAGTACAGCTTGCAGGGAGCCTCATATACCCCGGCCAAGGCAAACACCGTCACCGAGTCTGAGACGTTCAGCTTTACCTACAGCGACGACGTTCTTTCCATCACGACCGACCAGGGCACCCGCGAGGTCGCCCTGCGCTATCTGCAGGGAGGCGAATAACATGGCGACCTCTTCTGCAACAAACGATTCCAAGCGCATGCGCGGCACCACGGCGTTTATCATCGAGACGCTCGCGCTGCTCGCCGTGCTCGTGATCTCCATCGCGGTGTTCACGCAGCTCTTCTCGCGCGCAACCACCACGGCCGACCAATCTGCCCGCGTGTGCCGCGCCGTTTCCGTGGCCGAGGACGCCGCCGAGGAGTTCTCGGCAGATCCCGTGGCCATCGCCGCCGGCAAGACGGTCGGCTCTGGCGTGACCGAGCAGGGTGAGGACGGATTTGAGGTCTCCTGCGAGGTCACCGAGGACGAGCACGACGCCGGTACGCTCTACCGTGCGCACATCGAGGTCTCGGACGACGCCGGCGTGGCCTATGAGCTGGACACCGCCCGCTACGTAAGCGAGGTGAAGTAGCCATGGCCGCACCCAAAACCAACAGCGTGCGCATCGGACCCATCAGCCTGCTCACGCTCATTGCGGTGCTGTTGCTCGCCGTGCTCGCGATGCTTTGCACCACCACCTCCAACGCCGCGCGCGCCATGTCGCAGCGCCAGGCCACGGGAGCCACGGCATCCTATGCCCTTGAGGCATGCGGGCAGGACCTGCTGGCGCACCTGGACGATGTGGCCCAGGGCAGCGACGACGCCTCCGCGGCCGTGGCGACCATCGCCAGCGAGCTGGACGAGATGACCGAACAGGTACTCGACGAGGCTGACACCGATGATCTCTCCATCGAGGCCGATGCATCGGGCAAGACCGTGACCTTTACCGTCACCACGGCAGACGGGCATGCCCTCGATGCCGCCGTGACGTTTAACGATGACCTTACGCACTCCATCGATGCCTGGAAGATAACGACTGTCCAAAGTGACGAGACCGAGGAGAACCTCTGGTCCGGTTCTGCTACCAACTGATACAAAGAGGGATGATTATGCAGCTCAACGAACTACTTCAGCAGATGATCGACGTTCACGCGTCCGATATCTTTATCATCGCGGGCCTGCCGCTCTCGTATCAGAAGAGCGGCATCCACGTGCGCACGGACAGCGAGGCGCTCATGCCAGCCGACACCGAGCGCTACGTCACCGCGATCTACGAGATCGCCGGGCGCGACATGGCGATCTTCCGCAACAACAACAATCACGACGATGACTTCAGCTTTGCCGTGCCCGGCGTGGGCCGCTTCAGGGCGAACATCTTCCGCCAGCGCGGCTCCTTTGGCGCCGTGGTGCGCGTGATTCCCTTTGGCCTGCCCAGCGCCGAGGAGATGAACATCCCCGAGCAGGTGCTGCATCTGGGCGACTTCAAGCGCGGCATGGTACTGGTGACCGGCCCCGCCGGCAGCGGTAAGTCCACCACGCTCGCCTGCATCCTCGACCACATGAACAAGACCCGCAACGACCACATCATCACGATGGAGGACCCCATCGAGTACGTGCATCGTCACGGCAATTGCATCATCACGCAGCGCGAGATCCCGACCGACGTGGCCACCTACTCCGAGGCGCTGCGCTCCGCGATGCGCGAGAGCCCCAACGTGATCCTACTGGGCGAGATGCGCGACCCGGACACCATCAGCACCGCGGTCTCGGCCGCTGAGATGGCGCAGCTCGTGCTCTCGACCCTGCACACCACGAGCGCCGCGGACACCGTGGAACGCATCCTCGACGCGTTCCCGCCCAACCAGCAGCGTCAGATTCGTATCCAGCTCTCCATGGTGCTGCAGGCAACGGTCGCACAGCGCCTGGTGCCCACCATCGACGGCGGCACCACGCCCGTGTTCGAGATCATGGTCATGAACACGGCCATCCGCAACCTGATCCGCGAGGAGAAGTCCTACCAGATCGACTCCGTTATCGCAGCCGGTTCCGCCCAGGGCATGCAGACCATGGACCAGGCCCTGTTCAACGTGGTCAAGAGCGGTATCGTCGACAGGACCGTGGCACTGCAGCATGCAAACCACCCCGAGGCGCTCGCCCGCCGCTTTGAGGTCGAGGGCCTGTAGGGTACGGGCCGCGGACGCACGCGCAGCGGCTACATCGCGGCGCGGCAGTCAACCCAACATCGCAGCTCAAGCAAGGAGCCCCGGATGCATCGTCGCATCCGGGGCTCCTTTCGTTAGCCTATTGAGCGCGGGCCGTTACTCGTTGGACTCCGCCTCGGGAGCCTCGGGCGTCTCAGCGGTTGCCTCAGGAGCCTCGGCAGCGCCCTGCTCGTCTGCGTCCTGGACCTCGTCGGACTCCTTCTCGCTCTCCATGCGGGCCACGGCGCACACGCGGTCGCCGTCTGCCACGGACATCATCTTGACGCCCTGGGTGGAGCGACCGGACTGCGAAATCTCGTCGGTCTTCACGCGGATGACCGTCGCACCCTCGGTGATGATGAAGAGCTCGTGCTGCGGGCCTACCGTCTTCATGGCGGCGAGTTTGCCCTTCTTCTCCGTCATCTGGATGGTGAAGACGCCCTGGCCGCCGCGGTGCTGCAGCGGGTAGTCGGCCACCGGGGTGCGCTTGCCGTAGCCACGCTCGGTGATGACGAACAGGTCGCCCGCGCCGCAGCTGATCTCCATGCCTAGGACCTCGGTGCCCTCGGGCATCGAGATGCCGCGCACGCCGCTCGTGTTGCGGCCGGTCTCGCGCACCTGGTCCTCACTGAACATGATGGCCTTGCCGGCGGTGGTGGCCATGATAACCTGGTCGCCCTCGCGCACGCGCTGCACGGCGAGCAGGCTGTCGCCCTCCTTGAGGCTGATGGCGATGATGCCGTCGCGGCGGCTACGGTCGTAGGCCTCCATGACGGTCTTCTTGACCATACCGCTCGTGGTGGCAAACAGCAGGTACTCGTCCTCGGGGAACTCACGGCAGCTGATGACGCTCGCGATCTTCTCGCCGTTCTCGAACGGCAGCAGGTTCACGATCGCGGTGCCGCGCGCCTGGCGCGTACCCTCGGGCAGCTCGTGGACCTTGAGGCGGTAGACCTTGCCCTTGTTGGAGAAGAACAGCACGTACTCGTGGGTGCTCGCGATGAACATCTCGTCGATGACGTCGTCCTCTTTGAGATTCGCGCCGGTCACGCCCTTGCCGCCGCGCTTCTGCGCGCGGTAGGCGGCCACGGGGATGCGCTTCACGTAGCCGGTGTGGGTGATGGTGACGACCATCTCCTCGTCGGCGATGAGGTCCTCGACGTTGAATGTGCGCTCGGCGGGCTTGATCTCGGTGCGGCGCTTGTCGCCGAACTTGCGGCTGATCTCGCGCATCTCCTCCTTGATCACGGCGAGGATCTTATCCTCGTGCGCAAGCAAGTCCTCGTAGTAGGCGATGGCGCGGCGCAGGCCGTCCAGCTCCTCCTGGATCTTGTCGCGCTCGAGACCCGTCAGGCGGCGGAGCTTCATCTCGAGGATCGCCGTGGTCTGCTCGGGCGTGAAGCCGAAGCGCTCGATCAGGCGGCTGCTGGCCTCGGCATCGGTACGCGAGGAGCGGATGATCGAGATGACCTCGTCGATGTGGTCGAGGGCCATGAGGTAGCCCTCGAGGATATGAGCGCGGGCCTGTGCCTTCTTAAGATCGAAGCGCGTGCGGCGGGTAACGACGTCGACCTGGTGGTCGATGTAGTGCTGCAGCATCTCGGTGAGAGAGAGGCACTTGGGCACGCCGTTCACGAGCGCCAGGTTGTTGGCGCCGAAGGTGGTCTGCAGGCTCGTGTACTTGTACAGGTTGTTGAGCACGACCTGAGGGATAACGCCCTTCTTGAGCTCGATGACCAGGCGCAGGCCCTTCTGGTTGGACTCGTCGCGCATGTCGGAGATGCCCTCGACGCGCTTCTCGTTTACCAGCTGGGCGATCTTCTCCTGTAGGGTGCCCTTGTTGACCATGTAGGGGATCTCGGTGAAGACCAGACGGTCGCGGCCGGTCTTGGTCGATTCCACATGGGCCTTGGCGCGCACCGTGATGGAGCCGCGGCCGGTCTCGTAGGACTGCTTGATGCCCTCGGTGCCCATGATGACGGCGCCCGTGGGGAAGTCCGGGCCGGGCATGATCTGCATGAGCTCGTCGACCGTCGCATCCGGATGGTCGATGAGATAGCAAGTGGCCTCGATGGCCTCGGTGAGGTTGTGCGGGGCGATGTTGGTGGCCATGCCGACGGCGATGCCCTGGCTGCCGTTAACCAGCAGGTTGGGGAAGCGCGCGGGCAGGCACTGGGGCTCAGCGAGCGACTCGTCGTAGTTGGGCTGCCAGTCGACGGTATCCTTCTGCAGGTCGCGCAGCAGCTCCATGGCGGGCTTGGCCAAACGGCTCTCGGTGTAGCGCATGGCGGCCGCGGAGTCGCCGTCGATGTTGCCGAAGTTACCGTGGCCGTCGATGAGCGGGGTGCGCATGGAGAACCACTGCGCCAGGCGGACCATGGTCTCGTAGACCGCGGAGTCACCGTGCGGGTGGTACTTACCGATAACCTCGCCGACCGTCCAGGCCGACTTCTTGTGCGGGCGGTTGGGGTAGATGCCGCTCTCGTTCATCGCGTAGAGGATGCGGCGGTGCACCGGCTTCAGGCCGTCGCGCACGTCCGGCAGGGCGCGCGCCGTGATGACCGACATCGAGTACTCGATGAAGGACTGCTTCATCTCGCGACCGAACTCCGAGATCTGGAGCTGGCCGCCGTTGATGTCCTCTCCGGCAGCCTCGCCGCGCTCGACGGTGCCGAAGCTCTCTTCGAGCTCGCCGTCGTCCTCGGCCTCGTCGTCCTCGCCGTCGGACTCCACGTAGACGTCGGACTGTGCGTCGTCTCCCTGCTCCGCGCGCGCCAACAGGCGCTTCAGATCGTCCGGCATGCCCTCGCCGGAGGTCTGGTCGTTGTTGTTCATATCGTCTGCCACGTTACCTCCCTGGTTGGTCGTGGTGCTCTAAAGATTCAACCCGTCGTTCTTAAGGGTCCAAGTAGCGACCCACAGGTCCAAATAGTGACCCCATAGGTCTAAAGGGGTTTCTCAGGTGCGGCAGGTTGCCCTGAAAGAGGAGCGCCGCGTACTTAGGTACGCAAGCGACGGTTTGAAGGGCAAGATGCCGTGCCTGAGGAAGCCCGCTACGCGTCCAAGAACCGAGCGTCGTGCGCGTGCTTCTCGATATACTCGCGGCGATAGCTCACCTCGGAGCCCATCAGCTCGCGCACCGCGCGCTCGGCCGTCATGGCGTCCTCGATGGTCACGCGCTGCAGGATGCGCGTCTTGGGATCCATGGTGGTCGATGCAAGCTGCTTGGGGTCCATCTCGCCCAGACCCTTGTAGCGCTGGACGGTGTAGCCCTTGCGCTTCTTGGTGATCTTGCCGCCCTCGGCCTCGTCCTCGCCGTCATCGGGATTGAGACCCAGGCTCGCGATGGTGTCGCGCAGGATCTCGTCCTCGGGCTGGCGGCCGTTGGGGTAGACGTAGTGGATCTTGTTGCGCACCTTCACGCCAAAGATGGGCGGGCAGGCCACGTACACGTAGCCGGCGTCGATGAGCGGGCGCATGTACTTGTAGAAGAACGTGAGCAGCAGGATGCGGATATGAGCGCCGTCGACGTCTGCATCGGTCATGATGATGATCTTGTGGTAGCGCGCCTTGGAGAGATCGAAGTCGCCGCCGTCACCGGCGCTCGTGGTCACGCCGCAGCCGATCGCCGTGATGAGCGACTGGATGGTGTCACTCGAGAACGCACGGTGGTCGCCCACGCGCTCCACGTTCAGAATCTTGCCGCGTAGGGGCAGGATCGCCTGGATATCGCGGCGGCGTCCGTCCTTGGCCGAGCCGCCTGCGGAATCGCCCTCTACGATGAAGAGCTCGGTGAGCTCGGCGTCGCGCACGGAGCAGTCGGCGAGCTTGCCGGGTAGGGAGGCCGTCTCAAGCAGACTCTTGCGGCGGGTTGCCTCGCGCGCCTTGCGGGCGGCGTTGCGGGCCTTGCTCGCCTGCTGGGCCTTCTTCACGATCTCGCGCGCCTGCTTGGGGTGCTCCTCAAGGTACTCGGCCAGGCCGTCGGAGACGATCTTCATCACGAGCGGGCGCATGAAGGAGCTGCCGAGCTTGGCCTTGGTCTGACCCTCGAACTGCGGGTCGGCCAGTTTGACGGAGATGACGGCCGAGATGCCCTCGCGCACGTCATCGCCGGTGAGGTTGGCCTCTTTTTCCTTGATGAGTCCCTGCTTGCGGGCATAGTCGTTGATCACGCGGGTGAGCGCGGTGCGGAAGCCCTCGAGATGCATGCCGCCCTCGGGCGTGTAGATGTCGTTCGCGAACGACATCACGGTCTCGCCGTAGCCGGTGTTCCACTGCATGGCCACCTCGACCTCGCCCATCTTGTCGACGGGCGCGCCCTCCTCGGAGGTGCCCTCGAGGTAGATGGGCTCAGCCAGCAGCTCGGGAACCTCGCGGCCCTCGTTCAGGAACTTCACGAAGTCGACGATGCCGCCCTCATAGCAGAACTCCTCGACATGCGGCTCGGTCTCGCGCTCGTCGGTGAGCGTGATCTTAAGGTTCTTGTTCAGGAAGGCTGTCTCCTGCAGGCGGTTATGCAGGGTATCGAAGTCATAGACGGTGGTCTCGAAGATCTCGTCGTCCGGCCAGAAGGTCACCGTAGTGCCAGTGTCCTCGGCGGTGCCCACCTCGCGCATCTTCTGCGTGGTGTTGCCGCGCGAGAACTGCATCTCGTAGATCTTGCCGTCGCGGCGCACCTGGACGACAACTTTCTTGGACAGGGCGTTCACGACCGAGACGCCCACGCCGTGCAGACCGCCGGAAACCTTGTAGGCGGAGTTGTCGAACTTGCCGCCGGCGTGCAGGATCGTCATGACGACCTCGAGGGTCGGAATCTTCTTGACGGGATGCTCGTCCACCGGGATGCCGCGGCCGTTATCCACGACCGTGATGGAGTTGTCGGGGTGCACCGTCACCTGGATCGCGGTGCAGAAGCCGGCCATGGCCTCGTCGACCGCGTTGTCGACGATCTCCCACACCAGGTGGTGCAGGCCGGAGGCGCTGGTGGAGCCGATGTACATGCCCGGGCGCTTACGGACGGCCTCAAGACCCTCGAGGATCTTGATCTCGTTGCCGTCGTATTCTTGGTTTTCAGCCACGCGCATCTTCCTCTCGAAAAAGATTTGCACTCAATCTTTGATAGTTTAGCTGAAAAACCGGCACTCTTGGTTATGAACGAATACCTCTATAAGGCCACCAGATGCGTTATACGGCTATTTGACCCGTTTTGCCGTCTTGCTCCACGAGAGACTGGCTTCCATCGCGTTTTTAAGGGCTTCACGCAAACGAGAATCTTCGATCGGAGCCACGGCGGAAGCGATCCCGGCCTCCTCGTGCTCCGTCAGGGGAACGTGCGGCGTCTTCTCGCGGGCGGGCTTCTTGGCCCCCGGCGCGCGCTTTTGCGCCGCGCTCTCGTATCCCGCGCGGGAAGTCTTGAACACCAGGCCGTCCACACAGGCGCCCGCGGCCTCCATGCGCGCACGGACGATCTCACGCAGGAGGGTCATCTCGCAGGTCCAGGAGGCGGCGTCCATGTAGACGATCAGCTCGTTTGTCGCGGGCGCGTAGTGCAGGCCCGTCACATGCTGGCCCTCGCGGGTCTTGCCGCACACGGCGTTCCATGCCTGGTAGACCTCACGGGCCCGGCAGGCAGCGTCCATCTGCTCGCGCCGTTGCGGCGAGGCCTCGTCGTACAGGCGGTGCTTCTCCTGCGAAAGATAGCTGTCGAGCCCTGCGGCGGCGCCCAGGCGGTTCGAGTCGTCACGCCTCTTCACCGATACGCACCACCTTTGCGGAATCGATCACGGACGGCGAGAAGTACCCCAGGTTCGTCGTGGTGATAACGGTCTGGATCTCGCCCTGGATAAACCCCATTATGGCCGCGCGGCGGCGGGCGTCCAGCTCGCTCATCACGTCGTCGAGCAGCAGTAGCGGATGGCGGCCCAAGATGTCCGCGGTCACCTCCACCTCGGCGATTTTCCACGCGAGCACGAGGCTGCGCTGCTGGCCCTGGCTGGCAAATGCGCGCGCGGCGCGACCGTCGATGGTGAAGGAGATCTCGTCGCGATGCGGCCCCACCAGGGTGATGCCGCGGCGGCGCTCGTCCTCGGCGCGCTCGCGCAGGGCTGCGCGAAACGCCGCGGCGGCCGCCTCACGGTCGGAGAGGCGCTCCTCGTCAAGGCCGATAGAGGCCACGTAGCCCACGTCGGCGCGCTCATGCGGGGCAACCTGCGCATAGACCTCGCCAAGACGCGCGCGGATGCGTGCGAGCAGGGCCGAGCGGTGCGCCAGGAGCGCGCAGCCCGCGTTAACGAGCGCATCGTCCCACGTCTCGAGCAGAAGAGACGAGCACGCGGGGTCCTTCAGCAGGTTGTTTCTCTGCTCGACGGTGCGCGCATACGCCGCCGCGAGGTTGGCATAGCGGTCGGAGAGCTGGATACCGAAGTCGTCGAGCGCCTGACGCCGTACACTGGCCGAGCGCTTGACCATGTCGAGATGGTCGGGGCAGAACAGCACGCTCGGCACCACGCCGCGCACGCCGGCAGCCGTCGTCTTCTTGCCGTTGCGTACAAACGAGCGGCGGCCCTCCTCGCAGCGCAGCCCCGTATCCACACGGCGGCCGTCGCCCTCGAGCAGCAGATCCGCCGAGGCGCGCGCGGCGCCCTCGCGCACAAGCTCCGCTGTTGCGGGACGGCGGAAGGATTGCCCCGCCGTCAGGAACTGCAGAGCCTCGACGAGATTCGTTTTTCCTACCGCGTTGCGACCCACCAGCACGGTGACGGCGGGATCGAGATCGAGTTTGAACTCCTTAAAGTTCCGCCAGTCGCAAACGCGCAGCGTGCGCGCGAGCATCCCCATTAGACGCGGACGGGCATGACCAGGTAGACGTAGTTGATCTTGTCGTAGGACTTGAAGATGCCCGCCTCCTGAGCAAAGGACTTGAGCTCCAGCGTGATCTCTTTCTCGTGACCCAGGACGTTCAGGCAGCCAAAGATGTAGTGGTAGTTGAACGCCACCTTACCGGAGTTGCCCTCGATCTCGACATCGAGCGTCTCGCTCGCCTGGTCCTGGTCGCCCGAGAAGGCGGAGAGGGTCATGGTGCCGGCGTCGGCATCGATATCGAAGGTGACGGCGGAGTTCGCCTGGGCCACGACGGTCACGCGCTTGAGCGCGGCATTGAACGCGGCGACGTCGATCTTGACCGAGGTGTTGCACGTGTCGGGCAGAAGGCCCTTGTAGTTGGGGAACGTGCCCTCGATGCGGCGTGCGACATAGGTGGTGTTGCCGGACTGGAACACGACCTGGTTGTCGGTCGCGCCGATCATGATGCTGCCCTGGCCGCCGGAGATGGAAAGCGCGTCGTTGAATGCCTCGGAGGGCACGATCAGCTCGAAGCTGCCCTCAAGCGTGGAGGTCTCCACCTGCGTGTCGCACACGGCCAGACGGTAGGCATCGGTTGCCACCAGGCGAACCATGTTGTTCTCAACGGTCATCTGGACGCCGGTGAGCGTCTGGCGGTTCTTGTCGGTGGAGGTCACGCGCCACACGCGGGAAACCATGTCGGACAGGATGTCGCTCGGCAGCTCGACCGACTGCTCGAGTGCGAGCGTCGGGAACTCGGGGAAGTCGCCGGCGGCCAGGGTATTCAGCCTAAAGGAGCTCTTGGCGCAGGAGATGGCCACCTGTCGCTCCTCGACCTCGAAGTTCACGGGGGCGTCGGGCAGGGTCTTGGTGATGTTGGAGAGCATCTTGCACGGCACGACCATCTCGCCGGGCTCCTCCACGCGCGCGGCGACACGGTGGCGAATCGAGATGGTGTAGTTGGACGTCTGGAACTCAAGAACGCCGTCTTCGGCCTTGATAAGCACGCCGGAGAGGATGGGGAGCGTGGAAGCGCTCGCCACGCCCTTCATGACGGTTGCGAGAGCTTCTGCAAGAGACGACTGGCTGACCGTGAAACGCATCTCTATTACCTTTCTCTATATAGATATACATCTAATAATAGTAATAAGCCTGTGGACGATGTTTATAACTTACGTAGCTGCAGGTAGCGGGCAGAAAAACTTTTGTTTTGCGAATGTTGAAAACCACCTTGTTTCTCAACAGCGCAAGCGTCGGGGGATTCTCTCCACGGTGCCGCCTATGTTACCAACAGCTTTTCAATCGTTTTCCCACGACCTTTCAACACCGGTTAGGATTTGAGCATGATCTTGTTCCTGAGCTGGGTCATCTCCTCGGCAAAGGAAGCGTCTTCTTTCACCTTGGTTTCAACGAGCTTGATGCTGTAGATGACGGTCGAGTGGTCGCGGCCGAACGCCTCGCCGATCATCGACTGCGTTTTGACCTCGCACATGCTGTTGATGAGATAGACCGCCACGTGCCGGGCGAACGCGATGTTCTTCTGGCGCTTGCGGCCGATCATGTCCTCGTGGCTCACGTTGTAGTAGTCCTCCACCACGGACTGCACGGTCCTGATGGAGACGACCTTGTGCGCCGTGTCGAAGTACTCCGCGGCGACGGTATCGATATCTTCAGCGGTGAGCTGTGTGCCCTCTTCCTCGCGCTCGTAGGAGAGCGATGCGCAACGCTCGCAGAAGCTCTCGAGCTCACGGATGTTGTTGCCCGAGATCTCGGCCATATGCTTGAGCTGGTCATCGGTGAGATGGCCCTCGTTCATCTGCATGCCGTCCATGAGGGAGGCCATACCGGCCGTCTCGTGCGGCATATCGGGGTCGAGGTTGATCTTGTAGTAGTTCTTGAGGATCTGGTACTTCATCTCAAAACCCGGGATGGAGACCAGACACAGCATGCCAGAGCTGAACCTGCTGGTCAGGCGCTCGTCCATGCCGAGGTCCTTGGGCGCGCGGTCCGAGGCGATGACGACCTTCTTGTTCTCGCGGATAAACTCGTCCATCAAGCTGAAGAAGTACTCGATGCTCGCCTGCTTGCCGATGATGTTTTGGATGTCGTCGATGATCAGGACGTCGGCGTCGTGGTACTCGCGCAGGATGGAGCGGCCCTCGTTCTTCTGCTTGGCGACCTCGTTGATGAAGTCGTCGATATAGGTCTGGCTGTTCGCGTACTTCACGCGGATCCAGGATTTTTGATCGGCCAGGAAGTTCTTGATGGCAAAGAGCAGGTGGGTTTTGCCCAGGCCGGACTTGCCGTAGATGAACAGCGAGGTGCACTGTCCGGGGACCTCTGCGAACGCGGCGAAGCGCTGTGCGGAGAGATAGGCGTGCTTGTTCTCGGGGCCGTATACAAAGGTCTCGAAGGTGAACTTGCTGTTGAAGCCCGCAGGGGCCGTGGCGGGCGCGCTTCCTGTGGCCGGCGTTGCAGTCGCCGCAGCCTCGGGTGCCGTGGTTTCACGTGGCACATCTACCGAACCGCCCTGCTTCATGGACGACATCATCTGCTGGAACATCTCCGGCGTCATGGTGTTGTTGACCTTGACGGTTGCAGGGTCGCGGTCTGCAGGTGCTGCGAACGGGGCGGCCGACGGGGTGTGGGGGTGCAGGTCGGTCGGTACCGCTACGGGCACGTCTGTGGCTTCCTGTGTGGCGGGCACGTCCTGCACAGGAGAGGGCGCCGGAGCAATTTCCTGCACCTGCGCGGCTGCAAGGGGCTGGGGGGTGGCCGCGGCGGCCGGGACCCCTGCAGCTATCGGGGACTCTCCCGCATCTTGCGGTACCGTTACCGTGAGCGCGAGCGGCGCGAACGCGATCTCCTCGAGATAATGCTCGATCGTCTCGCGCTGCTTGATCAGATAGGAGTAGGCAAACCTGCTCGGTGCCTGAATGGTGAGCGAGTCGTCGTCGAGGGCGAGGGCCGCCGACTGGCTGAGCATGTTGATGAGGCGCGCCTCGAGCCCGTCTCTTCTGCAGAACGTGATTACGTCGTCTAGCAGTATCGTTGCCTCGTTGTCCATGTTCTTTCTCACCCGCGATTCATCTGCTCGTTGATCCATGACCTACCGACCTCGGTCAGGATTCGTTTTTGCCCTTGCTTGATAACGAAGCCGTTCTGCTGCAGTGTTTCCAGCTCGCGCGACCACGTGGAGACCGAGGATCCATATGCCCGCACAAGGTCGGTGGGGCCGCACGAGGTTTGCTCGACCAGGTACATCAGGGCCTGCATCCCGCGCGGCGACACGTAGACGCCGGCGGGTTGAGGTGCTCCCGGGACAGGAGCCTGCCATGCGACCTGTTGGGGTGCCGTGGCGTACGGCTGAGGGTATCCGTTCCATGCCTGCTGGGGCTGCATCTGCGGATATGCCGGCGCGGCGGGCATCTGGCCGGCCGTTTGATACGCTGCGGGCCAGCCCTGATGAGGCATCGCCTGCGCGGGGATACCCGGTTGCTGCTGCCACGGCTGGGGTTGCCATGAGGTCTGAGCGGGCTGCATGTATGCGCTCATGTTCGTGCCCTGTTGGGGAGCCGACCAGGCCGCGCCTGCCGGCAGCGGTGTCTCTACATGTGCACCCCGCACTGCGCCACCGCGTGCGGCCACGGCCTGGATCTCCTCAACGCGTGCCGGGTCAAGCGACACCGTGACCACGGTTCCCTGCCCCAGGTTGTCCTCGATGGAGACGGCACCGCCGGCGTTCTCGAGATACTGCTGCACCATGGGAAAGCCTGCGCCTGTGCCGCGGATATAGCGCTTCTGGTCGCGATCGGCCGAGGTAACACCGAACTCAAAGGCCCGCTCCTTGTCCTCGATTCCCGGTCCCTGGTCAGCGAAGCGGATGGTGTTTCCCTGGTCGAGGATGGAGATGATCGGCTCAACAAAGTGCGCGTGAATGAAGTTCTCAACGATCTCTCGGATAACCATGAGCGAGATGCGGCCGCCCTGCTCCTTCATGGAGCGGTACACCGTGTTGGTTATCTCTTCCAGATAGGCACGTACCGGCGCGGGCGAGATCACGATCACGCGAGGGGTGGAGAGCATGTCGTCGTATATGGCAATGCGGGTGGCAAACGCCGCCGCGCTCTCTTCTGCGGCCTCGTTTGCCTCGGGGTTTTCCGCATGCGCGGACTCGCCTGTCAGGTGGGAGTTGTCCGGTGCCGGGTCTCCTGAATCCACAAAGGGATAGAAATCGTCTGCCATCTCGATCCTTTTTCACGTTGTTGGGTCTCAAGGATACCAGCCAGAGCATCTCTTCCCGCGACTTTTCAACAAGTTTTCCCAACCGGTTGAAAAATGGTGAAATGCGCTGAAAAGTTATTAACACTTTCAACCTGACCTGTTGAAAACTCAGCGCAACGTTGTGCAAAAACGTGAAAACTGGCTCTTCTTCTTGCTGTGCTTTTTGAATTCGTGGAGATATGGGCAGCAAAACCCGTGCTTTTATGCTTCTTTGATTGACATGCGCGCGGGCTATTCCCTACAATCTCAAGGCTACGTGTCTAAATCGTGAACACACGAAATGCAGCAGGAGGATTTCTAACATGAAGCGTACATACCAGCCTAATAAGCGCAAGCGTGCCAAGACCCACGGCTTCCGCGCCCGTATGGCAACCAAGGGCGGCCGTGCCGTGCTCGCTCGTCGTCGTGCCAAGGGTCGTAAGCGTCTGACCGTTAGCGACAAGTAAGCACATTGCTTCTCGCATGAGGACGTTGAAGTCTCGGCTTGATTTCGAGCATGTGTTCACTCAGGGGAAACGGTACAACCATCCTCTGGTGAGAATGGTCATATGTGATTCATGCAACGAAGGCGATCCCGGGCGGGTCGCCTTCGTTGCTGCAAAACGCCTTGGTTGTGCGGTTGTTCGCAATCGTTCCAAGCGCGTTTTGCGCGTAGCGGCGCAGACCTGTGAGTTCCCCAAATCGGGGCACGACATCATTCTGTTCGCCACTCCCAAAACACGCGTCTCCTCTCCAGACGATATGGCCGAGGCTCTTCGCTCCCTCTGTGTTCGGGCCGGCGTTGATGATTGATAGGCCTTCTCACATGTCCCTGTGCCGGCGAGTCGCCGTGCGCTTTGTGCGTGGGTATCAGCGATACATCTCTCCGCTTCTTCCGGACTCATGTATATATGTACCTACCTGCTCGCAGTACGCCATCGAGGCTATTGAGAGATACGGTGTCCTAAAAGGCTGTTGGCTGGGGCTCAGGCGCATTCTTCGATGCAATCCCCTGCACGACGGTGGTTATGATCCCGTGCCCTAGGGCGCGATTTGTATCGGAGGATTAGTTCATGTGGGATTGGATAGTTAACATTCTCTTCCAGATCCTGAAGCTCATCCAGAGCTTTGCGGTCGACTGGGGATTGTCCATCATCATCCTGGTCGTCATCATTCGTCTGCTCTTGACGCCGCTTATGGTCAAGTCGAGCAAGTCGACGGCCCGTATGCAGGTGCTCACGCCCAAGATGCAGGAGATTCAGGAGCGCTACGCCGATGATCCCCAACGTCAGTCCGAGGAGCTGCAGAAGTTCTACGCCGAGAACGATTTCAGCCCGCTCGGCGGGTGCCTGCCCCTTCTGATCCAGATGCCCATTCTGTGCGCGCTCTTCACGCTGCTGCGCAACCTGGGCAACTACTTTGACGGCGAGACCTTCTCGTTCTTCAACATCCTGCCCAACCTACAGAGCACGCCTGCCGGTACGTTTGCGCAGGGCCTTGCGGTTTCCGCCCCGTATCTCATCTCGCTTCTGCTTTTTGCCGTCCTGACGCTGATTCCGCAGCTTTACAGCGCGCGTAACCAGACCGGTGCCCAGGCCGAGACCATGAAGATGACCGCCCTCATCATGACGGTGTTCATGCTCTTCATCGGTTGGTCGCTGCCCGCCGGTGTTCTGCTGTACTACGATGTTTCCTCTGCTTGGCAGGTCGTTCAGCAGATCTTCGTTACCCAGAAGGTCATCGAGAAGGCTAAGGCCGAGGAAGAAGAGCGTATGGCTAACGCTCCCATCGAGGTCAACGTCGTGCGCCGCGAGCACAAGGCTCGTCAGCACAAAAAGAAGTAATTAGGTACCTAATAAATGGAGAGTACCATGTCTGAAGAACTTGAAGAGAAGACTGAGGCCTACACCGGCGAGTATCCTGAGATCGCTGCTCACTACAAGGCTGGTGAGAAGCTCTCAGACGAGGAGCTTGATACGGTAGCCGATGTTGCCATCTCTATCCTTCGTTCCCTGCTGGGTTTCTTTGATGCCGCTGATTCCCCTATCGATGAGTATGAGGGTGACGAGGGCGAGCTTATCCTCGATGTGACCGCCCCTGATCTTGCCGTTCTTATCGGTCGTCATGGGCGCACCCTTGAATCGTTGCAGACGATGTTCTCCCTTCTGGTAAGCCGTAAGCTGGGTTTCCGTTATCCCGTCGCTGTCGATGTCGAGGGGTATAAGAGCCGTCGTCGTGACAAGGTTGTCTCTATGGCTCACTCCGCTGCCTCTCGTGCACTGCGTCAGGGTGGCACGGTAAATCTTCCTCCTATGAGTGCCTATGAGCGCCGCCTGGTCCATATCGCGCTTCGTGAGAACGATAAGGTTCAGACCCATTCCGAAGGTACTGACCCTGATCGTCATGTGGTAATCGTTGCTCGATAGCTTGTACTACAGAATGATTTGAGAGGCACAGCGATGTGCCTCTTTTTTTGACTGAAGTTCTTGTTACACTGATTTCAGTCATAGAACAGGAGAACATAATGGATCCGCGTCCTATTATTTTGAAGCCCCTTGATGTTGAGTCTGATGACTTCGCTGTGCTTCTAGATGAGCTGAGTCGCATTGTTGCTGACTTTGGGTTATCTGTTCCTATTGATCGGCTTGCGCTCTGTCTGGAACACCTGATGTATGTGATACAGGTCAACGAATATATCAACCTTACCCGCATCACTGATGTTCATGAGGCCCTTGTTCTTCATATTCTGGATTCACTGACGTTGCTCCCATATTTACCTGAGAGGTCAGCTACTGTTCTAGATATGGGGACCGGTGCAGGATTTCCCGGTATTCCACTTGCTGCATGTACTGATTTGAACATCACCTTGCTAGATTCTGTCGGTAAGAAGATTAAGGCCGATAATGCCATTATCAGTGAATTGAACCTAGGTAATGTCCATGGTGAACATGACCGCCTGGAGTCCTTCGCTTTAGCTCATTGTGCAGAATTTGATTATGTTGTCGCTCGTGCTCTTGCTTCTCTTCCTATGTTGATTGAGTATTCAAGTCCTTACCTTAGGTTGGGTGGTCGATTGGTTGTCTCCAAGGGTAATCCGGCTGAGGATGAACTTGTTTCTGGTAACAAGGCTGCTGAGATTTGTGGATTACAGCTTGTCTCTTCTGATTCTTTTGATTTACCAGCTGAATCTGGACATCGAGAGATTTTTGTATTCGAGAAAGTCTCTTCCTCTTCTATTGAATTGCCTCGTGCTGTTGGAGAAGCTAAGAGAAATCCTCTTGCATGATTGTTTCACGTGAAACATAATGCTGTAGACAACATAGGTGTTTCACGTGAAACATCGCACTCACTCAAGATGAAATCAAAACGAACTAGGAGGGTGACGTGGGATTTAGAGATGTAAAACGCTCTAAAAGTGCGAAACAGACAAGGGTTATCGCGATAATCAACCAAAAAGGTGGTGTGGGTAAGTCTACGACCGCTGTAAATCTTGCCGCTGCTCTTGGTGAACAGAACAAGAAGGTCCTGATTGTCGATTTTGATCCTCAGGGCAACACGACAAGCGGTTTCGGTATCGATAAAGAGCAGCTCGAAAGCTGTGTGTATGACTCCCTTCTTCATGATGTGCCTGCAGAAGAGATTATTCAGGAAACTGGATGCAAGAAGGTCTTTGTAATACCTGCAACGATTCAGCTTGCTGGTGCAGAAATCGAACTTGTGTCAGCTATGGCGCGCGAAACCCGCCTCAAAGATCTACTTTCTCCCGTTGTAGATGAGTTTGACTTTGTCCTGATTGACTGTCCGCCATCTCTGGGCCTGCTCACTATAAATGCTTTGACTGCTGCAGACAGCGTTTTGATTCCTATTCAGTGCGAATACTATGCACTTGAGGGTGTTACCAAGCTTCTTGAGTCTATGCGTATGGTTAAAACGCGCATCAATAAGGAGCTTGATACCTATGGCGTGCTTATGACGATGTACGATTCCCGTACATCTCTTTCAAACCAGGTTGTTGAAGAAGTTCAAAACTTTTTTGGCGAAAAGGCGTTTAAGACCTTTATCCCCCGTTCCGTTAAGGTTTCAGAGGCTCCCTCGTTTGGTGAGCCGGTAATTACCTATGCTCCTAGCAATAAGGCTGCAAAGGCATATATGAATCTTGCGAAGGAAGTGATCAAGCGTGCCTAGTGCGAAGAAAAAGCAGGGTCTCGGTCGTGGTTTGAACGCTTTGATGGCAGAAGCACAGACAGAAACCGGTAACACGTCTGCTGACATGAAGGTCTCTATCGATAAGATCACGCCTAACCCAAATCAGCCACGTACACACTTCAATGAAACTCAGCTTCATGAGCTGAGCGAGTCTATTCGCGAGAACGGTGTTCTCCAGCCTCTTCTTGTTCGCGAAAAGAATGGCGGCTATGAGATTATCGCCGGTGAGCGTCGTTATCAGGCTTCTAAACTCGCAGGTCTCGAAGAACTTCCTGTCATCATTAAAGATGTTGACGACCAGAAGATGCTGGAACTCGCTCTTATTGAAAATCTCCAGCGTTCTGATCTGAATCCCATTGAAGAAGCCCGTGGCTACAAGCGTCTTCTTAAAGAAAGTGGGATGACACAGGAAGCCCTTTCAAAAGCTGTCTCTAAATCTCGTTCTGCGATCACGAACTCTCTCCGTCTCCTGGACCTTCCTGAGACCGTTCAACAGATGTTGTTTGATGGAAAGCTTACTGCTGGTCATGCTCGGGCAATTCTTGCGGTGCCCTATGAAGACGACAGGATTCGCCTTGCAGAAAAGGTAGTTGCTGACGGATTGTCGGTTCGAGCGACAGAAAACCTTGCTCCGCTATATTCAGTCGGAGATACGCCTAAAACACCTCGACCCGTTACCCCTCAGTCTTACAAAAAGGCTGCGCGTGTTCTTCGTCAGATGTTCGATACCAACGTTAAGGTGAAGTCCACGCGAGGCAAGAACAAGATTGAGATTGAGTTCAAGGATGAAGAAGAGCTTTCTCGCATTCTTTCGATGATGGTGAATTCGGAGGAAGCGTAATGAAGAAGATCGGAATGCTTGTAGCGCTTGCTGGAACTGTGGCGGCTGGAGCATTGTTCGGGTACAAGGTTGCGACCGATGAGGCGTTCCGCGGAAGACTTACACGTGGCGCCCAGGATGTTTACGATGCTTCCAAGAAGAAGGTTAACGTAGTTACCGAGGATGTTGCGCTTAAGACGGCTCAGATGACGAAGAACCCGAAAGTGAATCAAGAGTGGGTATCTAACCAGTGGGAATCGATCGGTTATTAGGTACCTAATCAAATATGCATAAAAGGAAGGGGTGCGAGTTTCCATTACTCGCACCCCTTCCCCGTTTCACATGAAACGTTTGGGAATCAGTGACTTCTACAGCTTTGAGACAGCCACACGGCGCTGCTTGAGCTGACCGCAGGCAGCATCGATGTCTCCACCACGTGAATTGCGGATCGTGGTCTCAACACCGTGCATGGTCAGGCGACGCTGGAGCTCCTCCACCTTGGCGGCAGGAGTCGGCTTGAGCGGGCTGTTTTCGATGTTGTTGAGCTGGATAAGATTCACATGGCAGAGCGTTCCCTCGCAGAACTCAACAAGTGCGTTCATCTCGGGATTGTTGTCGTTCACACCGTCAATCATAGCGTACTCATAGGTGGGACGGCGCCCGGTCTTTTCGGAATAGGCCTGGATGGCTTCGTGCAGACGCGGAAGGGTGAACTTCTTTACGCCGGGCATGAGCTGGTTGCGGGTGGACTGGATTGCGGAGTGGAGCGAGATGGCGAGGGTGAACTGCTCGGGCAGCTCAGCGAATTTTTTGATGCCGGGAATAACGCCGCAGGTAGAAACAGTAAGATGACGTGCACCGATGGCGAGGCCGTCGGGGTCATTAAGCGTGCGGAGTGCAGAGACAACGTTGTCGAAATTGTTGAACGGCTCGCCCTGGCCCATAAACACGACGCTCGTGACGCGCTCGGAGAAATCATGGGCAACGTGGAGAACCTGGTCGACGATCTCGCGCGCGGTGAGCGAACGGGTGAGACCGCCGAGGCCGGTAGCGCAGAAGGCACAGCCCATGGCACACCCAGCCTGTGTTGAAACGCAGACAGCGAGCTTGTTGCGCGTGGGCATGCCGACCGTCTCGACAGAAGTGCCGTCGGAGAACTGCAGCAGGTACTTGCGGGAGCCATCGCGGGAGACCTGCTTCACAAGCTCAGTGGGGATATTGAAGCAGTATTCCTCGGTAAGCGCCTCACGCAGGGCTTTGGGGAGATTGGTCATCTCGTCAAACGAACACACGTTCTTGACATTAATCCACTCGTTAAGCTGTTTTGCCCTAAAGGCCGGCTGGCCGCATTCGGCAACAACCTCTCCCAGCTCCGCATAGGTCAGATCTCGGATATCACGTTTACGGACATTCTGTCCCATCATGCCCCTCTCATTCGCACAGATAAACACAGTTGCCTATACAATAAGGTATCTAATGGTCAAAATACGCCGCAGACGGTCGAGCGATGGTGAAAGAACATCGCATATCCTGCGCGAATTGGTTGGATCGGGGGATGTATGCCGAGCGTGATGCCTAGAAAGACATGCAAGGTTGCCGTTCTTGCGGGCGGCTCGTCTTCGGAGCGCGACGTTTCGCTCCAGTCCGGCGCCAACGCTCAGCGTGCCCTGCTCGAGGCGGGGTATAGGACCGTTGACCTGCTCGACCCTGCAGACGGTAGCTTTATCTCAGGGGTAAAGGACTACGACGTCGCTTTTATTGCCCTCCACGGCGTGGGTGGAGAAGACGGCCAGATTCAACATATTTTGGAGTACCTGGGAGTTCCCTACACGGGTGCCGATTCGTTTGCCAGTGCATGCGGTATGGACAAAGAGGTCTCCAAGTTGATTTATGCGCAGGCCGGGATTCCCATCGCACAAGGTGTGGCACTCGTGAAAGGGTGCCCGTACGATATCGACGAGATTGTGAATCAACTGGGTCCGCAGATTTTTGTAAAGCCTGCGGACAACGGTTCGAGCTACGGAATCTCGCTGGTAAAAGAACCTTCTGAGCTTGAGGGCGCAATTGAGCTCGCCTTTGAGTATGCCGATAAGATCCTTGTCGAACAGCGTCTCGTGGGCACCGAGATCACAGTGGGCGTGCTGGGCGATGATGACGACCTGCAAGCTCTCCCGATCGTAGAGATCTGCTGTCCGGAGGCCACGGAGTTCTATGACTTGAGCGTCAAGTACGTGGACCCCACGGAGATTCACCGCATCCCTGCGCGCATTTCTGACGAGGATTACCGTGCGGCACAAGAGCTCGCCTGCCGCGCGCATCGGGCGCTGGGCTGTTTTGGCATTTCGCGCAGCGATTTTATCGTGACCGACAAGGGTCCTATCATCCTTGAGACCAATACCATCCCCGGTATGACCTCCGCCTCGCTGTATCCAGACGAGGTCGCTCACGCGAATATGGCCTTCTGTGACGTCTGCGCGCGCCTGATCGAGATGGCGCTCGCGCGCGACGCAAAGTAACGAGGAAGAACAGCAGCATTCATGCAGATTAACGAAGCCGTGTTGCCGGGTACTCCGGCCTGTGTAATCGAGTCGTACTCGACGCTTGCCGAGCGGGCGAAGACAAGGTCGTTTGGCCTGATAGAAGATGACATCATCGTTCTCGACACTGAGACCACCGGACTGTCTTTGCAAGACAACAGCCTGATCGAGATCTCTGCGGCCCGTCTGCGCGGTCGCGAGATCGTTGATCGCTTTGATACGTTCGTGCACCCCGGCGTACCCATCCCGCCTGAAATCACAAAATTGACCAGCATTACCGATGCAGACGTGATGGGGGCTCCTTCTGCCGAGGAGGCCGTGGCCGCCCTCGAGGAGTTTGTGGGCGGCTGCCCCGTTATCGCCCACAACGCGACGTTTGACCGGTCTTTTATCGAGTCTGTTAAGGGCGGCGTGCGCGTGAGCGACATCTGGATCGACTCGCTGGCACTGTCGCGCATCGCGCTGCCGCGTCTGGTGTCCCATAAGCTCTCCTATATGGCTGAGCTCTTTGGGTGCGCACCCGTGTCGCACCGCGCCTGCGACGACGTTGACGCCCTGTGCGGCGTATGGCGCATCCTACTGACGGCCCTCTCTGACCTGCCAAGCGGCCTGCATCGCCGCCTGGCCGATATGCATCCAGACGTAAGCTGGGCTTACCGTCCGATATTCTCGTTTCTCGCGGGGGAGAACCCGGGCGCGACCTTCTCGCTCGTCGCCGCCCGCGCGGACGTATTGGCACATGACGCGAGCTGCGAGCACGTAGATGCCGACGAACTCCCGTTTATGAGCATGCCGACCCAGGATGAGCTTGAGATGCAGTTCATGCCGGGTGGCAAGGTTGCGGCGATGTACGATGGCTTTGAGGCGCGCGCCGAGCAGGTTGAGATGTCCTGCGAGGTCCGCGAGGCGATCGCCAGCCGCACCCACCGCGTCATAGAGGCCGGCACGGGGGTTGGCAAATCGATAGCGTATCTGCTCCCTGCAGCAGAGGCGGCGCGGCGCAACAAAGTGACCATCGGTATCGCCACCAAGTCGAATAACCTTGCTGACCAGCTTATTTATCATGAGCTGCCAAAGCTTGCCGAGCAGTACGACGGAGAGTTGAGCTTCTGCGCCCTTAAGGGTTACGACCATTATCCCTGCCTGCGTAAACTCGAACGCATGAGCCGCGGCGTGCAGGAGATCACCACTTCTAAAGACCCTGCGGACACCCTGACCGCCGTGGCGGTGATCTACGCCTATGTGTGCCAGTCTCCCTCGGGAGACCTTGATGGCCTGGGGATTCGCTGGAGGAGCGTCAATCGGGCGGACCTAACCACCCCCTCGCGCGAGTGCGCCCGTCGCCTTTGCCCGTTCTATCCCGACAAGTGTCTGGTTCATGGTGCTCGCCGCCGTGCCGCACGCGCGGACATCGTGGTGACCAATCACTCGCTGCTGTTCCGCAACGTGGCGGCTGAGGGAAAAATATTGCCCCCCATTAGGCATTGGGTGGTCGATGAAGCCCATTCGGTGGAGCGCGAGGCACGCCGCCAGTGGGCACGAACGGTTTCTGCCGACGACGCCCGCTCGACATTCGAGCGCCTGGGCAACGAGCGCACGGGTGCTTTGGGGCACCTGACGCATGACCTCGCCTCCTCCGATGCGGCGACCCTGTTCATGGGCCTCTCTGCCAAGGCAGTAGCCTCTACCAGGCGTGCGTCTTTTGCGATGTCGGGTCTGTTCGACGCCGTCCGCGACCTTTCCCGCACGCAGCGCGGTGGTGGCTACGATTCGGTCAACCTGTGGATCGGCCCCGACCTGCGCGGCACGCAAGGGTGGGCGGCGTTCGAAGAACCCGCGCGTGTAGCCATCGACGCGCTGGACGAGGCTGCGAAGAATCTGGCCTCGCTTGCCGAGGCCGTCTCGGCGGAAGCTGCCGATAAGGCGGTCGACGTGGCAGACGGGGCCCGTCGGGTGAAGGAGCTTCTCGACAACCTGAAGCTTATCGTTGAGGGGACCGACGAGCGCTACGTGTACTCCCTGCAGGTGAACCGCCGGATTAAGGCCGGTGGGGAGACGCTGACCGCCGAGCTGATGGATATCGGCGCCGCTCTTGCGGAGACATGGCTGCCGGAGATGCACACGGTTGTGTTCACCTCGGCCACGATCTCTATCGCGGGCAACTTCTCTCACTTCAACCACGCTGTCGGGCTCGACAGAATCTCGCCGTCGCTTTCGCGGACGATTCATCTGGACTCGAGTTACAACTACGACGAGAACATGACCGTTGTGGTTGCCGGGGACGTACCTGATCCCAGAAGTCGCGATGCCTATCTCGACACCATGGAAAAACTGCTGGTAGATGTGCATATCGCCATGGGAGGCTCGGCGCTGACGCTCTTTACCAACCGCCGCGACATGGAAGACCTGTTTGCCCGCGTGGAGCCGCAGCTTGCGGCACGAGGCCTGGAACTCGCCTGCCAGCAGCGCAACTCCTCGCCGCGCCATCTGCGCGACCGGTTCATCTCGGAGCGCAGCTCGTCGCTTTTCGCCCTCAAGGCGTTTTGGGAGGGGTTCGACGCCTCGGGAGATACCCTGCGCTGCGTCATCATTCCCAAGCTGCCGTTCTCGAGCCCAACCGAGCCGCTTGCCTGCGAGCGCGACCTGCGTGAGGAGCGCGCCTGGGCGCAGTACGCTCTTCCCGAGGCTGTGCTGGAGGTCAAACAGGCTGCTGGCCGCCTGATCCGCACCTCATCGGACGTGGGCGTGCTCGTTTTGGCCGATTCGCGTCTGGTCACCAAGGGTTACGGCAAGAAATTCCTGCAGTCTCTGCCCACCTCTGGCTATCAGAAGATCGAGTCG
>CAVGNZ010000034.1:0-3062 GCA_963630805.1 Bacteroidaceae bacterium
ACCTGCGCGCCCAGGGCAAGACGGTGCTTATGGCGACGCATGACCTGGACTTTGCCCAACAGGTGGCAGACACCGTTTCCATGATGTTCGACGGCGAGATCGCCTCGACCGAACCCACGCCGGCGTTTTTCAAGAACAACGTCTACTACCGGCCGTAGAGGGGCGCGTGCGTAGGGGAGAGCCGCTCGGTCATCTGCCCCGGCCCCTGCCGATGCCGCCGTTGCGTGCCTACCGTGTGCCCACCGTCGTGTAGCGCTGCAGGAGCGCCATGAGCTCTACGCGGCTGTTGACCTGCGTTTTTCTAAAGATATTCTCCAGGTGCTTCTTCACGGTGCTGGGGCTGATGCTCAGCTCGTTGGCGATCGCCGTGTTGTCCATGCCGCGCAGAATGCAACGAGCCACGTCGACCTCACGCGTGGAGACATCGAAGTCGTGGGCGAACACCATCTCCGACGAGCTGTGGTCTGCGCGCACGCGCCACTTGGACAGACGGTTCGTGAGATGCGGCTCGACGGTCTCAAGAATCTGCACCTCGCGGTCGGTGAAGTCGGGATCGTCCTTTTCGCGGTTCAGGTTCAGCGAGCCGAGGAAGCCCTCATCGTTGAAGAAGCTCATGTTCAGCACGCGTCGCCCCTGCATGTAGTCGCGAATGTAGGGTGTGTCCAGGTCCTCCTTGCTCAGCAGATCGGACTCGCGCGTGACGGAGGAGCGGTTGATCTGCCGCCGTGCAACGACCGAGTCCTGACGCCAGTACTCGCGGGTGTAGCGCTCGAGAATGTCGTCGGGGACGTCGATCCCCACAGGGTCGAGAAACGCGTGCGTCTTCCATTCCTCCGGTGTCGAGATGAGGGTCTTGGAGAGGTCGCTCAAAAAGAACGCGGCCGACTCGTAGGGGATCAAAAAGCGCAGCTTCTTGAGAACAACCGAGCGGAACTCGCGGTCGTTCTCTATCGAGTTGATTGACAAAATCAGGTCGCTCAGACAGAGCCACTCCGAGTCGGAAAGAAAGCCCATGACATCCCCTCAGTGTTAACAGGCTTGCAAACGTAGGCGTTACGCTGCGCTTTTCTTATTTTGGCGTAGTAAGGGTACTACCTTTTTCCTCATAAGGACTAGCCATTCGGCGAATGGTCGCACCCCCTGTTCATGGTGAAAATGTGTTCATGTCATTAGGGGCCAGGGCCCGGCTCCACCGTTGTTTTTAGGAAAGGAAGTCGCAATGGAAGAGAACAAGCTTCCGTCGTGGCGTTGGGCAATCGTGTCCGTCGTCTGCCTTCTTTGCTTCATGGCCAACTACATGCAGTATCAGGTCTCCGCGCTCGCCGTCGAGGTCATGCCGATGCTGGGTATCGACACCACCGGTTTCTCGATGCTGTTCCTCGTGCCGATGCTGACCGCCGTGTTCTTCTCGATCCCTCTGGGCGCCCTCGGCGACCGTATCGGTTCCAAGAAGGTCGTTGCCTTCTGCGCCGCCATCTCCGTCGCCGGCGGTTTTCTGCGCTGCTTCACGCTCGAGTCCTTCACCATGCAGATGGTCTCCATGTTCCTGCTGGGCATGGGCATCTCTGCGCTGAACGCCAACCTCATCAAGGTTCTCGGCACCTGGTTCCGTGAGCAGACCGGCCTTGCCATGGGCCTGTTCTACGCGGCCTCCTGCGTGGCCATCGTGGTTGCCCAGATTTGCGCCGGCATGTTCGGCAGCGTGTTCAACTCCTACATGGTTGCCGCCATCGCCCTTGCCGTGTCCTGGGTCCTGTGGATCGTCATCGACCGCGACGTGCCCGAGGGCCAGCCCATGCCCGAGCCCGAGCCCGTGCTCGACTACCTCAAGGTCACCATCAAGAGCCCCGGCGTGTGGCTCATCTCCCTGGGCGTCGGTTTTGGTCTCGCCTCCACCACCGCGTATGCTGGCTTCCTGCCGCAGGCCCTTCAGCTCGGTAAGGGCATCGAGGCCACCACGGCTGGTCTCATGGCCGCTATCGTCACCGTGGGCAGCTTCTTTGGTTGCCTCTTTGGTCCCGCCGTTTGCGACAAGATCGGTAAGTTCAAGGGCTTCCTGATCCTCACCACCCTCGTCGGCGCCGTCTCCATGTACTTCACCTGGTACACCCCGGTCGGCTTCGGTCTGTGGGCCATCCTCGTCATCAACGGCTTCTTCACCGCCATTAACGGCCCGATCATGCAGTCCATGCCCATCCTGCTGCCCGAGATCGGCGACACCTATGCCGGTTCCGCCGGCGGTATCGTTGGCACCGTCTCCCTGCTGATGAGCTACTTCATCCCCATCATCATCTCTTCTGTCGCCGGTGCGGACTACACCATGAACATGGGTCTCGAGAGCCTCTGCTTCCTGCTCTCCGTCGTGCCCGTCTTCTTCCTGCCCGAGCTCGGCCGCAAGGCCATGCAGGCCGCCAAGGGTTCTGACAAGGACGGTGAGTAGCGTGAGCCACGAGGTCACTCCGGCCGATATCGTCATCAAGACGACGGCTCTGTTCACTGCCGAATCGCTTGAGCCCGAAGCCGGTTGCGTCGCCGTGCGCGGCAACGAGATCTGCGCCGTGGGCGCCCCCGAGACGGTCCAGCCGCTCATCGGCCCCGACACCGAGGTCATCGACGCGGGCGACAAGCTCGTCATGCCCGGCTTCAACGACTCCCACATGCATTTCTCCCTGGGCTCTATCCAGAAGGACGAGGACTTCTGCTGCGACCTGATGTTTTTGCCCAACGAGAAGGCATGTGCCGAGGCCATCAAGAAGTTCGCCGACGAGCACCCCGATAACCCCTGGATCTACGGCCAGGGCTGGTACGCCCCCGCATGGGACGACCCGACCGATCCTGACTGCCGCAGCCTCGATGCCCTGGGCATCGATCGACCGATCGTGCTCTCCGACTTCTCGATGCACGTGGTGTGGTGCAACACCGCTGCCATGAAGGCCGTGGGCATCGACCGCAACACGCCGCAGCCCGAGGGCGGCCTGATTCGTCACTTCGAGAACGGCGAGCCCAACGGCTTCCTCTCTGAGCCCCAGGCGACCAACATCCTGCTGGACGTCGTGCTCAAC
>CAVGNZ010000034.1:3072-5413 GCA_963630805.1 Bacteroidaceae bacterium
TGACCTGGACGCCTCGCTGCTCAAGTCCATGCGCCGCTTCAACAAGCTCGGTGTCACCTCTATCGGCGATATGCACCCGCTCGGCGTCACCGTGCCCGGCGTGTACGACATCTACGATAGCCTTGCCAAGGACGGCCGCGGTACGCTGCGTATCAGCTACTATCCGGCGCTCGACGCCCCGATGTCCGTGAGCCACGAGCTGCGCGCCCGCCATCACGGCGACCAGGTGCGCATGGCCGGCCTCAAGTACATTCTCGACGGCTGCCCCGAGGCCTACACCGCCTACATGCACGAGCCCTACCTCAACGCTCCCCAGGGCGAGGGCTTCCGTGGCGAGCCCGCCTGCAACCAGGAGACCCTCGACAAGATGGTCGCCGAGGCCGACAAGAACGGGTTCGATGTGCGCATCCACGCCATCGGCGACGCCTCGGCCACGATGATCATCGACGCCGTCGAGCGCGCCGAGAAGCAAAACGGCCACAAGGGCACGCGTTTTGCCATCGAGCACACCGATAACCTCAAATTCGAGGACATCGCCCGTATGGAGCGTCTCGGCATCAACGCCGCCATCCAGCCCCAGCATCCCATCGGAGGCCTGGGCCAGGGCGTTTACGAGGGATCGCTCGGCGAGGAGCGCATGAGCCACATGTGGCGCTATCGTGAGGAGATCGACGGCGGCGTGCACCTGGGCCTCGGCACCGACTGGCCGGCCGTGCTCTCCATCGACCCGATCGACACCATCTACGCCGCGGTCACCCGCAGCGAGCTTGACGGTCACCCGGCCGAGGGCTACTTCCGCGAGAACGCCCTCACGCTTGGTGAAGCCTTGCAGGCCCATACGCTCGGCTCCGCGTACGTCGAGGGTTTCGAGGACCGTCTGGGCACGCTCGCCGAGGGCAAGCTGGCCGACATCCTGGTCCTTTCGGGCAACCCGTTCGAGATGGATCCGTTGAAGCTGCGCGAGTTGGAGGTCGAGACCACGATCTTCGACGGCCGCGTGGTGTATCAGAAGAGCGAAGAGCAGGAGTAGGTAGATGGAAGGCCAAAGGCTGCGCAAGGCTCTGTTGCTGATCGCCGTATGCGGCATCGTGTTCGCCGGCAACTACGCTCAGTATCAGATCTCTGCGCTTGCGCACCTGACCGTTGCGCGTCTTGGCCTCACCTCTGCCGAGTTCTCTGCCATTCTCTTCGCCCCGTTCGTCCCTGCGTTTCTCTTTGGCATCCCCATCGGGGTTGTCGCTGACAATCGAGGTGTCAGGCGGCTGGTGTTCCTGTCCGTCTGCGCCTCGTGCGTCGCTTCGTTGCTGCGTTGCACCTGCGGATCGTTTGTCGCGTACTTTGCGGTCAGCATGCTTGTGGGCCTGGGAGCCTGCGCCATCAACGCCACGGTGCTCAAGGTTCTGAGCTTTGCGTTTGGCGACAGCGCCGATCGCGCCATGGGCCTGTTCTACGCTGCCGGCTCGGCGGGCATCGCCGCCTCCTTGGCGACCTGCTCTATGCTCGGTAGCGAGTCATGCGCCTACATCGTCGCGACGGTGATGTTTGCCGTGTTCGGCCTGCTTTGGCTTGCTGTCGCGCCTCCCTGTGAGGAGCTGCTGGCCGCGCCTGCTGCCGGGGCCGAGCCCGACACTCGCGATTCCGAGGCGCGCTTTTCGAAGGGCGGCGCTTTTGCGGCGGTCGCTCGGATACCGGCCATCTGGCTGGTTTCCATCATCCTGGGCATAGCGATGGCGTCGTCCACGGCGTACTCGGGCTACTTGGTCTCTGCCATAGAAGACCATCTTGACCCGGCGACCGCCGGCGGGCTCGCCTCGTTCGTCACGCTCGGTTCCATCGCGGGTTCGGTTTTTGGACCGTTTATGCGGAGCCGTTTTAGGGACTACCGCTCCTTCCTCAGCGTGACCTCGCTCATCGGCGCGGTGCTCATGTGGATAGGACAGGCCACGCTTGCGGATCCATCCGTGGTGCTGATGCTCCTGATCGGGGTGTTCACTGCGGTGGCGGGTCCCGTGGTCCAGTCGATCCCGTTCACGATCCCTGCGGTTCGTGGCTCCCTCGAGGGCAGCGCCGGCGGAGTCGTGAGCACCGTGTCCCTAGGGCTCACCTTTGTGATTCCCGTCCTGCTCTCGGCCGCTATCGGCGAGAGCTACCTGATGCTCCTGATGGGGTGTGCGGTCCTGTTCGGCCTTCCCGCCATGGCGGTTCCGCTGCTCCCGTCTCCCTCTGAGCTTCTCTAGCGCAGGCGGCGTGTCTGCCTCCTTTCGTCACGCTGCCTGCATTTCCTTCTCTATCGATCCCCTCCTTCTCTTTGCCGCGCGAATCGGTTTACCTGATGCCGCCC
>CAVGNZ010000035.1:0-24419 GCA_963630805.1 Bacteroidaceae bacterium
CTCGTCGTCCGTGCAGGACTTCTCCTGCGTGACCTTCGCGGTCACGGTCGCGGTCTCTTCCTCGACGTGCTCCGCGTTCCTCTTGCAGACGCGCCTCGCGGTGCAGGAGGAGTGGTCCTCCGACCAGGTGTAGATTACCTCGCCCCAGTCGTGGTCAAGAGGCTTGCCGTACTCGAAGGTGTCCTCGCCCTCCGAGCCCTTCGAGCTCTCGCCGCAGGCGGCGCAGGACTTGTAATAGATGGCCCTCTCGGTGCAGGTGGCGGAGGACTTCAGGTAGGAGGCTTCGGGCGCCTCGGCCGTGAAGCCGTGGCCGGTGGCCTTGGCGGTCACGACGTTCTCGACCGTCTGGGTCTCGAACGCCGCGTTCTCGAAGGCCGCCGTGTAGGTGGTCAGCTCGTCGTCCGTGCAGGACCGATTCTGCGTGACGGTCGAGACCGCGTCGACGGTCTCGGTCTCGACATGCTCCGCGCTCCTGCTGCAGGTGCGGGCGGCGGTGCAGCTGAGATGGTCCTCAGACCAGGCGTGCGTCGCTTCGCCCCAGTCGTGGCCCCCGGTGCCGTTGACGGTGATTCTCGGGTCCGCCGTGGCCATGTCGACGCCCGCGGCGTAGTACTCGATCCATCCGTCCGTGCTCAGCCCGCAGATGCCGGGGGCGACCTCGGCGCCGTCTACCGGAACGTCTGACCCATCAGCATAACCGCCGTTCCCGATGGATGCGCCTGAGCCGTATGCACTGGCTGTTCCGCCCTGCACCTTCAGCCGTGCGCGCCCCGAGACCTCGATGCCGGAGCAGCCGGACTTGCCTAGACCGCAACCGATGCCCGCGCCGCCGCGGCCGCCCGTGGCCGTGACCGTGCCGCCGGAGACGGTGATGCCGCTGCCGCTGCCGCCGTAGCCGCCGCCGATGCCCGCGCCGCCATTGGCACCTGTGGCCGTGACCGCGCCGCCGGTGACGGTGATGCCGTATCCGTTGCCGTCCGAGCCGCCGCCGATGCCGGCGGCGTAGTCGCCGCCTATGGCTTCGACGACGCCGCCCTCGATCGTGATGGAGCTGCCCGGGCAGCCGGTTTGGCTCCAGCCGCCGCCGATGCCCGCGGCGTCGTAGCCGCCTTTGGCCGTGACCGTGCCGCCCGATACGGTGATGTCGCTGGCGCCGCTCTTGAACCCGCCGCCGATGCCGGCGGCGTAGTTGCCGCCCTCGGAGTAAAGGCTCCGGCCGGTGTCCTCCGCGGTGATCGTCAGGTTGCCGGCGTTGCCCTTCTCGAGGCCGGCGTGATCTTCTCCGCTCTTGAGGACGTTCTGCCCGAACAGGGTGACCGTCACGCCGCCCGCGCCGCCCGTGGACATGGCCGCGCCGCCCGCGCTGACGTTGACGCCGGAAAGGGTGACCTTCGCGGTCTGGCCGGACCCGGAGACCACGGCGATGGTGTTGGAGGTCGCCGTCGAGGAAACAGTCTGCGAGATGACGGTGTCGGTGGTCTGCGGCTCGTCGGTCACGCCGTTCACCTGCGTGACGTACCGCTTGCCGTCCCTGGCCTCGACGGTCACGCTGCCACTATCTAGGTAATAGGTCTGCGCGGAGGCCTCGGCCGCGAGGGCCCCTCCCTGGGCCAGGCAGAGCGCAGCCGTTATCGCGGCCAGCGCGCCCGCGCGCCCGAGCGTCATCCTTCTCATCTTCCCCTCCGTGTCCTCCGCCCCGCGGCGGTCCCGTGCCGCCCCGCCCCATCCGCGGGGGCGATCGGCCGCATCCTGTACGCTGATATGTGTATCAGATTCTACGGCTTTAAACACCTGCCGGGAAGGGGGATTTCCCGTCCGCGCGAAACCGCCGGCCGAACGGTCGGGGAGCGCGGCCCGGCCGCGATACCCGCACCTCGTCGCTGCCTCGGCTCGCGCGCGTGCGGCTTGGGGCATAATGGGGTGCGTTTGAACCATCCAGGTGCCTTGGGGCACATGTTCGGGAGCGTGATCGAATGCCTCGTCCGTACCGTATCGCCATCGGCGGCTACCATATCGAGTGCTCGGAGTTCACGCCCCGGCGCTCGGGTGCGGCGGAGTTTACGGTGCAGCGCGGGGAGAGGCTCCTGGCCGCGTTCCCGTTTGTGACGGGCGATGCGTCTGCGCTCGATCCCGCGCTCGTTGAGCGCTTTGGTGCCATGGAGGCCATCGAGGGCGTGGAGTGGGTGCCGCTCACCGATGCCCATGCGCTGCCCGGCGGCCCCGTAACGGCCGAGTTCTGGCAGCAATGGTCCGGTGAGTTCCTGTCGCTGCTTTCCGGAGCGCATGCCGAGCGCCCGCTCGATGCGGTGGTGCTCGACCTGCACGGCGCCTCGAGCGTGGAAGGGCTTGTCGATGCGGAGGGCTGGCTTGCCGCCCAGGTGCGCCAGATTGTGGGCGAGAGCGTGCCCGTCACGGTCTCTATGGACCCGCACGGAAACGTCTCCGACCAGCTGTTTGCCGCTTGCGACTACCTGACGAGCTACCGTACCGCGCCGCATATCGACCCGCTTTGGACCGTCTGCCGCGCCGCCCGCGCCGCGGTGAAGCTCTTGCAGAACCCGGGGCGCACCTGCTATCGCGCAAAGGTCGATGTGCCCATTCTCCTGCCGGGCGAGAAGACCTCGACCGAGGTGGAGCCCGGGCGCAGCCTCTACGGCCAGCTCTATGCGTACGACCTGCAAGACGACGTCTTCGACACCGCCGTGTGGATGGGCTTTCCCTGGGCAGACCAGGAGCGCTGCCACGGCGCCGTGGTCGCGTGCGGCTTTGACCGCGAGAAGGTGGAGGCCGATGCCGCACGCGTCGCGCAGGACTTTTGGGACAAGGCGGCCTCGTTCGAGTTCGTGGGGCCGGTCGACAGCGCGAAGGGCGCCATCGACCAGGCGCTCGCGGCAGGCGTGCGCCCGTTCTTCCTTTCCGACACGGGCGACAACCCCGGTGCCGGCGGCACGGACGACTCCACGGTGCTACTGTCTGCCCTGCTTGAGGCCTACCGCGAGCAGGGGAGTGATAAACGCGTGGTCTTCGCCTCGCTGAACGACCCCGCGGCCGTTGAGGCCTGCACCGAGGCCGGCGTGGGCGCCGCGCTCGATATCGCTGTCGGCGCCATGACGGGCGGCGTCTCCGGCGAGCCGGTGCTGCTGCACGGCCGCGTCGAGCGCCTCTTTGACGAGCTGCGCACGGGCGGCCCCAGCGCCGTCATCGCCGAGGCCAACTTCCACGTGATCGTCACCACGGCGCGCACGCAGTTTGGCTCGGCCGCGCAGTACGAGGCAGCAGGGGAGCCCTTTGCCGACCAGGATATCGTCGTGGTGAAGATGGGCTATCTCGAGCCGGATCTCTCGGCCGCGGCGAACGGTTGGGTCATGGCGCTCACCCCGGGCGCTGTCGACCAGGACCTGCCGCGCCTGCCCCACAACAACATCCGCCGCCCCATGGTGCCGTTTGACGAGCTGCCTTTCGACCCGCAGCTCGCGGTGCAGGTACGCTCGAACTAAGCGGCCCTGCAAGAACAAGGACCGGAACAATAAAATCGCCCGCTCGGAACCGTTCCGGGCGGGCGATCTGCATAGCGTCTGGTGGGGCGCGCTGAAGCCTAGTTGGCCATCATGCCCTCGGTCCAGGCGTCCACGTCCTCGATGCGCAGGACGTTTGCCACCTCGTGCACGCAGCTTGCGCTTCCGAGCTCCTCGGCGGCGGCGCGGACGTCGCTCTCCTTGGCCTTGTGGGTCAAGAACACCACGGAGCAGGAGTCGTCGCCCTGGCCGTCCTCGACCTGGTTTACGAGCGAGATCGAGATGTTGTGCTCGGTAAAGACCTTGACGGTCTCTGCCAGTGCGCCCACACGGTCGGTGATGTTCAGGCGCACGTAGTACTTGGTCTCAAGCTCGTCCATCGCGCGTACCGGGAGCGTGCGGGCAAAGGGCTCCAGCTCGGGCAGGGGTGCCACGCCGCGGCTGATCTGTTCGGAAAGCGAGAGGATGTCGCCCACCACGGCGCTCGCGGTGGGGAAGGAGCCGGCGCCGGCGCCGTAGAACATGGTCTCGCCCACGGCGTCGCCCACCACGTACACGGCGTTCATGGCGCCGTTCACCTTGGCGAGCATGTGGTCTGCGGGGATGAGCGTGGGGTGCACGCGCGCGTCGATACCCTCGGGGGTCTTGCGGGCGATGCCCAGCAGCTTGATGGTGTAGCCCAGCTTGTGCGCCTGCGCGATGTCCTCGGCCGTGATGGTGCGGATGCCCTGCTGGTACACGTCGTCGGTGGTCAGGCGGGTATGGAAGCCGATGGAGGCGAGGATCGCGGTCTTGCTGGCGGCGTCAAAACCGTCCACATCGGCCGAAGGGTCGGCCTCGGCATAGCCCTTGGCCTGCGCGTCGGCCAGCACGTCGGCGTAGTCGGCGCCCTCGGCGTCCATGCGCGAGAGGATATAGTTGGTGGTGCCGTTCAGGATGCCGGCGATGGTGAGGATCTCGTTGCCGGCCAGGTCGTGCTCGAGCGTGCTCACGATGGGGATGCCGCCGCCGCAGCTCGCCTCGCACTTGAGCTGCACGCCGTTCTCGCGCGCTTTGGCCGCGAGCGCCTCGACGTGACGGCCGAGCAGGGCCTTGTTGGCCGTGACCATGTGCTTGCCGTTGGCAAAGGCGGTCTCGAAGATCTCGGTTGCGGGGTGCTCGCCGCCGATCAGCTCGACCACGATGTCGACCTCGGGGTCGGTCGCCACGTCGTGCCAATCGGTGGTGAAGGCCTCGCGGGTGATGCCCGCGGCCTCGGCCTGCTCCCATTGCAGGGCGCAGGCGCGCTTGATCTGCAGGTCGATGCCAAACGAGGCCAGGTACTCGTCGTGATGGCGCAGGATGGTGCGCGCGACGCCGCCTCCCACGGTGCCCAGGCCCACGATGCCCACGTTTACGGTGCGAAGGTTGTCCTGCATACAAGCTCCTTTATCTATGGATGTCGGTGCATCTTCCCGTTCGATGAGACGCATTTTAACGGCTGCGCGCGCGACTGTCATCACGGACACCCTCTCGGGCGCCCGCCGGCCTTGCCGTAACCGTCCGTTCATATTGGAAACAGCCCTGATACACAAAACATGCCTGTAACAAACGGGGCTGAAAAACGTCTAGGCTTGCAGCCAACGTTCGGGGGAGCGCAAGGATCCAAGCCTCCGAGCAGGATGGCAACCACGCGCCGGCACGCCCGGCACCGCATGAGAGGAGAGCCGCATGTCGACCCTCAACAGCATTCTGAACCCCACCATGAGCCGCCGCAGCATGATCGCCGGCGCCGCCGGCCTCGGCGTCATGGGAGCCCTCGCCGGCTGCTCGTCTTCTTCGTCCTCCAGCTCCGACGGCTCCTCCACGAGCACCGAGGGCGCCTTTAAGATCGGCATGATCGGCCCGCTCACCGGCGCCGCCGCCACCTACGGCGTCTCCGCCAAGCAGGGCGCCGAGCTCGCCGTCAAAGACTTCTCCGGCGACGACTACACCTTCGAGATCAAGAGCGAGGACGACCAGGCCGACGGCGAGAAGGGCGTCACCGCCTTCAACACCCTGGCCGACTGGGGTATGCAGGCGCTCGTGGGCCCGGTCACCACCGGTGCCGCCGTCGCCGTTTCCGGCGAGATCGCAGACGACATGCTCATGATCACGCCCTCCGCCTCCTCCCTCGACGTCACCAAGGGCAAGACCACGGTCTTCCAGGTCTGCTTCACCGACCCCACCATGGGCACGTCCGCGGCCAAGTTTTTGGCCGAGAACTACCCGGACGAGAAGATCGCCCTGTTCTACAACTCCGGCGACACCTATTCCTCCGGCATCGCCGACGCCTTCAAGGAGCAGGCCGAGGAGTCCAAGCTCGATATCGTCGACACCGAGACCTTTAAGGACGATTCCTCCACGAGCTTCACCAACCAGCTGACCACCGCCAAGGAGGCCGGCGCCACCTTCATCTTCGCCCCGATCTACTACACGCCCGCGTCCGTCCTGCTCAAGAACGCCTCCGACATGGGCTATGAGATGACCATGATGGGCACCGACGGCATGGACGGCATCCTTTCGGTCGAGGGCTTTGACACCTCCCTCGCCGAGGGCCTGCTGCTCATGACCCCGTTCTCCGCAGACGACGAGAAGAACGCCGACTTTGTCGCTGCCTACGAGGACGCCTACGGCGAGACCCCCAACCAGTTCGCCGCCGACGGCTATGACTGCGTACACGCGATCTACGAGGCCCTGAAGAAGGCCGAGCTCGGCTCCGATGTGGACCCGGCCGAGGCCGCCACGGCGCTCGCCGACGCCATGCGCGAGATCACGGTCGAGGGCCTGACCGGCGAGCTCTCCTGGAACGACGAGGGCCAGGTCGAGAAGCCCGCTACCGCCTACGTCATCAAGAACGGTAAGTACATCACCGCCTAACAGCCGGTGGATGCGGCCGGCGCACGGGTGTTTTGAAATCGTTTTGAAACATTGCGCGCCGTCGCGCTGCCAGCGTTTGCACAGCTAGAGGCTCCGTTGCGCCTGCGGTGCATAGAAGTTGGCTAAAACTGAATAATGTTGCGGCCGTATGACGCGGTTTGCGGCTATTCTACAGAAACGCTCATTTCGGTGGGCGTTTCTGTCGTTAGTCGGGTGGTTTTGTATTGGAATCCGACGGAACTTGAGAGGAGAGCCGCATGTCGAGCCTCACCGGTAAGTCATTCAACCCTGTTATGAATCGCAGGAGCGTTATCGCTGGCGCTGCAGGTCTGGGGGTCGCGGGCGTTCTAGCCGGTTGCTCCTCCGAGAGCAGCAGCAGCGACTCGGGCTCTGCCTCCACTTCCGGCGGCAGCTCCTCGGGCGCTGAGTTCAAGATCGGCGCCATCGGCCCCAAGACCGGTGCTGCCGCTTCCTACGGCATCTCCGTGTGCAACGGCGCCACGCTGGGCTGCAAGGATTTCTCTGACGACACCTATAACTTTGTGATCAAGACCGAGGATGACGTCGCCGACGGCGAGAAGTCCGTCACCGCCTTCAACACCCTGGCCGACTGGGGCATGCAGGCGCTCGTCGGCCCCACTACCACCGGCGCTTCCGTCGCCGTGGCCGAGGTGGCCGCTACCGACCCCAAGATCTTCATGATCACCCCGTCCGCTTCCTCCACCGACGTCACCAAGGGCAAGGACAACGTCTTCCAGGTCTGCTTCACCGACCCCAACCAGGGCGTGAACGCCGCCAAGTTCCTGGCCGAGAAGTACGCCGACGAGAAGTTCGTGCTCTTCTACAACTCCGGTGACTCCTACTCCTCCGGCATCGCCGACGCCTTCAAGGCCCAGGCCGAGGAGTCCAAGCTCGAGATCGTGGACGAGGAGACCTTCAAGGACGACTCCTCCACCTCCTTCACCAACCAGCTGACCAAGGCCAAGGAGGCCGGCGCCACGATGATCTTCGCGCCGATCTACTACACCCCCGCGTCGGTTCTGCTCAAGAACGCCTCTGACATGGGCTACGAGGTCAAGATGATGGGCTGCGACGGCATGGACGGCATCCTGGGCGTCGAGGGCTTCGACACCTCCCTCGCCGAGGGCCTGCTGCTCATGACCCCGTTCGCCGCTGACGACGAGAAGAACGCCGACTTCGTCGCTGCCTACGAGGCCGAGTTCGGTACCACTCCCGACCAGTTCGCCGCCGACGCCTATGACGGTGTCCACGCCGTCTGCGAGGCCCTGAAGCAGGCCGGTGTCGCTGCCGATGCCGATCCGGCAGACGTCTCCGACGCGCTCTCCGAGGCCATGCGCAGCATCTCCATCGAGGGCCTGACCGGCAACCTCTCCTGGAACGAGTCCGGCGAGGTCCAGAAGGACCCGACGGCCTACATCATCAAGGACGGCAAGTACGTCCAGGCCTAAGGCTCAGGCCTTAACCGCATAACGGGTTTTGTCGCGGCAGGGGCGGGAATTATTCCACCCCTGCCGTGCCTGTTCCGGGCGGTGTTGTTACGCCCCCGTTACGGCGGGTTTGCGGGTCCGTTTCGCGCCTTGCGCGCCTCTGACGGCCCGGCATATTCTAGATTTCGTCACATAGAGAAAGGAGGGTGTGGAACATGACGGTATTCATCCAGTACATGGTGAACGGTCTTTCCATGGGCAGCGTCTACGCGATCATCGCGCTCGGCTACACCATGGTCTACGGTATCGCCAAGATGCTCAACTTCGCTCACGGCGATGTGATCATGGTCGGTGCCTATGTCTCGTTTTGCGCCACATCGTACATCGGTCTGCCCGGGTGGCTGTCGGTGATTCTATCCGTGATCGTTTGCACCGTGCTGGGCGTGCTCATCGAGGGCCTGGCCTACAAGCCGCTGCGCGCGGCCGGCCCCCTGGCGGTCCTCATCACGGCTATCGGCGTGTCCTACTTCCTGCAGAACGCGGCCCAGCTGCTGTGGGGCGCTACGCCCAAGAACTTCACCTCGCTGGTGAGCTTCCCGGTGCCCGCGGCCCTCGCGCAGTTCAACGTCTCGGCCGTCTCGCTCGTCACCATCGTTGCGTGCCTTTTGATCATGGTCGTACTCATGTGGTTCACGTCCAAGACTAAGATGGGCAAGGCCATGCGCGCCTGCTCTGAGGACAAGGACGCGGCCCGGCTCATGGGCATCAACGTCAACCGCACCATCTCGATGACCTTTGCCATCGGCTCCGCGCTCGCCGCCATCGCCGGCGTGCTGCTGTGCTCCTACTCGCCGGTGCTGCAGCCCACCACGGGCTCCATGCCCGGCATCAAGGCTTTCACCGCGGCCGTTTTCGGCGGCATCGGCTCGGTGCCCGGCGCCTTTGTGGGCGGCATCCTTCTGGGCATCATCGAGGCCATGGCGCAGGCCTACATCTCCACCTCGCTTTCCAACTCCATCATGTTCGCCGTGCTGATCGTGATCCTGCTCGTCAAGCCCGCCGGCCTGCTCGGCAAGTACGTGCCGGAGAAGGTGTAGGTGAGCCAGATGAACTTCCTCAAGAACAAGCAGACCCGTTCCGATTTCATCACCTACGGCATCTGCATCGTGGCCTTCGCCATCGTCTTCTTCATGCAGCAGAACCATATGATTCCGCGCATGCTCTCCGGTCAGCTGGTGCCCATCACCGCCTACATCGTGATGGCCATCTCGCTGAACCTCGTGGTCGGTATCGCCGGCGACCTGTCGCTGGGACACGCCGGCTTCATGAGCGTCGGCGCCTACACGGGTATTGTCACGGCCGTCTCCCTGCAGACGGCGGGCGCGCCTGATGCGGTGTGCCTGGCTGTGAGCATCCTTGCCGGCGCCATCGTCGCGGCCATCGCGGGCTTTGTCATCGGCATCCCGGTCCTGCGCCTGCGCGGAGACTACCTGGCCATCGTGACCCTCGCTTTCGGTGAGATCATCAAGGAGGTCGTGACCTGCCTGATTGTGGGCGTCGACTCTCGCGGCCTGCACGTGATGTTCAACCTCAAGGGCAACGCCACGGTCGACGACCTACACCTGCTCGACGACGGCGTCGCCATCATCAAGGGCGCTCAGGGCGCCTCGGGCGTCTCCACGTACTCCACGTTCCTTGCGGGCTTCATTCTTGTGATGATCGCGCTCGTGGTCGTGCTCAACCTGGTGCGCAGCCGCACCGGCCGCGCCATCGAGGCTGTGCGCGACAACCGCATCGCGGCCGAGAGCGTGGGCATTTCCGTCACCAAGTACCGCATGATCGCCTTCGTGGTCTCCGCAGCCCTCGCCGGTGCCGCCGGCGCGCTGTTCGGTGGCAACTTCTCGCAGCTCTCCGCTACCAAGTTCGACTTCAACACCTCAATCCTCATCTTGGTGTTCGTGGTCCTGGGCGGCTTGGGCAACATGCGCGGCTCCGTCATCGCGGCGGCCGTCCTCACCATCCTGCCCGAGGTCCTGCGTCAGTTCTCCGATTACCGCATGCTCGTCTACGCCATCGTGCTCATCCTCGTGATGATCTGCACGAATGATCCCAAGATCCATGCGCTGATCAGTCGTATCAAGCCCAAGAAGAAGGGGGAGGTCGAGGCCGATGCCTAAAATCGAGTTCGAGCGCGGCAACATGGTTCCCTATCCCAGCCGCGGCATCGTGCCCGACCGCGATGTCGACTCCACCCCCGCACTTGAGTGCATCCACCTGGGAATCGAGTTCGGCGGCCTCAAGGCCGTAGACGACCTTAACCTCACCGTCGGCAAGACCGAGATCGCCGGTCTGATCGGCCCCAACGGCGCCGGCAAGACCACGGTGTTCAACCTGCTCACCAAGGTCTACCAGCCCACGCACGGCACGATCCTCGTCAACGGCCAGGACACGAGCGGCAAGTCCGTCAGCCAGGTCAATCGCATGGGCGTCGCCCGTACGTTCCAGAACATCCGCCTGTTCTCGTCCATGACGGTCGAGGACAACGTCAAGGTGGGCCTGCACAACCAGGAGCGCTACTCGGGCATCGAGGGCGTCCTGCGCCTGCCGAGCTACTGGAGCCATGAGCGCGCCGCGCACGAGCGCGCCATGGAGCTGCTCTCCATCTTCGACATGGAGAAGCACGCCAACGACGAGGCCGGCAGCCTGCCCTACGGTGCCCAGCGCCGCCTGGAGATCGTCCGCGCCCTGGCCACAAACCCCAAGCTGCTGCTGCTCGACGAGCCCGCGGCCGGCATGAACCCCTCCGAGACCGCCGAGCTCATGGAGAACATCGTCAAGATCCGTGACACCTTCGGCATCGCCATCATGCTCATCGAGCACGACATGAGCCTCGTTATGAACATCTGCGAGGGCATCTGCGTGCTCTCCTTCGGCAAGGTCATCGCCAAGGGCACGGCTCAGGAGATCCAGAGCAACGAGACCGTCATCGAGGCCTACCTCGGCAAGAAGAAGGAGGCCTAGCACATGGCAGAACCGATGCTTTCCGTCTACAACGCCAACGTCTGGTACGGCGCCATCCACGCCATCAAGAACGTGAGCTTCGAGGTCAATGAGGACGAGATCGTGGCTCTGATCGGCGCGAACGGCGCCGGCAAGTCCACGACGCTCAAGACCGTCTCGGGCCTTCTGCGCTCCAAGACCGGCTCCATCAAGTTCGAGGGCCAAGACATCTCGCACACGCCGGCCGACAAGCTGGTCTCGCACGGTCTGGCCCAGGTCCCCGAGGGCCGTCGTGTCTTTTTGGAGATGACGGTCGAGGAGAACCTGGAGATGGGCGCCTACACGCAGCCCGCCTCCACGGTCGCCCCCGGTCTCGAGCGCGTCTACGAGCAGTTCCCCCGCCTGAAGGAGCGCCGCCGTCAGGTCGCCGGTACCCTTTCCGGCGGTGAGCAGCAGATGCTCGCCATGGGCCGCGCCCTCATGAGCAACCCCAAGCTGCTCATGCTCGACGAGCCCTCTATGGGTCTGGCGCCCATTCTGATCGAGCAGATCTTCTCGATCATCGAGGAGCTGCACCGCGCCGGCACCACCATCCTGCTGGTGGAGCAAAACGCGCAGATGGCGCTTTCCATCGCCACGCGCGGCTACGTTATGGAGACCGGTCGCGTGACCCTTACCGGCACCGGCCAGGAGCTCTTGCACAACGACGACGTCCAGCGCGCCTACCTCGGCGGCTGATGTCGGCGCTTCCATAGCGAACCTTGCGGGGCGGCGCTGCGGTCTAGGACTGCGGCGTCGCCCTTTTGCTGTGGGGCGCTCCATCCCACCGCCGGTGCGCGGTATGGCTATTCCTTCATGCTCAAACATTCTCGCGTGCTGCGCACGCTGCGAAACTGCGCGTGAAGGAATAGCCAAACCCCACCCCGGCTACGTACTGGGGCTTGCTGGTGGGGGAATGGGCCGGGTGCCAGTCTTTTGCGGCGAACGTCAATTCCGTCCGCCAGATCAGCCGTCAGAGTTGCCGTAGGCGAAGGGTGTATACATTCCTCCACGCGCAGTTACGCAGCGCCCGCAGGGCGCGAGTATGCTTGAGCATGGAGGAATGTATACACCCTCCCGCCGGCCGGCTCGGATGCCCCTATGTAAAAGCTTCCGGCACCTTGTAGCAATCGGCCTCCCCACTGGCCACATTGCGCCATACTGCTTTGGAGCAAGACGTGAGAGGGGATAGCCATGACGCTGGTGTTCGATGTGATGCAGGCCAAGGGAAAGCCGGACGACAACCGCCGCCCGGGAACATCGTGCCCCTTCTGCGACGTCGAGGGCCTGCAAAACGTCATCGCCCGCGACGGCGACCTCATCTGGCTTAAGAACAAGTTTCCCACCCTGCGCCATACGGAGCAGACCGTGCTCATCGAGTCGGCCGACCACGATGCCGACCTCACCACCTACGGCGCAGACGAGCTGCACCGCGTGATCCGTTTCGCGCTGTCGTGCTGGCAGCAGATGATCGGTTCCGGCCGATTCTGCAGCGTGCTCATGTACAAGAACATGGGCCCGCTCTCGGGTGGCAGCCTGGTGCATCCGCACATGCAGATCGTGGGGCTCGAACAGGATGACGGCTACGCGAACATCGGTCCCGAGAACTTTACCGGTATCGACGTATGGTCACGCGGGCGTGTCTCGGTGAACATATCGACCGAGCCGGTCATGGGCTTTTTTGAAGTGAACGTTATCTGCCTGCAGGGGCTTGCTGCGAGCTCTGAGCCCGCGGACGTGCTCGATACGAACCGTTTTGCCGAGGCCCTGCAGACAGTCGTGCGCTATATCCTGAACGAGCACCACGGCGGCCGGGCCGAGTCGTACAACGTGTTCTTCTACCACGTGGATGGCATGACGGTTGCGAAGGCGCTGCCGCGCTGGGTGGCATCGGCCTACTTTGTGGGCTACCGTCTGCCCCAGTGTAACGCCGAGACCACGCTCGACATCGACGCTGCGCGCCTGCGCGAGCGGCTGGAGACTATCGAGTAGGGGCTGCCTGCTCGATGCTCCCGACGGCCGAGACGGACTCGTCCGCTATCTGCGCGGCATCGCCCTCGTCTTCCGTCTCCCGCGGGAACATCCGCTCGATGATCTTCCCGAACAGCGCCGCCAGCATCTGCTGGAACATCGTGCCGCACATCACGGGGTAGACCACCTCGCCGGGGAAGTACTGGCTCGCGATCACGGCGCCCGAGGAGATGTTGCGCAGGCCGCAGTCAAAGCTCATCGTGATGAGCGTGTCGTGGGGCTGGTGCAGCAGGCGCGCAAAGAGGATTCCCCACAGGTAGCCGCTGCAGGCGTAGACGAGGATAAAGAGCGCCACCGCTGCGCGCTGCCAGGTCATGTGCAGCACGTAGGGCGACATCGACGTCGAGTTGGCGATGATGATGAACACCAGGAACACGCGGCACAGCGGCGAGATGGCGGGGGAGAGCTTCTCGTGCCCCCAGCCGTGCGTGAGCTCGTTCACGAACATGCCGGCAAGCGCGGGGAGCGCCACCATGAAGAGCATGTTGACGACCATGCCCAGTGCGTCCATCTCGATGGACTGTCCTAGCAGCAGCTGCAGGGTTGCGGGAATGGTGACCGGCGAGATGACCGTCGAGACCAAGATGACCGAGAGCCCGAGCGGGCCGTTGCCGCCAAACATCCCCACCCACATAAAGCTCACAACGGCCACGGGCACGCTGTACTCAAGCAGGATGCCGGTGACGAGGTTCACGTTGCTGCCAAAGAACAGCTGCGCGAGCGCGAAGGCAAGAAGCGGCATAAAGAGCTGACAGACCAGTAGGATGACGATGAGGTCCTTAGGGTGCCGGAACACCTCCACGAGTTGGCGGGTGGTGTTGTTGAGCGATCCCTGGAACGTCATGATTGCGAACAGGAACGAGACGATAGGCTTGATGGTGCCAAATACCTGGGGAAAGAGCACCCCGAGCGCCACGCAGGCGGGCACGATGAAGGGCATGTTGGAAGCGATGAGCTTGCCGAGTCTGCCCCAGCGTTCCATAAGCATATGAAGGTCGTCTCTCTTTCGGTCGTCGTGTTCGGTGTCGTGCTTGCGGGCCGGTCGGTCCAGGCAACAAGAAGCGAGTATAGGCGAGGCGGCGCTTGTGCGTAATGGCTCTGCTCGCGAAATGTGGCCCGAAACGCAACGGACACCTTGGCGGCGCGGGGCCGGCACGTGTCTGCACGTTGCGTATAATGAGAGGCGTTCAACAGCTCAACCCGCCGAAGCGGGTCCTCACATCAAGGAAGTACTCTCATGCGCCTTGTCATCCTTGCGCATGATTGCCGCCATCGCCGCCATCATGCTCCCTGCACCGCACGTCCCGGCCTTTCGGGAACGGGGGTGCGCCATGCCCTCGCTTAAGACGACGCACCGCTGGGTCGTGGCGAAAAACGACCCCGAACTTGAGCGCAAGCTCGCTTCCGGCCTTTCCGTCGCCCCGCTCGTGGCGCGCATCATGGTCGCACACGGCATCAAGTCGGTGGAGGAGGGCAGACTGTTCCTTACACCCTCGCTCGACCGGGACTGGGCAGATCCCGCCATCATTCCGGGTCTGACCGCCGTTGCCGACCGCGTGCAGCAGGCGCTCAATGCGGGCGAGCGTATCGCCGTATTCGGCGACTTCGACGTTGACGGCATCACCTCGACCTGCCTGCTCACCGAGGCCCTGCGCCGCCTGGGGGCGACCGTGCACCCGTTCATCCCGCACCGCTTCGACGAGGGCTACGGCCTTACCGCGGCGGCGCTCGACCGCGTAGTGCAGGAGTGCGACCCGTCGCTGATCATCACGGTCGACAACGGCATCGCGGCCAAGCACGAGGTGGCGCAGCTTATCGAACGCGGCATCGACATCGTGGTCACCGACCACCACGAGCCCTCCGACCTGGTGCCCGAGGGCATTCCCGTGGCTGACCCCAAGATCGCGGCCGAGAGCCCCTCACGCGAGCTCGCCGGCGCCGGCGTGGCGCTCAAGCTCGTGCAGATGCTGGGCGAGCGCGCCGGCCAGCCCGACCTCTGGCGCACCTACACCGAGGTGGCGGCGCTCGGCACCGTCTCCGACATGATGCTGCTCACGCCCGAGAACCGCGCTCTCGTGGCCGACGGTATCGCCCAGATGCGCGCCACCTCGCGCCCGGGCTACGTTGCGCTTGCCGCGCTTGCCCGCGTCGATCTCTCGACCATCACGGCCGACGCGCTCTCCTTCTCACTCATCCCGCGCCTGAACGCCGCCGGCCGCATGGCCGACCCCGCGCTCGCGCTCGACCTTCTGCTCGCTACCGACGCCGAGAGCGCTTCTGTCCTGGCAGGACAGCTCGAGGCCATCAACCAGGAGCGCCGCGACATCGAGGCGCAGCTTGCGCAGGAGGCCACGGAACTAGTGGACCAGACCTACGACGGCGGCCGCGTGATCGTCGTGGGCGGCGAGGGCTGGCACGAGGGCGTCAAGGGCATCGTGGCGAGCCGTCTTACCAACCGCTTCCACGTGCCCGCGCTGCTCTTCTCCATCAGCGACGGCATCGCGCGCGGCTCAGGACGCTCCGTCGGCTCCGTTAACCTGTTCGCCGCGGTCGAGCAGTGCTCCGACCTGCTTGTCCGCTTTGGCGGCCATGCGGGCGCCGTGGGCGTGACGATCGAGGCCGATAAGCTCGACGAGTTCAGGCGGCGCATGGGCCAGGTGCTGGCGCAGCTTCCCGCCGAGGACTTCGAGGACACCGATGAGGTCGCGGCCATCGTCGACCTTTCCGAGCTCGATATCGAGACCATCGAGCAGATGTCCGCCCTCGAGCCGTTCGGCCAGGGCAACAAGGTTCCGCTGCTGGCTGCCACCGGCGTGACCATGAGCGACCGTGCCGCGGTGGGCAAGACGGGCGACCACATGCGCTTCGTCGCCACCGACGGCGTCTCCAGCGTGCCCGCGATTATGTTCCGCGTGCCCGATATCGCCCGCCGCGTGGAGTGCGACTCGGTGGTCGACCTGGTGTTCGAGGCTGTCGCCGAGCGCTGGCAGGGCAGGGTTAAGCCCAAACTCATGGTCAAGGACATCTTGTGCCATGAGCCGGGCGATGCCTCGGGCGCCTCGGGCGAAGAGCCGGACGAGGACTGGCAGAAGCCCGCGCCCCAGGCCCCGGCAGACACGTGCGCACCGCAGGCGGACGCCTCGCGCCGCGCCCGCCTGGAGCAGCTCCCGTACGGTGAGTTGACGCGCTCGCTCATCCATGCGTTTATCGGGACGGCCGAGCCCCACCGCGCTCAGGTTCAGGCACTCGAGGACCTGCAGCAGGGAAAGAGCGTCCTGGCCGTTATGGGCACGGGTCGCGGCAAGTCCCTGATCTTCCAGGTTCACGCCGCCCGCGAGGCCATCGCCAACCGGCGTGCGAGCATCTTTGTCTACCCCCTGCGCGCCCTTGTGGCCGACCAGTCGTTCCATCTCATGGGCCGCCTGTCTCAGCTGGGCCTGCGCAGCGCCGTCCTCACCGGAGAGACCCTGCAGCCGGCGCGCGATGCGCTGTTCGCCGCCCTGCGCGCAGGCAACCTCGACGTCATCCTGACCACGCCCGAGTTTCTCGCCATCCACCGCGCGCGCTTCGCTGCGGCCGGCCGCATCGGCTTTCTCGTGATCGACGAGGCGCACCACATGGGCTTCGCCAAGGGCGGCGACCGCAGCGCCTATCTCGAGATGCCCGAGGTGCTCAAGGCCCTGGGCGCGCCGCAGGTGCTGGCCGCCACGGCCACGGCCTCCGCCGACGTCGCCGCCGAGATCTGCCGCCTGCTTCCTATCGACGATACGGTCATCGACGCCACCGTGCGCGAGAACCTCGGCCTCGATGACGAGCGCAATCTCTCATCGCGCGAGAACCGTCTGGTCTCCATCGTGGCCACCGGTGAGAAGTGCGTGGTGTACGTCAACGCGCGCGACGCGGCGGTGACCCTTGCGCGCACCCTGCGCCACCGCGTGCCCGAGCATGCCCACGCCGTCGCGTTCTACCATGCGGGCCTTACGCGCGCCGACCGTATGCGTGTGGAGGAGGCCTTCCGCGCGGGCGAGCTCACCTGCATCGTCTCCACCTCGGCGTTCGGTGAGGGCGTGAACCTGCCCGATATCCGCCACGTCGTGCTCTACCACATGCCTTTCGGCTCCATCGAGTTCAACCAGATGAGCGGCCGCGCCGGTCGCGACGGACAGGAGGCGCGCATCCATCTGCTGTACTCCGCCCGCGACGCGCGCATCAACGAGCACCTGCTCGACGCCCTGGCGCCCACGCGCGGCGAACTCGTCACGCTCTACCGCGCCCTGCAGACCATGTGGCGCGCGAACCGCAGCAAGAGCGGCGAGTCGGCGTTCTCGGCCACAGACCTGGACATCGCCCAGATGTGTTTGGCCATCGACGCCCGCTCCCCGGTCGACGAGCGTTCCGTCTCCTGCGGCCTCGCCGTGTTCGAGGAGCTCGGCTTCGCGCGCGTCACGGGTGCAGACGACGCGCGTCTCATCGCCATGACCGAGAACCCCGACAAGATGGATCTCTCCTCCTCCATTCGCTACCTGGAGGGCATCCGTACGCGCATGGAGTTCTCCGCCTTCAAGAGCTGGGCGCTCGACGCATCGGCTCGTGATATGCTTGCACGCATCAACCGACCCATAACACCACAGGTCCAGTAAGAGGGGGCACCGTGGATACCGCTACCTCGAATTCCGCCGCGCCGGCGACGACTTCGGGCCCAGGCCTGACGCATACCAACCAGGAGGGCGCGCTCAAGCCCACCTCGGAGTTGCTCCATATCACGCGGGCCGATGACCTGCCCTACCAGATCATGGCCGACAACTACGACAAGCTGGCGAGCCTGTGCCGTAAGAACATGAGCGACGACGACCGCTCCAAGGTCGAGCGCGCCTACTGCTTTGCCGCGGAGAAGCACGCCGAGCAGAAGCGCCGCTCGGGCGAGATGTACATCAACCATCCCGTCGAGGTTGCGATCATCCTGGCCGAGCTCAACATGGACTGCGACGTGGTCTGCGCGGCCCTGCTGCACGATACCGTCGAGGACACCGAGACTTCGCTTGCAGACGTCGCCGCCATCTTCGGCGACACGGTGGCGGACCTCGTGGACGGCGTGACCAAGCTCACCAACATCGAGGTCGACAGCATGGACGAGAAGCAGGCGCTTAACCTGCGCAAGATGTTCCTCGCCATGTCGCGCGACATCCGCGTCATCATCGTCAAGCTGGCCGACCGCCTGCACAACATGCGTACGCTGGCCGCCCTGCGCGAGGACCGCCGTCTGTTCAAGGCGCGCGAGACCATGGACGTCTACGCGCCGCTGGCCGACCGCCTGGGCATGAGCTCCATCAAGTGGGAGCTGGAGGATCTCTCCTTCTTCTACCTGGAGCCCGACGCCTACCAGCGCATCGCCCGCATGGTGGCCGAGAGCCGCGAGGTGCGCGAGCGCTTTTTGGCCGAGACCATCAAGACCCTCACCGACGAGCTCAAGCGCGTGGGTCTCGAGGACTTCCAGATCAAGGGCCGCTCCAAGCACTACTGGTCCATCTACCAGAAGATGAAGCGCAAAGGCAAGGAATTCTCCGAGATCTACGACTTGGTGGCCCTGCGCGTCATCACCAACACGGTGGGCGACTGCTATTCGGCGCTCGGCGCCGTGCACTCCCTGTGGCACCCCATGCCGGGGCGCTTCAAGGACTACATCGCCATGCCCAAGTTCAACAACTACCAGTCGCTGCACACCACGGTCATCGGTCCCACGGCGCGCCCGCTGGAGATCCAGATCCGCACCTACGAGATGCACGAGCAGGCCGAGTACGGTATCGCCGCGCACTGGCTCTACAAGCGCTCGGGCGGCTCGGTTGCGGCCAAGACCAACGACGCCCAGCGCCTCGACGACCAGATCAACTGGCTCAAGCGCTCGCTCGACTGGGCGGCAGACGACGTGGACGACCCCAAGGAGTACCTGCACTCGCTCAAGGTCGACCTCTTTGACCAGGAGATCTTCGTCTTTACGCCCAAGGGCGAGGTCATGAGCCTGCGCGCCGGCTCCACGCCGCTCGACTTCGCTTACGCCGTGCACACCGAGGTGGGCAATCACTGCGTGGGCGCCAAGGTCAACGGCGTGGTGGCCCCGCTCTCGCACGAGCTCTCCATGGGAGACCGTATCGAGATCCTCACCAACAAGGCGGCCAAGCCCTCGCGCGACTGGTTCAACATCGTGCGCACGCCTTCGGCCAAGTCGAAGATCCGTCGCTACTTCGCCGCCGCCACCAAGGACGACGACGCCGTCTCCGGCCGTGACATCCTCTCCAAGGACCTGCGCAAGCGCGGCTACGGCATCTCGACGCCCCGTGCGACCCGTGCCCTCACCACCGTGGCGCACGACCTCAACTACAAACAGCTCGAGGATCTCTTCGCCGCCGTCGGCGCCGGCAAGGTCGCCCCGCGCATGGTGGGCAACAAGGTCGAGGCGATCCTCGACCCCAAGCCGATCGAGAGCGAGGAGGGCAAGCACACCGAAGAGATCGTCGCCGACGCCATCAAGCAGTCGCGCTCCGGCGGCCGTCGTGCCCCCAAGCGTTCCAAGAAGCCCGGCAGCTCGGGCATCCTGGTCAAAGGCGGTGCCGACATGCTCGTGCGCCTGGCCCACTGCTGCAACCCTGTCTCCGGCGACGATATCGTGGGCTTCATCACCCGTGGCCGCGGGGTCTCGGTGCACCGCGCCAACTGCCCTAACGTCAAGGGCCTGATGGGTCACCCCGAGCGCATGATCGATGTCTCTTGGGACAACGCCGCCGATGCCCTTTTCCAGGTCGAGATCGTGGTCGAGTGCCTCGACCGCATGGGCCTGCTCAAGGACGTCACCATCGCGATCGGCGATGCCGGCGGCAATATCCTCTCCGCAGCCACCGCTACGGATCGCGAAGGCATCGCGACCTTGCGCTTCCTGGTCGAGATCTCAGACGCCAGCGGGCTCGATTCACTTCTTTCCGCCATCAGCCGTGTCGAGAGCGTCTACGATGCCCGCCGCCTGATGCCCGGCGAGGGCGGCGCGGCCCAGGTCGCGCACCGTCACTAGAAAGGACGTCTCATCATGGACGAAAAGCTGCCGCTCGAGGCAGAGCTCGATACCACCCCGCATGGTCGCTTGAGCGTTGATTGCCAGGTCAACGGCCCTATCCAGACCAACACCTACTTCGCCATCTCCGGAACCGAGGCCGTGGTGATCGACCCGGCCTGGGATGGCGAGAAGCTCGCTCGCGACTTCATCTCCGCGCACCCCGGCATCGAGATCCGCGCTATGGTGTGCACCCACGGCCATGCCGACCATCTGGGCGGCGTCGCGGGTATGCGCCGTGTCCTAGGGGAGGGTGTCCCCTTTATCATCTCTGCGGCCGATGCGCCCTTTCTTGACCTTGCGGTCGAGAGCATGGACCAGATGTGGGGCATCAAGGTCGAAAATCCTCCGGTGCCCGATCGTCTTGTGAAAGAGGGCGATCTCATCGAGTTCGGCGATGTGCGCCTGCAGGTCATGCTGACTCCCGGCCATACTCCGGGCGGCGTCGTCCTGTTCGCCGCAACCGCCGACGGCGACGTGGCCTTCGTGGGTGACACCCTGTTCCCCGGCGGTCACGGCAGGTGCGATCTCGAGGGCGGAAGCGAAGCCAAGATCATGCGCTCGCTGGCGCGCATGGCGGCCTCTTTGCCCGGGGACACCCTCTGCTATATCGGTCACGGCTGCACCACGACGATGGCCGAGGAGCGTTCCTCCAACGTGTTCATGAAGTACGCCGTGAGGCATGAGCACTAGGCGCTACTTCTGTCTTAGAGCCTCGATTTAGAGCTTGAAACGTTTCATTTTTCAATTGATGCGCTTCAAAGGTTCGTCTTCTGTGAAGGGTGGGCGCTCATGGTATCCGCCCATTTTACGCATGGTATTCTGCAAGCGTCATTTCAGCACGTCGAACTATAGGGGGTTCGTATGCTCGTCAACGCAAGCGAAATGCTACAGAAGGCCGAGGCCGGTCACTACGGTCTGGGCGCGTTCAACACCAACAACCTGGAGTGGACGCTCGCTATCCTGGCCGCTGCCGAGGAGGCCAAGTCTCCGCTGATCATGCAGTGCACCGCCGGTGCCGCCAAGTGGATGGGCAGCCTCAAGGTCTGCGCCGACATGGTCAAGGCTTGCGTTGAGGCCTCCGGCACCACCGTGCCCGTGGCCCTTCACCTCGATCACGGTTCCTACGAGGACTGCTTCAAGGCTATCGAGGCCGGCTTCACCTCCGTTATGTATGACGGCTCCCACGAGGCCGACTTCCAGACCAACCTCGACCGCACCAAGGAGATCGTCGAGCTCGCTCACTCCAAGGGCATCTCTGTCGAGGCCGAGGTCGGCGGCATCGGTGGTGTCGAGGACGGCGTGACCTCCAACGGCGAGCTGGCCGATCCCGAGCAGTGCAAGCAGATCGCCGACCTGGGTGTCGACTTCCTGGCCTGCGGCATCGGCAACATCCACGGCCTGTATCCCGCCGACTGGGCCGGTCTCTCCTTCGAGCGCCTGGGCGAGATCAAGGCCCTGACCGGCAGCCTGCCCCTCGTTCTGCACGGCGGCACCGGCATCCCCGAGGATCAGATCAAGAAGGCCATCTCCCTCGGCGTCTCCAAGATCAACGTCAACACCGATCTCCAGGTCGTCTTCGCCAAGGCCACCCGCGAGTACATCGAGGCCGGCAAGGACCAGCAGGGCAAGGGATACGACCCCCGCAAGCTGCTCAAGCCCGGTCGCGAGGCCATCGTCGAGCGCACCAAGGAGCTCATGGAGCAGTTCGGTAGCGTGAACAAGGCCTAAACGGTACCCGTCGAACCCCCGGCTTTCCCTCTTCGCTGGTCCTCGCGCTTCGCGCTGCGGAATCGCTCAGAGTGAAAGCCGGGGGTTCTTGCGTTTAGGCGGCTTGAGGGTTCACTGCGGAGGATTTTGGCTGCAGAGGATTTTATATTGGCGGCGGAATCGTTGTGGTATAGTTCCTTTGCACTCTAAGTGCGCCCGAGTGGCGGAATTGGCAGACGCAGTGGACTCAAAATCCACCGGTGGCGACATCGTGCGAGTTCGAGTCTCGCCTCGGGCACCATTCGAACAGTAAAGGCTCCAGCGATGGGGTCTTTTCTTTTGCACGCCGAACTCGCGTGAGCGCGCTGAGCGCCCGGGCCTCGCGCCTGCGGGGCGAGGCCAGCGAAGCGTGACGAGGGCGCTATGCGCCCGAAGCCCGGGGATTTGCCCGGCAAATCCCCTTCGAGTCTCGCCTCGGGCACCATTCGAACAGTAAAGGCTCCAGCGATGGGGCCTTTTCTTTATCGTGCCGAACTCGCGTGAGCGCTCACTTCATGTTCTCCCTGTGGAGCCAGGAAGGCTGTGCTAAGATACCTAACCGTTGCGAAAGCAACCTGAAAAGCGGAACCTGCGGGTTCCCACCTTGCGGCGCCATCGAGCAGCTGTCTGGTCCTACAAAAGAAGATTCACGCCTCAGGGCGTGCTATGTGCTTTTGAGACCCGGACGCCGCGCATGGCTCCGGGTTTTGTTTTTGTACGTAGAAGGAGGTTGGAACAATAGCTAAGTCTGATGACACCCGCATTAACGGGGAGATCACCGCGACCACGTGCCGTCTGATCGGCGTCGATGGTTCGCAGCTTGGTCTGTTCGGCATCCGCGATGCACAGCGCGTTGCCGACGAGCAGGGCCTTGACCTGGTGGAGATCGCGCCTAACGCGGAGCCGCCGGTGTGTAGGGTCATGGATTACGGCAAGTTCAAGTACCAGCAGGCTATGAAGGCCAAGCAGGCTCGTAAGAACCAGTCCCGCGTCGAGGTCAAGGAAATGAAATTCCGTCCCAAGATCGACGTCGGCGATTACGAGACCAAGAAGGGTCACGTCCTGCGATTCCTCAAGAAGGGCGCACGCGTCAAGGTCACCATCATGTTCCGTGGCCGCGAGATGGCTCATCCCGAGCAGGGTCTCAACGTGCTCGAGCGTCTGGCTGAGGATCTTAAACCGTTTGCTACGGTCGAATCGGCTCCCAAGCTCGAAGGCCGTAACATGCTCATGCTTCTCGCTCCCATCAAGGGCGCCTTCGATACCGAAGACGAAGAGACGGCATCCGAGAAATAGTGTTTGTAACCGACAAAGGAGAAGTTCATGCCTAAGATGAAGTCCCACAGCGGCACCAAGAAGCGTTTCCGCCGCTCCGGTACCGGCAAGCTCATGCGCGCCAAGGCCTACAAGAGCCACATCCTCACCAAGAAGACCACCAAGCGTAAGCGCGCTTTCCGTCAGGAGACCGCGACCGCTTCCGCCGACGCCAAGGTCATCAACGCCCGCCTCGCCGGTCGCTAATCAGGCGTCCATTCCGTTTATTCACTACTTAATCCCGTTTGGAGTTGATCAGATATGGCACGTGTCAAGCGCGCAGTGAACGCCAAGAAGAAGCGCCGTACCGTTATGTCTCGTGCGAAGGGTTACTACGGTGCCTCTTCGCGTACGTACAAGGCCGCTAAAGAGCAGGTCCAGCACTCCCTGCAGTACCAGTACCGCGACCGCCGCGCCAAGAAGCGCGAGATCCGCAGCCTCTGGATTACGCGTATCAACGCTGCTGCCCGCATGAACGACCTTTCCTACTCCCAGTTCATGCACGGCCTGAAGCTCGCCGGCATCGAGCTGGACCGCAAGGTCCTCTCCCAGATGGCCTACGAGGACATCGAGTCCTTCAACGAGCTCGCCGCTCTGGCCAAGAAGGCTCTCGAGGCCTAAGTCCCTCTATATAGGACGCTTTAACGGGGTACCGAAAGGTGCCCCGTTTTTTGTTATCAAGCGGAGTATCAAGCGGAGTTATATGGCGGCCTATAAGCTCGTGGCCCGGGAACTATAGGCTTATAGGCCGGGAGAAAAGCGTGTCCGATTCAGCCATATCAACGAAAGCCGAGGCAGGGGAGAGCCGACTAGCCAAATGTTCGTGCTGCTAATCCCAAAACGGCTAAGGCTCGGTAAATGGTCTATAGAGAACGGCGAATTGCCTGGATTCGTGTTTAAATGTGGAGGAAATGTGTTCGCAAAACTTGGTGCTTGCGACCCCCGAAACACTCCTGTAAATTAATTCCTCGCCGAAGGGGTTAGCGCAAACAAGCGCACATCCCCGGCGGGTACCTTGAGAACCGGATACCGCGGGTGACCAGCGAGAACACGCTAGGTCATCCAGGACAGATGCACACAATACCATGTCGATGGTAGCAGTGATGTACGGAAATCAACTTGATAAGGTCTGCCGTAAAGGCAGGCCCCATCATTTCCAAACCAGAACAGCTTTTATACAACCATTTGAATGGATCCGATCAGCGATGATCGCTGGCCGGACGGACGCCTCGCGTCTAATAAAGCCTCCGGGTCTCACCCGGGGCGTTTGGACGGAGAGTTCGATCCTGGCTCAGGATGAACGCTGGCGGCGCGCCTAACACATGC
>CAVGNZ010000036.1:0-11233 GCA_963630805.1 Bacteroidaceae bacterium
CGTTGCCGAGCGCGATGGCGATAGGCAACGGCTTGTTCTTGGCCTCGCACTTCTTAAGATGTACGGCCATGTCGTGCGACGGGATAACCTGGATGCCCAGAGTGTCCTTGTCCTTGATCTGGATGCGGTAGGTGCCCACGTTCATCTTGTTGAAGTTGTCCGGATCGTCCGGATCGGCAGAGACGAGCGCAAACTTGGAGAAGTAGCAGCCGGCGTCCTGGTTGTTGATGCGGTAGAGCGGCAGCAGGTGGAACAGGTCGATCTCATCGCCCGCGGCGGCATCGAGCGTGTTCTCCTTGCAGGGGGCCTCGTCGCGCGAGAGGATCTCGGGCGCCACGGGGTAGGTGTCCCAGCGGCGGTTGAGCTCGAGGAACTGGTCCTTGGTGGACGTGTTCTTGTCCATGCCCATCATGAGGGCGTGGTTTGCCCACGAGCCGTGGACATTGGTGACGATGCGCGTGCCGGCCGGGTAGCCCGCGATGTTGTCGAACATCACGGCAGGGCCGTTTTGCATGCGGGCGGCGGCGCGGCAGGCAGAGGAAACGCCCGGCTCGGGCAGCACCTCGTCTGTCACATGGATAAGCTGGCCCTCTTCCTCGAGCGTATCGAGAAACGAGCGCAGGTCCTGGTACACCTTGGTCATGTGAATCTCCCATCTGTACATGCGGTTTTCAGGGCACGTGCCCATAGTGCCGCCCAGGACGTCGAACCCAAAGAGCCGTTCCGGCCTGACCTCATATCCATTTCTGCATAACCCAAGTGGCGCCCTGACCGTTATGCCGATTCCGGCATAACCGCTGTCCAAAGCAGGCGGCACCCAACAAACAACCCCTCCCTACAATAGAGATGGCCCCACATGCGCAACCGGCATTTCCCCAGGGAGACACTCATGGATTTCAGAAAGATCGAGGCGTTTCTGACCATCGCGTCAACGGGCAAATACACCGCTGCGGCCGAGAAGCTCTTCACCTCGCAGTCGTCCCTCTCAAAGCAGATGCGCCAGCTCGAGGCAGAGATCGGCGCGCCGCTCTTTCGCAAGACCAGCAGCGGAGTGGAGCTCACGCAGGCGGGCTGGGAGTTCTACTACTATGCGCGCCATGCCCTGCCGGAACTCAGGCAAACGCTCGCCCATATCGATGCGATCAAAGAGGAGAAAAAGGCCTCGATCCGCCTGGGCTCGCTGCCCTTTGTCGAGGATTACGGCATCAGCGACTGCCTCTGCTCGTTTTGGGCCAAGACCCCGTCTATCCAGATCGAGTTCTCGGAGCGCAGCCAGGAGGACCTGGTCTACGCGCTCGACCGCAACAAGCTCGACCTCGCCATCGTGCGCCTGGATCTAATCGACCGTGCGCGGTTTTCGACACGGCGGCTCTTGATCGACGAGATAGTCGTGGTGGTCAACAAGAACAACCCGCTTGCACGGCGCGCATCGGTCGACATCGACGAGCTGCGCCGCGAGAAGTTCATCCTGCCCACCGAGCGCAGCGACCTGGCGCAAATCTTTATCTCCGCCTGTCGCGAGCGTGGGTTCCATCCCGATGCGCCGCTCACACACTCGCGCCACTGGATGCTCCTCAAGGCGGTGCAGCGCGGCATGGGCACCACCGTTATGCCCCGCGGCATGGCCTCCCCCATCCATGCAAGCGACGTAGTCTGCGTGCCCCTCACGCCGGCCATCGAGACCACGATCGGCTTTGCCTGGCCTGCAGGGGTCGCACCGGGACGAGTTACCACCCAGTTCATGGACTTTGTCTGCGAGAACTACTCCGCAGTCTAGACGCTCGGGGCGGTGCGGTCGGCGCCGCTCGGGATTTAAAGAGCGCAAAAAGGGGTATCGACCTGCGTCGATGCCCCTGAATCGGACACACATTTTGTCCTATAAGCCCTATAAGGGGGCTACGGCCCTCTATAAGCCCAAAGGGAACGTCGACCGGCCCCGAATCCGCGCACCGAGCGCGTCCCGCAAACAGCAGAGGCCCCGCCGCGCGACGTCTCGCACGGCGGGGCCTCCCGGTTGTCGCCTTATCTCACGGGCATGCCTGATTTACCCGCGGACTTGACTTTGAGCGAAGCGGATGCTCCGCGACCTTAACTAGACCTCCAGCGGGGGCACCGGCGGGATCACCTGAAGATTGGCGATCTTTTCGGCATCCAGCTTGAACACGTCATCGACGTGAGGGGTCTCGGTGGAGCGCCAGGAATAGAAGCACTGGTCGCACTGGTAGATCTCCCAGGCGCCATCGATGGGCGACTTGGCGATCGTCGAGATCTTGTCGTACTCGCAACGCGGGCAGTTCATATGTTGTCCTCCTTTGGGACGAGGTTTCCAAGAGCGAACCCTGCGGAAGGGTGCGCGGCAAACGGGAGGCAGCCGCGCACCGACCCGGCAAGGATTGAGAACTTGGCTACTGCTTGGCGGCCATCAGATCGGCGATGATCTTGGTGTACTCGGCCGTCTTGGCAGGATCCTTAAGCAGCTCGACGGAGCGGGTGAGCGGCTCGGGGTCGACCGGCGTGGTGGCGTCGATAATGAGCTTCGCGGTCATACCGGCGACTTCCTCGGAGGGGTTCAGCGGCATGCCGGCGCAGTTCTGGATGACCTTGACGTCCTTGTCCGGGCGCACGCGCGTCGAGATGGCCCACATGACCTGGTTGAGGTCGAACGGGTCCACGTAGTCGTCGACGAGGATGACGTTGTGGCAGTAGGGCATGGCGTGCGGCGTGGAGAGCAGCTTGAACGCGGCACCGGTGGCATGGCCGCCGTAGCGCGGCTTGATGGAGATGATCTCGGTAAAGCCGTGGGTATACATGGCGTTGACGGAGACGACCTCGGGGAAGCCCTCGTCGTGCAGCTGCTTGTAGATAGGCACGGAGGTGTTGAGCGCCATGAGGAAGTCGATCTCGGTCCAGGGCATACCCAGGTAGATGTTCTCGAAGATCGGGTTGGTGCGGTAGGTCACGTGCGTGATGACGGCCTCGCACTGGGCGCGGCAGCCGGAGTAGGAGCCGGGGAACTCGCCGAACGGACCCTCGCAGGTGCGGACGCGCGGATCGATGTAGCCCTCGAGAACGACCTCGGAGCCAGCGGGCACGTAGAGGTGATCGTACAGGTCGGACTTGACGATGTCCGCAGGCACGCCGCCGTTCAGGGCGCCCACGAACTCGAACTCGTTCTGGGTGTAGCCGACGGGCGTGGAGGCCATGAAGGTCACCAGCGGGGCGTTGCCGAGGGTGACGCAGATGGGGAACTTCTCGTTCTTCTTCTCGGCCTCGGCAAGCTGCTTGGCGATATCGTGCATGGCCAGGCACTGCATGCCGATGCGGTTGGCACCCTTGACCTGGATGCGGTAGGTGCCGACGTTCATCTTGTCAAAGTTGCCGGGGTCGGACGGGTCGCCCGTGATGATGGAGGCCTTGCCGATGAACATGCCGCCATCCTGCTCGTTGATGCGGTAAAGCGGGAGCAGGTCGAAGAGATTGACGTTCTCGGCGCCGTCGATGACGTTCTCTTTGCAGGGGGCGTCGTCGCGCTCAAGGATGTTGGGTTTGACGGGGAAGAGATCCCAGCGGCGGTTGAGCTCGAGGAACTGGTCCTTGGTGGACGTGTTCTTGTCCATGCCCATCATGAGAGCGTGGTTTGCCCAGGAGCCGTGGACGTTGGTGACGACGGAGTGACCCGGGCCGTAGCCCTTGATGTTGTCGAACATGACAGCGGGGCCGTTGGTCATACGGCTGGCGGCACGACCGGCAGAGCCGATATCGGGCTCGGGCAGAACCTCATCGGTCACATGGACGAGCTGGCCCTCTTCCTCAAGCGTGGCGAGGAACGAGCGAAGATCCTGATACACCTTTGTCATGAAAGCTCCTTTCCAAAAGCTTCCGGTTACATGGCTTCATCTTCGCCCGTCTACCGTTTACGGAAAATTCCGTTGGGGAGACATTCGTTTCCATCGCGGAATAACGCGAGTTGAGGCGTTTGGGTTATTCCATTTGGGCACAACAACTCGCCGATACGTTGATGGTTGCTGCACTTTTGCCAGCTAGAGTGAAATTTGCACTCACAGATAATGCCATTTTTGGAATAACCATTCGCTGCTTTGGGGGCGTCATGGACTTCAGGAAAATCGAAGCCTTCCTAACCGTTGCCAAGACCGGCAAGTACACCGAGGCGGCCGATAAGCTCTTTGTCTCGCAGTCCTCACTCTCCAAGCAGATGTCGCAGATGGAAAAGGAGCTGGGCGTCAAGCTCTTCAAGAAGACGCGCAACGGCGTGGAGCTCACACAGGCCGGCCTCGACTTCTACTCCTATGCCCACAAGGCGCTGCCCGAGTACCAGCGCGCCTGCTCGCGCCTGCAGATGTACCGCGAGGGGGCGACCTACCCTATCCGTCTGGGCGCGCTGCCGCTTACCGAGGAGTACGGCTTTGCCGACGCGTTCAGCTCCTACTGGGTGCGCAACACCTCCGTGCAGCTGGAATACTTCGAGCGCAGCCAGGGCGACTTGATCAGCAAGCTCGAGCGCCACAAGATCGACCTTGCCCTCGTGCGCGGAGAGATGCTCAACCCGCAGTCCTTTGCCTTTACGCCACTGGTCAAAGACGAGCTGGTGCTTGTGTGTTCAGCCAAGCACCCCCTTGCGAGGCGCGAGACGGTGAGCCTCTCCGACCTGCGCAACGAGCAGTTCATTTTGCTGGAGGAGAAGTCGGACGTAACGCAGATCTTTCGCCGCGCGTGTGAGCGGGCCGGCTTTTGCCCCAATGCCCCGCTGCACCACGCGCGCCACCGCATGCTCATCAAGGCCGTACAGAACAACATGGGCATCAGCATCCTGCCGCGCCGCCTAGCCTCTACCTACCTGGCGGGTAACCTTGCCATCGTCGCGCTCGAGGAGCCGCTCCACTCCACGCTGGGCTTCGCCTGGCTGCAAGACGAGCAGCCGGGCCCGGTGATCCGTAAGTTCGTTGACTTCGTATGCGACGAGTTCAACGTGGAGAGCGGCAGCGCAGCTTAAAGTTTCATTACGGGCGCCCAAATGGAAAGCGCCTCGGTGCCCATTTTGCAAAAGCCGCTATCATGGTTGCGTCGTGTCTTTGCAGCGGGCTCGCTCCCACTGCGCACATGAAATGAGGAACACCATGTTTTGCCCCAAGTGCGGTGCCGAAAATAAGAACGAAGCCAAGTTCTGCTCGAGCTGCGGCCAGCCCATCGAGGCGCGCCACCAGGCGGCCGCCGCTGCCGCCAACGCGGCCGACCCCGCTGCCACCCCTGCCGGCCAGCCGGGCGCCCCGTCGCCTGTAGCCGCCGCCAAGAAGAAGTACGACTTTGACACCGCCGGCGCCGCCCTGGGTGCCGTGCTCCTTATCGGCTTCTTCCTGCCGCTCATCGGTGCCAGCGGCTTTGGCATCTCCGTCAGCATCTCCGCCTCGGGCCTGGCCTTTGGCAACGACTACGGCCTCACCGAGCCCCTGGCGTTTTTCCTGATCGTCCCCGGCGTCGTCGCCCTGGCGCTCGCCTTCTTGCTCAAGCCCATCTTTGCGCGCGGCGCGGCCTTCGCCGGCGTGGGCGCCGTCTCGCTCATCGCGCTGATCGCGCTGCAGAACTTCATCAACAGCAAGACCATGGGCGTCGTGAACATGCAGCTCGGCTACTATGTGCTGCTCCTGGCCTCCGTGGCGCTGATCGGCTGGGGTGCAAAGCTCATCGCGGACGCCAAGAAGCTCCGCGAGTCCGCCTAAGACGCCATGCAGCGCATCCTCTTTATCTGCCACGGCAATATCTGCCGCTCCACCATGGCGCAGTCGGTCATGGCGCACCTCGTGCAGCAGGCGGGGCGAGAAGACGAGTTCCTGATCGACTCCGCCGCCACCAGCCGCGAGGAGATCGGTGCAGGCCCGCACCGCGGCACCGTCGCCAAGCTGTGCGAGATGGGCGTCCCCGTCGTGCCGCACCGCGCGCGCCAGATCACCCGCGCCGATTACGACGCGTGGGACCACATCGTCTATATGGACCGCGAGAACGCCGCCGGGCTGCGCCGCATCTTGGGATCTGAGCGCCTGGACAAGGTGAGCCGCCTGCTCGACTGGACGGACAGTCCCCGCGATGTGGCCGACCCCTGGTACACAGGCGACTTTGACGCCACCTACCGTGACGTGCTCGAAGGCTGCACAGCCCTTCTCGAGCAGCTGTAGGAGCGCCCCAATCAGGCAACGCGCCGCCCCATATCTCCATCTTTCTTTTCAATTTAATTTGGTACCTTGACATCTATAGATGCTGCGGTACCCTCATTACCACACTACCTAATGAACCATCTATGAACACGAAAGGAGTGGTATGTGCGATAGAGATTGCGAAATGGTGCCCATCCCGCGCGACCCGAACGGCAACGCCTCCGAGCCCGCAGATGAGCCCATCTGCCCCACCGAGGCCGACAAGATTGCCAAGCGCATCCTGAACACCATCGGCTACCTGGGCCACTACATGCATTTCCATGGCGGCGGCACCTCGGGCAAGGCGCCCATCATCTGCCTGCTCGCCAAGCACGGCGGCGAGATGTCCCAGCTCGAGCTCAGTACCTACTTCGACCTCAAGCCCGGCTCGCTCTCCGAGATTCTCTCCAAGATCGAGCGCAAGGGACTCATCGAGCGCACGCGCAACCCCGAGGACCGCAGGCAGCTGATCATCAAGCTCACCGAGGCCGGCTCCGAGGCGGCCTCAAAAGATCAAGCCGCGCGCATCTGGTTCCGCCAGAACGCCTTTACGGCGCTCACACCCGAGGAGCAGGCACAACTTGCCGACATGCTCGAGAAGATCCGCGAGACCTGGGAGGGACTCGATGATTAAGACCCTTGCGGCCAGTATCCGCGATTACAAGAAGGTGACCATCGCCACGCCGCTTCTGGTGCTGGGCGAGGTGGCCTGCGAGATGATGATCCCGTTCCTCACGGCACGCCTCATCGACGAGATCAAGGTCGGCACCACGGTGCAGGGCCTGATCGAGCCGGCCTGCATCCTGGGCGGCCTGGCCATCGTCTCGCTGCTCTTTGGCGCCGCCGCGGGCGTTACCTGCAGCTACGCGAGCTGCGGCTTTGCCAAGAACCTGCGCCGCGACATGTTCTACAACATCCAGCGCTTCAGCTTTGCCAACATCGACGAGTTCAGCTCCAGCTCGCTCGTCACGCGCCTCACCACCGACATCAACAACGTGCAGCAGGCGTTCATGATGATCATCCGCATCGCCGTCCGCTCGCCGCTGTGCCTGGTATTCGCCTTTGTGATGGCCTCCATCATGGGCGGCCCGCTGGCGCTGGTCTACGTGGCCGTGCTGCCGCTTCTGGGCTTTGGCCTCTTCTACATCATCCACAAGGTGCGCCCGATCTTTACCCGCGTGTTCCATAAGTACGACGCGCTCAACGAGTCGGTCGAGGAGAACGTCACCGGCATGCGCGTGGTCAAGAGCTTTGTGCGCGAGGACTACGAGAAGAAGAAGTTCGCCACCGCCGCCCAGGACGTGTGCGGCGACTTCACGCGCGCCGAGAAGCTGCTCGCCTTCAACAACCCCATGATGATGTGCGCCATCAACATCACGTGGGTCGTCATCATCTACTTTGGCTCGCAGATCATCATCACGAGCCAGGGCACGCAGTTCGACGTGGGCCAGCTCTCCGCCATCTTTACCTACGGCTTCCAGATCCTCATGAGCCTGATGCAGCTCTCGATGATCTTTGTCATGGTGACCATGGCAGACGAGTCTGCGCACCGTATCGAAGAGGTCCTTACCGCCGAACCCACGATCGCGAACCCCGACAACCCCGTCTATGAGGTCGCCGACGGCTCCATCGACTTTGACAACGTGACCTTTAAGTACTCCGAGCGCGCCGAGCGCCGTTCGCTGGCCGAGATCGACCTGCACATAAAGAGCGGCGAGACCATCGGCGTGATCGGCGGCACGGGCTCCTCCAAGTCGACGCTCGTGAACCTCATCGCGCGCCTGTACGACGTCACCCAGGGCCGTGTGCGCGTGGGCGGCGTTGACGTGCGCGACTACGATATCGAGACCCTGCGCAAAAACGTCGCCATGGTTCTGCAGAAGAACGTGCTGTTCAGCGGCACCATCGCCGAGAACCTACGCTGGGGCGACGAGAACGCCACCGACGAGGAGGTGCGCGAGGCCGCTCGCCTGGCCTGCGCCGATGAGTTTGTGGACGGCTTTGCCGACGGCTACGACACCTGGATCGAGCAGGGCGGCTCCAACGTATCCGGCGGCCAGAAGCAGCGCCTCTGCATCGCACGCGCCCTGCTGCGCCACCCCAAGGTACTGATCCTGGACGACTCCACCAGCGCCGTGGACACCAAGACCGACGCCAAGATCCGCGAGGGCCTCGCCACCTACCTGCCCGAGACCACCAAGATCATCATCGCCCAGCGCATCAGCTCGGTGCAGGACGCAGACCGCATCGTGGTGCTCGAGAGCGGCCACATCTCCGACATCGGCACGCATGAGGAGCTGCTCGAGCGCTCCGATATCTACCGCGAGACCTACACCTCGCAGAACAAGATGACCGAGGAGCAGGCCGCCGTTCTGGCCGAAGCCGAGGGCACCGATTCTGCAACCGAAGATTTTGCCGAGAAGGGAGGCGAGGCACATGAGTAGGGCAACCACCGCCGCACGCGCCGGCCAGCGCAAGAAGGGCACCGCCGGGCGCCTCATCAAGACCCTGTTCTCGTTCTATCCCAAGCTCCTGCCCGCTATCGTGGTGTGCATCCTGCTGTCCGCCCTCATCAACTCCGTGGGCGCGGTGTTCCTTCAGCAGGCGCTCGCCATCGTCGAGGGCGCCTGGGAGGGCGGCGACTGGGCATCCGTCGAGCCTCAGGTCTTCCAGCTGGTGTTCACGCTCGCCTGCGTCTACATTGTGGGCCTGTGCTCCACCACGTTCTGGAACCGTGCCATGGCGATCGTCACGCAGGGCTCGCTCGAGAAGCTTCGCGAGAAGATGTTCAACCGCATGCAGGACCTGCCGATTCGCTACTTTGACACCAATCAGCGCGGCGACATCATGAGCCACTACACCAACGACATCGACGCCCTGCGCCAGATGATCTCGCAGTCGTTCCCCAACCTGCTGCAGACCGTCATCGTCCTTGTCGCGGTGTTCTGCATCATGTGCTACTACTCGCTGTGGATGTGCATCGTGATCGTGGCCGGCGTGCTCTTCATGGCCCTCCTCACCCGCCTTCTGGGCGGCAACTCCGCCAAGTTCTTCATCGCCCAGCAGCGTGAGCTCGGCGTGGTCGAGGGCAACGTCGAGGAGATCATGAACGGCCAGAAGGTTGTCAAGGCCTTCTGCCACGAGGAGGCCGCCGAGGCGGACTTTGACGCCTACAACGCGAAGCTCTTCGACGTCTCGCAGAAGGCCAACATGTACGGCAATATCCTCATGCCGATCCTCCAGAACTTGGGCAACCTCATCTACGTGCTCGTGGCTCTTGCGGGCGGCCTCTTTATGGCGCTCGGCGTGCCCAACGTGAGCGTGAGCGGCCTTGCGTTCAGCATCGCCGTGGTGGTGCCGTTCCTCAACATGACCAAGCAGTTCTGCGGCCAGATCGGCCAGATCTCGATGCAGATCAACGCCGTGGTCATGGGCCTGGCCGGCGCCGACCGCATCTTTGAGCTCATCGACGAGGAGCCCGAGACCGATGAGGGCTACGTGACCCTCGTGAACGCGCAGGTCGATCGCGAGACCGGCCAGTACGTGGAGGCCGACCACCACACCGGCCTGTGGGCCTGGAAGCACCCGCACCGCTCCACCGGCATCACCGAGTACATCCCGCTGCGCGGCGACGTGCGTATGGACAGTGTGGACTTTGGCTACACGCCCGACCATGAGGTTCTGCACGGCGTGAGCGTGTTTGCCAAGCCCGGCCAGAAGGTCGCCTTCGTGGGCGCCACCGGTGCCGGCAAGACCACGATCACCAACCTCATCAACCGCTTCTACGACATCGCCGACGGCAAGATCCGCTACGACGGCATCAACGTCAACAAGATCCGCAAGGCCGACCTGCGCCGCTCGCTGGGCATCGTGCTGCAGGACGTGAACCTGTTCACCGGCACCGTGATGGACAACATCCGCTACGGCAACCTGGACGCCACCGATGCCGAGTGCATCGCCGCGGCTAAGCTCTCCGGCGCCGACGACTTTATCACTCGCCTGCCGGACGGCTACCAGACCATGCTCACCGGCAACGGCGCGCAGCTCAGCCAAGGCCAGCGCCAGCTGATCTCCATCGCGCGCGCCGCCGTGGCAGATCCCCCGGCGATGATCCTCGACGAGGCCACGAGCTCCATCGACACGCGCACCGAGGCCATCGTGCAGCGCGGCATGGACGCCCTCATGAACGGCCGCACCACGTTCGTCATCGCGCACCGCCTCTCCACCGTGCGCAACTCCGACGCGATCATCTGCCTCGACCACGGTCGCGTGATCGAGCGCGGCACGCACGACGAGCTCATCGCCAAGCGCGGCTACTACTACCAGCTCTACACCGGAGCTTTCGAGCTGGAGTAGTTCGGCTCGCCTACCGCATCAGCACCGATGCATACGCCAGCGCCCCGCAGGTCACACGACCCGCGGGGCGCTTTTTGCTACCGTTAAGCGTGGATTCGGCTACTCGCCTAGCCAATTTTTGAGCCAAAGACCCATGGAGCGACCCATTTCGGCCATGAAGTCACTCGTGTGCTTGCGGGTGTAGATGTCGCGCACGCGCTCCCCCGGCTCGGTAGCATGGGGACGAAACATCGCGTCCATCTCGGCGACCTGCGCATCGAGCGTGCTCGCGTCGGCCCTTTGATACCGCTCGCTCATCACGAGGTTCACGGTGTGATGAGGCGTGGCCGGGCGCTCCTTTGCGGGCGTGCCCAAGATAAGCATGGAGAGCGGCAAGGTGTACTCCGGCAGGCCAAGAAGCTCGCACACCTCTTCTGCCTGTTCGATGATGTCGCCGATATAGCAGGTGCCAAGTCCCACCGCCTCGGCCGCGATGACGGCGTTTTGTGCGGCAATCACGGCGTCCTGCGCAGCGATGCCAAACTCACCCAGGCCTGGCGTACGGCGCGGCTGCTTGCCCGTGCGCTCCGCGAACTCCGGCTCAAAGCAGCCCACGTGCTCGAACAGGTCGATCCACTTGGCGTAATCCACCACAAAGATAAGTGCCCAGGGAGCCTTGGCGATCATCGGCT
>CAVGNZ010000037.1:0-4423 GCA_963630805.1 Bacteroidaceae bacterium
CGGGCCCGATTAAGCCCCTTAATTCAGTTTCGGGCGTTTTCTAAATTAAGAAGCGCAAATTCTCGTTCTTAATTTAGTTTTTGGCGAATTTTGAATTAAGGAGTGGTTCAAACTGCCGGGCAGTTTTCTTTTTCCTATTTATTCAAGAAGAGAAGCGACGGCGCCTGTTAAAAAATGCGAAGCCATAGATTTTTGGCAGCGGCCTATTGTCGGTCAATCCGCTTGCGGGTAGCAAGAACACCAGCGGCAAGGCCTGCAACCAGCACGGCTACGGCGGCGGCCACGGCACGGAAGTCGGCCACATAGGTGGCCACAAAGGCTACGAGCACGAACAGGAAGGCAGCCTCAAAGCAGAAGAGCGCGACCTCGTAGCAAGCCTGGTGCTCGCTCGCACAGCCGTGCTCACGTGCCACGGCGTCAAAGCGGTCGTTCAGCCAAAACCACTTGCGCGTCATCAGCAAGCCGCCGAGCGCCATGAACGCTACGCCGATAAAGCCGAAGATTCCCTGTACGACCTGCATGCGAGCCCCGCCGCCCTACCGACCGAGCAGCCCGCGCAGCACCTGCGCCGGGTCGGAGGAGCCGTCGCGCGGCGCGAGGGCGGTGATCTTCTTCTGCATCTTGTACTCGTGCAGCTCGTCCTCAAGCTGGCGTACGCGGGCGCGGAGCTTCTCGTTCTCGCGCTCGCGCTCCTCGGCACGCTCCTTCATGTCCAGGATGCGCACCACGCCGGCCAGGTTGATGCCCTCGTCGGTAAGCTGGTTGATCAGCTCCAGTCGCTCGATGTCTGCCCGCGAATACAGGCGGGTGTTGCCGCCCGAGCGCTGCGGGTTCACCAGGCCCTTGGACTCATAGACGCGCAGGGTCTGAGGGTGCATGCCGGTGAGCTCCGCCGCCACGCTAATCATGTAGAGTGGTTTGTTCCTGTTGTCCTCGGCCATAACCCTCAGCCTGCTTTCCTCGTTGCCAAACGTATCCATTATGCGCGGATGCACCTGGCTAGAACTTTCCGAAATACTTGTTCACATCTGCGCGGTAGTCGCGCTTGTCCTCGGTGCGCAGCTGCTCGATGGCGCGACGCTCCTTGTCGGTGAGGTCGGAGGGCACGCAGACCTCGATCTCCACCAAAAGCGATCCCGTGCGGCCGCGATGCTTCACATCGGGCGCGCCCAGGCCCTTGAGCTTGAACTTCTTGCCACTCTGCGTGCCGGCAGGGATGTCCAGACGCACCTTGGCGCCGCCCGGCGTGGGCACCTCGATCTGGCAGCCCAGCGCGGCCTCGGCATAGGAGACCGGCACCGTCATGTTCACGTCGGCGCCCTTGTGGCGCTTGAACAGCGGGTGCTCCTTCACGCGCGTGGTGACCACCAGATCGCCACGTCCGCCGCCACCCTGGCCGTACTCGCCACGGCCCTTCAAGCGCATCACGCCGCCGTCCACGGCGCCCGCGGGGATGGAGATGCTCACCGACTGGCGCTCGCCCGTGGAGGGCACGCGGTAGGTCACTTTATGCGTCACGCCGCGAAAGGCGTCCTCAAACGACACGTCCACGTTGACGGAGAGGTCCTCGCCGCGCATGCTGCGCGAACGGCCCTGCCCGCCAAAGCCTCCAAAACCGCTGAAGTTCTGACCCCAGTTGGAGCCGCCCACGCCCTCGCCGCGCAGGACGCTCTCAAAGATGTCACCCCACGGCGAGGCACTGCCGGAATAAGTGTAGCCACCGCCGCCGCCCGCGCCCGGCATGCCGCCGAACATGAGCATCTGGTCGTACTCCTTGCGCTTCTTCTCGTTGGAGAGCGTCTCGTACGCCTCGGAGATCTCTTTGAACTTCTTCTCGTCGCCGCCCGCATCGGGGTGATATTTTTGCGCCAGCTTGCGGAAGGCCGACTTTATCTCTTTGTCCGAGGCGTTCTTTGACACGCCCAGGACATCGTAAAACGTCTTGGTTGCAGCCATATAGGTCCTCCTCTCGAGGAACTCGACCCTATAGATTAAAAAGGCCTCGGGCTGAACCCGAGGCCTCAAACGTTACTCTTCGGAGCCCGCAGCCTCTTCGTCTGCGGCATCCTCCGTGGCCTCGGCCTCCGGCGCCGGTCGCTTCTCACCGCCGTAGGTCACCGTGACCATGGCGCTGCGCAGAATGCGGTCGGCCATGCGATAGCCCTTCTGGTACACGTCGTTGACGGTCTCGTCGTACTGCGAGGCGTCCTCGACACGACCCACGGCCTGGTGCTGCAGCGGGTCAAATGCCTCGCCCTTGGGGTCGATCGCCTCGACACCCTCGCGTGCGAACACGTCCATGAGCTTGGAGTGCACGTTGTCCACGCCCTCGACGAACTGCTTGAAGTCGTCGCCCATGTCCTGGGTGCGGGCGTGATCGATCGCGCGCTCGATATCGTCGACCACCGGCAGGAGCGCGCTCACAAGCTTCTCCGTCGCGCGCTCGCGCTCGGCGTTGCGCTCGCTCGCGGTGCGGCGGCGGAAGTTCTCCCAGTCGGCCTGCAGACGGGCGGTGCGCTCGGTTGCCTCGCGCGCCTTGTCCTCGGCGGCCTTCTGGGCCTCGGCCGCGGCCTCGAGCTCGGCACGCACATCGGCGAGTTCCTTGGTGGCCTGCTCGAGCTTCAGCTTGAAGTCGTTGTCGGCGGCCTCCTCGCCAGCGCGAATCGCGGCCTCGACCATCTCGTCCTCGGTCATCTCGGGCTGGGCCTCTGTCTGGGCGCTCTCTGTTGCCTGCTCAGACGCCTCGTCTACGCGGGTCTCCTCGTCAACGCCCTCTACGGGGATCTTCATGTCCTTCTCCTCGGAGTCATCGGAGGCGACGGGCGCCGCCTCCGTGCGAGCATCGTTAGCGGACATGATTATTTGTCCTCGTCGTCGACAACCTCGTACTCGGCGTCGACCACGTCATCGTCGCCGGCAGCGGAAGCGTCCGCGCCGCCGTCGGTTGCCTGTTGAGCGTCGGCGTAGACGATCTGCGCCAGCTCGTAGGCCACGGACTGCAGGGCCTCGCTGGAGGACTTGATGGCCTCCACGTCGGAGCCCTCAAGTGCCTTCTTGGCATCGGCGATGGCGGCCTCGGTCTTGCTCTTGAGGTCGGCGTTCACCTTGTCGCCCAGCTCGTTCAGAGTCTGCTCGGTGGAGTACACCAGCGAGTCGGCCTGGTTGCGAACCTCGACCTCTTCCTTCTGCTTCTTGTCCTCCTCGGCGTGGGCCTCGGCGTCCTTGACCATGCGGTCGACTTCCTCGTCAGAAAGAGCAGTGGAGCCGGAGATGGTGATCTGCTGTTCCTTGCCGGTGCCCTTGTCCTTAGCGGAGACCTTCACGATGCCGTTGGCGTCGATGTCGAAGGTGACCTCGATCTGGGGCACACCGCGGCGGGCGGCAGGGATGCCGGTGAGCTGGAACTTGCCCAGGCTCTTGTTGTCGCGGGCCAGCTCGCGCTCGCCCTGGAGCACGTTGATCTCAACGGAGGTCTGGTTGTCGGCGGCGGTGGAGTACACCTCGGTCTTGGAGGTCGGGATGGTGGTGTTGCGGTCGATCATCTTGGTCATGATGCCGCCCATGGTCTCGACGCCCAGCGACAGCGGGGTCACGTCGAGCAGCAAGATGCCCTCGACGTCGCCAGTGAGCACGCCGCCCTGGACGGCAGCACCGTCGGCCACGACCTCGTCGGGGTTCACGGACATGTTGGGCTGCTTGCCGGTCATGCTCTTGACCAGATCCTGCACGGCGGGCATACGGGTGGAGCCGCCGACGAGGATGACCTCGGTAAGGTCGGAGAGCTTGAGGCCGGCGTCGCGCAGGGCGTTGGTCACAGGCTGCTTGCAGCGCTCGAGCAGGTCGCGGGTGATCTTCTCGAACTCAGCGCGGGTCAGCGTGTAGTCGAGGTGCTTGGGGCCGGTGGCGTCAGCCGTGATGAACGGCAGGTTGATCTGGGTCTGCTGGCCGGCGGAGAGCTCCTTCTTGGCGTTCTCGGCGGCCTCCTTCAGGCGCTGCAGGGCCATGGGGTCGGAGCGCAGGTCGATGCCGTTCTCCTGCTGGAACTTATCGGCCATCCAGTCGATGACGCGCTGGTCCCAGTCGTCGCCGCCCAGGTGGTTGTCGCCAGAGGTGGAGAGGACCTCGAAGACGCCGTCAGCCAGGTCGAGGATGGAGACGTCGAAGGTGCCGCCGCCCAGGTCGAAGACGAGGATGCGCTGGTCGGAGCCCTGCTTGTCAAGGCCGTAGGCGAGAGCGGCCGCGGTGGGCTCGTTCACGATGCGCTTGACGTTCAGGCCGGCGATCTTGCCGGCGTCCTTGGTGGCCTGACGCTGAGCGTCGTTGAAGTAGGCCGGCACGGTGATGACGGCGTCGGTGACGGGCTCGCCCAGGTACTTCTCGGCGTCGGCCTTCATCTTGGCGAGCGTCATGGCGCTGACCTGCT
>CAVGNZ010000038.1:0-22423 GCA_963630805.1 Bacteroidaceae bacterium
CCATTGCGCTCCCAGTTCAGAGCAAATGGAAACCTCCTAGGTAGAGTAGAGCTGCACCCCGAATCAACCCCAGGGCATCAACCTTGTAGCCGGGGCCCCTACGGTTGCAGGGCGCGGGTGCCTATTTATGTAAGCGGACATCTGCGGAGCACTGTCCGTGTCATAAATAGGCATCCGCGCCTCTGGGGACCGTGCCCTATCGCGGACATCTGCAGAGCACTGTCCGTGTCATAAATAGGCACCCACGCCTCTGGGGACCGTGCCCTATTTGTTGAGAGTCTGGAGAGAGATATTCCACAACTGTACATTTAGGGACAACTGTTGTATATTTCTCCAGTCTAAAATTGAGGCCTAGAGTGGGCAAATGTCCTGTTCACGGCTACAATGGCGACAAAACGCACCCTATACGAACTCGTCTACAAAGGATGGTCTACGCGTGAAAAAGGCGTTTGCAATTTTTAAGCGCGACCTCAAGCGTCTGCTTTGCAACCCCGTTGCCCTTGTCATCACCATCGGTGTTTGCGCCATTCCCTCCCTGTACGCCTGGTACAACGTTGTTGCCAACTGGGATCCGTACGGGAACACCCAGAACATCAAGATCGCCGTCGCCAGTGACGACGCGGGCACTTCCGATGACCTGGTGGGCGACCTCAACGCCGGTGACAAGGTCATCGACAAGCTGAAGGATAACAAGCAGCTCGGGTGGACCTTTGTTGACTCTTCCAACGAAGCCAAAGAGGGCGTCGAGTCGGGCGAGTACTATGCCGCGATCGTCATCCCCAAAGACTTCAGCGAGGACCTGCTGAGCTTTCTTTCCGGCGATTTCCAGCAGCCTAAGTTCACCTACTACGTGAACGAGAAGCGCAGCGCGGTGGCCGTGAAGGTTGCCGACACTGGTGCGAATACCATCGAGAAGCAGATCAACGAGACCTTTGTCTCCACCGTGAGCGAGGCGCTCGTGGAGGCAGCGCAGGAGGCCGGCTTCAGCGTCAGCGACAGCACCGCCGAGACGCAAGACGGTATGCTCACGACCATCCAGAACGCCAACAGCTCGGTACAGGAAGTGCGCGACGCGCTCGGCAATATGGGCACGACTATCGATGCCACCAAGACGGCGCTCTCCAAGGCCGATAGCACCTTGGCGAATCTCGCGGGTGAGGTGCCCTCTCTCACCACGGCGCTCGACCAGAGCAACCAGTTGCTCACCACGGCACGCAGCTCGGCGCGAGATTTCTCCACCTCGCTTTCTTCCGCACTCTCTTCGGGCACGGTGCTGCTCGGTACCGTCTCCGCTAAGGCCAACACGGCCGTGGGCACGCTTTCGGGCACCGTCGTGGCTGCGCAGACCAAGGTGGACCTGGTGCTTTCCGACGTGCAGACGGTGCTGAACAAGAACCAGAGCATCATCTCTGCGCTCCAAGACCTGATGGGCGACGACGCCTCGTTCAACAACGTTATCTCCCGGGTGCTCGACTCGCTCCAGCAACAGAACACCAAGCTGCAGACCACCGTCTCGGGCTTGCAGGCGCAAAGCGACGCCATCAAGAACACCGCCACCTCGCTCTCCGATGCGAGCAACACGGTCAACGGTACGCTGCAGAGCGGTATCGAGGCGCTGGGAAGCGCCCAGAACAACCTGACCGGCACCATTGTTCCGCAGCTCACGAGCGGCATGGACTCGTTCTCGTCCGTCTCGGGCGACCTCAAGGGCGTTGTCACGTCGCTCGCTCCCACCATCCAGCAGGCGCGCGGTGCCCTCACGCAGCTCTCGTCCCTGCTCGATCAGGCCAAGTCGACCCTCTCTAGCACGAGCGACTCGCTGGCCAAGATCCAGGAGAAGCTCGACTCCGCCGCCACCGACGTGGCCGCACTCCACAGCTCCGAGAACGCCGCCGAGCTTGCCGAACTGCTCGGCACCAACATCGAGGACATCACGGACTTCATGTCTTCGCCTGTGAAGCTCGAGAGCAAGGTTGTCTACCCGGTCGAGAGCTTTGGCTCGGGTATCGCACCGTTCTACACCAACCTGGCGCTGTGGGTGGGCGGCTACGTGCTGATCGCCATCTTCAAACTCGAAGTCGACCGCGAGGACGGCATCGGCACCTATACCGCTAAGGAAGGCTACTTTGGCCGCTGGCTGCTCATGGTCTTGCTGGGTGCCCTGCAGGCCGTGATCGTCTGCGTGGGCGACCTGGTCATCGGCGTCCAGTGCCTGCACCCGGTCCTGTTTGTGCTCGCCGGCGTGTGGATCTCGTTCATCTACGTGAACATCATCTACTCGCTCTCCGTGGCCTTTAAGCACATCGGCAAGGCTATCGGCGTCATCCTGGTCATCGTGCAGATCCCGGGTTCTTCGGGCATGTACCCCATCGAGATGATGCCGCCCTTCTTTAACTGGCTGCACCCGCTTTTGCCGTTCACCTACGGCATCAACGCGATGCGCGAGACCATCGGCGGCATGTACGGCGCCAACTACGTTATCAACCTCGCCATCCTCGCCATCTACTTTGTACTGGCGCTGCTGGTGGGCGTGTGGCTGCGTCCGTTCCTGCTCAACCTCAACCTGCTGTTCGATCGCCAGCTCGCCCGTACCGGCGTGATGATCTGCGAGAAGAACGACATGCCGCGTGAGCGCTACTCGCTGCGCACGGCCATGCAGGTGATTCTGGATACCGGCGGCTTCCGCCAGCACCTGGTGGAGCGCGCCGCACGTTTCGAGCGCCGCTATCCGCGCTACATCAAGGGCGGCTTCTTTGCCATCTTTGGCGTGCAGATCTTGATCTTCATCCTCACCTCCACGCTTGATCTGGACAACAACGGCCGTATCTGGATGCTGCTGCTATGGATTGTCAGCGTGATTCTGATTGCTGCGTTCCTCATCAATATCGAGTACATCCGCAGCAACATCAGCACGCAGATGCGCGTTTCGGCGCTTTCTGACGAGAGCCTGCGCGACGAGATCCGCGAGCACACCACCGCCATGCCCGCCGTGGCCCGCATGTTCGGTGTGGCCGCCCGCCGCCATGATGCGGTGAAGGCCATCATCAAGGGCGAGGAGAAGCCCGCGCAAGACGAGTCCGATCAGAAAGGCGGTGAGGCATAAATGAAGAACATCTTTAAGCTCTTCCGTCGTGACCTGCAAAACGTCGGCCACAGCGTTATCGGCCTGATCGTCGTGGTCGGCCTTATCATCGTGCCCTGCCTCTACGCTTGGTTCAACATCGCCGGCAGCTGGGACCCCTACGGCAGCACCGGCAACCTCAAGGTGGCCGTTGCCAATACCGACAAGGGCTACAAGAGCGACCTTATCTCGGTGCGCGTGAACATCGGCGAGTCGACCGTGAGCTCCCTGCGCGCCAACGACAGCTTTGACTGGACCTTTGTGGACAAGGACGAGGCGCTCGAGGGCGTTAAGTCCGGCAAGTACTACGCCGCCGTCGTGATTCCCGAGGACTTCAGCGAGAACATGATGACGCTGTTCAGCACCGAGGTGAAGCACTCCAACATCGAGTACTACGAGAACCAGAAGCTCAACGCCATCGCGCAGATCGTGACCGAGAAGGGTTCGAGCGCCGTTCAGTCGCAGATCAACCAGACGTTCACCGAGACGATCAGCAACATCGGCCTCTCCACCGCATCGAGCCTGCTCGACTACATGGACAGCGACCAGGTGTCGAACTTCATCTCCAACCTCAATGCCTCGCTTGAGGACGGCATCGCCGACCTCAAGGATGCGGGCGGCAGCACCTCCTCGCTCGTGAGTGTGCTTTCGTCCTCTGCGGGTATGCTCAAGTCTGCGAGCAGCCAGATGGTGGCCAACGACACTACTTCCAGCGATGCCAAGCAGCTGCTGAGCGATGCCCAAAACGGCCTTTCCTCTATCGAGAGCGCGCTTTCCGGTGCGACCTCCGCCATCAACCAGACCATCACCGATGTCTCGGGCGGCTATGATTCCATCAACTCCGCGGTGGACAACGCGTTTGCGAACGCGACCGACCAGATTACGCTGACGGTGACGCAGCTCAACAGCATCGCGAGTGAGCTGAACGACCGCGCCGCCTCCATCCACGAGGCAGCCACCACGGTACGGTCCCTCAAAGAGGGCTTCCCCCAGATTGCGAACCAGCTTGAGGCCGTCGCCGTGCAGATCGACTCCTACGCTTCGCAGTTCGAGACCGTTGCCTCTAGCATCTCCCAGACGGCGTCGAACCTCACTGCGGGCGCGACCGACGTGGCGACCGCCAAGAAGGAGCTTTCCGACCTGATCTCGCAGGCCAAGGAGAGCATCAGCTCGGTCAACGGCGACTACGAGAGCACCCTGAAGAGCCAGGCCGCGCAGCTCAAGGACACCGTTGCAGGCATCGTGGGCTCGAGCGGCACCATCTCCTCCGGCCTGGACGGCACCATCGCCTCGCTCTCCGGCGCGTCGAACTCCCTTGCCAATGACCTCACCAGCCTGAACTCCCTGCTCTCCGGCACCTCCGACAAGCTCATCAAGGCCGGTGACGATCTGCAGGATCTCAAGGACAGGCTCACCACGGCCGTGTCCGAGAACGATCTCGACACCATCCGTACCATCATCGGCGAGGATGCCGAGAGCCTGGCCGCGGCGCTGGCGGCTCCCGTGAGCATGGACCGCGAGGCGATCTATCCCGTCAAGAACTACGGCAGCTCCATGGCGCCGTTCTACACCATCCTCGCGCTGTGGATCGGCAGCATCGTACTCGCCGCCATGATGAAGGTCTCTGTTGACGAGAGCCTGCTTGCAGAGCTTAGGCCTTACCGTCTGCACCAGATCTACCTGGGCCGCTACCTGCTGTTCGCCCTGCTCGCGCTCTGCCAGAGCACGCTGGTGTGCCTGGGCGACATCCTGTTCTTCAATATTCAGTGCATCCATCCCTTCCAGTTCATCCTGACGGGCTGGATCGCAAGCCTGGTGTTCTCGAACATCATCTATACCTTTACCGTTTCGTTTGGCGATATCGGCAAGGCGCTCGCCGTGGTCCTGCTCGTCATGCAGGTCGGCGGCTCGGGCGGCACGTTCCCCATCGAGATGACGGCTCCGTTCTTCCAGGCCGTGTATCCCTATCTGCCGTTCACGCACGGCATCGCGGCGATGCACGCCGCGATGGCGGGGTCGTATGGCGCCGAGGTCTGGACAGAGATGGGCGCGCTGCTGGCCTATCTGGTTCCCTCGCTGGCTCTGGGCCTGGTGTTCCGTCGCCCGGTCATCCGCGCGAACAACTGGATCATCGAGAAGCTCGAAGAGACCAGGCTTATGTAGTGTGCATCTGCGGAGATGTTGCAAGCATGTTGGAAGGGCGATCCTACGGGGTCGCCCTTTTGCATATGCGGGGCTGCTGCGGAGATGCCTAAAGCATGCTGAAGGGATAGCCCTGCGGGGTTGCCCTTTTGCGTGGGTGGGTTTGCTGCTGCACTGCGCGGGCGCATCTGCGGCGGCACGCGGGTGCAACGGCACGCCGCTGTGCAAGAACGCAGACGTACCTTCTGGCGGATACGCTCGCTATTGGTTTATTTGGGGTAATGGGAGCAGGGCGGTCGAGGAGGCTATCTCTGTGTCGGGGGAAGGAGAAACGAACTGCACGTTGAGCCGGCTCGCTGACTGACAAGCACGAACCCGGCCCGGAAGAAAGCATGCGGTGCCTCCTCGCTCGGCCACTGCGTGTGCACATCGGGAGTTGCTGCCATCCCGTGGCACAGCCCTATTATGCCCCGCACGTAGGCTTACGGTTACTTAAACATCTCTTATCAACCAGTGGTACGTCTGTGACGCAGCGCGGCGGTATACAATGGCGCCAACGTCCGCAGCTTCGATTTTTGATACGCGAGGTATTTCGATGACCGAAGAAGAACTCAACGCCGCCGAACAGACCGCATTGGAGCAGATTTCTGCACTTCGCGAGGCGCTGAATCCCGCATATGCCGCGCTGGGCGAGGCGCTCTACCCCGCCACGTGCGAGGGCGAGCTGGCTGAGCAGTTTGCCGAGCAGTTCGCTGCAGTTGCCGAGGGCCTGGCGCAGATCGCCGCGCAGGAGCAAAAGATCACCGATGCACGTGAGGCCTTTGAGGCCGAGCAGAAACGCATCGCTGAGGAAGAGGCCGCCCGCGCCGCCGCCGAGGCCGAGGCTGCGGCAGGGGAGAGCGCCGGGGAAGGTGACGCTTCGACCGATGCGGAGCCTGCTGCAGAGAACGTGCCCGACGCTACCGGAACTCGCGCCTGCCCCACCTGCGGCACCGAGATCCAGGAGGGCGACAACTTCTGCGCCGGCTGCGGTGCCAAGGTGAGCGAGCTGTTCGCCGCGCCCGAGCCCGCCAAGATCTTCTGCTCGAATTGCGGCAAGGAGCTTGAGCCCGAGATGCGCTTCTGCATCTACTGCGGCACCAAGGTTCAGCAGTAGGGCCACAGTGTCGTAGTTGGCCTCCGCCCAGCCTCCGCGTTTTTCCACACCTGACCGATACGGGTCTCGTCAACGAGGGCGGGGCCCGTATACTTTTGCCTACGAATCACACGGCGGGCACAAGGAGAGACCATGGCAAAGCAGCCGCGCGCATATGCATTGGTAAACGCAACGGTTCTTGACGGCACAAAGCATATGGAGCCCCGGCCCCATATGGCCGTAACGGTGGAGGACGGTCGCATCGTGAGCGTGGAGCCCTCTGCGGTTGCGCGCACCGCGCCCGGCACCGAGGTCATCGATGTCGCCGGTGCCTACCTGATGCCCGGCCTCATCAACCTGCACACCCATTTCTGCGGTTCGGGCAAGCCCGTCTCGGCCGGAAACGCCGGCGACATCATGGACAAGCTCGACAACGGCCTTGGTCATGCCATCGCCCGCCAGATTCTGAAGCGCTCCGCTCAGCAGCTTTTGGCGAGCGGCGTCACGACGGTCCGCGGCGCGGGCGATCCGTTTTCCTGTGATATCGATGTGCGCGACGCCATCAACGCAGGGCGCTACCTGGGTCCGCGCATTGTGGCGCCCGGCATGGGAATCACGGTGCCCGGTGGCCATGGTGCCGGTCTCTTTGCCCAGGTGGCCGAGACGCCCGAGCAGGCGAGCGAGTACACGCGCGAGCAGATGGCCCGCGGTGCCGACGTCATCAAGCTCTTTATCACGGGCGGCGTGTTTGATGCCGAGGTGCCCGGTGAGCCCGGCGTGCTGCGCATGTCGCTTGAGGTGGCGCGTGCCGCCTGCGAGACGGCGCATAAGCTGGGCCTGCCGGTGATGGCGCACGTGGAGAGCACTGAGGGCGTGGAGCTCGCCCTGCGCGCAGGCGTCGACACGGTGGAGCATGGCGCGCCCATGACCGATGAGATTCGCGCGCTTTACCAGGGGAGCGCCGGCACGCAGCTTCCCGGAAGGCCGGCATCTGTTACCTGCACCATCTCGCCGGCGATTCCGTTTGTGCTGGTGGATCCCAAAAAGACGGGCTCGACCGAGGTTCAAAAGCTCAACGGCGACATCGTGTGCGCGGGTATCATCCAGAGCGCCCGCGATGCGCTGGCTGCCGGCATTCCCGTGGGCCTGGGCACCGACGGCGGCTGCCCCTACGTCACGCAGTACGACATGTGGCGCGAGATCGCCTACTTTGCCAAGTACGCGGGCGTGTCGAATGCCTTTGCGCTGCATACGGCCACGCAGGTGAACGCCGAGCTTTTGGGCTTGGGTGCCAAGACGGGCACCATCGAGCCCGGCAAATCGGCAGACATCATCGTGTGCCGCAACAACCCGCTCGAAGACCTTTCTTGTCTGCGCGAGCTCGAGCACGTCATGTGCCGCGGCGTGCTGGCCGACCGTCTGCGCGTCAAGCGCATGCCCGTGGTCGATGAAGAGCTCGATCGCATTATGGCGCAGCCTGCAGAGGCCCTGCAGGAAGAGATCGCGCGCGACTCCGTCCAGGCCTAAGCGCTGCGCGCGCGGCGAACCTGTTCGACCACGTGCTCCATGGTCGCGTCGATGCGGTCTTTCTTGAGTTCGCATTCCCAGATAACGATGGAGGTCCAGCCGAGTTCTTTGAGCTCGGCTTGTGCCCGTGCGTCGCGCTCGACGTTGCGGCGGAACTTTGCTTCCCAAAACTCGACGTTGCGCTTAGGCGTGCTGGGATTGCAGTTGGGGCAGCGGTGCCAGAAGCAGCCGTTGACAAAGATGGCGACCTTGCGGCCCGGGAAGGCGATATCGGGCCTGCCGGGAGCCTTTTTCCACTGCAAGCGATAGCCGGTGAGGCCGGCGGCACGTAGGCGCTGGCGCACAAGCATCTCAGGTTTGGTGTTCGCACGGGTGTTGCCCTGCATCGATTTCTTGATGGCGGCGCGGCGGCGCACCAGCTCGGTCTCGGCAGAGGAGAGCCCTTGCGTATCAAGGGCATCTACGAGCTTTTGGCGTGAGCGCGCCGAACGGGCCTTCTTCTTGCTGCTCTGTTTGCGCGGGGTCTTGGTGTGTGCGGCCTCAGTCTTTTCTTGCGAGGCCCCATCCGGCTGCGCTTCGTCCGCCAGGGCGGCGTGCGTGAGCGCTTGCACAAGCTCGACGTCGGCGGGCATCCAGGTGAGTTCTGCCAAGCTCCGGCGCGGCACCCAGCGCAGATCGAGTTGACGGTCGGTCGCCTGCGGCTCGGCGCCGGCGTCGACGTCGCAGAAGAAGCAGTCCATCGCAAGGCGAAAGTCCTCGTAGTCGTACTCCACGGTATAGAAGTCGCGCAGGTTATGGACATGCACCTGCAGCTCTTCTGCCAGCTCTCGTGCGCAGGCCTCGGCTGCGCTCTCGCCGCGCTGCACCTTGCCACCGGGGAACTCCCACAGGCCTTTCATCTCACCGCAGCCGCGCTGCTGCACCAGGACCTTGTCGCTGCCGTCGGGGCAACGGATGATTCCTGCGGCAACGTGGACGGTTTTCACGGGGCGCTTCTCCTTTGGGCGGTACGGACACACAACGCCGCCCATTGTCCGGTCTCGCGCACCTTCGCGCAAGCTCGCAGGGTGCAAAAGCGCCCTAACAACAGCTTGCACTTTAGCGCGCTAACGTAGATAATTCGGACACACTCGAGCCAACGCCTGCATAAAGGAGCTTTTTATATGGCCATGAACTTTAAACGACGTCTCCCCATCCCGATGGAGATTCGCGAGGACATGCCCCTCACGCCCGAGCTTGTGGAGCGCAAGCAGGCCTTTGATGCGCAAGTCGCAAAGGTCTTTACCGGCGAGGACAAACGTCGCCTGCTTATCATCGGCCCGTGCTCTGCAGACCGCGAGGACTCGGTACTCGAGTACGGCGTGCGCCTGGCCAAGCTGGCCGACGAGGTCAAGGACAAGCTCGTTATCATCCCGCGCGTGTACACCAACAAGCCGCGCACCAAGGGCACCGGCTACAAGGGTCTGCTGCACAATCCCGATCCTGAGTCTCCCGATGACCTGCTTGCCGGCGTCAAGGCTATCCGTCACATGCACCTGCGCGTGATTCAGGAGACCGGCCTGTTCACCGCCGACGAGATGCTCTACCCCAGCAACTACCAGTACCTGGTCGACCTGCTCTCCTATGTGGCCGTAGGCGCGCGCTCGGTGGAGAACCAGGAGCACCGCCTGGTCTCCAGCGGCATTGCCGTGCCCGTGGGCATGAAGAACCCTACCGCCGGCTCCACCACCGTGATGCTCAACTCCATCTACGCCGCACAGGCGCAGCAGTCCTTCATCTTCCGCAACTGGGAGGTCGACTGCGACGGCAACCCGCTCGCGCATGCCGTGCTTCGCGGTTACATCGGCCTGGACGGTCGCACCTACCCCAACTACCACTACGAGCACCTGGAGCGTCTGGCTGAGCGCTACACGGCAGAAAAGTACGCAAACCCGGCGGTAGTTGTGGACTGCAACCACGACAACTCTGGCAAGCGTCCGCTCGAGCAGATCCGTATCTGCAAGGAGGTGCTCGACTCCTGCCGCCGCAACGAGGCGGTGAACGGCCTGGTCAAGGGCTTTATGATCGAGTCCTACCTCGAGGATGGCAACCAGGCGGTCGACGGTGGCGTCTTTGGCAAGTCCATCACCGATCCGTGCCTGGGCTGGGATAAGACCGAGGCGCTGATTCGCGAGCTGGCTGAGCGTCTGTAGGCCTGCTCCCATAGCAATAAAGGCGGGGCCGCTGCTTCCATCGTGGAATGCAGCGGCCCCGCCTTTGCGTCTCTGTGCAGCTCGTGCGGCTTAGGCGCTCTGCAGGTCGCTCTCGGCGGAGTCTGCCTGCGCGTCCTCGCTGCCCTCGCCCTCATCGAGCAACTCGTCAAGCAGCTCGTCGTAGTCATAGGCATCGTCGAGGTCATATGCGTAGCCGCTTGCGCTTCCCCCAAAGCCGGTGACAACGACGTTCGAGTCGACGTAGAGATTCTCAAGATTGGGGCAATCGGTCACATCGAGCGAGACGAATAGGTTGCCGTAGGCGTAGACCGTCTCGAGGGAATCGGTGGCGGGTAGTTCGAGCTCGGCCAAGATGTTCTCCGAGCAATCAAGGTAGCGCAGCTTCGTGTTGTCGGAGAGATCGAGCTCGATGAGGTCGTTGTCGTAGACGAGTAGGACCTTGAGGTTCGTGAAGTACTCGATGCCCTCGAGGTCGTAGACGCCGGCCGAGCACAGGCCGTTCCCCGCGGTGAGATCTTCTGCAAGGTTGCCGATGGACGTGACGAGTTCCGCCTCGCGCTTGGAGATAAGGCCGTCATTGTTCTTGTCGACGTTTTGCGAAAGGTAGCCCGCCCAGGCGGAATCCTCGAGTTCGCTGAGCTCGATTACGGTTTTAGAAGATGAGCCTCCCTTTTTAGCGCCCTGAAGCATGGGGATGGCAAAGAGCGCAAGGCCAAGGGCCAAGAGTACAAATATCGCGCCCACGGCGAGTCCGGCTATCAGCGCGGCGTGCGATTTCTTGGGGGTCTGCGGAGAGGGGGCTTGAGGCGCGGGAGTCTGCTGCGTGGGGGTGGCGGGGCCGGCGGCCTGGGTTGCATCTGCGGTATCCGGTGCGTCCGGGCTCGCCGCGCTTGCGGACGTGGGCGTGGCCTCGGCCTCGCCGGGCGTCGTCTCGGCACCTTTCAGCTCTGTAGGCTTTCCGCAGTTGGGACAAAACGAAGCGCCGTCTCGTACGGTACGTCCGCAGTATTGGCAAAACATGGTCGGTCCTTTCGCACCAAATGGGCAGCATGGCGATTGGAGAATGAGTACCAGTGTACGTGTTCGGGCCCCTGCAGCGTGCGGAATCACCGCGAAGCCACAGCTCTGCGCGGGGATGAGTCTGCGTGCCGCGCTCTATAAAACCCGAACCGCCCGGTACGCGGGGGAATTGTACCGGGCGGCCAAGGGAAAGGAAGGCAATATGTGGTGCTCGCGATGTTGGCGCAGCTCGCGAGCGGCGGCGTTCCTAGACGGAGGCCGCGTAGGGGCGGTTTGGCCACGCGACGGAGGGCGCGTCTGCCGTGGACTTCCCGCTTGCGGGAAGCGCGCGCATAAACGCTTGGTATGCGCGCTTGAGGTTCATGCGCTGGGCATCTGCCCGGCTGGGCGGAAGCGCGGTAAGACGCACGCTGTTGGTGCCGGTCTTGACGAGCGCCGGATGGGGCTTGTCTTTGGCCTTTATAGAAGTGCGCATGCGATCAGCTCCTATTCGATGTTGCCGGGCGCGCCGATGCGGGTGCCTGGCGGTCGGTTATCTTATGCGCTACTTCGTATGTACCGCGCCGCGGGCCGCATAAACAGGCGTCTCTCCAATCCATAAGCCGTCCAGATTATGCACACCCCGGCACCATAAACGCTCTGTTGCGGGCTGCCGTGGCATCGGTGTCTCCTCCGGGCCCGGTGCTATACTGGTCGCATTTTATTCAGCAGACAGCGAAGAAGGCATATGATGCGCCACTAGTTCCATGCAAAAAAACAGGTACGACGCCTAATGCCAGGGCGTCATGTTCGTATGCGATGGGAGCGCTATGGTACGCAAACTTTCCTCGGGGCTTTCGGGCCAGGCAAAGCGCCTGATAGCCATTCGTTTTTTGATCTACACCGGATTCCAGTCGAGCTACTTTATCGGCGTGATCGGAACCCTTACCTATTCAGATAACGCCTCGGTCCTCTCGACCTCGCTGGCCGTGCTGCTCATGAACGTCTTTGTGATTCTAGGCTCGTTTGCGGGAGGTTCGCTGCTCGACGCGGTGGGTCCGCGCAAGCACTTCTTTGCCGACGTCGCCGGCGTGCTTGTGGCGGGAACGCTCTTGCTCTGCTTTGGGCATGCCTCGTTCATGCTGATTCTGGGTGCGGCGCTCGTGGGCTTTATGATCGGCTTTTCGCAGGTGGGAGCCACCTCGTATCCTGCCTATCTCACCGATGACGCGGTGGAGCTCAAAAAGATCAACTCGGTTATCGCCACGCTTTCAAACGTCAGCGTCATCGTGGGCCCCACGCTGGGCGGCATCGTGGCGGCGGCGTTCTCGTCGTTGGCGGTGTTTCCGCTCATGATGGCCTTTGCGTTGGCCGCGCTTATCCCCGGCTGGGGCTTCCGCCCAACAGGCGGGGTGCACGCACAGAAGGCTGCGGTCGGGCAGGGCGCCTCCGAGCGCTCCTCTTTTGGCGACGGCGCGCGCATCGTGTTCTCGAATACCCTGCTCACGATGCTCTTCTTTATCATGTTCCTCTCCAACTTTGGATACGGGGCATTTGATCCGCTGGAGTCGTTCTTCTATCGCGACGTGCTGCACGTGGGCGTGGCATGGATGGGCTGGCTCTCGTCTGCCTCGGGTATCGGTGCCGTGGTGGGCGCACTGATCGTCCTTCGTCTGCCGGGGCGCCTGGTAAACCTGCGCACGTTGCTGTTTACCCTGGCATTGATGGGTATTGGCTGCTTGGTCTATGTGGGTACGCCCTTTGTGTACGTGGCCCTGGTAGGGCAGATTTGGCTCGGTGCCGCCTACGGTGCCATCACGCCGCTGCATGCCACCATCGTGCAGACCTCCACGCCGCTGGAGTCGCTCGGCCGCGTGAACTCCGTCATGAATTTTGGCAACATGTTTGCCGGTGTGGCGCCGCTCGCGCTTGCGCCGTGGATCGCGGAGGCCGTCGGCGTGCAACAGACGCTTGTCGGGGCGAGCTGCATCGTGACCGCTATGCCCACGCTCATGCTGCTGTTCGGCAGGCATTTTGTTGGCCGCCTGGCCGCTAAGAAATCGCGCGCCGGGAGCGCCGGAACAGACTCGAAAGAATAGGGGAGGCTCCCATGGAGACCATTGCCAGCTTTACCGTTAACCATCTGCTGCTTGAGCCGGGCATCTACGTTTCGCGCGTCGACCGCGACGAGGCCACCGGCGCCGCGGTGACCACGTTCGACCTGCGTCTGACGCGGCCCAACTGCGAGCCGGTGATGAACACCGCCGAGTGCCATACCATCGAGCACCTGGGCGCCACGTTTTTGCGCAACCATGCCCAGTGGGCCAGCCGCATCGTCTACTTTGGCCCCATGGGCTGCCGTACGGGCTTTTACCTTGTTGTTTTTGGCGAGCTGACCTCAGAGGAGATCTTGCCGCTCGTACGTGAGCTCTTCGAGTTCGTCCGCGGCTTTGAGGGCGATATTCCCGGCGCGGCCCCCGAGGAGTGCGGCAACTACCTGGATCAGAACCTGCCCATGGCCAAGTGGCTCGCCGCGCGCTATCTGGAGCGCGACCTGCGCGACATCGACGAGGCGCACCTGCACTATCAGAGCTAACGGCCGGGCTGCATCGAGGTCGACTCGCGTGCACCCAACTCTGTTACGTTTCGGCTGCGTTTCGCCAAGCGCTCCCCGGCCTGGAGCCGCCATGCCTATAATGGTGCGGTTCAAACTGTACGTGGAAGGAGCGCCTATGGCACTCAGCGAGAAGGACGTGCGCGGCATAGCCGAGTACGCAAAGATCGCCCTGACCGACGATGAGCTGACGGAGATGTGCGCCTACATGAACGACGCCGTCCAGATACTCGAGCCGATCCTACAATACGACCTGCCCGATGTGGAGCCGACGTTTCATCCCATCGGCTCGCTTTCCAACGTGATGGGCGAGGACGTCTGCGAGCCTGCGCGCGACCTTCCGCTCGACGTGGCGCTCGAGAACGCCGGGAGTTCGCGTGACCGCTACTTCCGCGTACCGAGCATTTTGGGAGAGGGGGAGAGCGAGTAATGGCGCTGAACCTTGACACCATGACCGCCGCCCAGATCGCTGCCGGCGTGGCCGCGGGCGACTTTTCTGCCACCGAGGTGGCGCATGCCTCGCTTGAGGCCATCGAGGCCCGTGAGGGCGCCGTACAGGCTTTCTTGCAGGTAACGCCCGAGCTTGCGCTCGATGCCGCTGCCAAGATCGATGCCGATCGCGCTGCCGGCAAGCCTCTCCCGCCGCTTGCCGGTGTGCCGCTGGCCATCAAGGACAACATGAACCTCGTGGGCACGCGCACCACCTGCGCCTCCCGCATGCTCGAGAACTACGAGAGCGTCTACACCGCCACCTGCGTGGAGCGCATGCTCGCGGCGGGCTGTTTGCCCATGGGCAAGGCCAACATGGACGAGTTCGCATTCGGCTCCTCTACCGAGAGCTCGGCGTTCCACCGCACCAACAACCCCTGGGATACCGAACGCGTGCCCGGCGGCTCCTCGGGCGGCTCGGCCGCTGCGGTCGCCGCGGGCGAGTGCGCGCTCTCGCTGGGCTCCGACACCGGCGGCTCGATTCGTCAGCCGGCATCTCTGTGCGGCGTGGTCGGCATGAAGCCCACCTACGGCGCCGTCTCGCGCTACGGCGTGGTGGCCTTTGGCTCCTCGCTCGACCAGGTCGGTCCCTTTGGCCGCACGGTCGAGGATGTGGCCCTGGCAATGAACGCCCTGGTCGCGGCCGGTCACGATCCGTACGACTGCACGAGCCAGGACTGCCCGGTCGACTTCTTGGAGCACCTGAACGACTCCATCGAGGGCAAGCGCGTGGGCATCATCCCCGCGTTCATGGAGGCCGAAGGCCTCACGCCCGAGGTGCGCAGCGCTGTTGAGTCGGCCGCCAAGAAGCTCGAGGAACAGGGTGCAGAGCTCGTGGAGATCGACCTGCCGCATCTCGATGCCGCCATCTCGGCCTACTACGTGATCGGCCCGGCCGAGGCGTTCTCCAACCTTGCGCGCTTCGACGGCATTCGTTACGGCTACCAGGAGGAGGGCTGCGCGAACCTCAACGAGCAGAGCTCGCGCTCCCGTGCCCATGGCTTTGGAGCCGAGGCCAAGCGCCGCCAGATGCTCGGCGCCTACCTGCTCTCCAGCGGCGTGTACGACAAGTACTACTATGCCGCCCAGAAGGCCCGCACCCTCATCACACAGGATTACGACGCCGCCTACGAGAAGGTCGATACGATCCTCATGCCCGCCAGCCCGCGCACGGCGTTCAAGTTCGGCGAGCTTTCCGACCCCACGCAGATGTATCTCTCCGACATGTACACCATCTCGCTCAATATCTGCGGCAACGGCGGCATCTCGGTGCCGCTGGGCCTCGGTGCCGACTCGCAGCTGCCTGTGTCTGCCCAGCTTGTGGGCCCTGCCTTTAAGGACCGCAAGCTGCTCACGTTTGCTCGCGCCATCGAGCGCGGCTTTGCTCGCGAGGACGGCTCGCCGGCGCTCGGCGTCGCACGCGGCTTTGCCGGGAAGGGGGGTGAGCTCTAATGAAGGAGCTTTCCGAGGTCCTGCAGGACTGGGAGGCCGTGATCGGTCTCGAGATCCACACCGAGCTCACCGCGCTCGATACCAAGATGTTCTGCAACTGCAAGCTCTCCCACGAGGACGAGCCCAATGCCAACGTGTGCCCGGTGTGCCTGGGTCTGCCCGGCGCGCTGCCCGTGCCCAACCGCCGCGCCATCCAGAGCATCGTGAAGGCCGGTCTCGCCACCAACTGCGAGATCCAGAAGCACTCGATGTTCTACCGCAAGCACTACTTCTATCCCGACATGGCCAAGAACTTCCAGACCACGCAGGGCCCGGTAGCGTTTGCCATGTACGGTCATCTCGACCTGGACGTGAGCGGTCAGGGTGCGGCTGAGCGCCCCGATTGCGCCTTTGGTGAGGCCGAGGCCGCCTCGCTTGCTTCCGCCTCCGCCAACGCCGAGGGTCTCTCGACCTCTATGACCTCCACCATGCGCGAGGGCAACCAGCGCGCGGGGCACCTGGCCAGCTACGATGCCTCCAACCTGCAGATGCCCGAGCGCCGTGCCGACGGCTCCTACACGGTGCCTATCCGCATTCTGCGCATCCACATGGAAGAGGACGCCGCCAAGATGGTGCACGTGGGCGGCGCCGAGGGCCGCATCACCGCGGCCGCCGAGTCGCTCGTCGACTACAACCGTTGCGGCACCCCGCTCATCGAGCTCGTCACCGAGCCCGACCTGCGCACGCCCGAGGAGGCGCGCCTGTTCATGGAGAAGCTCCGCCGCATCTTTGTGACGCTTGGCATCTCGGACTGCTCCATGGAGAAGGGCTCCATGCGTTGCGACGGCAACGTGAGCCTGCGCCGCCGCGGCGAGACCAAGCTGGGCACCAAGACCGAGCTCAAGAACCTCAACAGTTTCAAGAGCCTGCACGACGGCCTTGCCTACGAGATCTGCCGCCAGGCCGAGGTGCTCGAGGAGGGCGGCATCATCTACCAGGAGACCCGCCACTGGGAGCCAAGCCGCAAGCGCACCGTGGTGATGCGCGTGAAGGAGACGGCCGACGACTACCGTCTGTTCCCCGATCCGGACCTCGCGCCCTTCGATCTTTCCGATGAGTTCATCGAGGGCTGCCGCGCCGAGATTCCCGAGCTGCCCGATGCCAAGCGCGCTCGCTTTGAGGCTGAGCTCGGCATCAAGGCGGCTGACGCCGAGCAGATCGCGGGCGATCCCGCATTCGCCGAGTTCTTCGAGGCCGCAGCCGCCGGTACGTCGGGCAAAGAGGCCCAGACCATCGCGAACCTGGTGGTAAACGAGCTGGTGGCCTATCTCAAGGGAGCCGGCACCACGCTTGCCGAGAGCGGTATCGCGCCTGCGCAGGTGGCGGCGCTCGCCAAGCTGCTTGCGAGCGATGCGATCTCGAGCAACCAAGCGCACGAGGTCTTTGAGATCATGGCCCAGACGGGTGAGGACCCCAACAAGATCGTGGACGAGCGCGGCATGCGCCAGGTGAGCGATACGGGCGCGCTGCAGCCCATCGTGGACGAGGTGCTCGCCGCCTGCGCCGACCAGGCCCAGCAGTACCGCGATGGTAACCAGAAGGTGCTTGGCTTCCTGGTGGGCCAGTGCATGAAGGCGAGCCGCGGCAAGGGCAACCCCAAGCTCTTCAACGAGCTGCTGCGCGCAAGCCTCTCGTAGAGGCGCGAGACAACGGAGCCGCACGGATGGCCGGGGCGCATAGCCTTGGCCATCTTGTTTGAACGGCGTGCACGGCGGCGTGCCTACGCTCACCGAGGGCGAACGGCAGGCGCTTGACTTTAACGTTACGTGCATGGCTAGGGTCTTTGTTGCGGCACCGGTTCTAGAGGCGAGTCCGTTACCTTGCGCCTCTCGACCGATGCCGCTGCCTCCTCAAAAGCAAGATGGCATTCACCCAAAAACGCAAGAGCGCCGAGCGTCCCGATGGGGCGCCCGGCGCTCAACTTGCTCAGCGATGTATCTTGGCTTACGCCGTCATGATCTCAGAGAACTTGCTGGCATCGATGTTGCCGCCAGAGACCACGCACGCGACCTTCGCGTTGTCCTCGAGCGGGACCATTCCCAAAGACACCGCGGCGAACGCGCAGGCGCCGGCGCCCTCGGCGATGATCTTCTCCTCGGTACCGAGGGTCTTGATGGCCTGGGCGATCTCTTCCTCGGTAACAACAAACACGTCGTCCACGTACTCCTGAGCCACGGCAAAGGTCTTGTCGCCCGGGCAGGCGATGTCGAGGCCGTCGGCCAGCGACTCCTCGGTGGTGACCGTCGTGGGCTTGCCGGCCTCAAGCGAGGCGTGCATGCTGGGCGCGCCCTCGGACTCGACGCCGTAGATCTTGATATCCGGGTTGATGGTCTTGGCAGCCAGCGCGATGCCGCCAATCAGGCCGCCGCCGCCCACGGGCACCACGATGGCGTCGAGGTCACTGCAGGCGTCCATGATCTCGAGGCCGATCGTTCCCTGGCCGGCCATGATGCAGGCGTCGTTGTAAGGCGGAACGTAGATCGCGCCCGTCTCCTCGGCAAAGGCCTCGGCTGCCTCTTTGGCCGCCTCAAAGCTGCCGTCGATGATCTTGATCTCCACGGTGTCGCCGTATGCGGCGGTGCGGTCGATCTTGGACTGCGGGGCGATGGAGGGGATGAAAATGGTTGCCGGGATATTGAACTCGCGCGAAGAGTAGGCCACACCCTGCGCGTGGTTGCCGGCCGAGCAAGTCACCACGCCGAGCTTCTTCTGCTCGTCGGTGAGCGTGCTCATCTTAAAGTAGGCGCCGCGCAGCTTAAAGACGCCGGTATGCTGCAGGTTCTCCATCTTGAGATACACCTGGGCACCCTCGATGGGCAGCGAGATGGGTGCGAGCGGGGTCGTGATCGTGACATCTTTCAGGACCTTCTGGGCCTCTTTGATAAGGTCAAAGCTGATTTCGTCGTAGCTGATGCTCGCCGAGGACTTCTTGCCCTCGCTCGAGCCGGCAGAACCGGCTTCCTTATTGTTTGCGCCGCAGCCGGAAAGCATCAGGCCGAGGCCGAGGGCAGAGATGCCACCCGTCAAAAACGTACGGCGGGAAACGTCCATGTTTGTCTGGTCCATGATTTCCTCTCGTTCGAACTCCTATCCAGCACATTGTCTGCACTGGCCAGCGTGCCATTTTACCCTTTTGCACGGCGCGCGAACGCATTTGTGCCAAAAATGGGACACACCTCCCGCACGTTCTCCGCGTCCTCTGCCTGCAGAAGCCTCGGTATTCTCCGCTTCGGCCGCCTGCCTTGTTGCGACAAGCAGGCGCTGCACCTAACGCTTGCGCGCTCCTGGGGAAACCGACATGGTTCGACGGGCGCGCTTTGTGGTAGAAGGTGGATAGACTACTTCGCCGGGGCTGCGCGCCTCGGCGTTTACGAGAGGAGCCGTCATGGCAGATAAAGCGTCCAATGCAGGCAAGACCGCGATCGTTTTGGAAGGCGGCAGCTTCCGCGGGCAGTTCACTGCGGGCGTGCTCGATGTTCTGCTCGAGAACGACATCACCATCGACGCCTGCTTTGGCGTCTCCGCCGGCACGCTTAACGGTATGAACTTCAAGGCCAAGCAGATCGGCCGCTCCAACCGCGTGAACCTCGCCTTTTGCAACGACCCGCGCTATGTGGGAACCTCGGCCGTGGCTTCGAGCGGCAGCCTGGTGGGCTACGACTTTCTCTTCAACGACGTGCAGGACCGCATCGACCCCTTTGACAACGAGACGTTCGCCGCCAACCCCATGGAGCTCTACTCGACCGTGACCGATATCGTGTTCGGTACGGCCGATTACCTGCCCGTCAAAAACACCCTGCTCGATCTCGATGCCATTCGTGCCAGCACGTCTTTGCCGCTCGTGACCCCGGTCGTTGAGCTGGACGGTCACCTGTACCTGGACGGCGGCATCGCAGACTCCGTGCCCGTGGAGCACGCGCTGGAAGACGCTGGCTTTGACCGGGCGATCGTCGTGCTCACGCAGGACCGCGGCTACCAGAAGAGCGCCTACGAGTTCATGCCGGCCGCGCGCGCCCGCTACGGCGAGTACCCCTATCTGCTCGATGCCCTGCAGACGCGTCACGAGCGCTACAACGAACAGCGCGAGCACATCTGGGCCTATGAGGACGCTGGCCGCGTACTGGTGCTCGCCCCGCAGAAGCCCGTCACGGTCAAGCATGTGGAGCACGATGCCGCAAAGCTTTTGGACCTGTATATCCAGGGCCGCCAGGAGGCTGCGCGCCAGCTGGGCGCCATCAAGGAGTTCCTCGCCTAGAGATGGAGTCTCAAGTTCATGTGGATCTGTGGCAGCTGCGCCGCGTGTGCGTAACGTAAAAACTTACTGGCGAAACTATGGACAAGATGGGCGGGGTGTTTGAACAACGCCCCGCTCTCTGTACACTAACGGCGTAACTTTGCAGCTGATGTTTTAGACGTTAGGAACGCAGCACATGAAAACAGCCAACGCACCGCTCGCCGGCGCCCTTGTGGGTCTTGGCGGCACCATCACCCAGGCCATGAACGAGCTAGAGGGCTTCGTGCCCTGCGGCCATCCCGCCTCTGTGGTCATCGATGGCCTTGTTGCCCTGAACAAGGATCTGACCGAGGCCGAGCTTAACGAGAAGACGGAAACCGTTTGCGGCTTTATCGAGCACGTGAGCGAGCACCGCGGCGTGCCGGCCCATCCCGTGGCCAACATGGAGGACGTCTCTTCGAGCCGTCACGAGCTGCTTGACTGCCTTGAGGACGTAGCCCGCAAGCTGCAGCCCAAGGGCGGTCTGCACCAGAACATCAACGAGTGGATGTACCGCAGCCTGGCCGCCATCGAGGGCACGGCCGAGGCCGTCTCCCTGCAGCTCGCCGAGGCCAACGCCATCTCCGCTGCTGTGGAGCAGATCTAGCAGCGGGCGCGCGAACCGCACAAAGTCGTCGCCAAGACGGGGCGGCCAGCAGTGAAAAGCCCGGATATCCAATCGGATATCCGGGCTTTTGTTGGTAAGAGGTTAGGCCTTGAGGATCGTAAAGCTGCTTGCCCTGGGCTGGCCCAGCGGCACGCTCGCGTCGGACGGCCACCAGATGAGATTCGGGTCGATTGCAATCGTGACTTGCTGCCCGTCGTAGACGTTCCAGGCCGCATCGTCTAGGGCGAGACGAATCATGGCCGCCTTGCCGGTAGACCTGCCGATGCCGTCTCCGTTGTTGGCGTCGACGTCGGTCTCCTCATCAAAGACCAACAGGGTATAGGCCTCAGCCTCGCTGTAGCCCGGATTGGGGTTGCTAACGCCCTGCAGCGAGCACACGCCGTCGGTGTCGAGCACGCGCAAAGTGCCCGTGTAGACCTGCAGGCCCGCTTCCTCGGCTGCGCTTACGGCATCGGCTGCGGAGTCGTCGACATTGCTGGCCCACGTCTCGTCTTCAAGCGCGTCCAGCACGCTCGAGTCATCGGTAGCGGTCCAGGTGAGTTCGCGCTGCTCGGTCTCAAGGGGAGCTGTGCAGGATGTCTCCAATGCGAGCGAGCCGTGATAGACCTGCTGGCTCGTCCACGTCGAGCCGTCGAACGTGAGGCGGCTGGCGCGGGTATCGCCGGTGCCGGAGCTGAGTTCGGTCGTGATCAGCCCGTCGCCGTAGACAGAGGCGTAGATCTCCCCGCGGTAGCCGCCAACGCCGGAGACGCCCCTCGAGAGCGTGCTCTCATACTCTGCGAGTTTGCCGTCTGCATCTAGATAGAGGACGCTGACGAAGTCGATCCCGCCCCATTGGGCCTCGTCTCCGTGCAGACAGAGCAAGAGTGCAGGCGTGTCGAGGTTCTCCACCTCTGCGAGCGCGTAGGTGTACTCTCCGCTTTGGACAAGCTCGTCCTCGACGCCCTTGTTCTCAAAGTGAGACGCGGCGTTTGCGATCGCGTCGCGGTACAGCTTGGTGGCGACGGCCTGGGCGCTAGGCTCGGAGGTGGAAGCTTCAGCCACGGCGGAACCGGAGGCGCTTCCGCTGGCCGGCTGTTGGGCGCACCCGGTGCCGAGGGCGGCGACGCAGGCGATGAGGGGGAGCGCGACGCCGGCCCGAATCCGACGGCGCGAGGTGCGTGCAGTGGCGGTTTCTTTTCTGATCATGGCAGCAATCCTAAACATGACGAAGCTCGGCGTGCGAGCACGTACAGGTACAACGGTGCCATTGTAGCAAGGGGACGGAGCTTGCCTGCCGGCTGCGTGCGCTCAGTCTGCTTGCCGGTGGAGTTCGATTCTCCGCAGGGGAAGCGCTGTCTGCAACGATGGCGCAGGTTGATGCCCATCGACCTACACGTTCCCTCTTACTTCGGATGCCTGCCGGCATCCTCGCCCGCTCGCTGAAAACGCTCCCGCGTTTTCTTGACGCTCGCGCCCTGCACAGAGTTCGATTCTCCGCAGGAAGGTCCGCCATCTGCGACCACGTCGCGGGTCGGCGCGCATCGACCCGTGCGCTCCCTCTTGCTGCGGGGAGGGGTGCGGAGAATCCGCGTATTCGCTGCGCGAATCCGCACGGCTTCGGATGCCTACCGGCATCCTCGCCCGCTCGCTAAAAACGCTTCCGCGTTTTCTTAACGCTCGCGCCCTGCACAGAGTTCGATTCTCCGCAGGACGTTTCTGTAATAAAAAAACGCAGGTAGGCACATGTGTCTACCTGCGCATTCCTTTTGGTGGAGGTGCGGAGAATCGAACTCCGGTCCACGAAAGCTC
>CAVGNZ010000039.1:0-43082 GCA_963630805.1 Bacteroidaceae bacterium
ACGCCCTGACCCACGCCATCGAGGGCTACACCACCAAGGGCGCCTGGGAGCTCTCCGACATGTTCCACTACGAGGCCATCTCCCTCATCTCCAAGAACCTGCGCGCTTCCGTCGAGGAGGCCAAGTCTGGCGTTCCCGGTGAGGGCCGCGAGGGCATGGCGCTCGGCCAGTACGTCGCCGGCATGGGCTTCTCCAACGTGGGCCTGGGCATCGACCACGCCATGGCGCACACCCTCTCCGCTCACTACGACACCCCGCACGGCGTCGCCTGCGCCATGCTGCTGCCGATCGCCATGGAGTTCAACAAGCCCGTCGTGGCTGAGCGCCTGGCCAAGGTCGCCTGCGCCATGGGTGTCGACACCACCGGCATGAGCACCGACGAGGCCGCCGACGCCGCTATCGCCGCCGTCAAGCAGCTCTCCGAGGACGTGAACATCCCCAAGGTCTGCGAGGCCATGAAGGCCGAGGAGATCGAGGTGCTCGCCAAGGACGCCATGGCCGACGCCTGCTTCCCGGGCAACCCCCGCGACGCTTCCCTCGAGGACGTCATCGAGCTCTTCAAGAAGGTCTGCCCGGAGGCCTAAGTTCATCGAGCCACAGACCGGCTCTAGCCTGAACGACCAAGCCCCTCGTATCCGCACGGGTACGAGGGGCTTTTTGTGTTAAGCCGGGCTGAATCTCCGGCCATGTTCCGATTGCACAAACCCCCGGCACACACCCGCGCATCCTCGGTGCGGCTGCACATAGATTGCAAGCGCGTTACGCGGGAAAGTTCTAGCTGTCGTAAGGCATGCAAACCGCATGGCAACCGGGGCGAGAGCCCCAAAAAGGAGGATTCGCATGAAACAGCTGGAAACCGACGTCGTCGTCGTCGCGGCAGGCCTCTCCGGCCTTGCCGCCGCTGTCTCCGCCGCCGAGAACGGCGCCCGCGTCATCTGCCTCGAGAAGGCATCCAATACGGGCGGTGCCGCCAACATGGGAATGGGCCCGGCCGCCGCGGGCTCGCCCGTCCAGAAGGCCTCGATGATCGAGGTCACTCCCGGCGAGCTTTTCCGCCGCCACATGTTCTATACCCACTACCAGGTCGATGCCCGTCTCGTGCGCGACTACTATTTCAAGTCCGGCGACACCATCGCCTGGCTGCAAGACATGGGTGTTGTCTTCAACTCCGTGCGTCCCGCGTTCCGTGCCCGTGAGCGCACCCGCGGCTACTCCGACGGCGAGTACACCTGGCATGTCGTCCAGCCCGAGGACGGCTCCGAGCCGGGGCCGCGCGCCGCGACCACGATGACCAAGCGCATGACCGAGAAGGCCCAGGAACTCGGCGTCGAGTTTATGCTCGAGTGCCCCGGCACCGGACTCATCAAGAGCGAGGATGGCGCTATCTGCGGCGTCACCGCCAAGGACAAAGACGGTGAGGAGTACGAGATCTCCTGCAAGGCCGCTATCGTCGCCACCGGCGGCTTTGGCAACAATGCAAAGCTCATCAAGGAAAAGCTTGACTTTGAGTGGGGCACCGACCTCTTCTCCTTCGCCATTCCCGGCATGGACGGCGACGGCATCAACATGTGCCACGAGGTGGGCGGCGGCCACACCCCCGTCACCATGGAGCTCATGTACCAGATTCCCGACAACATGAATCACTTCTACGTCGAGGGCGCTTTCCGTCAGCCCTGCTACTGGTGCAACAGGCTCGGTGAGCGCTTTATGCCCGAGGACGAGATCTACAACACCACCTTCGTTGGCAACGCCATCAACCACCTGCCCGGCAAGGTCGCCTACGCGATCTTTGACTCCCGCATGCTCAAGAACTGGAAGAAGAACGGCCCGGATATCGTTTCCCATGTCCACCCGCACGACCTCTACGAGGGCTTCGAGGAGCAGTGGAACGCCGACCTCGCTGCCGGCTACCCGGCCATCTGCCAGGCCGATACTCTCGAGGAGCTTGCCGAGAAGGCCGGCATCGACGTCGACGGCCTCATCGCCAACGTCGATGAGTACAACGAGATGTGCGACAACGGCTGGGACGACATCTTCGAGAAGGAGCGCGAGTTCATGAAGCCGCTCGAGAAGGGCCCCTTCTACTGCTGCAAACAGTACTGCGGCGCCTACGGCACCCTCGGCGGCGTACTCATCAACCACAAGATGGAGGTCATGACCGACGAGTACGAGACCATCCCCGGTCTCTACTGCGTGGGTACCGACGCCTGCACCATCTACGGTGACTCCTACAACTACTGCATCCCGGGCAACACGATGGGCTTCTGCCTAAACTCCGGTCGCATTGCCGGCGAGAACGCCGCTTCGAGCCTCTTCGAGGACGCGGGCGACGAGGAGTGGTCGTAAAGGCCTGACTGAACGCCCGGGGCGGCGGCCGCGCGTCGCGCCCCGGCAGGATTCGCCCGCACGAAGAGGCGCCCGGGAGCTAGGGGCTCTCGGGCGCCTCTTGGGCGTACATCGACGTTCCGGGGAGGGAACGCATGAAAATCACCATCAACGGCAACGAGGTTGAGGTAGCGGAGGGAAAAAATCTCCTTGACGCCTCGCTCGACGCCGGCATCTACATTCCGCACCTGTGCAAGCATCCCGATCTTGAGGCCGTGGGCGGCTGCCGCCTGTGCATGGTTGAGGTCGAGGGGGAGGACGCTCCGGTCTGCGCCTGTAAGACCGAGGTGCGCGAGGGCATGGTCGTGAACACCGCCGGCGAGGCCGCCGAGCGCGTGCGCAAGCTTGCCATGGAGCTCATCCTTGCCACGCATCCGACCGACTGCACCGGTTGCCCCAAGTACGGCAAGTGCGAACTGCAGTCAATGTACCAGTACATGGGGGTCTCGCCGACCCGCTGGCGCGTGAAGAGCCGCCCGGTGCCGACCGACGACAAGAACCCGCTTATCACCCATATGTTCACCCGTTGTATCCGCTGCGGTCGCTGCGTGCGCGCCTGCCGTGAGCTGCGCGGCGCGGGTGTTCTCGACTATCAGCACACCGAAGAGGGTATCCGGATCGGTACCGACGGCAACGTCACGCTTCAGGAAGCGGGCTGCCGTTTCTGCGGTGCGTGCATCGAGGTTTGCCCTACGGGTTCCATCGTGGACACGCTCAACATGTTCGACGAGAACAAATCCTATGCCGACAACGTGGTGCCTTGCCGTGCCGGCTGCCCGGCGCACGTGGATATCCCGCGCTACCTGCGTCTCGTTAAGGAGAAGCGCTATACCGAGGCCGCCGCGGTCGTGCGTGAAAAGGTCCCGTTCCCCGAGAGTCTGGGCAACATCTGCGTCCATAGCTGTCAGGACGCCTGCAAGCGAAACGAGCTCAACGGTACGCCGCTTTCCGTCTGCCGCCTCAAGCGCGCCGCCGCGGTGCGCGATGAGGGCACCTGGAAGGCCAACGTCCGCCACGAGCCGCTCACCGGCAAGAAGGTCGCTGTGGTGGGCGCTGGCCCCGCCGGTCTCACCGCCGCGCTCTACTGCGCCGAGAAGGGCCACAAGGTTGCGGTCTTTGAGGCCAATGAGAAGGTCGGTGGACAGATGCGCTACGGCATCCCGGCCTATCGCCTGCCCGACGAGGTCGTTGACCGCGAGGTCGCCACGATTCTCGAGATCGCCCAGGGCGTGGACCCCGAGCCCCGCATCGAGCTGCGCTGCGGCGAGCGCGTGACCGACCCGAAGGCGCTTCTTGGCGAGGGCTTCGACGCCGTGCTCGTGACCGTCGGCACCCACGACGGCACCGTGCTGCCCATGCCGGGTCATGATCTTGAGGGCGTCCTGCGAAACACCGACTTCCTCAAGGCGGCCCGTAGCGGCGAGGCCCCGGATCTTACCGGCCTGCGCGTCATGGTTCTCGGCGGCGGCAACGTTGCCTACGACTGCGCCCGTACCGCCGTCCGTCTGGGCGCTGCCTCTGTGGACCTCGCCTGCCTCGAGGCCGAGGCTGCCATGACATCCACCCCCGAGGAACGCGCCGAGGCCGCGGAGGAGGGCGTTGTCCTGCACGACGCCCATGCCTTTACGAGCATCAACGAGGCTACCGGCAACCCCGGTCACGTCGGCTCCATGACCATCCACAAGATCGAGCGCTTCTACTTCGACGAGAACCATCGCGCCGTGACCGAACTGCTTGAAGGCGGTGAGCTCACCATCGACGTCGATCGCGTCATCTTCGCTGTCGGCCAGAAGCCCGAGGGCACTGCCGCCATGGGGCTCGAACTCACCCACGGTCCCTACGTTGTGGCCGACGCCGAGTGCAAGACGAGCGCCGAGGGCGTCTGGGCCGCAGGCGACTGCGTGACCGGCACCAAGTCTGTGATCGCCGCCATCGAGGCCGGCCGCAGCGCCGCCGTCTCCATCGACCGCTACCTGGGCGGCGACGGCGACATCGATGCCGTGCTCACGGAGCCGGAGGAGCCATGCCAGCTCATCGGCAAGGTCCCCGAGGGCTTCTACGGCGAGGCCGTCCAGCCGCACATCGTTGCCGCCAACGAGCGCTCGGACAACTTCGAGCCCTTCGAGTGCCCGTTCACCGAGGAGGAGGCCACCTGCGAGGCGAGCCGCTGCCTGCAATGCGACCTACGTCTCACGCTGACCACCCCGCGCCTGTGGAACGAGTACTAGGAAGGAGCGCAGAACAAATGACCATCGTAAATTTCATGCCCGCCTACAAGCAGGCTCCCGTCGCGCTCTGGCTCCTTAAAAAGGACGTTGGCGCCGCGGCCGAGAAGATTCGCGCTACCGGCGCCTCGGCCGTGCTCGTGCCGGCCGGCGACCCCGTTGCGCCTGAGCTCGCGACCGTCCTGGGAGACTCGGTGCGTGTCGTTGGGTGCGATCCTGAGCTGGGTTTCGTTTACGCCAACGGCTCCGCTGCCGCCCGCACCCTGGTCGGCGAGAAGCCCATTCCGAGCCACGCTGCCGGCGAGGGCGACGAGGTGAACATCTCCGGCGCCGAGTTTCTTTCCGCTGAAGGGAAGCGCTGGGTCTGGTTCGAGGGCGCCGAGGTGCCGGTCGAGCTGGACGAGACCACGACCGTGGGTGCGCTCGTGGAGGCCGCAGGGGTCGAAGACGCCAAGGCTGTCTACGTGGGCTACCCAGCGGGCGTGCTGTACAAGGCCGACGACGTCGCTGCCGAGGTCGCACTGGCAAGCGACTATGTACGCGTCTATACCGCCAAGAACTGCATGGCGGGTGCGCTGAACGACATCTGCCAGCTCTATCGCCGCGAGACCTGCGGCCGCTGCGTTTTTGGCCACGAGGGCTCCCATCAGATAGCCACCATCGTCACGGACATCTGCCGCAAGAAGGGCAAACCCTCCGATCTGGCGCTTCTGCGCGACCTGTGCCCGGTCATGGCGACCGAGTCCCTCTGCGAGATGGGCCGCGTCATGGCGCGCACCGTGCTCGCCTTCCTCGATCTCTTCGAGGCCGAGATCAGCCAGCATATCGGCAAGAAGACCTGCCCGGCGGGGGAGTGCAAGGCGTTCCTCACCGTCCATATCCTCGCGTCCAAGTGCCAGGCCTGCAACGCCTGCGTCGATGCCTGCGAGGAAGACGCGATTCTCGGCCGTCCGCGTTTCATCCACGTCATCGACCAGAAGGCATGTACCCAGTGCGGCGCGTGCCTCGAGGTCTGCGAGCACGGAGCCATCGTGACGGCCGGCGCCGTCAAGCCCAAGTGCCCGCCGAAGCCGATTCCCTTCAAACGCAAGTAGCGAGCAGCCGGCCGCCGTTTCCTCACTGCACGGGGCGGCGGCCGGATTCGCTCGGGCCGTTTGCCTCTCGAGCCAATCCGTAGTGCTTCCGCCGCTTTGGGCATCTACACGACTGTTTCGTATCCATTTCGCCATTGCTCGTCCGTGTGGACGGTGAACATGAAAGCCCTGAGCCGTACTATCTCCCCAGAATGCGCGGGCGAGGGCCCGTGTCCGATAAAGCTTCTGGAGGGGAGCAATCATGGCGTTTAAGGTTATGGCTGTTTGTGCTGGTAGGCATGGGGGCAACGGCGAGATGCTCGCCAAGGAGGCCCTCTGTGCCGTTCAGGAGGCCGGCGGCGAGGTCGAGCTTATCAATCTCTTTGATTACAACATCCTTCCCTGCACCGGCTGCGAGGGCTGCACCATGCAGATGGGCAAGATGAGCGCCGGCCTGCAGAAGGAGTACCACGGCTGCGTCCTCAAGAAGAAGGACGACGTCGATGCCATCATCTCCGAGATTCAGACCTGTCAAGGCGTCATCTTCGCCGTTCCGACCTACGACCTTACACCGAGTTCGGTCTATACGCGCCTGGCTCAGCGCTTCCTCGCCTATGAGCTCTCGTTCCTGCTGGCCATCGGCGCCGTCAAGGAGAACCCGCACACGGTTGCCGGTCTTATCAGCGTCGGCGGGTCTATGCACGACTGGCAGTCGCTCGCGCTCGAGAGTCTTCAGGCCACCATGTTCACCATGTCCATGCAGGTTGTCGACCGCTACATGGCCCAGCGCGACGGCCGTCCGGGCAATGCGCTTGTGTGGGGTGCGGACGTCGAGTGGGGCGATCAGCTCGGTCGCGCCCGCAAGATGGGCGAGAACATCGTGCAGGCCATTCATACCCCGGTCGAGGAGCGCGGCTGGCTCGGCGACCCGAACGACGGCGTCTGTCCGAACTGCCACAGCTCGCTCGTCTATCCCGGCGACAAGCACTGGGATGGCATCGAGTTCCCGTGGGAGTGCGCGGTGTGCGGAGCCGGTGGCGATATCGAGACCGACGAGAAGACCGGTCGTCCCAAACTCAAGATCGCCGAGAACGGCCTCGTGCGCGATCGCAACGATGACAAGGCGCGTGCCGAGCACCTGAACGAGATCAACAAGACCCGCGATGAGTTCTTCGCTCATATCGAGGAGATCAAGCCACTGATGGAGAAGTACGCCAAGATGCAGTTCCCGACCCTCGAGATCAAACGCGACTAGCTCCTCCTTTATGGGAGCTTCGAGCGGGGGTTTTGGGGTCCCGGCGTGCCTATCTTGCGAGCGGTTTTCTGTATGGGCCGGACGAGGGTAAGCGCCTCGTCCGCGCGAACAGGACTGTTTGAGCACCGAGGCGGGCGCGTCGGGTCCCCGAAGACCGCCTGCTCGGGTTGCGTTAGCTGGGTGATTTACGCGTTCCCTACTTCAGGCTATGCAGGTCCTGGCTTGTGCGCGGCTTGGTCCTGGGCTCAAAAATCCTCAGGTAGATGAGAACGCGGATGGAGAGATGGAACAAGAAGAGGTCTTCTCCCGACCTGAGGTCGTTGTTTGTCACGTCTTTTATTCGGTTCAACCGATAAAGGAGGGTGTTCTTGTGGAGCGAGAGCAGGCTTGCGGTTTTTGCCGTGTTGCAGCCGTTCTGCATGAAGGCGAACAGCGTCTCCACGAGCTCTGATTCGTGCTCCTGGTCGTGTTGCCATAGGTCCCAGATGGCGGGATGGACGTAGTTCATCAGGTTGATGTGGTCGTTGCAGATGTCGAGCATCTCCATGTAGGTGTACTCGCAGTAGCGGTAGACGTGCGTATCGTCCATGATCTTGGTGTAAGTGGAGCCGTAGCGCACTGCGGCACGCGCCTGCGCAAGGTGCGGGCGAACATCGGTGACCTCGCGGAACACATTGCTCACGCCGACAACGAGTCCGTTGGACAATGCTGCGCGGGCGAGGGTCTTCTCATCGCTTTCGGGGAGGCGCGGCGCATCGGCGCGACTCACGAGCGCTACGAGCTCTCCCTCGTAGAGTGTGATCAGGCTATGGTGGAGTATCGCCTGGAGCTGACCGCGGATGCCCTCGGCTGACCGCGGGTCGAGAGCCCTGTGGGGGCTACGGATACAGACTACGAAGAGATCTGAAAGGGGAGAGAAACCCACGAGCCGCATGCGCCGCGCGCACGAGATCGGGCTCGGGTGCTCGTCATCGAGTAGGCGTCCCAGAAAGTACGGCCCTTGCTGCGGGCCGCCAAGGGTGAGGAAGCCCACCTTTTGGAGCTCTTGGGCCACGAGCCTTACAAAAAGGGTGAAGAGCTCTGCATCGGTCTCGGTGAAGGGGCGGTCGTGCTCGATCATCATCGCGCGCCCGAGGCAGGTGCCGTGCACCATGATCGTAGACGTCATCGTTTTGAGGCCATAGACCGCGTTCAGGCGCACTACCGGAGACTTCGCACGGGCGAGTTCCTCGTCGATGCCCTCCTCGAGGATATAGCGCACGCCCTCTTCGATTATGGTGTCGTCGCGCGCCAGCTCTGCGCGCGTTGTCTGCGCGAAGGCTGAGTCGTCGCTTTCGTCGAGGACAAAGCCTGCGCGCGCCGCGTTGTGGTAGGTGGGGTCGACGACCAGTACGGGGTTTCCGAGAATCTCTGCAGCGGATTCAGTGAGATAAAGGAGCCCGCGGTCATTGAGGAAGGCGTCTACCAGCGCTTTTCTTCGCTGCTCGACGGAGATCTCATTTGCGTCCATAGGGAACCCTCTCTGATCGGCGGCATAGGCGGAACCCGCTTTCGCCGCGAACATGGTAAGCGAAAGCGAGCGGGGCGGTGCAGCATGGCGGCATGGAGATGCGATAAAAGGCGCGATTCGCTGGACGAGCGTATCGAGTCCGCAGCCCCCTTAACCGCGGAGACGTAAGGCCCGGTCTCATCCCGAGGTCCGTGCATGCAAAAACGCCCCCCCGTTTCCCGTTCCGCACGGGTGCGAAGGGCTTATGTGTGGCCTTTTAAAGCGATATCTACAGTTCACCGTACATTTCGTCGAGCGTGACGAAGGCCCAATCGCTGCGTGTGGCGAGCTTCTTTTTGGTGGTGGCGTTTAGGTCCTTCTTGGTGAATAACATGAAATGGGTGGCCACGTATCCGTTTATGAGATTGCGCTTAGACTCGAGGTCGGCGATCTCATCTGACTCGTTGAACTTCTCGCGGTATTTGCATTCGCAGATAACCAGCTTTTTTGAGACGCGATCGGCGGCCAAGACGTCGATATCGTCCTGTTCGCGCTTCTCCGGATTGGTTCCCCACCACGACGAGACGCTCGTCGCCGCTATGGGGAGCTTTCCTTCCCGTGCCTGCTCGGCCATCCATTCTGCACACAGCCCCTCGAAGCGATGACCCAGGTAGTCGTTGAGCTGCTCTTCGGGAATGGCATTGATGACGGCTCGGCCGAGTCCAGACTCGATATCGGAGATGTAGGGCATTACGAAGCGGTACCAAAACATGTAGCACGGTTCCGAGAGAAGATAGATGCCGTGTTTGCTCGTCTCCTGGTTTTCGCCAAAGGGTACGGCTTTACGGATAATCCCGATCGACTCGAGTGCCTTGAGATACCTTGGCAGACTTGTCTGCGGCATGCCGACTCGATCGGCAATTTGATTGGGTCGGTTGGCTCCGGAGGCAATGGCGCGCAAGATGGAGCTGTAGAGCGCGGGCTCCTTGAACTCCTGACGAAGAAGGCCGTACGGTTCGTCAAAGAGAAAGCCCATGGGGTCGAAGTAGAGCTGTGCAAGATTCTCCCTCAGGTCGAGGGTGGGGTCGACTTGCTGGAGGTAATAGGGGACGCCTCCAAAGCAACCGTAAAAGCGAAACGCTTCTTGAGGGTCAAGGCCAGGCAACATCTTGGCGGCGTCGCGGAATCCTAAATCCTCGACTTTTATTTGGGCTGTGCGCCGACCGTAGAGCGGGCTCTTTCGGCCAAGCACCTCACTTTCCATGAACCCTTGGTTGCTGCCGCAGAGGATAAGCAGGGCGTTTGTGTTCTTGAAAAGCTTGTCGATGGCCACTTGAAACACACTGGGGAGGGCGGCATTTCTCTGGGCTGCGTAGGGGAACTCGTCAAAAACGATGATGAGGTGCTCTTCTCGTGCGCATTCTGCAATGTAGGCCAGAGCGTCCGCCCAAGAAGAAAAGCCCTGGAGCGAGGAGGGCAGGTTGAAGAAGCTGGCTATCGAGCGATTGAAGTCGGCAAGGTTGTCCGCATCGCTTTGCTCGAGCGCGGTGAATGAAAGAGCCCTTTTTCCGTGACAGAACTCGTTGATGAGCGTCGTCTTGCCAACGCGACGGCGTCCATAGACGACCGCCATCTGAAATCCCTCCTGTTTGTACAGGTTGTTAAGCTTTTCAAGTTCCGATTTGCGTCCTACAAACATTATGCACTCCTGAATTATGCACTAGTGAATAATTCACGTTTGCATAATTATAGCGAGATGCATGTAATTGTTTTTTTATATTTTGGCGCGGTGCACAAAAAGGGCGCTGGGGATGTCAGCGCCCTTGGAGATAGATTCTCCCCCGGTCGTTGTTTCCGGGATGGCAATTACTTTGAGTAATCGAAGGATGCTTCGTAGGTGTAGCGGAAATAGACGTCCTGGCTTTCGTCAACTCGCTTGAAGCGGAGATGCCAAGAACCGTCGTAGCTGAGCGATGTTTCGCTATCGAGCTGAATGGTGCCGGGATTGGCGCTGCATGTGAACTCTTCTGTTACGGTGCGATATTTGAGAGCGCTCGAGATGCTTGAGTAATTCATGTAACGCCAGTAGGTCACCGTGCCATCAAGGGTAACGGTCCCATCGTCTGCCATTGTCGCCTTTACCGTGACTTTTGCCCCGCTGGTGTCATCACTTGTCCAGCAATACCAGTTTCCGGTGCTTCGGTGGGTTTGAGTCACTTTGACGTTCGCATTTGTCGCAGAGAATGTTCCGGCGGCGTTCGAGGCTTCTATGGCCTTGTTTAGCTGCTGCTTGCGATCGCCGGCCTTCTTGCCGTTCAGAGAGAAGTCATCAGGAACCTTGTTGTAAAGTTCGAGGGCGCCGGTGAAGTCCCCATCAGATATCTTTTCTTCAGCAGACTGCATGGATTCTTGATTGTCGATGGCTGTTTTGGCTTTATTCGCTTGCTCCGCATAGTCAGACCCAAGCTTGTCATATAACTTTTTAGCCTTTGAATAGTCTGCAGACTTCATCAGGTTATCAGCGCATTTTGCCGCCTTCTCCCTGGAGTCCTTGTAGTCAATAATCGAGGCATAAGAGACGCCCGCAAGCTCATAGCTGCCGTTCTTCATTGCGTCTTCGGCATCGCTGTATGTTTTCAGGGTCTTGGCCTCTTCAAGCTGCTCGTTTGCATCTTCAAAGTTGTCAGCAGCGGTGAAGTGGTCGATGGCGGTGCCGTAGTCCTTCTTGGCGAGAGCTTTTACTCCTAACGTGTAGTGGGCCGCCTTCTCCGCTGTGGATTTAAGCTCATCAGAATCTAGGAATCCGGCAATCCCCGCGTAGGATTCGGCAGCTGCTGCGTACTCCTTGCTATCAAACTTCGACTTTGCATCAAGGTATGTCAGGTACGGAACGACAAGGCAGTTGACGAGCGCCACCCCAATCGCGGCGACGGCAATGATTGAACAGCCAATGATGGCCTTTTTGTTCTTTTTGGCGAAGGAGTTGTTGTTCTTTGCGGTTGGTCCGTTTTGGGGAACTGCTTGCTTCTTTTCTGAGCCCTCTCCATCAGGGGCTATGACATCGTTATCAGTCGCGGACTCTTCAGCGCTCTTTTGATCGCTATCGAATCCCTCATCGGGGCTGCTCGGATGCGAACCAAATTCTTCGATGGAAGCATTACCGGGCTTTTCGATTACTTCGGTCTCTTCGGGTGTGCTTGTTTCTGCCCCCTTTGATTCATCTGCCTTCATGCGCGCCCTTCCTCTCTGTATGAGTTAATCGAGATTGGTGAATCCGAGGTCGGAGAGGCCTGCCCCTGTTCCACTTGCATTGAGGGCAGCAAGCAGACCTTTCTGAATCATCTTCGTCACGACGCCGGAGTTCTTTTTGATGTATGAGATGTTGGAAGAGTTTCCGCTGTTTTCGTATCGGTCGAAGTTGATTGTCTTGCCATAGGAGTACGAGGGGAGGTCGATCGTTCCCGAACCCGTTTCGATTGAGCTTATGTAGAGGATCAGAATTTTGCTCGAGGCGGAGAAGTCGGCATTTGTCTCACTGTGGTGAATCGTCATTGCGAATTGGGTGTCCGCTCCGATGCTGTTGCCATTCACACCTCCGCTGACCGTACACGTGATGTCGCCGTTCGAATATCCTTCGACCGTCCAAGTTACATCTGTACCGTCTTCGGCTGACGTCTCATAGGGGCCGTTGGCGAGAAGATAATCGATGAACGCCCAATAGCGGCAATCGCTCATCTTTGAGCCGTTTTTGTTTTCATCGCCTATTTCCTCGTAGGCCTTCAAGGCTTCAGCATATGCCCCCTGCTCATAGAGCTTGTCCGCCTTGGCCTGAGGGGAGAAAACCGACATTGATAGGACGATGATTGCGATAACGAGTACGGCGGAACCCCCCATGATGACTGCCAAGAGCTTTCTGCCGGGTTTTTTACTCGTACTGCCGCTGACCTGTATTCCGTCTTTATCGATAGTGGTGAGCTCTTCTGCCGGTGCCAGCTCCCCTTCTTTGATGTGCATCTCTTCGGGAGAGGCCTCGGTGTCGGGAGCCTCTTTGGATGCTTTGGGGTCTGTCGTGTTCAGGCCTATCTCGATGGAGGGAGTCTCCTCAGCATCTACTTTCGGTCCATCGCTCTTTTCGATAAGTTCGTTTGCGTCCTTTTCGGTTCCATTGGTGTCGTTTTCGCTTCGCATGGTGCCGTCCTTTGGCTCGCGCTTGGCAGGTTCTCATTTCGTTACCGAACGGTGATGGTTTTCTCTTCTCCGCCTATCTTGAGGTCGACGGTGATTGATTGTCCGTCGTCCAGTGCCTTGTCGGGTAGGTTGGTATAGACGTAAAGATGGGAAGGGATGTTTGCCTCGAGATAGGTATGGCGGACGGGTATCCAAAGCTCCGAAGCGATGTAGTTAATGTCCCAGCTCGAGTAGCTGTTGCCGTTGTAAGTGGCTTCGATGTCGGTGAGGCCGTCGTCATCAATAGTGGGTTGGCTGGAAGTCAGGCATTCCAAGTCGAATTCCATAATTAGAAAACAGGTGCCCTCGCCAGGCTCCCATGAAGTCCTACTTTCGGAAGACTCGAGCGTGCCGGAGACTCTCACGTCGGTGAGCGTTGCTTTCCATTCAGATGTCGTGACGGTCTCTCCGACTGCGAGCGCTTGCTCTAGCTTTTCGATTGCCTCTTCAGCCGTGAGGAGCGTTTGATAATTTCCAACCAGGGACTTTTGTGAAGTGGTGAGCAAATCATAGGAAGCGCGTGCCTTTGAGACCTGATCTTTCTTGTCAAGGGTGACATCGCCGATGGCGTCAATCTCATTAATAACCGGGTCCGCAGCCGCTTGGTCCTTTTTCAGCTCCGCTTTCTTGAGTTTTGAAAGCTTTGATTCTGCTGTGGTTAGGGTTTCATAGTTGTCGACCTTGTCCTGCTGCCCATCGTCCAGTCCGTCATATGCATCTCTGGCATCGGAAATGGATTGCTCCGATTCGATTGTGACGTCACCAATGGCGTTGATGGCGTCAATGACCGTTTGCGTGTCTGAATCCGGACCGAATAGAGAGCAGCCGGTAAGAGTTAGGACCATGACTAGGAGCGTGGCGAGCAATGTCAATGGCGTTTTTATCGTACGTTGGATTTTGAAATTTCGGGTGGCTGCATGCATGTTGATCCCCCTTCTTGTTGCCTGACCGTATGGTCTGGCTTCCCGACTTGGGCTAAGAATAGGTGGGGGGGGGTATCGTCAAGGCCCTTCTGAAGGCAGGCGTCAGACTGTTGATCGCCCTCTGATCGGCGACATTTTATTGATGATCGGATTGCCGGAAACGCCGGTCAATCTTCATCTGGGAGAGCGTTTGGTCTTGTGCCGTAGCGGCGAGACACGGGGCGCGAGAACACCGTCTGCGGACGGCATCGCGCCATTTTCCGGTTTCATTTAAATCAAACATTTGTTTGCCTTCAAGTTGTGTCATAATGACAACCGAAGCTCGGATAGAACTTCACTCTGGGCGCGCCTGAGGCGGGTCCACCCATCGGCGGGGAACAGTCCCCGCCTTTTTTCTGCATCATCGTCCGAACAGGAGTTTGCATTGCGAGAACTCAGTGTGTTTTGCGACGAGAGCGGCGACTTTGGAACAACCTCGTTTCATGCGCCCTTTTACCTGGTCAGCCTTGTTTTTCATGAGCAAGACAAGACCGTTGATGAATATGTAGCGCGTTTTGAATTAGAGATGGCAACACGGGGCTTTACGGGTTACGTTCCCGTACATACGGCTCTCCTCATTCGGCGGGAGGAGCGCTATGCTGCCGTTGACCTTGCCTGTCGGAAAAAGGTATTCGATATCCTAATGGCCTTTGCTCGGCGTTGCGATATTTCGTATAAGACGTTTGTTATCGATAAACGGCTTTTTGGCTTTGGGCGGGATCTTGAGGTTCGTCTGGCCCGAGAGATTGGTCAGTACATTCGCGACAACTTAGAGTACTTCCATTCGTTTGATCGCGTTGTGTTGTACTACGACGGCGGGCAAAAGGAGATCAGCCGTACGCTCGAGCTCATTTTCTCCACCGCGCTGGCGCACATTGAGTTCAAGACGGTGCGGCCGAAAGATTACGTGCTGTTCCAAGTTGCCGACCTGGCATGCACGATTGAGCTTGTGGAAGCGCGTAGAGCGAAGTTCGGTTTGACTAAGTCAGAGAATGCGTTTTTTGGCGGCGCCCAGAGGTTTAAGAAGAACTACCTAAAGACCATGAGGCAAAAACTGTTTGCTTAATTGAAAGCGGGGCGCAGTTCGAAGCTGAACTGCGCCCCGCTTGAATTTGGTGCATGTCCTTACGGTTTACGCCGCGTCGGGAAGGTCCTCCTCGGGCGCAGGTGCCGGCTCGTCGGCAAAGCCGGTAAAGACGGGGACGCCGGTGTAGGCCTTGGGCTCCTCGGAACCCGAGAGCACGCGCGCCGCGCCGGCGGCCATGGCCTCGAGCTCGAATTCGCCCGGATAGGCGGTGACGGGCGCGATCCAGCTGCACATCTTCTCGATGTAGGCCACGAGCTCCTTGCTGTGGACCATGCCGCCGCCAAGCAGGATGCCGTCAACCTTCCCGCCGAGCACGGCGGCCATGGAGCCGATGGCACGAACGATCTGGTAGAGCATCGTGCTCCATGCTCGGGCCGCCGCCGCATCGCCTGCGGACGCACGCTCGGTCACCTCGATGGCGTCGGAGGTACCGAGCAGGTCGACAAAGCCGCCCGTCTTCATGCAGAGCTTGCGAGCCTCGGCCACGCTGTGCCCGGCCTCGAGATAGTCGAGCACCTCGACTACCGGCACGGCGCCGGCGCGCGTGGGCGCCATCGGGCCCTCGCCGCCGACGATGTCGTAGCCGTCGATCATCTTGCCGCGAGCGTGCGCGGAGATGGAGATGCCGCCGCCGATGTGGCAGACCACGAAGTTGCACTCCTCGTAGGCGCGGCCCAGGCTCGCTGCGTGGCGGATGGCCGTCTCCTTGAGGTTCAAGGCATGCAGGTGGACGTGGCGGTATACGCCCTTGATGCCCGTCATGCGGGCCTCGTCACACAGCTCATCGGTATCGGGCGGGTTCACCACAAAGGCGGGCTTTGCCGGCGTGCAGGAGCTTGCGAACTCGTTCGCCAGCTGGCTGCCGAGGTTGGCGGGGTGCATCACGCCGTTGGCGTTGGTGCGGGCATGCTCGAGCATCGTGTCGTTCACGGCATAGGTGCCGCCCTCCATGGGCAGCAGGCCGCCGCCGCGCCCGACAAAGGCGTCGATGCTGCCGAGCTCGACCCCGTTCTCCGAAAGGAGAGCGAGAATCGTGTCGCGGCGATAGGGGAGCTGCTCGGCAACGGTATCAAAGGTGGCGAGCACGGTGGCATCGTGGTTGACGGTTTTTGAGAACGCGCAGGTCTCGCCTTCAAAGAGGCCGACCTTGGTTGAGGTGGAGCCGGGGTTGAGCACCAGCACGCGGTAGTTGTTCTGAGGCATCGGTTCTCCTTTACTTGGCGCGAACGATGAGCATGGCGACGTTGCCGAGCATCTCGTCGACGGGCGCCGAGCGGGAGAAGTCGCAGACGGGCTTGGAGAAGCCCTGGAGCACCGGGCCGTACGCGTTGGCGTGCCCGAAGATCTGCACCATCTTCACGCCGATGTTGCCGGCATGCAGGTTGGGGAACACCAGGATGTTGGCGCGTCCGGCCACAGGGCTTTCGCCGTGGACCTTGTGGGCTGCCACGGCCGGGACGATGGCGGCGTCGAACTGCAGCTCGCCGTCGCAGGCGATGTCGGGGCGCAGCTCGTGCACGCGCTCCACGGCCTCGCGCACCACATCGATGGTGTCGTGCTCGGCCGAACCCTTGGTGGAGAAGGCGAGCATCGCCACGCGCGGCTCCCAGCCGAGCAGCGTGGCGGCCGTGTCGGCCGAGGAGATGGCGATGCCAGCGAGGTCTGCGGCCGTGGGCTGCGCGGTGATGGCGCAGTCGGCGAGGCCCAACATGGAGCCCTGCGGTCCCTCGAAGCCCGGGATGTCGGCGATGCCGAGGCTCGAGGGCGAACCGACGCCCTCGGCCAGGCCCACAAAGCTCGAGGCGGAGAAGACCACGTCGCCGGTGGAGTAGTCCTTGCCGGCCGCCACGCAGTCCACGAGCCCGCCTGTCAGCATGATCATGGCGCAGTTCACGGGGTCCTTGGACTTGCGCATCAGGGCCTTTTCGCTGTAGGTCTCGCTGTCCTGCGCAAGGAACTTTCCGGCCAGTTCGCGGCGGTTGTCCTCGACGGTGTTGTCGAAGAACTCGAAACCCTCGACCGAGATGTCGTTCTTGGCGGCGAGCGCGCGGACCTCGTCCTCTACGCCAACGAGCACGGGCGTGCCCATGCCCTCCTCGACGACGCGCGCGGCCGTGCGCAGGATATCGACGTTGCTCGACTCGGGGAAGCACGCGCGCTTGGGCGACTGCTTGGCGCGCTCGATCATTCCCTGGAGAAAATCGTTCATGGCGCTACTCCTCAAGCAGGCCGGCCACGAACTCGACGGCCTCGCCGACGGTCTTGCAGCGCTTGAACTGCATGTAGGGGACCTCGAGGTCGAACTCGTCCTCCAGGTGCGTGGTCATGGAAGAGATCTGGCCGCTCTTGGTGTCATGCTCCGCGAAGGTGGTCTCGGGAGTGACCTGGGAGACGTCGATGCCCCAGATGTAGGCGCAGCGGGCAGCGAGGGTGTCAAAGATTTCCTGGTTCATGATGAGTTCCTTATCTGTGAGGGGTGTGAGGGGCGCCGGCGCCGCATTGGGCACCGGCGGGTGGGCAGGGGACAGGCGGCCTAACGGATGATGATGTCGCCGTCCTGGAAGCGCGGCGGGATGACGGGGATCTGCAGGAACGAGTCGTGCTCGCCGCCGGTGTAGATGAGCGTGCGGCCGTGGTTGTCGGTGTCCCATGTCAGCGGCTCGAACCAGTCGTCGCGAATGTAGCGGCCGGCTACCTGCACGCGGATCTGCTGGCCCTTGTGCCAGAAGCGGCTCGTGGGCCAGATCTCGATGTCGACCGGCACGATCTGGCCGGGCTCGAGCTTCTCGTCGACGGTGTGGGCCTGGACGGGCTGGAAGTCTGTGGAGAGCTTTTCATCGAGCTTGCGACGCGAGACGCGCATCTTGCCCCAGGCGCCGGGGTGGTTCTCGCCAAAGAGGGTGATGGGCAGCCACTCGCCGGTGGTGGAAAGCTTCTGCACATTGATGAAGAGGTCGGCGTCGTTGTAGTCCTCGGCGGCCACCCACAGGTGGAGCTTCATGTAGCCGGTGAGCTCGGTGTCCTCGGGGAAGGCGTAGTCGAAGCAGACCTCCTCAGTCTGGGAGTCATAGCCCGCCATGGCCTGCTCCTGCACGGGCTCGGGGCTCATGGACATGTTGGAGGCGTCGAGGTAGAGCTTCTTGTACTTGGTGCGCTTGAGCGGGAAGCTCGTCTCGGGGCGGTTCTCCTGGTAGTTAAGGTCACCGGTGTCCTGCACCTCGATACGCACCGTGGGCGTGAGCTCCCAGCCGTTGCGCTCGCCCTTGAGATAGCGGGCATAGAAGAGCTCGAGGTCCTGGAGATTCTTGTTGTTGTAGGCGTCGGGCCACTCAAAGTCGCGGTGGGCGCGCAGCCACTTCTTGCGGCTCTTGATCTTGCGGAAGGCCTGGATGGAGCCACGCAGGTGGAAGTGGTTCCAGCACGCCGTCACGTAGACGGGGCAGGTGATGTTCTTCCAGATGGGGTCCTTGTCCTTCCAGTAGTCACAGTCGATGAAGGGGTACTTCTGAACGAGGTTCTCGGCGGTGTCGTCGATGTAGTTGGGGCCGACGGCCTCGCGCACCACCATGCCCACAAAGGTATGGGCCGGGATGCCGCCTTCGCACAGCGACTCGCGGTACATGTCGCTCGTGCCCTCCCACGGGGCGATGCAGGAAAGATGGGGCGGCTGCTGCGAGGCGATGCGCCACTGGGTCATGGCCACGCAGGAGTTGCCGGCAAGGCCCACATGGCCGTTGCACCAGGCCTGCTCGGCCGCCCACTCGATGAAGTCGTAGCCGTCCATGCCCTCCTGGGTGCCGAACTGCACGAAGTCGCCGCCGGAGTGGCCCACGCCGCGCGGGTCGACGTTGGCGACGGCGTAGCCGTGGCGGCACCAGTAGCCCGGATCGGGGCTCTCGAACTTGGACATGTTCGAGACGGTCTGAGGCGGCACGCCCATGATCTGCCACTCGCTCTGACCGTCGAAGGGACGCTTGCCGTAGAACGACCACGAGACGATCAGCGGGACGACGGGGGTGTCCTTGGGACGGTAGATGTCGACGTAGATGATCACGCCGTCGCGCATCTTGACGGGCTGGTCCTGCATGCAGATGATGCCGGGCTCGGGCTCGTAGGTGCGCGTCTGCAGCGGGGGCTGGAAGCAGTAGTCCTCGCGCTCAGCCGGGGTCATGGCGTCGAGCTCCTCCTGGGTGGCGGGGCTGAGCATCTGGCGCATGCAGATCTCGGTGGGGTTGCCGTTGCAGATTACGGTCTTGGTGGTTACTTCTCGTGACATGGTTACTCCTTTGCTCTCATGTCTTTGAAGACGGGGACGGGGACGAGGGGGCGTCTACTCGGCCTAGTGGGGCTGGGAGACGATGTTGTTCTTGTTGAAGTAGAGATAGGCGCCTGCGCAGGTGACGGCGATGGCGACGACGCCGATCCAGATCATCGAGGTGATGGAGCCGTCGAGGAAGCCGGCCAAAAACGAGGTGGTGTAGGGCGAGAGGGCTTGGCCGAGCGACATCGAGGCGTTCACGAGCGCCATGTTGAAGGCCATGCCGGCGGCGTTGGAGAAGTTGGCCGCGCCCATGCCGCCAAAGGGGGTGAAGGTCTGGTAGGCAAGGCCGATAAGGAAGCCCGCGGCGCAGAGCATGGCGACGTTTGCCGCGGTGGCGTAGACCACGAGGCCCGCAAGCGCCATGACAAAGCAGCTGGTGGGGGCATGCTTCTTGAAGATCTTCATCAGGGGCGCCACGATGATGCCGGCAACGATGCCGGAGACGGTGTAGGCGGAAGAGCCCATGCCGGCCTCGGCCACGCCTCCAAAGCCGCGCTCCACGACGAGCAGAGACTCATTGGAGTTGAAGAGCTGGCAGAAGGTGTAGAGCAAAAAGCCCAGGATGCACAGGATGATGACTTCCTTGGGGACGGACACGCGCTGGCCGCCCTCGGCCTTGGGCTCGAGCTTGCCTTTGGGCAGGAAGATGAGCTCGAGGATGAGGAAGATGCCGATGATGCCGTAGGCAAAGAAGGCGTGCGTCCAGTCCTCGGCGCCCAGGGCGCTGGCGGCGGCGGTGTAGATAAAGCCGCCCAGGCACACGAAGGTGGAGAGCAGGCCGAGGACGGTGCCGCGCGCCTCGCCCTCAAAGTAGTCGGGGATGATGGTGGTCATGGCGTTCTGTAGGCCGCCCATGGACACGCCCACGAGGGCAGAGGAGATGAGCAGGTGCTCGATCTGCCCGTGTAGCCAGACGGGCATGGTGCCCGCAAAGATATAGAGGGCGGTGAAGAAGAGGGCCGAGTAGCGCTTGTAGACGCGCGAGGCCAGCTTGGAGACGATGATGCCCGTGGGGATGGCGACAAGGCTCGGCAGCGTGACGATGAGCTGGATGGTGGTGATGGGCGTCTCGGGGAACGTCTGGGCGATGTTCGCGAGCACCGAGACGGGCACGATGAGGCCCATCAGCGCGAGGGCGCAGCTGTAGACACCTACCAGCGCCTTCATGTTCTCTTTTGGCAACGACATGGTTCCTTCCTTTCGAGTCGTTTGGCCGTTTTGGCATGGGTGGATCTAACTCGCTTGACAGCGAGGCGTTCCTGAATCTGAGAGAGGGCCGGGGAGTCTTAGTCGCGCGTGCGCTCGCCGAGCAATCCGTTGCGGGTGAGCAGGACAAAGAGGGCGAGCCCTATGCCCATGAGGACGGCGGCGCAGACGTACGAGACGACATAGCTTCCCGTGGCGCCGGCGGTGAGGGCGAAGAGTCCGGGGCCTATGGCGCCGACGAGCTGGATGATGGGAAACATCAGGCCAAAGGAACCGGAGAATCCCTCGCGCCCAAAGTACTCGGCGCAGATGTTTACGGGCCAGTTGTCGGCTCCTCCCGTGACCACGCCGATAAGGGCGAGGCTCGCGAACACGCAGGCGGGGTTGCCGGCGAGGTTCAGCAGGACGGCCACGATGCCTACAACAAAGGTGACGATCGCACCCGTGCGGGATCCGAAACGGTCGCCGATAATGCCGCAGATAAAGCTGCCGGCGCAGGCGAAGAGCGCCGAGACGAGCATTGCGAGTACCGCCTCGTCCATGGTGTAGCCGAGCTCATAGAGGCGCGGCGCGATCTGCACCATGAGGCCGCCGGAGTACACGAGCTGGATGCCCAAGATCACGGAGAGGGCCATAAAACGCGGGTTGCGCAGGAACGTGCGGGAGCCGTCTGCGGGCACGGCGCCTGCGTCGCTGCCGGCGTTCGGGGCAAGCTCCGGCCTGTGCGGCGTGCAGTGCTCCATGGTGTCGGGCACAAGGCCGCTCTCTTCGGGCGTGTCGCTGATGCCGAACGCGAGCAGCGCCATCGCCATGGCGGCTACAAGCATGAAGGGAACAAATGCCGCATCGATGCCGAGCTGCGTGTAGCCCCAGGAATAGACCATGGAGGCAAAGCCCGCGCCCAGGGGGATGCCCATGGAGACGAATCCCTGGACCGTGCCCTTTTTCTGGGGGAACCAGTGGGCGAGGAGCACGGGCACCGTGTTGTAGCCGAGCGCCGAAGACGCTGCGTTCGCCACGATCATGGACACGGCGAAGATCGCAAAGAGCTTGGAGAAGCCCATACAGGCGACGCCTGTGAGGTACAGCGCGCCCCAGGCAAGGCAGAGCCGCTTGGCGGAGTGCCCCACGCAGGCGCGTCCCGCCAGAAAGCCGAACACGACGTTGGCGAGGCTTGCAAGCGAAATGCAGGAGGTGATGAGGGTGGCGCTCCAACCGTGCTCGGTCTCCAAGATGCCAGCGGCGATGTTCATCGAGCTCGCCACGGTGGAGGTGAGAAAGTAGCACAGCACCGAGAACGCAAGCAGGGGCCAGGCGCGGAGATAGTGGTGGGATACCTTGGTCGAATCGCTCACGTCTCTCCTTCCAGCGTTTTGCGAGCGCTGCGCCCGCTTTTCTGTCAAGGCAAAAGTTACGGGAGCGTTAACGGCCTCTCCAGTACAGGAGAGGGCGCGAGTGTTCGATTCGAACAGGTTGACCCGCCTACCGTTCGATTCGACCACTCAGAGCAAAAGTGTTCGATTGGGCAGGTAGAAGTACTTAGAATTTGAGTCGCACTGTCGTATTTGATATCGAGAGGCAGAAAGATTCCCATGGCCGATGCCGCTGCGCCCCAAAAGAAGCCAAAGCAGAAAGCGCCCAAGAGCGTCCTGACGCGTAAGAAGATCGTCGCCTCGTATATCGCGCTGCTTGAAGACCATGATTACGACAAGGTCTCGGTGAGCGCGCTGTGCAAGAAGGCGGGCATCGTTCGCAGCACGTTCTACGTGTACTTCTCGGATATCTACGACGTGATCCAGTACGTCGAGGACGACCTTATCGTCAGGTTCAAGAAGGTCGACGCCGCCGCGCTCGCGGCCAAGGACGATCGGGAGAGGCTCGTCACCGACTGGGGTTTTTCCATCACGCCGCCGATCGGCTTCGAGGAGTGGTTCGACGTGTGCGAGGAGAACCGGACGGGCCTGCGCGCCATGCTCGGCCCGCACGGCGACCCCTACTTTGAGCAGAAGTTCAGAAAAGAGCTCGAGTCCCATGTTCTGTTCCTCATGGAGAAGGACAAGATGCCCGATGACAGGCTGCGCCGCGGCTTTGTCGAGGCGTTCGTCGAGGTGCACGTGCTGCTCGTTCGCAACTGGACGACGCACGACAACACGTCGCTCTCCAAGGAGCGCATCTGCACGATCCTGCAGGCCATGCGCGTGGGCGGCAACACCATGGGACGCTACCGCAACGTGTGCGATGCCGGCTTTGAGGAGTACGATGATGCTGCGGCAGAAACGTCCGACAGCGCTGGCGCGGCGCGGGGATAGCGAGAGGGCATGATGGTCAAGGGCATCGGTATAGACATGGCGTCGATCTCTGAGATCGATCGGTTGGCGGGGGGCATTGCCGGCAAGGCGGCCTCCGAGCAAGATGCCTTCGTGCGGCGCACCTTCACGCCGGCCGAGCTTGCCGCGGCACTCGAGCGTCATAATCCCGCCGAGTACCTGGCGGGCCGCTTTGCCGTCAAGGAGGCCGTTTTTAAGGCCGTGGCCCCGCTTACCAAGGAGGGCTTTGAGATGCGCCGGGTAGAGACCCTCACGCGCCCGGACGGTTCTCCCTATGTGAACGCGGGGCCCGAGCTGCAGGCTGCCCTAGACGAGGCGGGCGTGAGCGAGCTGCTCGTCTCCATCACCAACGAGGACGACTACGCCATCGCCATGGCGCTGGCACAGTAGGCGCGGCCTGCGAGCTGCGTTACGCGCGATGCCAAGAACGCGCGGCTCTTATTTTTGTGCCGACTGCACCGTGCCGCCGCCCAGCACGATGTCGCCGCGGTAGACGACTACGGCCTGACCGGGCGCGATGGCGCGCTGTGGCTCATCGAAGTCGATGCGGACGCGGCCGCCGTCTATGACGTAAAGCCTGCCCGCCTGGTCGTTTTGGTGATAGCGGTACTTGGCGGTGACGGCGATGGGGCCGTCCTCGAGCTCGGCTGCCATGGCCTCGGCGGGGGCGCTCCAGATCCAGTCCTCGGCGATAAGCGTGTTCGCAAGCAGGTCCTCGGCCTCGCCCAGGTGCACGGTGTTCGTGCCCATGTCCACGCCCGTCACGTAGACGGGGTGCGCCATGGCCACGCCCAGCCCCTTGCGCTGCCCCACGGTGTAGCGGATGGCGCCCGTGTGCCGGCCGACCACCGATCCGTCGCGGTAGACGATATCGCCCGCCTCGAACGCACGCCCGCGGCGCTCCTCGATAAAGCTGGCGTAGTCGCCGTCCGGCACAAAGCAGATGTCCTGGCTGTCGGGTTTCTGCGCGTTGACGAGCCCCTGCTCGGTAGCGATGCGGCGCACGTCGCGCTCCTTGTTTAGGCCTCCGAGCGGCAGCAGGGTATGGGCCAGGCGCTCCTGCGTGAGGGAGTAGAGCACGTAGCTCTGGTCCTTTTTGGGGTCGGCTCCGCGCCTGAGCTCCCAGGAGCCCTGCGGTGCGTGCACGATCTGCGCGTAGTGCCCGGTGGCCACGTAATCGCAGCCTTGCTCTAGGGCGAAGTCGAGCAGCGCACCGAACTTGAGATAGCGGTTGCAGTCGATGCAGGGGTTGGGCGTGGCCCCCGCCAGATAGGTGTTCACGAACCGGTCCACCACGGTGCGCTCGAAGGTCTCGCGAAAATCGAGCACGTGGTAGGGGATGCCCAGCCGCTCGGCCACGTTCTGCGCGTCCGCGATGTCCGAAAGCGAACAGCAGGTGCGCGAGCCGTCTGCCCCAAAGCTGCGCGAGCAGGTGAGGCGCATGGTGGCCCCGACGCACTCGTAGCCCTGCTGCTTGAGCAGATAGGCCGTGACGCTCGAGTCGACGCCGCCGCTCATGGCAACGAGCACGCGCTTTTTGGACACCTTGTTCACGCTTCCTTTCCGGAGGGCACCGCGGGCAGCACCGTAGACGGTAAAAAGGCGCGACCCGATGGGGCCGCGCCTCGATTGTACTTCATGGGTTGCGAGCGCCGCGGGTATTGCGGCGGCTCCTTGTGGGCTACTCCGCGAACAGGGCCGTGGAGAGATAGCGCTCGCCGGTGTCGGCAAGCAGGGCCACGATGGTCTTGCCCTCGTTCTCGGGGCGCTTGGCGAGCTCGAGCGCGGCCCACACGGCGGCGCCGGAAGAGATGCCTACAAGCACGCCCTCCTTGTGGCCAACGGCGCGACCGGTGGCAAAGGCGTCCTCGTTCTCGACGGTGATGATCTCGTCGTACACGTCGGTGTCGAGCACGTCGGGCACAAAGCCGGCGCCGATGCCCTGGATCTTGTGAGGGCCCGCCTGGCCCTTGGAGAGGACGGGCGAGGTGGCGGGCTCAACGGCCACGACCTTGACGTCGGGGTTCTGCTCCTTGAGATAGCCGCCCACGCCGGTCACCGTGCCGCCGGTGCCCACGCCGGCCACAAAGATGTCGACCTGGCCGTCGGTGTCCTCCCAGATCTCGGGACCGGTCGTGGCCTTGTGGATCGCGGGGTTCGCCGGGTTCACGAACTGGCCGGCAACGATGCTCTTGGGCGTGGAGGCGGCGAGCTCCTCGGCCTTGGCGATGGCGCCCTTCATGCCCTTGGAGCCGTCGGTGAGCACGAGCTCGGCACCGTAGGCCTGCATGAGCTTGCGGCGCTCGACCGACATGGTCTCGGGCATGGTGATGATCACCTTGTAGCCGCGGGCGGTGCCCACCGAGGCGATGCCGATGCCGGTGTTGCCCGAAGTCGGCTCGATGATGGTGTAGCCCTCGCCGCGCACGAGCTTGCCGGCGGCCTCGGCCTCGTCGATCATGTTCTTGGCGACGCGGTCCTTGACGGAGCCCGCGGGGTTGAAATACTCCAGCTTGACGAGCACGCGGGCCTTGAGGCCTTCCTCGGCCTCGAAGTGGCTGAGCTCGAGCAGGGGGGTGTGGCCGATAAGCTGGTCGATGGACTGGTAGATCTTGCTCATGATGGTGCCTTTCTGTGGTGGTTTCTTATGTGTAAGCGAGTGTCGGGAATGCTAGGGGAGAGCCGGCATCACGCCGCAGCGCATGCCGTTTGTGGTACATCGCAAGACGGTTTGCATGGTTCCTCGCATTCAACCTATTAAACAGATAGGAATATATGAATTCCGATGGCTGCATTACAACCCTTTATTCCTAGTCTGTCAATAGGAATAAAGGGTTGATTTCTATTTTGTAACGCTGGGCCGCATGGCTGGCGCAAGGAACTCCGTTTTTGATTACCTATTACCTACTGTTTTGATATGCTGATGTGGAAAACAGCAAAACGAAAGGCATCCTGCATGTTGGTTTCCACCAAGGGCCGCTATGCCCTGCGCGTCATGATCGATCTAGCCCAGCACCAGGCGTCGGGCCGCATTCCGCTCAAGGAGATCGCGAGCCGTCAGGGCATATCGGAGAAGTACCTGGAGAACATCCTCTCCATCCTGGTGCACGACGGCATGCTCTCGGGCATGCGCGGCAAGGGCGGTGGTTACTGCCTGACCAAGGCGCCCGACCAGTACACGGTGGGCGAGGTGCTGCGCCTGACCGAGGGCAGCCTGGCGCCCGTCTCGTGTCTCGAGGCCGGCTCCACCGGTTGCGACCGGGCGGCGACCTGCACCACCATCGGCATGTGGACCAAGCTGAACAATATGATCAACGAGTATCTTGACAGCGTGACCATCGCGGACCTGGTCTGCGAGCCGGAGTCGTTCGACTACGTGATCTAGACGCCGCGGGTCGCGCGGAGGCTAGTCGTTGGTGAGCGCGCCCAGGATCGAGCAGAGTATGCTCACGATGATGCCTCCAAAGAAGGCGGACCCAAAGCTTGCGATCGCGATGCCGCTTCCCAGCAGGTTGACGGAGAGATAGCTGGCGAGCTCGAGCATAAAGCTGTTGATGACTAGCTGGAAGATGCCGAGCGTGAGGATGGTCACGGGCAGCGAGACGGCGCTCAGGATGGGCTTGACCAGCGAGTTGACGATGCCGAGGAACAGCCCCACGAACAAAAAGCAGACCCATGGCTCCATCGAGCCGATCGGCTCGATGCCGGGCACCAAGTAAGCCGCTACGGAGATGGCGATGGAGCTCAGCAGCCAGTTGAGGATGAAGCTCATGGAAGGTCCTTTCAGGGGAAGGCGGGAGCCGTGCCCGCGCGTGCTGCGATTGAGTATCTCCTAAACCGGGCATGCGTGCAGGGCCGCGCCGCGCGCACACGCTCTGACCACATGACCGCCTGCCGATGCGAGCCACTTTAGCGTAGTGGCGTGCTACACTGGCATGCGTTAGACGGCCCGCGCGGCCAAGACGATACGGCAGGTGCTCATGGGCGAAGAGACGATATTCGATCGCAAAGACGTCAAGCAGTTGACGCGTGCGTTCTTGCTGATGAAAAGCGAGGAAGACGTTCAGGCGTTTCTGAGCGACCTGTGCACTCCGCGCGAGATCTGCGATTTTGCACAGCGCCTGCAGGTGGCCCGCTACCTGGACGAGGGCGAGCCCTATGTGGAGGTCCAGTCGCGCACGGGCGCGTCGTCCACCACGGTGAGCCGCGTCTCCAAGGCCCTGAACGGCGAGGCTGGCGGGTACCGCCGGGTGCTGATCGGCCTGGACGAGGCATAGCGCGGCCGTACGCGTCCCGTTGCGGGGCGCCTGCGTTCTTCTTGAAATCTGACGGCGCGCAGCCGCGGGAGACCGCGGCTGTTTTGTTTGCGCGTCCTCGCGTGCGTACGGCGCGTGTCCGCACGGGCGTGTAGGATGGGGACGACCAATAGACGTTCGGGGAGGGTTATGCCAGCTCGTATCTGCATGTTCGATTCGTGTGCCGATCTGGTTCCGGGGGAAATCGACCTGTTGCGCACGGCCGTGCAAAAGCATGGCCGGGTAGCGCTTTTGGTATCCGACGCGTCTGCGCGCGAGTCGTGCCGTCGCGCGCTCGCGCGCGCGGGCCTGGGGCTCGGCGTGGAGGTGACGCTGCCCAGTGCCTGGATAGAGAGCCTGTGGGACGTTTTTGGCGACGGGCGCCACGTCGCCTCGCGCATGCAGCGCCGGTTGCTTATCGACAATGTCCTTGCGTCCTGCGACGAGGACGAGCTTGCGCCCCTGCGCGACAACCCGGGCACGCGCAGCCTGCTCGCGCGTACGTTTGGCGACCTGCTGCCGTATCTGTGCGGTCCGCTCGAGGGCGACGCGACAGAGGGTGCCGGCGGCGCCTCCCATGTGCGCCTGCGCGAGCTGGCGCTGCGCTACGAGGAGGCGCTCTCTTCGCGCGGGCTTATCGAAGCGGGCTGCGCGGCAACGCTCCTTTGCGAGCAGTTCGCAGAGGAGGTGCCGCTCTGCGCTTCGTGCGTGGTCGTGCGCGGTGTGGACTCCTTCCCGGCGTACCTGCTCGGTCTGCTTGCCAGCGTGGCACGCGCAGGCTCGCTTGCCGTCCTGCTTCCGGCGGGCCACGGCGTCTTTGCGCACGAGCTGAGCGACGCCTTGGGTGCGCTCGGCTGCGAGGCCGCTGTTTCCGTTGCGCCCGAGCCGGCGCCGTCGCGCCGCGTACCGCATGAGTTTATCGAGGTGGCGGGGCCGCATGCGCGCGCCCGAGCCTACGCGGACCGTATCGTCGAGCTTGCGCGCGAGGCCGGCCAGGGCAAGGAGGTCGCCGTGGTGGCCCCCCGCGCCGCCCGGGCGTTCGACGAGCTGGCGCCCTATCTGGCCGCGCGCGGCGTGCGCGCCGCCTGTAACCTCACGGTGGGTTTCGCCGAGTCCGAGATCGGCCGTCAGTTCGCGGCGCTCTCGTCGGTCGTCTCGCGCATGAAGGAGTCGAGCGAGGGCTCGCTGAGCCGTGCGGAATGGTGGCCGGCCCCGGAGCTGACCGACTGGCTCTATTCACCGCTTTCCGGGGCGCTGACCTTCGATGCGCGCCGATTCGACAAGAAGATCCGCGGCAAGCGCGAGCTCGATGCCGAGGCCGTGCTGAGCGAGCTGCAGCGCGTGCAGACCAAGATCATGCACGAGCGCAAGGACCTGCCGGAAGACCATCAGTGGGCGGGCGTTCCCGTGGTGTGCGCCGACGTGGTGAACCATATCTGGCGCGAACGGCCGGTCTCCGCGCTCAAGGCCATGCGCTCGGTCGCGCAGGCTGCCCCGCAGAGCATGTGGGGCATGGCGCGCAGCTGGGTGGCCCCGCTTTCCGAGGTCGCGCTCGCCGACCGCGCGATCGAGCTTTTGATGGATACCGCGCGGGTGCTCGACGTGCCCCAACGCGTCGCGGTGCAGGCTTTTGACGAACTGCGCGTGAGGCAGCCCCAGGTCATGCAGCCGCTCGGCTCTGCCGGTGCGGATGGCGAGGCCGAGGGCGAAGACGCCGCCGCGGCTGCCGAGATCTCCGCTCCTCTGGCGGAGGTCCGCTTTCTTACGCTGCAGGAGGCTGCGGAGTGCCCGCGGGATACGTTTGCGGCGGCCCTGTTTATCGACGTGGACGTGTCGAGCTATCCCTTGTCTCGCGAGGAGGGGATCTGTCCTGCGCTCGCTGCGGCACTCGATGCCGAAGACATTTCCGCTGATCCGGCGAGTCGCCAGCGCTTCCTGTTCGAGGGCGCCCTGCGTGCCGTGGGAGGGGCCTGCGCGTTTGCCCGCGTGACGCACGACCGTCAGGCCAAGGAGAACTACCCGGCCGCCATCTGGACCGAGCTCGCCGCACGCGCGCGGGACGCTTCGTACCGCACGGTGGGCGAGGGTGACGTCGTGGGCGACCTCGATTGCGCCGCTACCGAGGGCATGGGCACGCAGCGTGTGCACTGCCTGCCTCCGCAACAGCTTTCCGAGGAGGCGCTGCCCTATCTGGTTCCGCGCCGCCGCGACGCGTCGCAGGAGGGGGCGCCGCTCGTGCCGCGCCAGTTCTCCGCCTCGCAGATCGAGAGCTACGCGGGATGCCCGCTTTGCTGGTTCATGTCGTCGCGCGTGCGCCCCGCCTCCCTCGATGCCGGCTTTGGCAACATGGAGAAGGGAAACTTCGTTCACGACGTGCTGTTCCGCTTCCACGAGCGCCTGCAGCGGGAGGGGACGCCTCGCGTAACGGCTCAGAATCTGGAGACCTCCCTTTGCGTGCTGCGCGGGGTGTTCGACGAGGTGCGCCAGGAGCATGCGCGCGGCAAGACCTCGAGCTCGGCGCCGCTCGTGCCGCTCGACCACGGCGAGGAGCTCGAAGTGGCAGATATCCTGCCCCAGCTTGAGCGCGTGGTGCGCTACGAGTCCGAGGCCTTGGCGCCGTTTGCCCCCGCCTACCTCGAGTACTCGTTCAACGGGCTGGGGGTGACCTACGCCGGTGTGCCGCTGGGCGGCCGTATCGACCGGGTGGACGTGGACGCTGAGGGCCGCGCCGTGGTGATCGACTACAAGCATCGCGGCGACGTGAACCCGTTTAGGCTCAAAGACCCCACCGTGCCCCTAAAGAGCGGTGAGGTTCCGGCCGATGACGAGCGCTGGCTGCCCGAGCATACCCAGACGCTCATCTATGCCCAGGCCATCAAGCGCGCTCTCGGCCTCGATGCCCGCGGTGCACTCTACTTCTCCACCAAGGGCACGCATCCCGCCATGCGCGGCGCCGTATCGGCCGAGCTTGCCGAGGAGTTCCCCGGAGACGGGCGCGTTCCGGGCCTGAAAGACGGTTTCCCGGCCGAGGCCAAGGGCGGCACCATGACGTTCGAGGAGCTGCTCGACCGTACGGAACAGCAGGTCGGGGCCCGCCTGGAAGAGCTGTTCGCCGGCCGCGTCTCCGCGTCCGATAACGCGGCGGCCCGCCACGAGTACAACCATCCTTTGGGCTTTGAGAGGAGGGGCGCATGAGCTCCGTGGACCTATCGACCCTGATGCCGCAGCAGCGCGACATCGTCACGACCCTCGACGGGCCCCTGTTCGTCTCCGCGGGCGCGGGCTCGGGCAAGACGTTCACCTTGACGCGTCGCATCCTGTGGGCGCTCTCTCCCGAGTCGGGGCCGTTTGTGGAGCATCTGGACCAGGTGCTCGCGATCACGTTCACCAAGGACGCCGCGGCCGAGATCCGCGAGCGCGTGCGCGGGGCGCTCATCGAGGCCGGCATGGACGAGGAGTCCCTGCTGGTGGATGACGCCTGGATCTCGACCATCCACGGCATGTGCTCGCGCATACTGCGGGCGCACGCGTTGGAGCTGGGAATCGATCCGGAGTTCCAGGTGCTTGAGGGCAACGCGGCCGACGTTCTGCTCAACCAGGCGATCGAGCATGTGCTCGCTCGCGTCTTTGGCCGCGATGCGGAAGACGGCGCAGAAGCCGCCTTCGCCTCGCTGTTGTCCTGCTATCCCTTGCGCGGCGAGACGGCCCCGGGCGGTCGCGAGGCGGGCACGAGCGTGCGCTCGCTGGTGCGGCGGGTGCTCGAGCTGGCGGCGCGTATGCCCGACGGACTCGACGACGTGCGCTTCGCGCGCGGCTCCATCGACCTTTCCGCGCTTGCGGACGCGTACCGTCCCTGCCTTGAGGCGAGCCCGGCCGCCGCGACGCGTGCGCGCGAGGCGCTCGACGCCATCGAGGCCTTTGAGCGCAGTGGCAAGACCTTTGACGACCTGGCTGCCTGCATGCTCGTGTGCCAGGCGCCCCGTCCCTCCAAGGCGTTTCCCAAAGAGCAGGTTGCCCTGCTCAAGGCCGAGGCCGCTGACGCTTTCATCAACGCGACCGTCGCGTGCGCAGCGCCCGCGATGCGCGAGCTGCTCGAGCTTTGCCGCATGGTGGAGGCCGAGTACCGCGCGCTCAAGGACGCGTCCTCGCTGCTCGACAACAACGACCTGCTGCGGCGCGTGAGCGAGGCCTTTCGCGATTGCCCCGCTGTGCACGAGGCGTACGCCGGGCGCTTCAAGATGGTGATGATCGACGAGTTTCAGGATACCGACCAGCAGCAGGTCGATCTCATCATGCAGCTGGCGGGCACAGGCGCCCGCGCGCTGTGCACCGTAGGCGATGCGCAGCAGTCCATCTACCGTTTCCGCGGCGCCGATGTCGAGGTGTTTCGCCGTCAGGAGCGTGCGATCGCCGAGGCGTCCTCGTCGGGCGCAGCCGCGGGCTCCCTCGTCAAGCTCGTCCGCAATTTCCGCAGCCATGCAGAGATCCTCGAGTACGTGGCGCAGGTGTTCGACGGGGCGCAGGGCGGCCTCATGCGCGGCTTTTTGGATCTTGAGCCCCATGAGGGCAGAAAGGACTCGCTGGTCGCCGCAGACGCGTCTCGCCGTCAGGCCATACTGGTCACGGGCGGCAAGACCGATGAGCGCCGCGCCGCCAAGGCCGCTGCCATTGCGCGCCGGTTCCGCAGCATGGCGGACGCCGGCCAGCCCGTGGGCGACATGGTCCTGCTGCTAGGAAGCATGACGCGCTCCGATGTCTACGCCGAGGCCTTCCGTGCCGAGGGACTCGACTGCGTCATCTCGGGCGGCTCGGTGTTCGCCTCCGCCCCCGAGGTCGCGGCGATCCAGGCGCTCGTTCATGCCCTTGCGAACCCTCTTGACGCCGCGGGCGGCCTTGCCCCGCTGTTGGCCTCGCCAATGTTTGCCCTGGGCGTGCAGGAGTTCTTGGCGCTCGCCACCTCCTTTGATGCCGAGACAGGCGAGACGAGCCGCCGCAATCTCGACTATGGTCTGATGGCGTCGGGACAGGACGCGCCGGGTCTCGACAACCTGCCGCTTCTCGATCGCGCCCGTGAGGTCTTGCGTCGCGCTTTTGCCCGCACGGGGCACGATCCCATCGCGCGCATCGCGCGCGACGTGGTGAACGAGTCCGGTTGGCTCGTGCGGCTGGCGGCCCGGGGTGCCCAGGGACGCGCCGAGGCGGCCAATGTCCTCAAGGCGCTCGACGTGATCGACGAGCTCGAGCTTGACCTGGGCAATGCTCCCCGGCAGATCTCCCTGGCCTTCGATGCCTTTTTGGAGGGCAAGGAGGCCCCGGGCGCGCTCAACGAGGGCGATGCCGCTGCGGTCCGCATCATGACGGTCCACTCCTCCAAGGGTCTGGAGTTCCCGGTGGTCGCGGTCGCGGACTGCTTTGACGTCAAGGTCTCGCGTGGGCGCGTGCAGACACATGCGTGCTCTGACCACGTGGACGCCGTCGCGCTTCCGCAGGGCTTTCCCGTTGGGCGGGCCGCGCGCGCCGCGGGCGTGGACGGCACGGCTGTCGACAAGTACTTCAAGAAGCTGCTCGACGAGTGGTTGGTGCCCGAGCTGATGGACGACGTGTGCGCCACGGGCTCTGCTGCCGAGGCATTCTGTCGGATCGTCGATAAGAACCGCGATGCTGAGCTCGAGGAGCGCGCCCGTCTGCTCTATGTGGCCATGACGCGCGCCCGTGAGGCGCTTATCCTCGCGATGGACGCCCCGGTGGGCACGAACCTCGCCCCCAAGTTCGCAGACGACCGCGATCTGACGGGCTCGGTGCTCGAGCGCATCCTGCCGGACGGTCTTGCGGACATGGGGACCGACCGTTTGGTGTTCGACAACTCGCGCGCGGGCGACTTCGAGCTTATTGAGCTCGAGTCCGCCGACGGGATGGGTGCGGACGCGGCGGATCTGGACGGCGAGGGCGGGATCGCGGTCTCCGATGAGCTGCCCGTCGATGCAGGCCCGCTCGACACCTTTACGCTGGTGCGCCCGCGTCCGGTCTACTACCGCCTGGAGCCCGTTTTCCCCACGGCGCGCGATTCGTACAGCTATTCGTCCATGGCGGCGGCGCTGCACGAAGAAGGGGAGGATCGCGCCTCCCTTGTTGATGCGCGCGCAGCGGATGACGGCGCCTCGCCTGTTGCCGAGGGGCCTGCTGCAGAGCCGTCGGCTGCCGTTGAGCCGCCTGCCTCCAAGGACGACCCGTTTGCCCTGGGCTCCGCGTTCCATGCGGCGGCGCAATGGCTGATCGAGACCTCGTCTACCTCGGTACCCACGGAGCGAGTAGACGCTCTTGCACGCTTCTGGGCGGTCTCGCTCGCGCAACGCGCGCGCTTTGACGCGGCTCTTGCACGCTGGGAGAACTCCGAGGTACGCGCCGAGCTGCTCTCATGGCCGCGCGTCCAGGCCGAGGTGCCCTTCTTCTCGCTGGGTATCGACGAGGACGAGATCCGGGAGCGCTTCGGTGCATATGCCGAGGGTGCCATCGACGCCCTGGCAACGGACCCGGCCGATACGAGCCGTGCGCTGGTGGTCGACTACAAGACGGGCGGTTCTGCCGCCGAGACTCGTGAGACCCTGCAGCAAAAGCATGCCCTGCAGGCGCGTGTCTACGCAGACGTGCTGCACAAGGCGGGATTTGCCGAGGTCGAGCTCAAGTTCGTGCGCGTCGAGATCGAGGACCCGGAGGCTCCCGGTCAGCCGCAGGTCGTCTCCTATCGATTCTGCCGCGGTGAACAGGATGGACGCTGAGCGGTTTCCTTTGGGTAACTTTATGGAATCCGCACGGTTCGGCTACAATCGTGCGGATTGTACGGGCGTGCCCTTATGGGGCGCGCCATGTTTTTGAAGGGTTTTGCCTTAATGGACTTCTTGATCGACATCGTGCTCGATGCGGGTAAGGACACGCTCTCGCTGGTGCCGTTTTTGCTGGTGACCTATCTGGTGCTCGAACTCATCGAGCATGCGGCGGGCGAGCGCGTCAACGCCGCCATCAAGCATGCGGGCCCGGCCGGCCCCGCGGTCGGCGCGCTTCTGGGCGTGGTCCCGCAGTGCGGCTTTTCAGCCATGGCCTCCACCCTCTACGCGGGTCGTGTTGTCACCTTGGGCACTCTGGTCGCGGTGTTCCTCTCCACCTCGGACGAGATGCTGCCGATGCTTGTTGCCGAGAGCGTGCCGATGGCCACCATGGTGCGGATTCTCGCCATCAAGGCGGGAACCGGTCTGATCACGGGCTTCGTTATCGATCTTGCCATTCGCGCTCTGCGCAAGAACGCGCGCGTGCACGCGGCGCTGCGCCGCACGGTCCTTGGGGCCAACGCCAATCCGGCTCACGTGAACTGCGGCCATTCCGACCATACTGAAGGCGACATCATCGACGAGATCGCCCTAGCCGGCGAAGGAGCCGCCCATATCCACGAGCTCTGCGAGCGCGATCACTGTGGATGCGACGACGATGACGACCATGCCCATTCCCATGCGCATGATGATGCCGTAGGGCACGGAACCCATGCGCACGGCCACGACCATGCCTGCGGGTGCGGTCACGATCACGGCCATGGCGGCTCGACCGCGGCTCACGTTCTGCGCAGCGCGGTCTCGCACACGGTGCAGGTCTCGGTGTTCATCTTCCTGGTCACGCTGCTTTTGGTCGCTCTGCTCGAGACGGTTGGAGAGGACGCGCTCGCTCAGTTCCTGAGCGCAAACGAGGCCCTTGCCGTGTTCGCCTCGGCGCTCGTGGGCCTTGTTCCCAACTGCTCGGCAAGCGTCGTGATCACGCAGCTCTATCTCGAGGGCGTCTTGTCTTTGGGCGCCATGCTCGCGGGCACGCTGATCTCTGCCGGTGTGGGCTACCTGGTGCTCTTCCGCACCAACCGTAGCGTGCGCGAGAACATCGTCATCCTCGTCATGCTCTACGTTATCGGCGCCGCGTGGGGCCTTCTGTTCTCCGCGCTGGGGCTGTAGGCGGCCTACTCCGCGTCAGGCGTCTGGTTTGCCTGTGCGTCTTTAAGGAGGCGCGCGAGGTTCTGCTTGAAGCGCGCGCGGTCCTCGGAGGTGAAGGCTGCGGGGCCCTGGGTTCGTCCGCCCGCGCGGCGTACCTTCTTTTCCTCGTGTCGTATGAAGAGCTGCATGTCGATGGTCGCCTTGTCGTAGACGCGTCCGCGCACGCCGATGGCGGCGGCGCCGCGCCCGAGTACCATGCTTGCAAGGCCGATGTCCTGCGTTACCACCACATCGCCCGGCTGCAGAAGTTCAACGATTGCAAAGTCTGCGCTGTCCGCGCCGATCGAGACATCGAGGACGCTGACCCAAAAGCCCACGTGGCGTGCGTCGGCGCCTCGTGCGTGCCCGGCATCGCGCGGGTCGTCCGGTCGGATGCGCCGCTCCAGGTTTTGCGTGGTGTTTCCCACGATGAGCACGGGCATGCGGGCGGCTCGTGCGCAGGCGAGGGCCTCGCGCGTGACGGGGCAGGCGTCTGCGTCTATGAAGAGCTGGGGATAGTCCCGCTCGGACTCGTCGTATTGCTCCATGGTGCCCCTTTCGGTTTTTTGCTGGCTGCATGATAGCAAAGAGCGGTTGCCGTGCTTTGCATGTCGAGCGCCGGCGCGGCTGTCGTACAATGGCAGGCGTTGACCGAAACGAACAGGACGGTGGTTGAGATGGAAGAAATCCAGTGCAAGCAGGTAAGCGAGCAGGCAGCGCGAGGACACGAAGAGTTCGGCCTCGAGGGCTTTGCCTCGCTGGTGCGCTCGTGCCGCAGCTACCGTCGCTTTGACGAGTCCTCGCGCATCTCGCCCGATTTGCTGATGGGCCTTGTCGACCTTGCCCGCCTTTGTGCCAACGGGGCCAACGCTCAGCGCCTGCGCTTTCGCGTCGTCTGCGATACGGAGGAGTGCGCGGCCGTGTTCGACCAGCTCGCATGGGCGGCCTACTTCAAGGATTGGGGCGGTCCCGAGCCGGGGGAGCGCCCTTCTGGCTACGTGGTGATCGCCGCCGAGCGCACCGTGGCGGGAAAGCCCGCGGCCCCCATCACCGAGGTCGATTGCGGCATCGCTGCCCAGACCATGATGCTCGCGGCACGTGCGGCGACCCCTTCGTTCGGCGGCTGCATGCTGAAGGCCTTCAAGCCCGCCTTGGCCGATGTGCTGGATATCGACACCGAGCGCTACGAACTCAAGCTCGTGTGCGCCTTCGGTATCCCTGCCGAGGAGGTTCGCTTGGAGCCTCTGGAGAGCGCACCGGAGGATATTAAATACTGGCGCGACGAGGCCGGCGTGCACCATGTGCCCAAGCGCGACCTCGCCTCTGTACTGCTTTAAGCCGAACTCTCGCTCACATGCAAACCGAAAGGAAGGCATCGATGCCCAAAGATCTCTACCTTGTTCGCCATGGGCAGACGCTTTTTAACCGAAAGGCCATGATTTCCGGTTGGACCGATTCCCCCTTGACCGATCTTGGCATTGAGCAGGCAAGACGCGCCGGCGAGTTTCTGCGCGCCCGTGGCATATCGTTCGACCATGCCTATACGTCCACGTTGACGCGCACGCACGCGACTATCCAGACCGTTATGCCGGGCATCGAGTTTGAGCAGCGCGCAGGTCTGCGCGAGTGGTATTTCGGCGAGTACGAGGCCGAGCGCATCTCGCTTTTGCCGGCGCGCCCCTGGGGTGATTATTTTGAGCACTTTGGTGGGGAGGCCCAGGCCACGGTCCGTCAGCGCATGATGGAGACCCTGACCCAGATCATGGAGTCGGAGGGGCATGAATGCGTGCTCGCCGTATCGCACGGGTCCGCGATCAAGGAGTTCCACGACGGCGTGCTGGGGCCTGCGGCCGACGAGCGCAAACCCGTGCCCGGCAACGCCTCGACGCTTCACTTTACGTTTGCAGATGGGCGTTTTGAGCTTCAGGAGATCTATACGCAGGAGGATTACGCCGCACAGCTCGGTATCGAGCCCCTGTAACGGGCAGGCGGGCTAGAACGGCGCCACCTGGTGCATGATGAGCCCCTCGGGAATCCGGGGGGCTTTGCTGTGCGCGGGGCCTGACCTTGGCAAAAGCGCTACAAGGCCGAAGTTGAACGGTTCGCGCCCCGTGCAGCCCCCGGCCGCCTCGGCTTCGCGGCGCAGGGTATCGCGCGCCATCGTCATCGCGCCGAGCATCACGGCGTCTGCGGTGAGGGAGTCCTCGGGGAGCTGCTGCACCATGGCGTCGATCGCCTCGATGGCATCCGTGCGGCTGATCTTCCACACGCGGTGCCGGGTGCCGGCGGGGTCATACACGTCAAAAAGCGCCGCGCCGAGCTCGGCAGCGGCGATAATGGCCGTGAGCACGGGGTTTTCGGGGTAGGAGAGTGTGGCCGGTATCGTTTGAAGGCGCGCCTCCAAGATGTGCTCGGTGTGCGCGTCGGCCGCCGCACGGCCCTTCGCATCGAGCGCCTGCAGGCACTCGTCCCCTTCATCGAGCTTCATGATGCCCAAAAGGGCACAGCGGGGCTGCGCGTCCTTCTCGGTGCCTTCGTACAGGTAGTACGCGCGGCCGCCGTCCTTTACGAGCGTCTCGCACGACAAGGCCTCCCGGACCGCCTCGTGGGAGGCGAGCAGGGAGGCCGAGGTGCTTGCACATTCTGTCGCGTGCTGCTCATGGGCGCGCACGCAGGGAAAGGTGAGCAGGCGCATAAGGACTAGGAGCGCTTCTCTGCCTGGCAGCCGCACTTGGGGCAGGTGATGCGAATGCGGCCCTTGCCGCGCGGCACGGAGAGGATCTGGCCGCAGTTCTTGCAGCGGAAGTACATCGTGGTCTTGCGGTTCACGAGCACCTTCTTGGCGGTGCGGCCCGCGCGCGCCATCTGCTCGCCGGCACGGCTGAACGGGAGCTTGTCGAGCACCTGGTCGACAGCCGGCGCCTTGGAGGTCAGCTCGCGGAACTTGAGGTTCTCGCGCTCGCGTGCGGGGAAGTCCTTGGAGAACGCGCGCAGGATGGCGAGAAGGATAACGATAATCGCGACCCAGGTGAAAACCGACCACTTGAACAACGCGCCGATCAGGGCGATAAGCACGCCCAGCGCACCTAGGGCGCAGGTGAGGTCGTCCGCACCGTAGCGGCCGTCCATGAACTCGCGTACCTTCTGCATAAAGTCCTGCATGAAAAGCTCCTCGTCAGATAGACAATCTCAGAAAGGATACCCGCAGTTCTACCCACATGCAACGGATTGAAGCGCGGAAGCGCGCATTAACGTGGGAGAAACCTGCCGGCGCCTACTTGCTGAGCTTGTCGATCACACGGCCGATCTCGTCGAGTTTGGCCTGGGCCTGCGTCTCGCTGCCGTCCTCGATCGCGGTACGCACGCAGCCCTCGACATGCGCTTTGAGCACGTCGGCGTTGATGCGGGCGATAAGCGACTGGGTGGCCATGAGCTGCGTCGAGATATCGATGCAGTAGCGGTCCTCGTCGACCATCTTGAGGATGCCGTCGATCTGTCCGCGCGCGGTTTTGAGCAGGCGCGAGACCTTGTCGTGATCTGCCATCATCGAACATACTCCAAACGTTTAGGCAGCGCTGACCTCGAGGACGCTGAACTCGCCGGCGCCCTCGACGGCCGCCTTGAGCGCCTCTGCGGTGACGCCCTCCTCGCACTCGACCGAGACGGTGTTGGTCTCGTGGTCGGCATCGGCCTCAGTCACACCCGGCACCTGGAGCAGGGCGCCCTCGACGGAAGCGTCGCAGTGGCCGCAGCGCAGGCCAGAGGTCTTGATCGTGAAGTTCATATCGGTTCCTTTCTTGCGGGGAAGGCCGCGTGGCCTCCCAGTTTAACAGCTACGAGGTTTAAAGCGGCGCAGGCGCAGGGCGTTTGTCACCACGCATACACTGGAGAGGCTCATGGCCGCTGCCCCGAACATGGGCGAGAGCTGCCAGCCAAGCAGCGGATAGAACGCGCCGGCGGCCAGCGGGATCCCGAGTGCGTTGTAGAAGAACGCCCAGAACAGGTCCTGCTTGATGTTGCGGATCACGGCGCGCGAGAGCTCCACGGCGCGGGCGACGTCCAGAAGGTCGCTGCGCATGAGCACCACGTCCGCACCTTCCTTGGCCACATCGGCTCCGGCTCCGATGGCGAGGCCCACGTCGGCCCGTGCCAGGGCGGGGGAGTCGTTGATGCCGTCGCCCACCATGGCCACGCAGGCGCCACCCTGCTGCAGCTCGCGCACATGGCGCTCCTTGTCCTGCGGCAGCACGTCTGAGATGACGGAGGCGGCGTCGAGGCCCACGCGCTGCGCGACGGCGAGCGCGGTTGTGCGGGTGTCGCCGGTGAGCATGACGGGCTTGATGCCGAGCGCCTTGAGCGCGGAGACGGCCGCGGCGCTCGTGGGCTTTACCTCGTCCGCCACGGCGATGATGCCGGCGAGACGGCCGTTTTTGGCAAAGAGCAGCGGCGTCTTGCCGGCCGCGGCGAGCGCTTCGAGTGCGGCGCGGTCGTAGGCCACACCCAGCTCGTCCATCAGGCGCGCGTTGCCTGCAGCCACGGCGTTTTGCCCCTCGCGCGCGGTCACGCCGCGCCCAGGCACGGCGGTAAAGTCCTCCACCGCGCGGGCGACGATCCCCAGCTTGTCGGCGCGGGCCATGATGGCCTCGGCCAGGGGGTGCTCGCTTTGACGCTCAAGGGCGGCCGCGAGCTTGAGCAGCTGCTTTTCGCTCATGGCGGAGCCGTCCTCGCGCGCGGCGGGCAGCACGTCGGTCACCGTGGGCGTGCCGAGCGTGACGGTGCCCGTCTTGTCGAGCACCACGGTGTCCACGCCGCGCAGGGTCTCCAGGGCCTCGGCGCTCTTGAAGAGCACGCCCATCTCGGCGCCCTTGCCCGTGCCCACCATGATGGCGACGGGCGTGGCCAGCCCGAGCGCGCAGGGGCAGGAGATGACGACGACGGCGACTGCCGCGGTGAGCGCTTCGTTGACGTTGCCGCCGGCGAGCATCCAGACGGCAAAGGTCACCGCAGCGATGACGAGCACGGCGGGCACAAAGACGGCCGCGACCCTGTCTGCCAGGCGCGCGATGGGCGCCTTGGTGGCGTTGGCGTCCTCAACAAGCTGGATGATCTTGGCGAGATTGGTGTCTGCGCCCACGCGCGTGGCGCGCAGCGTGAACGAGCCCGTGCGGTTGACGGTCGCGGCCCAGACCGTGTCGCCGGGCGCCTTTTCCACCGGGATCGATTCGCCCGTGAGCGCACTTTCGTCCACGGCCGAGCCGCCCTCGAGCACCACGCCGTCCACGGGGACGGACTCGCCGGGTTTGACGCGCAGAATCTGACCCACCTGCACGGTCTCGGCGTCGACCGTGGTCTCGCTTCCGTCTTCCGCGACCACGTGGGCCGTCTTAGGCGCCAGGTCGAGTAGGCCCTCGATGGCGCTTCCCGTCTTGGACTTGCTGCGCGTCTCCAGGTACTTGCCCACGGTGACGAGCGTGAGGATGGTGCCGGCGGACTCGAAGTAGAGATTGTCCATCGCGGTCATCATGGCTGCATGGGTGTCCGCGGCGGCGAGCTGGTCTGCCATCACGAACATGGCATAGACCGACCAGCCGACGCTCGCCGCCGCGCCGATGGCGATAAGGGCGTCCATGGTGGGCGCGCGGTGGACGAGCGATTTGAAGCCGTTGATGAAGTACGCGCGGTTCATGTAGAGGATCGGCAGCACAAGCACGAGTTCGGTGAGGGCGAGCGTCATGGAGTGCACGTGGTCGGTGAATACGCCGGGCAGCGGCCAGCCGAGCATGTGCCCCATGCCGATGTAGAACAGCGGCACCAAAAAGACGATGGAGACCGCAAGGCGGGTCCTCATGGCCTCGGCCGCCGCCTCGAGCTTCTTGGTGGGCGAGACGCGCGCCGTGCGCGCCGAGGCTGCCGTCGCGCTTCCGTTGCCGTGCGCGCCTGCGGGAGCCTGTACGGGCGCCGCGTGGTAGCCGGCACGGTCGACGGCTGTGCAGATGGAGTCGGTGTTGGTGGCGGACTCGTCAAAGTCGACGGTCATGGAGCCGGAGAGCAAGTTGACCGTGACATCCGACACGCCGGGGCAGGACCGCACGGCCCGCTCGACATGGGTCTGGCACGAGGCGCAGGTCATGCCATCGACGTCGAATTTCTCATGAGCCATACAGGCTCCTTTCGTGTATGCGTCACGGGTGGGCGACGGCTCGGGCGCGACGATCCCTCTCAGGGTATCTGCGATGCTACACCCCCACCCCCGGGGGGTGTCAAGTAGGTAGAGCCAATCTGTGCGGAAACGCCGGCGGAGCCTTGGGAGAGGGGCGACTGCGAACGGGAAACGGCCGGGAATGTAGGGCGACCACGAACGCGAGGCGGCTGCGAGCGGGAGGCGACTTCGAGCGAGGGATGCACGCCGTTTGCCGAAAAGATGGGGTTAGGGTGTGGACAAGGCGACCAAAGAAGGGTTGGAGCCAAAGTTTTCTATACTGAAGCACGACGAAACTGCTCCATCGTCCTTTGTGCGACATCGCGGCCCCGTGTGCGGCCGGCGGTGCGCCGACGATTCGTCCCGCGCAGACTCATCCTTTCTGCACGGATGTATCCGATTCGATACAAGAACCCATGAACTTGGACGCGGCCTTGTGCGCCGCGTGTTTTGCCTGCCCCGGTCGCGGCCTCGGCGCTGCCGGCGGGAGCGGGCCTGTATACCGTACGCCGTGCGTACAGAAATGGATTTGCATATGGATTCTACCGAGATGACCGACGAGGCCCTTGAGGCTGCAGCCGAGGAGACCGCAGCCGAGGAGACCGCAACCGAGACCCCGCGCTTTAGCGACCTGGGCCTCTCCCAGGCCGTCCTCGACGCCGTGGCCGATATGGGCTACGAGCTGCCCACCCCGGTGCAGGCGGCCTCCATCCCCGAGGTGCTTGCGGGCCGCGACCTTCTTGCCGCCGCGCAGACCGGCACCGGCAAGACGGCTGCCTTCCTGCTGCCCACCATGGACAAGCTGGGCCATGTGGTTCCGCCCGCCAAGAAGGGCGAGCGTGGGCGCCGTCGCCGCAACGAGGCACGCGGTCGCGGCCCTCTCATGCTCGTGATCACGCCCACGCGCGAGCTTGCCCAGCAGATCGACGAGGTGTGCTCAGCTATCGCCAAGCGCACCGGTCACACCGCGGTCACGGTGGTGGGCGGCCTTTCCTACGGTCCTCAGAAGCAGGCGCTTTCGCGCGGCTGCGACGTGCTGGTGGCCACGCCGGGCCGCCTGGTCGACCTGATCGAGCAGGGCGCGGCGAACCTCGACGAGGTGGGCACCCTGGTGCTCGACGAGGCCGACCGCATGCTCGACATGGGCTTTTTGCCGCAGGTGCGCACCATCGTGAACGGCTGCCGCGAGGACCGTCAGACCCTGTTGTTCTCGGCCACGCTCGACGATGAGCGCGTGGGCGCCATCACCGACCTGGTGCGCGACCCCGCCCGTGTGGAGATCGCCCCCGTCACCTCTACAGCCGAGACGGTCGACCAGTTCGTGGTGCCCGTCTCCACCGACGAGAAGAACACCGTGCTGACCGAGGTGCTGAAAAAGGAGGGTCCGGAGCGCGTCATCGTATTCGTGCGCACCAAGCGCCGTGCCGACACCTGCGTGCGCCGTCTGGCCCGTTTTGGCTTTAAGTGCGAGGCCATCCACGGTGACCGCAGCCAGGCGCAGCGCCAGCGCGCCCTGCAGGCGTTCCGCGACGGCCGTGTGCAGGTCCTGGTGGCAACCGACGTGCTCGCTCGCGGCATCGACGTCTCCGATGTGCGTTACGTGGTGAACTTCGATGTGCCCGAGGAACCGACCGACTACATCCACCGTATCGGCCGCACGGGCCGCGCCGGCGAGGAGGGCTGGTCGCTCACCTTTGTGACCAAGCAGGACGTGGGCGAGTTCTACGACATCGAGGCCCTGATGGGCAAGACGGCGGACATCTACGACGCCGGTGCCATCAACCTGGGTGAGGACGCCCCGCGCGTCGACCCCAATCGCGTGCCCGCTTCGCATGCGCCCACCAAGAAGGAGAAGAAGCGCCGCAAGCAGAAGGCCAAGCGCCAGGAGAACGCCGCCCGCCGCGCCGCTGCCAAGGAGTCCGGCGAGAAATCCAGCGAAAAGGCCCGCCCGGCCCGCCCCAAGCGCTCCGGTAAGGTGCGCGTTCGCGCCGAGGACGAGGCGCCCGCCCGCAAGGGCGCGGACGC
>CAVGNZ010000040.1:0-27492 GCA_963630805.1 Bacteroidaceae bacterium
GCGGCGCTTGGGGCTGCCGATGCGGCCGGTCTCGCCGGTGCAGTACGGCGGGAAGTTGTAGTGGTGCATGTAGCGCTTGCCCTCAACCGGCTCGATGGTGTCGAGGCGCTGGCCCTCGTTGAGCATACCGAGCGAGAGGACGGAGAGCACCTGGGTCTGGCCGCGCTGGAACAGGCCGGAGCCGTGCACGAGCGGCAGGTAGTTATCCTTGACCATGATGGGGCGAATCTCGTCGGCGGCACGGCCGTCAACGCGCTCGCCGGTCTCGACGACCATGGAGCGCATGGCCTTCTTCTCGAGCTTCTTGAGATTGACGGGGATCTCGCGCTCCCAGAGCAGCTGCTCCTCCTCGGTGAACTCAGCCTTGATGGCCTCCTTCACGGCCTCGACCTTGGCGATACGCGAAGGACGATCGGCGTCGCGCAGGGCGGCGGACATCTCGTCGTAGTGCGCAAAGATGCGATCGTGCACCTCGGCCACCGGCTCATCGAGCGGGTACTCGCGCTTGACGATCGGGCCGTTGACGCGCTCCCACTCCTCGACGAACTCGAGCTGGGCGGCGCAGAAGGCACCGAGGGCCTCCTGACCGAACTCCATGGCGGCCAGCATGTCGTCCTCGCTGACCTCCTGGGCGCCGGCCTCGACCATCGAGATGAACTCGCTCGTACCGCCGAGCTCGAGGTCAAGGTCGGAGTTAGCACGCTCGTCGTAGGTGGGGTTGACGATGAACTCGCCGGTCTCCACGTTGCGGCCGATGCGCACGCAGGCGAGCGGGCCCTCGAAGGGAACTCCGCCGACGGTGAGGGCAAGGGAGGCGCCCATCACGCAGATGACGTCGCAGGGGTTGGTCTGGTCGGCCACGAGGGACGTGGCGACGACCTGGACCTCGTTGCGGAAGCCCTCGGGGAAGCTCGGGCGCAGGGGGCGGTCGATCATGCGTGCGGTGAGCGTGGCCTTCTCGCTCGGACGGCCCTCACGCTTGAGGTAACCGCCGGGGATGCGGCCGGCTGCGTACATCTTCTCGTTGAAGTCAACCGTCAGAGGGAAGAAGTCGTAGTTCTTGCGCTCCTTGGAGACGACCGCGGTGAGCAGCACGGTGGTGTCGCCCTGCTTGACGAGGGCCGAACCGGTGGCCTGCTTGGCGAGCTCGCCGCACTCAAAGGTGTAGCTCTTGCCGTACAGCTCAAAGGTCTTGGATACGAGTGCCATTTTTCTCCTTCATCTCCGATGGCCACATTGCCATCGGGACAATCAAGTCGGGTCGCCCCGACAGCGTAAGGGCCGACTTGTGCCGACCCCTCACACAAAAAGGAGCGCCCCAAAGTGCGCTCCTTGCATGCACAACCTACTGGATGTTATCGCGGATACCGAGCTCCTTGATGAGGGCGCGGTACTCGAAGATGTCGTTCTTCTTGATGTAGGACAGAAGACGACGACGGCGACCGACGAGCATAAGAAGGCCGCGGCGGGTGTGGAAGTCCTTCTGGTGGGACTTCATGTGCTCGGTCAGGCCCTTGATGCGCTCGGTGAGGATGGCAACCTGAACCTTGGGGTTGCCGGTGTCCACGGGGGAATCACCGAACTGTGCGGTAAGCTCAGCCTTGCGCTCTTTCGAAACAGTCATTGCTTCACCTTTCTGTTTGGCTCGCGTTGAGCCGTCTATTCGCCCCGGGCTGGGAAACCGCTGGTGAAGCGCGTATCCAAGATCGGGGTACCAACAGGTCGGTATGATAACACAGGGTTGCGACCTCGCAGGAACTGCACAATGTGCGTAAATCCTGAGGCGGCGTGACGTCGGGGAGCTCCCGGAGACTCTCCCCTATCGGCCGAGCGCGAACTCAAGGCTGCGCAGACGGCAGTCGAGATGCGTCGCCGCCCACGTATGGGCAAACCCGAGCATGAGCGCCGCCGTCGATGCGTCAATGGGTGCGGCCGCCAGATCGCCGAAGCGAAGGTCGATAAGCGAGCGCAGCCAGTTCACCGCATGGTCGTCCACGGGCTCCGCACCGGCGACGGTCGCGGCGCACGAGGCGCAAAGCAGGCCCCCCGCGGATGCGGAGAAAAACGAGAGCGCGCCGTCTCCGCACGCGACGCAGCCGCGGTAGTCGGGGCGGTAGCCGATATGCGAGAGCAGCTTGAAGATATAGGCCGCCACCAGCAGGTCAAGATGGGGGTCGTCCTCGTCTGGGGCACCGAGAGCCTCGAGGGCGGCCCCGGTGATGGCATAGACGAACGGGTCCTCGGAGTCCTCGAACGAGCAGCGACGGGCCACCTCGGCCACGGCGCTTGCAGCCGTAAGGTGCGCGTAATCCGGACATGCGCCAAACGGCGCCGCCAGAAGGTCGGCCTGCGAGACGACATCGAGTGCGCGCCCGCGTGCGAGCAGCAAATCGACCGTGCAGAACAGCTCGCAGCGCGCAGCCAGGCGACCGCCCGGCTTACGTGCCCCCTTGGCGACAGCTTGGAGACGCTCGCCCGATTCGGCAAGCAGGGTCAAGATCAGATCGGTTTCCTTGAGCTTGACCTTATCGAGCACGATCGCACGCGTGCGGTATGTCCGGCCCCGCGGCATGCCCTACTCGTCCGCCGCGTAGCCGAAACGCCTGATCTGAGCCTCGTCATCGCGCCAACCGGGCTTGACCTTGACGTCGAGCTCCAGATAGACCTTGGAATCGAAGAGGCGCTCGAGGTCGTGGCGCGCATCGGTGCCGATGTGCTTGATCATCTCGCCCTTCTTGCCGATGATGATGCCCTTCTGCCCGTCGCGCTCCACATAGACGGTCGCATGGATCTTGACCACGCGCTTGGTGCGCTCGAAGTAATCGCAGATGACGCCCACGGAATGCGGGACCTCCTCGCGCGTGCGCAGAAGCACCTTCTCGCGCACGAACTCGGCGACCTGCGTCTCGTCGGTGGTGTCGGTTCCCATGCCGCGCGGGAACCACAGCGGGCCCTCGGGAAGATACGAGGCGAGAAGGTCGATGAACTGGTCGACGTTGAAGTTCTCAGTAGCGGAGGTCACGATCTCGTCGTCGAAGGTCACGAGTTCGCGGGCGGCCGAGATCTGGGCCATGACCTGCTCGGGATTCGCCTTGTCGGCCTTGGTGATCACCAGCACCTTATGGGCGCGCGAGCCCCGGACCTTCTCTGCGACCCAGGCGTCGCCGCGGCCGAACTCCTTGGTGGCGTCCACGGTAAAGCAGACCACGTCGACATCGTTGAGCTCGGCGAGCGCGCTCTTGTTGAGCTCGGAGCCCAAGCCGTCCTTTGGCTTATGGATTCCCGGGGTGTCCACAAACACCAGCTGAAAATCCGGACGGTTCACCACGGCGCGCATGCGGCGGCGCGTCGTCTGCGCCACAGGCGAGGTGATGGCGACCTTCTGGCCAAAGCAGGCGTTCATAAGCGTCGACTTGCCGGCATTGGGCCTGCCGACGAGGGCGACAAAGCCGCTGCGAAAGCCCTCGGGCGCCTCCATGGCCTGCGACTGCAGCTCCTCGCCCAAGCTCAAGGGGGCCTCGCCGCCCTCGAGCATGGCGTCGATCTCCTCGTCGCTCATGTTCTCGAACGGATCGAATTCCTGCATCTCTTCCACCGTGTTACCTGTTTTCTCTTGAAGTGAAGTTATCTGCTGCTAGACAAGGCCAAGGGCATGGGCAAAGACCAGGATGCCCACGATGGCCGCCGTGATCGAGAGCACGTAGACCGATGCCGCGGCGATGTCCTTGGCGCGCTTGGCGAGCGGATGGAGTTCCTCGGTCGCGAGGTCGACCACCGCCTCGATGGCGGTGTTGCAAAGCTCCGCATGGATCACCAGGCCACAGCACACGGCCACGATGCACCACGAGGTCAGATCGAGCCCGACGATGAATCCGGCAACGATGGTGACCACGCCCGCCGCGAGCATGACGTTGATGTTGCGCTCGGTTTTGACGGCGGTGACGAAGCCCTCGATCGCGTAGCCGAACGAACGGAGAAAGGAGGGGTGCTCCTTGTTGGAACCGGGAATCATGGACGCCTCCTAGTCGTGAGCGTGGTTCGTGATCGGCCCGACCGTCACCGCATCGGGATCGTCGCCGCGCAGGCGCGCGAGCTCGCGCAGGATCTCGTCTTCGCGAGCCTCCATGACCTCGGCCTCGTCGTCCTCGATGTGGTCATAGCCCAAAAGGTGCAGCGCACCGTGCACGAGCATGAGACGGCACTCGTCTTCCGGCGTGTTGCCGAAACCGGGGGCCTGGCGCGCGATGACCTGCGGTGCCAAGATGATGTCGCCGAGCTCGAGCGTCTCCTCGGGCGGAATCGAGTCGTCAAAGGCCGAGTCGCACTCAAAGGAGAGCACGTCGGTGGTACGGTCGATACCGCGCCAGGTCTTGTTGAGACCGTGCATCTCGTCCTCGTCCACGTAGGAGAGCGAGATCTCGACCTCGCGCTCAACGCCCTCGCTGCACATGACGAACGCGAGGATGCTCTCGACCTCCTCGGTACTCAAAAGGGTATCGAGCTCGGCGTCGTTACTTATCAAAACGCCCATGGGCGCTCCCCTTTCCCCGCTGCGCATGAGCCTGCTCATACGAATCATATGCCTCGACGATCTTGCCCACGAGCGAGTGGCGCACGACATCGGAGGCATCAAGATGGATAAACGAGACGTCGTCGACGCCCTGCAAAATCTGCTCGATATCGGTCAGGCCGGCACGACGGCCCGGCAGATCGCGCTGGGAAGCATCTCCGGTGATGACGAACTTCGAGTTGAAACCCAGGCGCGTCAGGAACATCTTCATCTGCTCGCAGGTGGTGTTTTGGGCCTCGTCGAGAATCACGAACGCATCGTTGAGCGTGCGGCCGCGCATGTAGGCGAGCGGCGCGATCTCGATCACCCCGCGCTCGACAAGAGCCGTGGCCTTCTCGGAGTCCATCATGTCCATGAGCGCATCGAAGAGCGGGCGAACGTACGGGTCGACCTTGTCCTCAAGCGTGCCGGGAAGAAATCCCAGGTTCTCCCCCGCCTCGACAACGGGGCGCGTAAGGACGATGCGCCCGACGTCGTGACGGTGCAGGGCCGCGATCGCCATGGCCATGGCAAGGTAGGTCTTTCCCGTACCGGCGGGCCCCAGGCAGAAGGTCAACGTGTGCGAGCGGACGGCCTCAACATAGCGCTGTTGGCCCACGGTCTTGGCGCGCACGGTGCGGCCGCGATAGCGGAGCAACACCTCGGATGAGGCATCGGCGGAGCCATGGACGCGCAGAGACTCGAACAGTCTGCGTGCGTCCTCGACAGAGGGGCTGTCACCCGCCCCGACCGCCTCGATCAAGCTGTTGAAAACGCTGCACAGCAGCTCGACCTCACCGGATTCGCCAAAAATCGACACCTCGGAGCCGCGAACGAGCACCTCGGCAGAGCCCAGATCGCCCAGCGCGCGAAGAATCGAATCGTTAGCCCCCAGCACGCGGGCGGGGTCGATACCCTGCGGAATGGAAAGGCGAACCCTAGCCGTACCCAAGCAGTCCTCCAATAAAGCGGCGTCTAGACGAGACTTCCGTGAAGCATGCCGGCATCGTCAAGGGAGTCGATGCGCACGCGCACCAGCTCGCCCTCGCGCCGGCTGTCCGCATCATCAACGACGATGCGATGGAATGAGCCTAGTGTACCGCGATTTCCGTACTCGAGTACCGCGCGCTCGATGGAGCCGATACGGCGCCCGGCGTCCTTGATGCGAGACCGCTCGACCAGGTCGCGAATCTGCGCAGAGCGCTTGGCGGCGACCTGCGGGTCCACCTGATCGGGGAACTCGGCGGCAAGGGTCTGCGGGCGCGCACTGTAGCGAAAGACGTGAAGCCGTGCAAAGGCGACGCGTTCGACCATGGCCACGGTCTGCTCGAACTCCTCCTCGGTCTCCCCAGGGAAACCGACAATAAGATCGCCCGAGACGGCAATGTCGGGCAGACCTTCGCGCAGCCTGTCCACAAGGTCGCAGAAGGCCTCGGCGCTGTAGGGCCGGCCCATACGATGTAGGGTCGCGGTGCAACCGGACTGAACGGGCAGGTGGAGGAAGGGGGCGATGCGATCAGGCGAGGCCGCCATGCGCTCGATCAGGGCGTCGCTGACGTCCATCGGCTCGATGGAGGAAAGGCGCAGCTGCTCCACGGCGGTTTTCTCAAGAATGGCATCGACGAGCCCGTCGATCTCGATGGCGCGCCCGTCCGTATCCTGTACGCGGTAGGCACCCAGGTTCACTCCTGTGAGCACGACCTCGGGGATTCCCGCCGCCACGGCCTCATCAACCTGCGCGAGAACGTCATCGAGCGGCACCGAGCGCTCCGGGCCGCGCGCTTTCCACACGATGCAGTAGGTGCAGCGATGGTTGCAGCCGTCCTGGATCTTCACGCCCAGGCGCGAGCGGCCCAAAATGGAGGCGACATCGTGCTGGCGCTCGCCAAAGGGGTCTTCGGGCTGCGGGCCCTCATCATCTGCCGCCTCATAGCCCATGAGCTCACGAACGAGTGAGGGCACCTCCGTCTTGACCGCCTCGGCATGCACGCGATCGGAGAGCTGTGTGAGCTCGTCGGGATGCAGGTTCACCACGCACCCGGTCACCACAACCTGGGGGGTGCGCGGCATCGCGAGCGCATGGCGCACGGCCTTGCGCGTCTTGGCCTCGGCCTCGCCCGTGACGGCGCAGGTGTTGATCACCACAAGATCGGCCGCATCGGGCTCTACCAGGCAAAATCCGCTCTTAGCAAGATCGGTGCTGATTCGGTCGCTCTCCACGCGGTTGACGCGGCAACCAAGGTTTACGACGGAGACGTAGGGCATGGGCATAGACGCGTCCAACTAGTCGAGGATGTCGTCGATGGCGTCGCGGATGCGCTCGCCGACCGACTTGTGGGCCGCGTCGACGTCGTCGCCCACGGCCTCGGCGTACTTCTCGAGCAGCTCGCGCGCCTCGGCGGAAAGCTTCTCGGGAACCTCCACGATGACGCGCGCGATGAAGCGGCCGCGCGAGCCGCCACCGCCCGAGCGGGGCATGCCGTAGCCGTCGACGGTGAGCAGGCCGCCATACTGCGTGCCTGCCGGAACAGTGACCCTGACCTTCTCGTCCTCGAGGATGCCGTCGACCTCGACCGTACAGCCGAGTGCAGCCTGCGCGATGGAGACGGGGACATCGCAGTACAGGTCGTCCTGACGGCGCGTGAAGCGCTCATGCTCGGCAACCTGGATGGAGACGATGAGGTCACCGGAGGCAGCACCCCTGAACCCGGCCTCGCCGTAGCCCGAGACGCGCAGCTGGCGTCCGCTCGCGATACCGGCGGGAACCTCGATGTCGAGCTTCTCGTGCGTGGGGGTACGGCCCTGGCCGTCGCACATGTCGCAAGGGTGGTCGATAACGTTTCCCTGACCCTGGCACTCGGGGCAGGGCGAGGTGGACTGGACCTGACCGAACAGGGAGCTGCGGACCGAGGTCACGTAGCCGGAGCCGCCGCAGCGCGTGCAGGTGACGACCTTGCCGCCGTCGGCCGTGCCTGTGCCTTTGCAGTCCTCGCACTCAGCGAGCCTCTCGTAACTGATGGTCTTGGTGCAGCCGCGAGCAGCTTCCTCAAGCGAGATCGTGAGGGCGATGGCCATATCGCGGCCGGCCCGACGCTGCTGCGAGGTGCGCGCCGATGCGCCGCCCCCGCCACCGAAGAACGAAGAGAAAATGTCGTCGACGCCCATGCCGCCGAAGATATCGTTGAAGTCAACGTAGCCCGAACCCGCGCCGGGGCCGTCGGCGGTGCCGAAGCGGTCGTAGTTCGCGCGTTTCTGCTCATCGGAGAGCACGGAATAGGCCTCGTTCAGCTCCTTGAACTTCTCCTCGGCCTGAGGGTCGTCCGAGACGTCGGGGTGCACTGTGCGCGCCTTCTTAAGAAACGCCCGCTTGATTGTGCGCTGGTCGGCATCCTTGTCGACACCCAACACCTCGTAGTAATCCCTCTTATCCGACACGACGTACGTCCTTCCCGATAAATCAATACAACCGACGGGGCAGCGTCGGCGAATCCCTCTATACCCAACTTCTCACGGCGCATATCACCAGACAGCGCCGGATGCAGCCTACATCCGCGGGCCGTGCGCCATTCCGGCACCGCAGCGCGTCATCCCCACCGAGAGGATGGCGAACAGAAGGCCGTTGGTAAAGCCGTTGGCCACCTGCTGGGCGCCGCGCTTCCACCAGACGCCGCTACGGTTCGTCACGCCGTCGGAGAGTACCAGGAACGCACCGAAGACAAGCGGCAGTATCAAGACGCTGAAGTACGCGAGCACGTCAAAGAAGGCGGATAGCAGCAGGAACGGCAAAACGAGCCCCATGATGTAGAAGCCCATGCTCGCCCGGCCCTCAAGACGCTCGGCCGTCACGCGCGCACGGCCCACAAGGTCGCCGCCGGAGGCGCCGTTGGTTCCGGCATGACCCATCTGGGGAACGCGGACGCGGTCGCCGTCGTGTACGCCGGCGGGAAACTCAATGACGGCCTCGGTCACCACGGGGGTGCGGCCCGTACCGCCGCAGTCGGGGCAGGGATCGGAGATGACCTTGCCCGAACCGCCGCACTCGGGGCACACCGTCTGGAAGGCGCCGGCGCCGAACATGAAGGAAAGGTCGACCTCAACGGCACCGCTACCGCCGCAGCTCGGACAGGTGTGGGCATGCTCGGCAGAGACGGAGCCCACGCCGTGGCAGCGATCGCAGGGCTCGTAGCGACGGTACTTCACCGCGCGGCGGGCGCCGTTTTTGGCCTGCTCGGCGGTAAGGTCGATATCGACCACGATGTCCGCCCCGACCTCGGGGTTGAAGCCCGCGCCGCGGCGCGCCCTGCTGCCCGAGCCGTCAAACGGGAAGCCGCTGAAGGGGAACCCGCCGTATCCGCCGGTGTAGCCCCCGCCATACGATGAGGACGGTGTCGAGGACGCGCCGGCGAAGGGACTGCCCGAACGCATGGCGTCGTAGCGGGCGCGCTTCTGCTCATCGGAAAGCACCGCGTAGGCCTCGGAGACCTCCTTGAAGCGCTCCTCCGCATCGGGCTCTTTGTTCACGTCGGGGTGAAGCTTGCGCGCCTTCTGCTGAAACGCCTTCTGGATCTCCTTGGCGGTTGCGTCCTTGGAGACGCCCAGGATGGCGTAGTAGTCTTTTTCGTTCATCGTAGCCATAGGGGGCTACCTTCCTCGCGGGCCTGCGGCAAATACATCTCGATGCATTGTATCGAACTAGCAGGCCAAATCCCAAAAGAGCCCATAGAGCTCATTTCCCTCGAGCCAGCCGGTGTGCGTGGGCACCAGATCAGACCCGAACGCGGTGCCAGAAGGCACCTCATGGGCTGGAGTATTCCCACCCCGTGCCCCAGACCAGCGCGCAAGGCCCCTGTCCACGGCGAACCCACAAGCGCGAGCGAGTTCCTCTGCCGGAATCACGCTGCGCGCCCGGTTGAGCAGGGCCGCAGGAATCCCGCGCGTCATGCGGCACGCAAGCATAAGGTCCTCGGCCGCGGCCTCGCGGGCGCTCAGAGTCTCAAAATCAAAACGGCTCCCCGCATCGTCTTGCTGAACCACGCGGATGCGTGCAGGCGAGGCTTCGGGGCCGCCTGGCGCCGGGCCAGCAAACAGCCGACGCAGCGCATCAAAGGTTTCCGCGCTCATCATGCTTGCCGCCGAGCGGCCGATCCCCAGGTACTCGATGCCCGTCCAGTACGCGATGTTGTGCGCGCACGCATGCCCCGGGCGCGCATAGCTCGCCACCTCATACGGCTCGAAACCCGCCTCCGCCAGGAGCGTTCGCGCGAGTTCCATCTCGTCGGCCTGGCAGTCGCCATCCGGAACCAAGATCTCCCCGCTCTCGACCATTCCGTCCAGCGGCGTGCCCTCCTCCACGGACAGCGGGTAGACGGAAACGTGATCGGGGTCCGATGCGATCACGCCGGCTACGCTCTCGCGCCAAGAGGCAAGCGTCTGCCCCGGAAGGCCGCACATCAGATCGGCGGACACATCGAGCCCGGCCTCCTTCGCGCACGCGATCGCCTCGAGCGCCCGGCCGGCATCGTGGATGCGCCCGATACGGCGAAGCTCGGCATCGTTTAGGCTCTGGACCCCCAACGAGACCCGCGTGGCCCCCGCGAGCGCCAATGCGCCCGCAAGCTCACGCGAGAAGGACTCGGGGTTCGCCTCGCAGGTAAACTCCACAGGATCGCACCAGCGCCGGACCTTACGCACGAGGCCCACGAGCCGTGGTCCCAAAAGGCTGGGAGTGCCCCCGCCGATGTAGACCGTGCGCACGCTATCGAGCGCGCCCCGCTCTCCAAAGAGCCGCAGGCGCTCGATCAAACAGGAGAGATAGGCATCCATGGGGTCTGCGCCATCCGCCCCGCCGCACAGGGCGCGCGAGTCGAAATCGCAGTACAGGCACTTCGACCGGCAAAACGGGATATGCAGGTACAGGGCCTCGATAGCCATGGCGTGCCCTATATAGCGGGCTGGGCGGGAACCGGCGCGCCCTCGGCAGCCAGGCGCTCGCAAGCGGTGACATCCGCCTCGATGGCATCCACCAGCTGCATAAAGTCCTCAAACGTCGTGCAGCGGACGGCGCGGCCGCGCCAAAACGCCGCGTGCGGCATGCCCTTGAGATACCACGTGGTGAAGGTCCTCGAACGCGCCATGTGAGGAGCAAGCTGGCTCACGAGCGTCAGATGCTCACGCAGGGCATCAAGGCGCTCGCGCGTGTCGTGCACCGGAAGCTCGCCGTCCGCCATCAGACGCTGAGCGTCCGAGAAGATCCAGGGGTTGCCATAGGTGCCGCGCGCGATAAAGACAGCGCTCGCGGCCGTCGTCTGCAGCATGCGGACGGCGTCGGCCGCCGAGAACACGTCGCCGCTGCCGACCACGGGAATGCTCACGCGATCCGCGACCTCATCGATGATCGACCAGTCGGCACTACCCGTATACAGCTGCTTTGCCGTCCTGCCGTGCACGGCCACGCCGGCCACGCCCACCTGCTCAAGTGCGGCGGCAAAATCGGGCGCCAGGCGCTCCCCCGGCAGATAGCCGGTCCGCATCTTGCAGGTCACGGGCACGGGAGAATGGTTTACGGCCTCGCGGGCAATCTCGACAGCAAGCTCGGGCGTGCGCATGAGCGCGCAGCCCTCCCCTTTCGAGACCACCTTGCGCGCGGGGCAGGCCATGTTGATGTCGATTGAGGTGAGCTTGTCGCCCACGCGCTCGGCCACCGATTCCACGGCCGAGGCGAACTGCTCGGGATGCGTGCCGAACAGCTGCACGCAGATCTGCGGCTCCTCCTTCGCGGGAAGAACAAGCTCCCAGGTCTTCTCGCTCGCATAGGCAAGACCGGCCACGCTCACCATCTCGGAATAGGCGGTCAGGGCCCCGCGACGGCGGCACATGATGCGATAGGCCGCATCGGTAACGCTCGCCATCGGGGCCATGAGAAACGGCTGCTCCGCATAGCGGGCAGCAAGGAGTTCGGATCCCTTGTTCATAGACGCATCAATCATCGACCTTGAGGATCGCCAAGAAGGCCTCCTGCGGCACCTCGACCGAGCCGATGGCCTTCATGCGCTTCTTGCCCTCTTTTTGCTTCTCGAGCAGCTTGCGCTTACGCGAGATGTCGCCGCCGTAGCACTTGGCGAGCACGTCCTTGCGCACGGCCTTGACCGTGGAGCGCGCGATGACCTTGTTGCCGATCGCGCCCTGGATGGGCACCTCGAACTGCTGGCGCGGGATGATCTCCTTGAGCTTGTCGCACAGGCCGCGGGCCAGGGTATAGGCCTTGTCCTTGTGGACGATAAACGAGAGCGCGTCCACGTCGTCTCCGGAAAGCAGGATGTCGAGCTTCACCAGGTCGCTCGCGCGGTACTCCGAGAACTCGTAATCAAGCGACGCGTAGCCCTTGGTGCGGCTCTTGAGTTGATCGAAGAAGTCGAGAATGAGCTCGGCGAGCGGCATATCGAAGTGCATCTCGACCGACTTGCTGGTGAGATGAATCATGTCCGTCGTCACGCCGCGGTGCTCGATCGCGAGCTGCATGACGGCACCGGTGTACTCCGGCGGGCAGATGATCTTCGCCTTGAGATAGGGTTCCTCGATATGGTCGATGCGCGTGACGTCGGGCAGGTCCTGCGGGCTGCGCACATCGAGCATCTCGCCGTCGGTCTTGTAGACGTGGTAGTCCACGCTGGGGCTCGTAGCGATGAGCGCCAGGTTGAACTCGCGCTCCAGGCGCTCCTTGACGACCTCCATATGCAGCAGGCCCAAGAAGCCGACGCGGAAGCCGAAGCCAAGCGCCACGGACGTCTCCGGCTCCCAGATAAGAGACGGGTCGTTGACGTGCAGCTTCTCGAGCGCATCGCGCAGGTTCTCGTAGTCCTTGTTGTCGATGGGGAACAGGCCGGTGTACACCATCGGCTTTGCCTCGCGGTAGCCGGGCAGGGGCTCGTCGCACGGATTGTCACGCGCGGTAAGCGTATCGCCCACGTGCACCGCCTCGGGATCCTTGAGGCCAGTGACCACAAAGCCCACCTCGCCCACGGAGAGCTGATCGACAAGCACCTCGGCCGGACGCTTGACGCCCACGCCGTCGACCATGAAGTTCTCACCGGCCTGCATCATCGAGAGCTGATCGCCGCGGCGGATGGCGCCGTCGAACACGCGGACGGTCGCCACGACGCCGCGGTACTCATCAAAGTAGGAGTCGAGGATCAAAGCCTTGAGCGGCGCCGTTGCGGAGCCCTTTGGCGGCGAGACCAGAAACACGATGGCCTCGAGCAGGTCGTGGATGCCCTCGCCCGTCTTGCCCGAGACGCACACGGCGTCGTCGGCGGGGATGGCGAGGTCGTCCTCGATCTCTGCCTTTACCTCTTCGGGATGCGCGCTCGGCAGGTCGATCTTGTTGATGGCCGGCACGATGTCCAGATCGGCATTCATAGCGAGCGTGGCGTTCGAGACGGTCTGCGCCTCCACGCCCTGCGTCGCGTCGACCACGAGCACGGCGCCCTCGCAAGCCGCGAGAGAGCGGGACACCTCATAGGTAAAGTCAACGTGACCGGGAGTATCGATGAGGTTGAACTGGTATTTCTCCCCGTCGTCGGCAAGGTACTCGACGCGCACGGCGTTGCTCTTGATCGTGATGCCGCGCTCGCGCTCGATATCCATGGAGTCGAGGAGCTGCTCGGCCATATCGCGCTCATCCACCGTATGGGTAAGCTCGAGAATGCGGTCCGAGATGGTCGACTTACCATGGTCGATATGGGCGACGATGGAGAAATTCCTGATGTGAGAAGTATCTTGAGTATTCATGCGGCCTATCATACCCGATGGGCATAAGCCAAAACAGAGCCGCACTCGTGCGCATATCGTGAGAAACACGGGCTTTCCATAGCATTTGCGCTTTTCTTGCCAGTAGGCGCGTGCTATACTTCCCGCTTGTGACCTCAACCGTGTCTCAGAGGCCGGATAAAGGCTTTAGAAGAAACTCGAAAGGAAAACTAGAAGTGGCAAACATCAAGTCTCAGAAGAAGCGCATCCGCACCAATGAGATCGCTCGCGTTCGCAACAAGGCGATTCGTTCCGAGCTCAAGACCCTCACCAAGCACGTTCAGGCTGCCGTCGCCGCCGGCGACAAGGCTGCTGCCGCTGCCGCCTGCACTCGCGTCTCCCGCGCTCTGGACAAGGCTGTCGCCAAGGGCGTCATCCACAAGAACCAGGCTGCCAACCGCAAGTCCGGCATCCAGAACCTGGTGAACACCCTGAACTAGCTTCAGGCGTACATGCATTGAGCACTAAGGAGTCCTACGGGGCTCCTTTTTTGTTTATAGGCCGGGCGGGGCTCCGGCCTCGGACAAATTATGGCTTATAGGACAAAATGTGTGTCCGGTTCAGGGGCATCGATGCAGGTCGGTGCCCCTTTCTGCGCTCTTTAAATCCAGAGGACACTTAAATTGCCCCTTCCGGAAAGCTCTTTTAGCACGGCCATCCGGTTCCTGCCATCCGGTTCCTACTTGGTCACGATAGAGATGACCCACATACGAAAAGCAAGTTCGGAGTCAGCCGAGCCCTTGAGCGCCGCTTCGACGTCCGCCGCGCGACGCAGGGCATCCAGCAGCTCGTCCATAGTGTACTTACGGGTCCAGGAAACATGGTTGCGCACCTGCCAATCCTGAAGACCGAGGGTACGCGCAAGCTCGCGCCCTGCCCCGCGCTTGTCGAGGGCCTTAGCGCAGATGAGCTCACGCAGGCGGGTCACCAGCAGCGAGTGCAGACGCACCTCGCTATGGGCGGGCTGCAGCTCCAAGAGCTCGAGCGTACGGTGAACATCGCGGGAGGCGACCGCATTCAGAAAGTCCCACGGCTTGACCTCGGCGGTACGCACCACGTGTTTCTCGATATCGGCCACGGTGATCTGCGGGGCCTCGAGCATCGCCGCAAGACGCTTGAGCTCGTTATCGAGCATGCGCGAGTTCTCACCCACGCGGCTCACCAGCTCCTCCGCGGCAGCCAGATCTATCGTCTTGCCGCGAGAGCGCGCCATGGCCACGACCTGCTTGGGGACCTCTCGGCCCTTCTTAGGCGCGCAGTCAACCAACGCCTTTGCGCCCACGCCCATGACGGCCTTATAGAGACGCGTGCTTTTGGCCAGGGTATTGGCCACAACAAGGCAAACGGTCGTGGGACTCGGATTGGCGAAGTAGGAGACGAGCGGCTCACTCACCGCCTTGGGCAGCTTGTCGCATCCGTTAAGAATGACAAGACGGAAGTCCGCCCCAAGGGGAAACGTGTTCAGCGAGGCGATGATATCGTCGATTTGGGGGTCCTTGGTCATGTCGCGCTCATCGAGATTGAAATCGGCCATGCCGCTCTCATCAAGACGCGCTTTCATGCGCGCAATGGCACGCGAGCGCTTGAACTCGTCGGCGCCGACGATCAAATATGCAGGCAACAGGGCAGATGCGGACACGGAGGCTCCCTTTCAGTCAAAACTCGCCTTATTCTAGCGCCGCCTCGCTCGCTTTAGAACAGCGCACGGTGAATCCGAAGCCTGCAGGGGACAAGGCGATGTCCCCGGATTCGATCGTGCACAAAAACTTGCACCCGCTCTCCGCCACGCACGAAACGCATTCTTCTGTAGGGTGCCCATAGGAGTTGTCTGCCCCGGCGCTCGCTATGGCGAGTTCGGGCGTCAGCGCGTTCAATATCGACTCGTCGACAGACTTCGCGGAGCCGTGATGGCCGAGTTTCAGCACATCGATGTCCCCCACCGCATCCACGTATTCGCTCTCCTGCTCGACCTCGGTGTCTCCGGTAAGCAGCACCGAAAGCCCCCGCCCATCATCCGATCCATAGCGCGCCAGCAGCACGATCGAGTCGCCGTTCTCGCCCCCTTCTACCTCCTCGCCCGGCCACACCGCGCGGCAGGAGAATCTTCCAACGGCGAGACGGTCCCCCGCATCAAGTTCCAGCAGACGGTCCGTATACGTTGACAGCTCATCTGGCGCAGACGCAGCGGCGCCTCGAGCGACAACGATGGCCCCAACCGGATAACGCGACAGGATATCGGGCAGGCCGCCCCAATGGTCTTTGTCCCAATGGGTGACAACAACGGCGTCGAGCTTGAAGACATTATTTCTGACCAGAGCGTCCACCACTTGATCGTCCACACCCGCATCGACCAGAACGGTATGCGCACCATCGCGGATGAGGATCGAATCGGCCTGCCCCACGTCCAGCACGGTAATGCTCGGCGGTACAAACCATATCCAGTACGCAAGCCATCCTCCGCAGGCAAGCGCAAATACGCCGGCACCGAGCAGGACGGGCGTTTTTCGTGGACGCGGCCAACGTACATACAGGAAGACTGCAAACAAAAGGAGAATGCCGCACAAAGGGGCGGACGCCCCCACGCTCAGGCAGGCAAATGGAATAGCCGCGCATGCGCGAACAAGAAAGACCGTCCCCCTCGCCAACGCAGAGAGAAGAACGTGGAGCACAGCAGCGACCGGCGCCACCGGAGAAAGAACCATATACGCAATTCCCAACGCAAGGATTATCGAAACACAAGGGACGAGCAGGATGTTGGCAAGCGGAGCGATGAGCGAAAGCTGCTTGAACACGGGAATCGTAATGGGCAGCGTCGCAGCCTGTGCGACGAGCGTGAGGGCAAGCGATTCGCTCGCCCCACGGGACAGCCCCAATGTCTTTAAAGCGAAGACCGTATATCCCAAAAACAGGTGGATGCCCAGGACACTTGCAGCCGACAGCTGGAACCCCAAATCAAAAATCAGGCCCGGATTGAGGAAGAGCATCGCACCCGCAGCCAACGCCAGCGAGGAGAGCGCATGTCGCCTCCTGCCAAACCACAACGCCACGCTGCCGCTCGCGACCATGCATGCAGAACGCACGGCAGACGCGGAGGCGCCCGTGAAGAGCACAAAGGCAACGAGAAGCAGCGCCGTAAGGACAAGGGTCAAACGCCGTGGCGCACGCGCACGCCGAAGCACCGTCTCCAGACAGGCCGACACCACAGCGAGATGGCTTCCGGACACCGCAACCAAATGCGATACCCCAGCCCGAGAAAAGGCGTCCCTCAAGCCATCGGTCGAAAGGTCGGTAACGTAGCCGCAAAGAACTCCAGCCAGCAGCGCGCGATCGGAGCCCTCCTGAGGTTCAAGCCGCTCAAGCACGGCCCTCCGCATGGCTAAAATGAAGGTATCGCCGGCGCCCTCCCGATACTCACGGTAATGCACAACGGAAACCGCCGCGCTCTCCCCTTTCATGAAGCGCGAGCGCGCCCAGTCCGAATCGCCCAGCTCGGAGAGTCGCCCTACGGCACAAAATGCGTCTCCTCGCTGCATCAGCCTATCCCCCGTGAGCCTTACACGTGCAACGGGAATACCCTCCTCATACGCCTCGGCCGTGCAGGTGTAGCCCCTATCGTTCCGGCTCGAATCGCCCACAGCAACAAACTCGTACCGGCCCACAGCCCCTGAGAACGCATCGAGCGAATCGTCCATCTTCTTGCACCACAGCACCGTTGAGCATAGGGCCGCTAAAGTAAGCGCCCCCGTAATCACGAGCGCCTTGAACCAGTAGGCGCTTCTTTCGCGCATGCAATAGCCCGCACCGGCCAGCAGGCCTGCGACCCCTACACACGAAGACAAAACCACCGGATCAAGTCCGGGGGCAGCGGATGTGCAAAACGATCTCCAGGCGCAATCGAGCAGCACGTAATCGATAAGAGCCATAATCCCGACAGCGATGAGCAAAGGAGGGATATACGGCCTCGGGGGCAAATCGGAAGTCTCGCTCATACGCAAATAGAATCTTTAATCTTGGCGAACTTCTTCTCCCCTATACCGCTCACGCGCATCAGATCCTCCACAGAGGCGAACAGGCCGTTTTTCTCTCGATTCTCAACAATCGCCTGCGCCGTGGAAGGTCCTACTCCCGATAACGCCTGGAGTTCATCTACCGTTGCCGTATTGATATTCACAAGACCCGAGGTCTGCGCTGTGGCCTGTGAAGAAGCCGTTCCCACATTATCGCTGCTCCCCGAAGATGCCTGCTGACCCTGCGACGGGACAGTGATCTTCACGCCGTCGCTTACCTTCGAGGCGCGATTCAGCGTCGATACATCGGCATCCCCGGAAAGACCACCCGCCGCCTCTATCGCATCGGAAACACGGGCACCCTCGCCGAGCTCATAGACTCCGGGGCTCACCACGGCACCGGAGACGTCGACGACGATGGTCTCCGCCTCGACTGCAGCGGCCTCTGTGTCCCCTGAGTCGGAAGAGCCCACATCGGACACGTTAGCCCCCGTGCGCTCGATGAGGGTCTGCTGCCCGGTGCCCGCAGCGTGCGCACCAAGAACGATGGCAGCGATCACGAGGCAAAGAGCAAGCAAACCCACAACGAAGAGCCGTGGCCGCTGGCGCACGAGTGCAGCAACTCGTGACATCTTCTGCTTCTCTTTGTTCAACGTTTGGGCCATAACTCCTCCCCCTCTTTATGGTGTGGGGAGCAGGCCCGTGCGAGCAGAACAAAATCAGAAAGTAGAACGCGACCTTACAGATCTCTAAACCGTATCTAACACCGCAGGTCAGCGTAATGAAAAATCCACCCGGCCATCACATGACCAGGTGGATTTATGAAGAGCATCAGCAGCGCGGCTATTCGGCCTCGGTAACGGACGCGTCTTCGCGGCGAGCATCGCGCGGCAAAAGCTCATGATGCACGCGGTTCAGACGCTTTGGGCGGTGGTAGCACGTGCTGTCGAAATCGATGTACTCGACGTTCTCGACAAGCTGCTCGATCATCGTATCGTGGTCAAAGGCATCCCAGGCGGCATGAACCTCATCGAGCTTCGCCCGCGTCTCCGGACGACGCGGCATGAAGAGGGTGCAGCAGTCGGGCGCCGTCTGGGTGGAGATGTCGAACGTGCCGATCTGCTTGGCCCGAGCGATAATCTCCTGCTTGTCGGAACCGATAAGCGGACGGAACACCGGGATGCTCACGGCCTCGTTGACGGCCATGATGTTCTCGAGCGTCTGCGAGGCGACCTGCCCCAAAGACTCGCCGGTCACCAGCGCCTTAGCACCCTCGAGTTGGGCGATGCGCTCAGCCACCGCATACATAACGCGCCGGTACATAATTACGCGCAGCGAACTCGGGCAGGCAATGGAGATCTCACGCTGGCAGTCACCGAACGGGACCACGTACACACGGCCGATCTGCACCTCGGGAGCGAGGGCAGAAACGATATCCTGCACCAGGTATTCGCTCGTATCGGAGGTCTGGGGGCGTCCCGAGAAGTGAACGGGGACCGGCACGGCGCCACGGCGCGCGAGCATCCAGGTGGCCACGGGAGAATCGATACCGGAAGAAAGAAGGGTAACGACCTTGCCGGCGCTCCCCTGCGGAAGGCCTCCGACTCCGGGCTCAGACTTGGCGTACACGTACACGCTTCCCTGCACCACCAGAACGTTGACCACAACGTCGGGGTCGTGCATCAGAACCTTCTTGTCGGGGAACGCCTCACAAAGCGCTTCGCCGACCTGTCGGTTCAGATCCAAGGAGGAAAGCGGGTAATCGGTGTTGGAGCGCTTAGCGGCGACCTTGAAAGAGTAGAAATCCCCCGCCTCGCGCATCGCTGAGATGGCGGCCTTGCAGTACTCCGCCGGTTCACGGTTGGTGTGAAACGCAAGAGAGACGCGCGCCACGCCGGGTACACGCTGAATGTGCTCAAACGCCTGCTCGGCCTCGCCGTTTTTTGAGAACGTGACAAGAATATGGCCCGAGATTCGAGTTACCGTCGAGATGGAAAAGGCGGCCAAGGCCGCCTTTAGGTTATCCATCAGGATGCGTTCGAAGTAGGCTCGATTCTTGCCCTTAAGCCCTATCTCGTGATAGTGCACCAGACATACGCGACTTGCCATCTACTATTCAGCAGCCTTTCGAGACAGCGCGTTCTCAAAACGCTCGTGATCATAGGAGATGTCACCGCGCTCGATCTCTTCCATGGCCATGGAGATGGTGTCCTTGCCGGAAAGAGCGATGGTGATGTCGTCTACATCCTGAACAGCCAGAACGCGGTTGTGCTGACCGCGCAGCATGCTGTTGATATCGCAGGCGCGCTTAGAGGCGAGCGCGGCGAGCAAAAAGCGGTTCTCGTCGGTCTCGTGAAGCAAATCATCGATGCGAGGCTTGACTACGGACATGATGACCTCAATTCCTTTCGTGCTGTTGGATGACCTGCAGCAGCTCGGCTGTCGCATCGTCCAAATCGTCGTTAACCACTACGTCGTCATAGCGCGGCGCAAGCTCGATCTCTGCCTTGGCGTTGGCGAGACGCAGGGAGAGAGACTCCTCGGTCTCGGTACCGCGTGCAGAGAGACGCTCGGCCAGGACCTCCAGCGAAGGAGGCATGATGAAGATCAGGATGGCATCGGGGAAGCGCTCCTTTACCTGGAAGGCGCCCTGGACATCGATCTCCAGAATCAGCGAACGGCCGGCGTCGAGATTGGACGTGACCTCGCTTACAAGCGTGCCGTAGCGGTGGCCGTGGACCTCTGCCCACTCGACGAACTCATCGGCATCTACGCGGCGGGCGAACTCGTCGTCGGAGAGAAAGTAATAGCTCTCCCCGTCAACCTCGCCCGGACGCGGCTCCCTTGTGGTAGCCGAAACCGTCAGGCCCAGAGCCGGGTGCTGCTCGCGAATACGCGAGACGAGCGTTCCCTTCCCTGCGCCTGACGGCCCGGAAATCACAAAGAGTTTGGGCTCTCGCTGGCTCACTTACTTGGTGAGCTGCTCAAGCAGCTGCTCGCGCTGACGAACGCCGAGGCCCTGAACACGACGGGTGGCGGAAATGCCCAGCTCGTCCATGATCTTGGAGGCCTTGGCCTTGCCATAGCCGGGGAGCGACTCGATGAGGGTGGAGACCTTCATGCGAGAGGCGATGGGGTCCTCGGAGTTGAGGACGGACTCGAGGGAAACCTCGCCCTTCTTGATCTTCTCGCGAAGCTCGGCACGAGCGTGACGGGCAGCGGCTGCCTTCTCGAGAGCGGCCTTACGCTGATCATCGGTGAGCTGAGGGAGAGCCATTCGAACCTCCAAATTACGATTGGTTTAACTCAAAAAATAACCATTTTGCAGGGAAAATGCCTGAAAGTGGCCTTCAGCAGACACATACTTTAGACGAACGGGGCACAAAGCACAAGCAAGCAAATTAAAAAGAACCTGCTTGAGGGCTTATTCCATAGAACGTACGCGACTCTACCTGCGCGTTCTTCGCCACTATGGGTGCCCCGATCGCACATAAGGCTACTTTACCTGCTCAACCAGCTCGGTAACGATGCTCTCGAACGCGGCGAGCGGATCGGGCGCTCCCGTGATGGGTCGGCCGACCACGATATGGCTCGCGCCCGCGGTGATGGCGTCGGCCGGCGTGGCCACGCGGCTCTGATCGCCCAGGTCCGCACCGGCGGGACGCACGCCCGGGGTGACGATAAGGGCGTCGGCGCCCAAAAGCTCGCGCATGTGCGCGGCCTCGCGCGGCGAGCACACGATGCCGTCGATGCCCGAACCTTGAGCCAGACGAGCCAGACGGTCCGCTTCCTCGGCGACGGGGGCCTCGATACCGATCTCGCCCAATGCCTGCTGGTCCATACTGGTAAGCACAGTGATGGCAACGAGGTTCGGACGGTCGCCGCGCACCTCGGCCGCGAGCTCGGCGCCCTCGCGGCAGGCCGAGAGCATGGCGGAGGAGCCCATGCCGTGGACAGACATCAGGTCCGCACCGGCGAGCGCTGCCGAGCGGGCGGCACCGCGCACCTGATGCGGGATGTCATGGAACTTGAGGTCGAGGAAGACCTTGAAACCGAGCTCCTTGAACTCGCGGACGATCTGCGGCCCCTCGGCATAGAAGAGCGTCATGCCGATCTTGACCCAGCGGGCATGGCCCTGAAGGTCGTGCCCCAGCTCGAGGGCGCGGTCCTTGTCGCAGTCGAGCGCGACGATAACGCTTTCGCGCGCGGCGGAATCTAGCATTCGAATGCACCTACCAGCTCGTTGATATCGGACACGCCCTGGGACTCGGCCCACTGCTCGAGCTCGTTGGCAATACGCAGCGAGGCATCGGGCTCGACAAAGCTCGCCATGCCCACCGAGACGCAGGTGGCGCCGGCAAGGATGAACTCGGCCGCGTCCTCGCCCGTCATGACGCCGCCCACACCGTTGATGGGCAGGTCGACGGCCTGCGCGACCTCCCACACCATGCGCACGGCGATGGGGTGGCACAGCGGGCCGGAAAGACCGCCCTTGGGCTTGGCGACCTTGGAGCGGCGCGTATGCACGTCGATGGCCATGCCCTGGATGGAGTTGATGATCGAGAGGCCGTCGGCACCCTCGGCCTCGAGGGCACGGGCAACGTCCACCACGTTGGTGGGGGCCATCTTGACAAAGAGCGGGCGGTCGCAGACCTTACGGCACGCGCGCATGACCTCGCTGGCGCCCTCAGGCGTGGAACCGCAGGCGGCACCGCCGGCGGCGATGTTGGGACAGCTCACGTTGATCTCGAAACCGGCAGCCCAGGGGCACAGCTCGTCAAAGAGCTCGAGCGCGCGCACGTACTCCTCGGTGGAGTGGCCGGCGACCTGGCAGATGACCTGGCAACCGTCCTTGGAGAGCTGCTCGAGCCAGGGGCCGGACTGCTCGGCGAAGGCGCGCACACCCGGGTTCTGCAGGCCGACGGAGTTGATCATGCCGCCGCGGACCTCGGCCATGCGGGGCGCGGGGTTGCCCGGCCAGGGCTCCGCCGCACAGCCCTTGGTGGTGATGGCACCGAGCTTGGAGACATCGAAGAAGTTCTGGAACTGCCAGCCGTAACCAAACGTGCCGGCAGCCGTGTTGATGGGGTTTTGCATCTTGACGCCGCCGAAGTCGACGGCCATGTTGACCTTGCCCATTTAGAAGACCACCACCTTGGAAGCATCGAACACGGGGCCGCACATACAGGCGCCCTTCATACCGTCGACGGTCTCGACGTTGCAGGTGTTGCAGGCGCCGAAACCGCAGCTCATCATGCGCTCGAGGGAAACCTCGCAGAAGACGCCGGCCTGGGCGGCGAGCCCGGCCACGGTCTTCATCATGACGGCGGGGCCGCAGCTCGCAACGTAGCCGTACACGTTCTTGGAAAGCAGGTCGGCCGCGGGCTCCGTGCAGAAGCCGTTGTGGCCCGCAGAGCCGTCGTCGGTGGCCACGATGACCTCGCCGGCGCCGAGCCCCTCCAGTTCCTCGATACCCACCAGCTTGTCAGCGGTGGCCGCGCCCACGCACACGTCGAACGCGATACCGCGTGCAGCGAGCTCGCGAGCAAGGCAGAGCACGGGCGGAACGCCGATGCCGCCCGCGACGAGCAGCGCGCGCTCGCAGCCCTCAGGCACCGCCCAGCCGCGGCCGCCAGGGCCCAGCAGGTTGGAGGTGTCGCCCGGGACCATCTGCGAGAGCCTGCGGGTACCGTCGCCCACCACGGCGTACCAGATCTCGACCGTGCCGGCGTCCGCGTCGGCCGCGGCGAAGCTCAGGGGAACGCGCAGCAGGTTGAGCGAGGTGCCGGGCACCGCGATGTTCACGAACTGTCCGGGCTTGAGCGCGCAGGCAAGCTTAGGGGCCTTGATGGTGAGCGCGAAGATGCCCTCGGCGATCTTCTCGTTCGACACGACCTCGAAGTCATGCACGCGGGCAGGAGAAGGCGAAGGCATGTGCACTCCAATCCCCATGCGAGCGCATGGTCGATGTACAAGACGAGCGGCACCACAGACAGGCACCGCTCGGTTACAGACACGAATATGTTAGCAGACGGCGCCGTCGCGCAGGGTCTGCTTACCGGCCATAAAGACGTCGGTCGCGCGGCCGGTCAGGCGCATGCCGGCAAAGCCGGAGTTGGTCGCCTTGGACTCAAAGCCGTCCTCCCCCACCGTCCATTCGAGCTCGGGGTCGAAGACGGTGATGTCGGCGGCCGAGCCCTCGCGGATCGACACGGCGTCGAGCCCCAGGATCTCGCGCGGCTTGATGCTCATGATCTCGACCATGCGCGCATAGTCGATCACGCCGGGCCTCACCAGGTTGGTGAGGATGAGGGCGAGCGAGGTCTCCAGACCGGTCATGCCGAAAGGCGCCAGCTCGAACTCGCGGGACTTCTCCCAGGCGGCGTGAGGGGCATGATCGGTCACGATGACGTCTACGGTGCCGTCTGCCACGCCCCGACGCAGCGCCTCGGCGTCGGCCTTGGTGCGCAGCGGCGGGTTGACCTTGAGCGAGGTGTTGTAGGTCTCGTCCAGGTCGTCCTCGGTGAGGAACAGGTGGTGCGGGGTGGCCTCGCAGGTCACAGGGTAGCCCTGTTCCTTGGCGGCGCGGACGAGCTCGAGGCCGTGCGCGGTGGAGATGTGCTGGATATGCAGCTTTGCGCCGGTGAGCTTGGCCATCTCGATGTCACGCGAGATCTGGAGCTCCTCGCCCAGCGCCGGCCAGCCAAGCAGGCCCAGGCGCGTGGAGACAGGGCCCTCGTTGATCTGGCCCGCGCCCACGAGCGCCTCGTCCTGGCAGTGGCTCATAAAGACCTTGCCGAACATCTTGCCGTAGTCCATGCAGCGGCGCAGCATGCCGGCGTCCTGCACGCCGCGGCCGTCATCGGTGAAGGCCACGGCGCCGTGCGCGACCATGTCGCCCATCTCAGAGAGCGCCTCGCCCTTGAGGCCGCGCGTCATGGCGCCCGAAGGGTACACGTGGCAGTGGCCGGCAGCCATAGCCTGCGCCTTCACGAACTCCACGGCGGTGCCGTTATCGGTGACCGGCTCGGTGTTCGGCATGGTGCACACGCCGGTAAAGCCGCCCTTCGCGGCAGCGCGGGTACCGCTCTCGATATCCTCTTTGTGCTCCAGGCCCGCCTCGCGGAAATGCACGTGCATGTCCACCAGGCCGGGAACGAGATACTTGCCGGAAAGGTCGATGACCTCGGCGCCCTCGGCGGCAAGGTCTGTGCCCACGGCGGCGATCAGGCCGTCGCGAACAAGGACGTCGGCGACGCCGTCGAGGCCGGCAGCGGGGTCGACCACATGGGCGCTCTTAAGCAGTAAGGCCATTATCGGTACCTCCAAGCAGCAGATAGAGAGCGGCCATGCGGACGCAGATGCCAGAGTAGACCTGGTCCAGGATCACGGAACGCTCGGGGTGGTCGGCCATGTAGGAATCGAGCTCGACGCCGCGGTTGATGGGGCCGGGGTGGCAGATGATGGCATCGGGCTTCATGAGCGGCTCGCGGAAACGCGTAAGGCCGTAGAGCTTGTGGTACTCGCGGATGCTGGGGAACGGCGCGCCCTCGAGGCGCTCCTGCTGGACGCGCAGCATGTAGACCACGTCGAGCTCGGGCAGAACGGAGTCGAAATCCATGACCACGTGGTCGATGCCTAAGGCCTCCGGCGTGATGGGCTGCAGCGTGCCCGGCGCGATGGCGTAGGTCTCGGCACCCATGATCTTGAGCGCGGGCAGCAGCGAGCCGCATACGCGCGAGTGGCTGATGTCGCCCACAAGGCCCACCTTCAGGCCCTCAAAGGAACCCTTGCGCTCCCAGATGGTGTAGAGGTCGAGCAGCGCCTGCGTGGGGTGGTTGTGCTTGCCGTCGCCGGCGCAGATCACGCTCGCGGGCGTGTTCTGGCTCACGATGTAGGGCGCGCCGGCATGCTTGTCGCGCACCACGACGCAGTCGATCTTGTAGGAGTTGAGGGTCTCCACGGTGTCGATCAGGCTCTCGCCCTTGACCGTAGAGGTTGAGGAGCCGCCGAAGTTCAGGCTGTCCGCGGAGAGACGCTTCTCGGCGAGCTCGAAGGAGCTGCGCGTGCGCGTGGAGGGCTCGTTGAACATGTTGACGATCGTCTTGCCCCTCAGCGTGGGGACCTTCTTGATCGCACGCTCGTTTACCTGCGAGAACGCCTTGGCGGTCTCCAGAATGGTCATGATGTCGGCATCGGAGTACTCTGTGATGTCGATCAGGTGCTTATGGTTGAAGGCCATGCGCTACTCACCTCCCAGAGGGGCGGAACCCACATGGTCGCCCGGTTTGACGTTGAAGATCTCGACGGAGGTGCGGCCGTCGGTCTCTTGCAGATACAGCCGGACGTTCTCGTCGTGCGAGGAGGGGACGTTTTTGCCCACAAAGTCCGGGCAGATGGGCAGCTCGCGGTGGCCGCGGTCGACCAGCACGGCAAGCTCTATGCACGAGGGGCGCCCCAGGTCCATGACGGCGTCGAGCGCCGAGCGAATGGTCCTGCCGGTGTAGAGGATGTCGTCGACGAGGACGATGCGCTTACCGTCCACGTCGAAGGGGATATGCGTCGCGTGGATCTCGGGCGCGAAGTGAGTAAGGTAGTCGTCGCGATAGAAGCTGATGTCGAGCGAGCCCAGGGGAACCTTTACCCCCTCGATCTCTTCGATCTGCTTGACCAGCTCGCGCGCGAGCAGGTCTCCGCGGGTGACGATGCCGACGAGCGCGAGGTTGTCGCAGCCCTCGTTTCTCTCGACGATCTCGTGGGCGATGCGGGTGAGCGCGCGCGAGACGGCAAGCTCGTCCATGATGACCGCCTTGGGTGAAGATGCGTCCATCGATCTCCTTCCCGTTTCATGTTCGCCGCAGGGGGCAAACAAAAAAATAGATGCCGACCACGTGCGCGGTACGGCATCTATCGATAGCAATGCTCAAGGCAATATGGTGTCCATGCGAGCATCTCGTACGCGCTTAATGGTCGCGTTTCAGTCTAGACGCCGCAGATTTCTTGTCAAGGGAGTTTGGGGAGGAAGGGGCATCTATGGCTATTACTCTACCCTTGGTCGCGGCGAGCGCAAGCGGGGCCACTGATCTTGAGAACTTCGCTTACAGGGCTTGCCCGCGTGGGAAAACCACGTGTCCCCGCCAACATCTATTTGAAATGCTTCGAATTGGAGATGGTAACGATTTTTCGTACCTAGTTCCCATGCCGCAACCCAGAGACCGTCAAGCACAGGCTGAAGGATTTTAGGCGTTGACGCCAACGCTCGCGAGACTACCGGCTGATGGCCGCCAGCAGCAACAACCATAAAAATAGGGGATTTCCTCTTTCGAAGACCTCCCCTTGCAAAACGGCAAGCCGTTTTTCGTTGTTAAATTAAAATACGCTTATTCAATCTGACTTTCAAGGCTCGCGTGGCCCTCCTCCACAGGAAACCAAGCTTCTATAACCTTGCTGAGAAAATCAAAGCCAGAGAGAACCTGTAAGTTGCCCCCGTAGTATTCGAGATGGCGGTTCATTCTTTGCACGAACCGAGCGAGGCTCACGCAGACATGCTCGTGAACGCCATCCGAAGCGAGGTTCCTATGCATGTAGAACGTGGTCACAATCTCTTGAAACCGTTCGTTGCTCATCTTAGACCTGCGTTGATCGGCTCCGATACCTACAACTCCTCCCAGCGCACGCATAACCGCATATCTCGCCTTATGTCTGGGCTCACCAGCCGTCATATCATTGATGATGCAGTTGTTGTGCGCGCACGCATTGCGCAGGCCTTTCACACTTTGAAGCAAATAGAAATCGTCGACCATCTCTTGGTCACAAAATCTTATTGCGCAGAACTTGTAGAAGTAAATGAACGTGCCAAAAGTTATTACTTCCAAAAAGGCCCATGCCGGATATCCAAAGTCGGGGTACTTTGCGATGAGAGATGCCACATACGGGCTTGACTCGCCGCGCGCAATCTCGTCTTTGGTTCTGTTGCGAACCTTGCCGTCGTCGTCGGTCCGGTCATAGTCGGCCAGGAAATCCGCCACAACGGAATAGCCGTCCTCCCCTGCCGCTTCTATCTTGCCAAGAAGCTTGACCTTGGCGAAATGCTCGACATCGAGGGTCATAGGCAGCATCTCATAGCGAAGC